>DAOLUH010000078.1:0-21935 GCA_035420085.1 Anaerolineae bacterium
CGGCGATTGACTTTTCAAGCGGGCTTCCACAGAGATTTCCGTGTGTTTCGTGTGTAATGACTATGCGACTATTTTCGAAGGAGGCGTTCCGCAGAATGTGGCAAAGGCAAACCGGCAATGTTCAGAATGACACCGTCGCCCGCTCTACCGCCGCGTAGACCGCGTCAATCTCCGCCTGAATCGCCAGCGTGATCCCCAGCGCGGTGACGATGCGGCAGTAGGTGCGGATGTCGTCCAGCGCGAGCCGCCGTTCGCAGCGGTCTTTGAGCCACTTCTCGCAGACCTGGTACCCGCCGACCTGGTATGCCCACACGTCCGGCGGGACGGGGCCGAAGTATTGCGCCGCATTGATGTAGACCCGCTCCGCCGTCGGATCGTAGCGCAGGCCGGTTTTGCCACGCCCGACGACGCTATCCCCCGCGCCCTCGAAGCGGCACGCCGGCGGATCGAGTTCCGGGGAACGCAGCAGATGCAAATCCACCAACCGCCGGCCCAGTGCGGCGAGTGCAGCGAAGACCTCCGCCTCCGCCGTGAAGGGGATGCGCGGGAAGTCCATGCGCAGGAAGGCGGCGTACCGCGCGCGGTAGGTGGGCGCGTAGAGGACGGCGTAGACGTAGTAGAACACCTCCTCCGGCGACGGTTCCCGCCCGTAGGCCGCGGCGAGCGCGGGCAGGAGCGCGGGGTGCAGGTTGGGTCGCCGCTCCGCCGGTTTGAGCACGGCGAAGAGGTCTTTTTGTGGGGCGTCCAGATCGGGATAGAGATAGAGAGGAAAAGTATACGATTGTACGGTTGATTCGCCGCATTTAGTCTCGACAATATGCTTTGAACAAAAGAAGTGATCAACCGTTGGTGATTTATTGCTACGTGCAGTAATCAGCGCCAGATTTTCCCCGGCCAGCATGTGGCGCATCACTTCCTCACGGCTGCGTTCGATGAGCGCCGGGTAATAAAAGAGCCAACGTGAATCGAAGGGACGGTAGAGGCAGCGCGTGAACTTTGTTTCCCAGGCTGCATCCTGGCGCAGAGCCGTGCGCGCGGCATTGAGGGTCCAACCCGTCTTGTCGCGCAAGTCGAACGCCTGACCGACCAATTCATCCGGCATCGCGGTGTCACGCAACGTCCATATCCGGCGTTTAAGCGCGTCAAGGTCGAAATCGAAGACGAATCCGTCCCGCGCCGTCACGATCCCCACGCTGTTGATCGGGAACACTTCAGGAACAGAAGGATACCGGCGATACTCCGCCTCCGATGTAGCATCGTGCGGCGTGAAGAGGTAGAACGGCGTCTGCGGCGTCAACGCAGCCCACGGGGTATCGGCGAGGGTGTGGGCATCGAGCCAGTCGTACTTCTCCTGGCGCAGGCCGTAGCAGTCGGCGTGGTAGACCTTACCCGGCCCCTTCTCAGCCGGCAAAGAGGGGGAATTTTTGACGAAGAACGCAATCGCCACACCCTGGCGGATGTCGAAGACGTTCTCATCCTTGCCGCCGTCGGGCGTCGTTTCGCGCTTGAGCGCGTTGCCGTGCAGGTCGAGCACGTAAATCGCGTCGAAGGTGTGTAGCAAGCTCTGGCGCATCCCGCGAAAGGTGGGATTGTCCAGATAGCCGTGATTGGTGATCATCCCCACCACGCCGCGCCCGGCCTGTGCGATTTTCCATTGGGCAAAGCGCAGGAACTTGACGTAATCATCTTGCAACCACTTGGGGTTCTTTTCGCCCAACGACGCGCCGTCCACCTGCTTGTAATCGTCAATCAGCCCTGTAATCCACGCGCCGGTGTTGCTGGAATGGCCGGAATACGGCGGATTCCCCAGGATAACGAGCACCGGCGTTTGCTTCTTCACCTCACCGGCCAGGCGGGATTCCTCTGCCAGGGAGGAGAGGCCGGGCAGGCGGCTCTGTTCCAGCACCACGTCGTCGAGCGTGTTGGTGAGGTAGAAAGGCATCCGCTCGTTGTCTTGCAGGCGATAACCCAGTTCGTCCAGGAAGAAGGCCATTTTCAAGTGCCCAACGGCGTAGGGTGCCATCATCAGCTCGAAGGCGTAGAAATTGCGCAGGATGTGATTCTTGATGAAGTCGCTGCGCGCGCCCGTGCCGTAGGTCGCCGTGAACGTCTGCACGGCCTCCTGCGCCGCGCGCGCCACGAACGTCATCGTCCCGGCGGCGGGGTCGAGCAGCGTCACATCCGGCGCGGCCAGCCCCTCGGCCTTGCCGAATTCGGTCTGCAACAGGCCGTGCAATGAGCGCACGATGTAGCCCACCACCGGTTCGGGCGTGTAATAGACGCCGCGCCGCTCGCGCTCGGCAGGATCGTACTGCGCCAGGAACGTCTCGTAGAAATGCACAATCGGGTCGCTGCCCTTGCCCTCGCGGTAATAGCGGTCAAGGATGCCGGGCGCGTCGGCCACCGACAACACCTCGGCGATGTCGTCCACGCACCAGGCCAGTTGATCGGGCAAATCACCCAGCGAGATAAAGCGGAACACATCGCGCAGCACGCCGATGGTGTGCGGGATGCTATGGAAGGCGGCGCGGCGGTTGAAGCCGTTTTGCGCACGCACGCGGGCGGCGAACAACCCGTAGGCAATCGTCTGCGCGTAGAGATCGGCGAAATCCCCCGGCGTTAGGCTGCCAATAAGGTAATGCTGAAACGCCTCGTAGAAGCCGGTGAGCACGCCGGGGTGATCGCGCTCGGCGGCCAATTGCTGCGCCGTCACGTCGCGCAAAAAGCGCGTGCGCTTCGCCAGTTCCACGGCCAGCGATTCCGCCGTGAAGACCGGGGGCAGGGAAAAAGCGAGGAACTGCTCCAGCAGCGCCGCGAGCGCCTCCGGCTTTTCGACCGGCGGCGTGGCGCGCAACCGGTTCAGCACCACGGGACGACCGAGCAACGCCGTCACCACCAACTCACCATTGCGATAGAGGCGAAATTCCAGGAAATTGGTGAGGATGAGATTGGGGAACGTGGCGCGGTAGCGGCGCAGTTGTTCGGAGTCCTCCACGCGATCCAGGTTTTCTTCGGTGGGCTTCTTGGCCTCGATGTAGCCGATGATGCGGTCAGCGCCGTTCCACAGGCGGAAGTCGGGGTTGCCGGCGTCGGTGGCTTTGGGCAGCACGGTGACGGCAATGTGGCGCAAGCTGTTAGCTTGCGCTTGCGCTACGTTCAGCAACATATCGCGCAGTGCCGGGTAGAAGCTCTCCTCGCGGGCATCGCCGCGCTGGTTCGTCTCAGCCAACGCTTTGAGATAGGCTGTGAACAAGGCTTTTGCTTGCATACGTGCGCCTCCGCCATGGTGCATGGATGATAGCTATATTATACGCATCTAACGTAAAGCGTCACGTAGGACAAGTTGAAAATCATATTGACTTTTGCCTGCAAATAAAATACTATTGAAGTAAGCAAAGCCAACGAAAACTGTCTGTCAACACCCTATCCTTCAAGCAGCGCAGGAGTATGCGACTAACAACGATCAGACTACTCGCAAAGGAGGTGCAGCCATGGCCGTGATCACAGTTTCCAGAAAATTAGGCAGCCGAGGTGATGATATCGCCGAGCAAGTGGCGCACGTGCTGGGCTACCATTACGTGGACAAAGCCTTCATCGAAGCCGTGCTGAGCCAATATGGCCTCGTCGAATTCGGCGCCGAATATGACAGCATCCCCAGCTTTTGGGAGAAATTCGACGCGCAGAAGGAAGAACGCCGGGAAATGATGGTCTCTATGCTGAACCGCGTCATGCGCGCCGTAGCCTGTCACGGCAACGTGGTGATCCTGGGACGGAGTGGGTTCTTCCTGTTCGAAGGCTATACCGATGTGCTGAACGTGCGCATCCAGGCCCCACTCGCCTTCAGGATCGAGCAAGTCATGCAGCGGGAACAGGTGACGCGCGACGAAGCAGAGGCGATTGTCAAACACGGGGATGAGGTGCGGGCGACATTCGTAAAATCATTTTACAACATCCAGTGGGATGCCTGCACCACCTTCGACCTGCTGATCGATACAAGCAAAATTCCTCCCGACATGGCGATCAACTGGCTGGTCGACGCTGCCAGAGCGCTTGAGACAAAAGGACACGATCGGGAACCCTCAACCGCCGCGATCCAGGTCGACCCCATTCTCGCGGCCGCTGTTTCGAAAGCGTTGAAGTGTAACGTCATTCACAGATAACAAAACCGAAACGCAGACAAACGCCGATCTTCTAAAAATCATCTGCGTGAATCTGCGAAAATCTGCGTCCCGGCTCACGACTTCGGTCGATACACCCGCAACGCCTGCTCCGCGAAATCGGCCATACTGAGCCGCAGCGCGTCCGGTTCCAGCACCTCCACCGCCCCGCCGAGGGGCAGTAGACGCGCGCGTGCCGTCTCCAAACCGTCGAAGGTGAGATCGAGCGTGAACCACCCTTCCGCATCCGGCGGGCCGGCGTGGGCCAGCGCGTCGCGGGCGCGGCTGCCCAGGTAATACGCCAGCCACTCGCGTGCGCCCGGCGCGATGCGCACTCGCACGTGGAACTGCTGATGCCGCTCGGCGCGTTCGGCGCACCACGCTTTCCAGAACGCTTCCAGCGCGAAATCGGATGGCCGCGTGAAAGGCTCCCCGGTCAGGCGCACATCCATAAATTCATTCACCCGCCGCGCACGGATGCGGTCGCGGTGCGCGAAGACCAGATACCATTCCCCAGCTTTCACCACCAGGCCGTAGGGGTCCACAGTCTGCTCAATCTCTGCGGAGAAAATGGGCCGGTATTTCACCACCAACCGGCGATCCTGCCACACCGCCTCGTGAATGACGCGCAAGTGCGGTGTCGGACCGCCGTCGTGCTCCCAGCCCACCGCATCCAGGTAGAACCGGTCGCGCACGTGCGCCTCGTCGCCGCGCCGGGCGGCGGGCAGCGCGGCGGTGAGCTTGAGCAACGCGGCCTTCAACTCCTGGGTCACGCCCAGCTCGGCCAGCGGCGTGGGGATGCTGAGCATGAACAACGCCCGCACCTCACCTTCCGACAACCCGGTGAGGCTGGTGCGATAGCGATCCACCAGCGCGTAGCCACCGTCGCGGCCCGGCTCGGCGTAAATGGGCACGCCCGCCATCTCCAGCGCCTCGATGTCACGGTAGATCGTGCGTTCGGTCACTTCCAGTTCCGCCGCCAGCGCGCGGGCGGACATCTTGCCGCGTGTCTGCAATAACATCAATAGGGATAACAAACGGTCAGCGCGCATTACATCATCTCCAAGAATCGCTTTACTTCGACGCTTCCGGCGGATCACAATCCGCCGTCCCCACAGCGCCGGATTGTGATCCGGCGCAAGCAACCGCGTGTCTCGAAACAGAAAACGTAGAGCAAACTGTTAGTTTGCTCTTGCCGCAAGCTGCGGCTACTGCTTGCGCCACCTTTCACCTGCGCAAAAATTATACTACAAAACCCTGACAGTAGATGTCAGGGATAGTATCGTATACTTTGAGCATAACGCGGGTTCAGCGGCAATGCAAACGAACCGGCGCACATCAAACGGAGGAAACTAATGAACGAGAACAACATTCGCATTGTGCAATTGGAACCACTGCGCGTCGCGCGCTTTCACGGCTTCGGGGAGGGGCCAGAGGATATCGCCTGGCAAAAGCTGGAGGACTGGGCAAAGCCGCGCGGCCTCCTGGACTTCACCGAGGCGCACCGCATCTTCGGCTTCAACAACCCGAATCCCGCGCCCGGCAGCCCGAACTACGGCTACGAGTTCTGGATCACAGTAACGGAAGAGGAGACCGCCGGAGAACCTGTGGAGATCGTCACCTTCCCCGGTGGACTGTACGCCGTGGCGGAGTGCACCGTCCGCAACCCGTGGGACGACATCCCCGCGACGTGGCAGCAACTCGTCGCCTGGCGCGAAAGCAGTCCCTACAAGGCCGCCGAGCATCAATGGCTGGAAAAACACGTGCGCGTCAGCGCGCCAGGCCATGAGTTCGATCTCGAACTCTATCTGCCCATCGCCGAGTAATGAAAATCAAGGTGGGACGCACTTTTCCTGTGCGTCCCACCTGAATAATGCTGGCGACACATTCTTAATTCAAAAACGGCGACGCCAACAGCACTACCGTCACCAGCGAAATCAAAATGGTCAGCGTCCAGGCCAGGATGTTTTGCCAGCGGCGGTTGACCCAGTCGCCCATCACACGGCGGTTGTTCACCAGTCGCAACACCAGCACGAGCAGCACCGGCAGGAGAATCGCATTGAGTGATTGAGAAAACAACATGATCGGGAACAAGGGAATGCCAGGAATCAACACCACGATCACACTCAGCACGATGATGCCGATATACAGGCTATAGAAGAACGGGGCCTCCCGCGACCGCCGATCCAGGCCACGCTCCCACCCGAACGCCTCGCAGATCGCATACGACGTCGAAAGCGGCAGCACCGAGGCTGCCAACAATGACGCGCCCAACAATCCGGTCGTGAACAGGTAACGCGCGCTTTCGCCCGCCAGCGGCGCCAGCGCCATCGCCGCCTGCTCTGCCGTTTCCACACTGATGCCGTGGACGAACAATGTCGCCGCCGTACAGATGACGATAAACGCCGAAACGACGTTCCCCCACGCGGCGCCGAACATCACGTCCATACGGGTGTAACGGTAATCTGCCATTTCCACCCCCTTGTCGGCCACCGACGCCTGCATGTAGACAATGCCCCAGGGCGTGATGGTGGTCCCGATCGTCGCCAGCACGGCGAGAATATAGCCTGTGTCACTGCTGAAGGAGGGTGTGACCGCCTGGCGCAACACTTCACCCCACGGCGGGCGCACCGCAAAGGCCGTGATGACGTAGCTTAACGCCGCCAGACACAGCACCAGCAGCACTTTTTCCACCCGTTCATACGAACCGCGCAGCACAAGGAAGCCGACCAACAGCGCCGCTAACGGTACGGTGATGTAGCGACTCACGCCGAGTAGTTCCGTCCCCGCCGCAACACCCGCGAATTGCGCAATGGTCGTCCCCAGGTTCGCCAACAGCAGACAAGCCATCGCAAATGCCGTCACGCGCACGCCAAAACGCTCGCGGATCAAATCGGCGGTCCCTTTGCCGGTGACAGCGCCCATCCGCGCGGACATCTCTTGGACGATCAGTTCTCCCGCAGTGATCACCACAATTAGCCACAAAAAGCGATAGCCATAGGTCGAACCCGCCATCGAATAGGTGGCGATGCCCGGCGCATCATTGTCGG
Source organism: Anaerolineae bacterium (assembly GCA_035420085.1). Taxonomy (GTDB): domain Bacteria; phylum Chloroflexota; class Anaerolineae; order B4-G1; family SLSP01; genus DSWT01. Next base: position 7,208 of record DAOLUH010000078.1, read on the forward strand.
CGCTGGCAGTGATCAATCCTGGTCCCAAAATTGAAACATAAAAGAAAACGCGTTTTAACCATCCGGGCATTCGTAGTATCCGTTTCATCAATGTCCTCCCGCACATTCATCATCTAAAATCAGAAGAACCGGGGTAAACGCTTCTTCCAGGCCGTGGGTAACACGGTATCCACGGCATCATCCACCGTGACAATCCCCAACAATTTACCGCTTTCCGGATCAACGACAGGCGCCGCCAGCAAATCGTATTTGGCGACGATGTATGCTACTTCTTCTTGTGGCGTGTAAGGCGTCACCGTTACCGGATCGAGATCAATCCACGGGGTCAGATCGGCATCAGGTGGAGCCATCACCAAATCGCGCAGGCTGATCACGCCGCGCAGACGGTGGTCTTCGTCAACCAGATAGACGTAGTACATCACTTCGTCATCGCCGGCGGCCTCAGAATGACGCAGATAGTCCAACAATTCCCCCGCACGCAGACCAATCGGCGCGTGAGCAAATTCGGTCGTCATGATGCCGCCCGCCGAATCCTCAGGATAGACCAGCAGCGAACGCACTTCGGCGGCCTCGGCATCTTCCATCAGCGAGAGCAATTGTTCGCTGGTCTGTTCGGGCAGATCGGCCAACAAGTCCGCCGCTTCGTCGGGGTCCATCTCTTCGAGGACATCTGCTGCCCGTTCGGGTTCCATATGCGAGAGGACGGCCACCTGCACTTCGGCGGGGCTTTCTTCCAACGCATCGGCCAACGTCTCATTGCTGAAGGTTTCCATCAATGCGGCGCCAGTGCGATGGTCCAGGTCATTGAGGATGGCAGCCAGGTCGGCCGGCGGCAGTTGCACGATGCGGTCGTGCGAAACCCGTAAGCGGAGCGGGTCTTCTTGATGTAAGGGGGCCACATCTTCCCAGGGAATGACGCCGGTTTTCCAGGAGCGACCGAGCAGCCGGGATAGCGCCTGACCGAGGCCCTCCAATCCCAGACGACGCAACAAGCCGCGCCCGCCGACATCCACGCCGGTAAGACAGTATTGATCGCCCACGCGCGCCAGTTGCAAATCGTTGACGCGCACTACGCGACGGCCTTCGGTATCCACGATTTGCCGGTCTAGAACGCGGTCAATCAAACGTAGCTCGTCACCGGTCGGGGTATAGGGCGGGCACTTGTCTTGGGGAACATTGAGTGTGATGCTGGGATAGAGGCTGCTCACGCACGAAGCGGGGATAAAGCGGTCGCCATTCTTATCAGCGTCGCCGCGCAGCAATAAGGCCTTGACAGGCGGAAAGTTCCGATCCACAGCGCCGACCAACACATCGGCGCACCGGCCTACAGGATTCCCCCAGGCATCCCATACCTGCCGGTTTTGCATTTGACTGACGTACAACATGCCACACCTCCTCAATGCAAAATATGAAGTCGTCCTGTCGAGAGACACAACAGGGCCGCAGCACGCGCTGCGGCCCTGTAACTCCAAGGAGGTCAGTGGCACAATGCCGTGCTGCGTCAGGTCTGCCGCGTTTTACTCGATGGGTCGGCGTCGTCTGCGCTTGCGGACGTTTCTTGTCCGAACGTAGCGTTCACTTGTGTTGTTTCGTTCATTCCTCTCAAATCAGGCCGATTGAAGCCAGCAACTCCGGGAAATTTCGATCTTTGGGAATAGATTCCCAGAGAAATTATACCATTAATCAACAATATGGAAAACTGACTTATCCCCCTGTCAAGAAAGCGCGCAACAGACCCACTGCCGCACCACCCAACACCAACCACAGCGTATCCAGCCGGTAACGCAACAGCAGGAACAGCCCAAACAATGACAATGCGACGGCCCAGCCATCCACGAGGACGAGTGGCACCAGCGTCACCGCCACCGCCAGGATCAGCGCGACGGCGGCGGCGTTCACACCGCGTAGAAATGCCTGCGCTGTGGTCGAGCGGCGCAGACGCGGAATCCACGGGCCGACCAACGCCACGATGACAAACGAGGGCATGAAGATGCCGAGCGTCGCTGCCACTGCGCCCGGCCAGCCGGCCACCAGGTAGCCGATGAACGTCACTGACGATGTAACCGGCCCGGGCGTCATCTGCCCCACAGCAATCGCATCCACCAACTGCTGCTGTGTCAGCCATCCATATTGCTCAACCACGGCACGCTGGATAAACGCAAACAGCACCATCCCGCTGCCAAAAAGCAACGCACCCACCTTGAAGAAGAACAACCACAACTGCCACACACGATCTGCCACAGGCACAACCGAGGTTAGCGGCTTGAGCGGTGTCAATCCGCTCGGCAACCATCCCACCACCGGGAAAGCGCGCCACGGCGCAGCGAGAAGTACACTCACTACGCCGCTGGCCAACAGCACCCACACCTCATCCAGACCGAGCAGCGCCGCAGCCAGACACGCCAGCGCCAACACCATCGCCGTCTTGTCCTTCAGCGCCGCGCGCCCCAGGCGATAGGTCGCTGCCAGGATGATCGCCAACACGATCGGGTTGATGCCATAGAACAAGGCCGCGGTTTGCGGCAAAACTCCCATCCGCTCGTACCCCCAGGCCAGGCCCAGGCTGATGAGCACCGCGGGCAGCAGAAACCCGCCCGCTCCGGCAAACAAGCCCGGCCATCCGGCATGGACAAAGCCGATATGCCCCGCCATCTCCACGGCGTTGGGGCCAGGCACGAGGTTGGTCGCCGCCAGTAGATCGAGAAAATGCTCGCGCGTCAGCCACTCGCGTTTCTGGACGACTTCCTGCTCCATCAGGGCGATGTGCGCCGCCGGCCCGCCAAAACTGATCGCGCCGATTTTCAAAAACAAGGCGAGCACGTCAAAAAGCCGGGATTTCACACGCAGATCACCACGATGGCCAGCATCACAGCCAACGCTAACGCCGCCGCGTCCGCCAGACGAAATTCCAGCGGCGTCATCGTCGTGCGGCCCTTGCCGCCCTGGTAGCCGCGCGCCTGCATCGCCAGCGCGAGGTTCTCCGCCCGCTGCAAGCCGGTGAGAAACAACGGCACCAACAACGGCAGCGCCTGCCGTGCCCGGCGCAGCAAGCCGCCCCGACCCGTCCCCCACTCAGCGCCGCGCGATGCCTGCGATTTGGCGATCCGCTCCGCCTCCAACGCCAGCAACGGCAAAAAGCGCAGCGTCACCTGCACCATCAACACGAAGGCGTGCGTCGGCAGTCCGATTTTCGTCAGCGGCGCGAGCAAGGCATCCAGCGCGCGCACGATCTCCGTGGTGGAGATGCAAAACGAGAGCCAACTGAGCGCCAGGATCAACGCCACAAAGCGCAATACAAGCAACGCGCCGTTCAAAAGGCTGACGGTGGAAATGGAGGCCGGTCCCCATGCCCACAATGGCGTCACAGCAGCGCTGCGCGGTCCAAAGAGAACTTGCAGCACGGCGAGAAACACGATGAAAGGCAGCGGCGGGAGCAGCCCCTTCAGCGCGTATCCTACCGGTATCCGCGCGACAACCAGTCCAACCAGCAGCACGCCGAGTGCAATCACCAGGCCAGTCCAGTGCGGCGCAGCAGTGATCGCCACCAACAGCAGAAACCCGGCCAACAACCGCGCGCGCGCATCTAGCCGGTGGATAACCGAGCCGGTGGGCAGATATTGGCCGATGTTGACAAACCGTAAGAACTCGAAATCGTGCATAAGAATCAGCGAATGGACAAATCAGCGAATGGCGAATGGCGAATGGCAAATGGCGAAAATCTGTTCAATCCGTTGACGAAAGAGTTCGAGACAATGCCTCGATGAGCGCGGTAGACGAGACCAGGCCGGGCGGGAGCACCCAGCCGCGCTCGCGCAAACCTTCGACCACTTGGGTGATGACGGGTGTGGACAATCCCAACGCACGCAGTCGCTCGCCCTGCGCGAAAACCTCCGTTACGCGCCCGTTGAGGATCGAATGTCCGCCGTCCAGCACCGTCACGTGGTCGGTGAGCGCCGCCACATCCTCCATCTGGTGCGACGAAAGCACGAGTGTCATGCCGGTCTCCTTCAGCTTGCACAGATGCGCGAGCAATTCGCGGTGCGAGGCCGGGTCCAGGCCGGCGGTCGGTTCATCGAGCAGCAGCACAGAGGGGCGCAGCGCGAGGATCGAGGCCAGCGCGACTTTGCGCTTTTCGCCGCCGCTGAGCGCAAACGTGAAACGATCCTTGAAGGCGTTGAAGCCCATCCCCACCAATTCCATCGCCCAGCGCACGCGCTGCCGCAGCGAATCGCCAAGCAAGCCCTGCAAGCGCGGCCCATAGGCGATCTCGTCGCCCACATACTGCTCGAAAATCTGCGTTTCTGGCAACTGGAAAACCAACCCCACCATACGGCGCACCGCCCGCACATCTGTCTGCAGATCGTGAAGCGCATACTCGCCGACGCGCACCGTCCCCTCCTGCGGGCGCAGCAGCCCGTTGAGGTGCTGCATCAACGTGGATTTGCCGGAGCCGGTCGCGCCGAGCAACCCGTGCGCCGCGCCCTCGGCGATACTAAGCCTGACGCCTTCGAGCGAGCGTTGCGCCAGCGGCGTGCCGAGCATGTAGGTATGACCCAGGTCGCGCACTTCGATCAACGGTGTCCCGACGACCGGCACCGGTTCGACCTGCGTGACCGGCAGGTCGGCGGCGTGATGCGGCAAGGCATCCAATGCTTCCACAAGCGCGGGCACGGTCAACAACCCGGTAGGAAGCACCGGGAAACGCTGTCGCAGGGTACGGGCCAGGCTTGCCGCGGGGGGCAAGTCCAGGCCCAAAGTGCGCAAGGTATCCGGATCGGCAAACACGGCCTCTGGCGAACCGTCCAGCGCCACGCGCCCGCGCTCCAACACCACCACCCGCTGCGCGTCCAACACTTCTTCCATAAAGTGTGTAATGGCGATGATCGTCAGCCCGGCGCGGTGCAGGTTGACCATCATCTCGCGCACCGCACGCCGCCCGGCGGGATCGAGCATGGCCGTAGCCTCGTCGAAGACAATGCAGCGCGGGCGCATCGCCAGCACCCCGGCCAGCGCCACGCGCTGCTGCTGTCCCGCCGAGAGTTGGTGCGGCGGGCGCAGGCGCATGTCCGCCATCCCCACCGTTGCCAGCGCCTCATCCACGCGCGCGCGAATTTCTGCTGACGGAAGCCCCATGTTCTCCGCGCCAAACGCCACGTCCTCTTCCACCAGCGAGGCCACGATTTGATCTTCCGGACGCTGGAAGACCATGCCCACCGTGCGGTGAATCGTCGCGTGCTGCGCCTGATCGCGCGTATCCAGCCCGGCGACGGTCACACGCCCGCTGTCCGGCACGAGCAGCGCGTTGAGGTGCCGCGCCAACGTGGATTTGCCGGAGCCGTTTGCCCCGACGATAGCGACGTACTCCCCGGCTTCGATCCGTAACGAAACATCCCGCAGCGCGGCGATACGACCGCCGTTGGGAAGCGGGTAAGCGTAAGTGACGTTGGTGAATTCGATCAAGGAAGTTTGCAGGGGATAAATAGAACCAGTGGGAAATGCTTGAAGATTATCTTGCATTGCGTCGTGTTAAACAGGCGGGACAGGTACATCTGTCGTTATACGTCTGCCGATGAGCAAGGCCATGCATTACGCCGCCATCCTGATAAAAGCGACCCTCGACGCAATTGAAATAAGTCAGATCATTGGCATTATAGCGACGAAAAACAGCATAAGCAATGTGATCGGCAAGTTGTGTGATACGTGAGGCTCGTGAATCAACAAAAAGAGGGACTTCACAAATGCTAGTCAGGTAATCTCCCCAACGATTGCCTTCGGCGCGGAAACTGCGCGCTAAACTCTGAAGACTGAATTCATAGGAGCTTTTGTCGAGGACAATCAATCCATATTGTTTTTTATCCGTTGCGATATTGCGGAGATAAATGTTGAAGCGGCTGCTGAGATCCTCAAAAGCCATCATAACTGGGTCTTGATTAGGATAAGATGCTTTGTGGATAGCGCAAGCAAAGACAACAATGTCCGAAAAAGCTTTGTCAAGCGTCAAAAGCACACGTTTGATAACTGTGATGCGATCTTCACGTCTTTTCAATTGTTTCCATGGCTCATCATGTCCACTGTAAATTGTTGCAGCATGGAATTCAACTTGCGTTGGGGTCTGAGGATCAATTTCGCAGGCAATTTCGTCAAGCTTATGTGAAAGCCAACGAACGCTTGTTTCGGGGACACAAACACCACCTAGCACGAAATATTGTTCGTCGCGGTTAAGTACAGAACCTGAATCATCGAGGTAAAGTAAATGCATGGTCGAGTCCCTACAAAAAAAGTGCCCCTTAGTTAAGGGGCAAAAATCGGAAACAAAGCCGAATCGAGTTGACCTCAAACGGACCACCTAAATGTAGCCCTTTCGACCTTACCTGCCGAGTGAGATGACTCTCAACAGATTACCCAGATGTAACCCTCTCGACTATCCATATTATAACTCACTTTGAGTATTTTTGTCAAGTGACTTTATTATCCTTCAGGTTCAGCTATAATGTCACTATCTGTTACTCAAAAGAAAGCAGGTGTCCCATGTCAAAAGATAACATTCGCAAAATCACGATTACTGGCGTTTTGGGCGCGATTGCCGCCTTGTTGGGCTGGACACATTGGGGCTTCATCCCCTGGTTTGCGGGTGCGTCGCTGACGATTATGCACGTCCCGGTCATTATCGGCGCGGTGTTGGAAGGGCCGATCGTGGGGATCGCCATTGGCCTGATCTTCGGGGCGTTCAGTATGCTGCAGGCCGCCATTGCGCCGCTCGGCCCCGCCGATGTGCTGTTCACCAACCCGCTGATTGCCGTGCTGCCGCGCCTGTTCATCGGACCGGTGGCGTGGCTGGTGTGGCGCGCGCTGGAACGCAAACCCGTGCCCGGTTTGATCGCCGCCGGGCTCGCCGGAAGTCTTACCAACACTGTGCTCGTGCTAGGGATGATCGGGCTGCTCGGTGCTGCGCCGTGGAGCGCCCTGCTGCCGCTCGTCGTCGCCAACGGGCTGCCGGAAGCTACTGCCTCTGCCATCATCACCCTCGCCGTCGTCGCCGCGTGGAAGCAAATCGCCGTCGGCAAACAGCAAGGGTCCAGACTCTAATACTTCGTCAGCAGATTAAGCGGATTAAGCAGATTGTTTAATTCTTAATCTGCTAAATCTGCTTAATCTGCTGACCATTTTGAAGGAGCTACTATGGATGATAAAACACTCCAAACACTGCTTGATGCTGCCGCACCGCTAATCGAACTGGCCGTCGCCGAAGATATCGGGCCGGGGGATGCGACGAGCACATCAACGTTGGACCCGCGTGTGCCGCTGCACGGGCGGATCACGGCGAAGGAGCGCGGCGTGATCGCCGGGTTGCCGGTGGTGGAGGCCGTCTTCCGCCGCGTGGACCCCGCCATAGTGTTCACCCCGCGCGTTGCGGACGGGCAGGAGGTGGTGCCCGGCGAAGTCGTCGCCGATGTTGTCGGGCCGGGGCCATCGCTGCTGGCGGCGGAACGGATTGCGCTGAATTTCCTGCAACGGATGTCGGGGATTGCGACGGTCACACGCAGCTTCGTCGCGGCTGTCTCGACGACGAACGCGACGATTCTCGACACGCGCAAAACGCTGCCCGGCTATCGTATGCTCGACAAGTACGCCGTGCGCATGGGCGGTGGGATGAATCACCGCATGTCGCTCTTCGATATGCTCATGGTGAAGGACAACCACGTTGACGGCGCGGGCGGCCTTCTGCTCGCCGTGGAACGCGCCCGTGCGCAGCATCCCGATTTACCGATCGAAGTCGAAGTCCGCGACCTGGATGAACTGCGCCAGGCGCTTGCCATCGAACCGCCGCTCGACCGCATCCTGCTGGACAACATGGACCTCGACACGATGCGCGAAGCCGTCGCCATCGCCGCCGGACGGGTACCGCTGGAAGCCTCCGGCAACGTCACCCGCGCGCGCCTGAAGGACATCGCAGAGACCGGCGTGGATTTCATCTCCGCCGGCGCGCTCACGCACTCGGTCAAGGCCCTTGATTTGAGCATGAAGATTCAGCCGGTTGACCAGGCCGCAAAAACAGACCCGGCGACGCGCGTCCGCGAGGCCAAAGCGGCGCTCGGCGACGGTTCGCCTGAGTTCACCGCAGGCCGGCTGGTCATCCTCGGCCACCACTACCAGCGCGAGGACGTGATCGCCTTCGCCGACTACCGGGGCGATTCGCTGGAACTCGCCCGCCGCGCCGCGCGGACCGACGCCGAATATATCGTCTTCTGCGGCGTCCACTTCATGGCCGAAGTCGCCGCGATCCTGGCAAAACCGGGCCAGCGCGTGCTCATCCCCGACATCGAGGCGGGCTGCTTCCTCGCCGAAACCGCCAGCGAACACCTGGTCGAAGAGGCGTGGAGCATTCTCGACGCCGCGCTCGCCGCTGCAGGCAGCAGCGCCGACGCCGAAATCACGCCCATTACTTACGTGAACTCCGATGCGGAACTCAAAGCCTTCTGCGGACAGCACAACGGGACGGTCTGCACCTCCGGCAACGCGGACAGGGTGCTCAAGTGGGCATTAAGCCAGCGCCCACGCGTGTTCTTCTTCCCCGACCAACACCTGGGCCGCAACACAGCGCACAGGCTGGGCATCACCGACGACGCCATGCTGCTGTGGAACGTCCGTCGCCCGCCGAGCGCGGAGGCTATCCACGCCGCGAAAGTCATCCTGTGGCCCGGCGTGTGCAATGTCCACCAACGCTTCCGCCCGGAGCACGTCCACGCGATGCGCGCGCGCTATCCAGGCATCCGCATCATCGTCCACCCGGAGTGCAAGGCCGAACTGGTCGCCCTGGCCGACGACGCCGGCTCGACGGCCTACATCCTCAAGCAGGTGGAAGCTGCGCCCGCCGGAACGCAGTGGGCCATTGGGACGGAAAGCCGCCTCGTCCACCGCCTGCAAGCCGAACATCCCGATCAGCTTATCCTCTCGCTGTCGGACATCCCACCCTTCTGCGCCAACATGAGCCAGATCACCCTCGCCAACCTCGCCGAAGTGCTGGACGCCCTGCTGCATGGCGAGCTGCTCAGCGAAGTCACCGTCGAGCCGGAAACTAGGGAATGGGCAAAAGTAGCGGTAGAGAGAATGTTGGCTCTATGATGCGAGTTACAGTCAAACCTGTGAATCATGTAAAGGAGTTCCAAAGTGATACTGCCCTGCAAACATGAAGAGCGTGTAACTCGACAAGTACAGCCCACTATTGATCTACTGAACAATCTGGATGTGTGGCATCCAAGCGTTTTGCTTGAACACGCCATTCAACCTGAAGATTACAAATCGGGGTTGGTTTTCCGTTCCGCAATAGAAAGTATCCGTGGTTCATTCATCGCATCATCAGTCACCGGAAGGCAAGGGTTAGTTGCGGATGTTCTGGAAAACTTATATCAGCGTCAGATGATAGAAGAGTACAAACAAAGCAGTGGTCAAGCACGCTATGATTTCACTATTGGCGTCCAACGCAACCCTGACTATTTTATGGCATTGGAGGTCAAAGGTGGAGAAGGAAACAGCATTAACATCTCTGAAAGACCCCTTTGGGCAAGGGAATTTGGTGTCTGGTCGCATTTGGACGGGGCGATTGTCAATCAACCAGCGCATGGTGCCCATTCTATCATCCATCGTTTGACCAATGAATTGGTAAGACGGGGTAAAGCTGTTGATGTTCTGTTTTTCAAAGATCTACTCTGTGGAACTCCCACGCGCCCTTGCCCCAAATATGCTGAGTGTGCTTCCAGCGTCGGGCTGAAAACTGCACCGGACATATTCTTGTTCCCCCAAAGCGTACCAACGCTGGAACAGCCTGAACCCTCAGTTCACACCTTACAAACGCTACGCTTGCCGCAAATGATCCTTGAAATATTCGGCGTGTCTCCCGCCGACTACGAAAACCACATCTGGCAAGTGCAAGTGATACTCGAAGAGTTGCAAACAGATCATCTACGCCGTGTTGTAAGGGTATACCACAAAGGCAAAATCATCGATGAGAGTATATCGCGAACTTGGCGACAAAGAAGGTGATACTATTGGAAAGTATAAAAGAAGCACGTCAGCTATACTTGTTCGATAAAGGCACAGTTTTCAAAGAGCTTGATGCTAGATTTTGGCATGGCTCTTTCCTGGCCAGAGAAAGCACCTTGCAACAGCTTTCTCCTTATGTAGGAAAAATGAAATCTGGTATGGCTAAAGTGCTTGTTGAGTTATATTCTGATCCAGGTGACATTGTATTCGATCCTTTCTGTGGATCAGGTGTAGTGCCTTTGGAAGCCTTGTTGGCAGAGCGTGAGGCTTGGGCTAACGATCTAAGCCCCTATGCCTACGCAATCACACGCGCTAAAATGGAAGCGTCTGGTAATCTCCATTATGATATCGACACTGCCCATCGGATCATCAAACAAATAGAGAAAGAAGCCCCAACGGTCGATATCAGCACTGTGCCCGAATGGGTTCAAGAATTTTTCCATCCCGATACATTGCGTGAAGTGTTAACAGCCTTCCGAATCCTGCAAGAAACAGAAAACTACTTCTTACTTGGTTGTTTGTTAGGCATCTTGCATCACGTGCGGCCTGGTTTTCTATCTTACCCATCGAGCCATCTCGTACCCTATTTACGAAAAAAGAAATACCCGCCTGAAGAATTTCCCGAAATGTATACATACCGAGATCTTCGCACAAGACTTCTCGCCAAAATCAGGCGTGCTTATCATCGGGCAGCCCTACCAGTAAATTGGGAAGATCGTCGTTATCGTCTGTTTCAAACAAATGCCAGAGACCTGCCTATTGAAGATAATTCTGTTGATGTTATTATCTCAAGTCCACCTTACTTTGGCGCGCTAGACTACGCCCGTGATAATCGCCTACGACTCTGGTTTTTAGGATACCGGGATTGGAAGGAACTAGATGCTAGTTTGACAGCTAACGCTAAGGTCTATATTCCTCAAATGACAGAGTGCCTTTTGGAAATGGATCGTGTGCTCAAACCGGAGAAATACTGTGTTTTGGTTCTCGGTGACGTTGAGAAAGACGGCAAAAACCTTCATACTGCTGAAATATTGGCCGACTTAGCCATCAATGTAACACAAGGGCGCTTTGTCGTAGATGAGATCTATGATGACCGCATCCCTGACGAGCGGCGCGCGCGACGAAGAACCCAAACCACCAAATTCGAGCGTATTTTGGTTATGCATAAAAACTACTGAGAAATCGCACATCGCAGTTACCCCAAGGAGAAAACTGTGCCCATCGAAACTGACGTGCTCATCATCGGCTGCGGAATTGCCGGGGCGGCGGCGGCGTTGCAATTGGCGCAAGACCACCAGCGCCAGATCACCATCATCACCCGCGCGCACGAACCGGACGAGGCCAACACTCGTTACGCGCAGGGCGGCATCGTGGCCGACGGGGAGGGGGATTCGCCTGACCTGCTGGTGGAAGATGTGTTGCGTGCAGGGGCCGGGCTGAGTTGGCCGCCGGCCGTGCGCCTGTTGGCCGAAGAAGGACCGGCTCTGGTGGAGCGCGTGCTCATCGAAGAGTGCCGCGTCCCTTTCGACCGGGATATCCACGGTGAAATCTCCCGCACCCGCGAGGGCGGACATTCCCTGTCGCGCATCCTCCACGTGGGCGATACAACTGGGCACGCTATCGAACAGGCGATGCTCGCCCGGCTGCGCGAATTGCCCAACGTGACCCTGCTCACCGGCATGACGGCGGTGGACCTCATTACCTCATCGCATCACAGCCACGACCCGCTCGCCATCTACGAACCAATCACGTGCCAGGGCGCTTACGTGCTGGATCGCACCGAGAACGCCATTCGCCGTGTGTTGGCGCCGGTGACAATCCTCGCCACGGGCGGCGTGGGGCGCATCTACCGCCACACCACCAACCCGCCCGGCGCGCGCGGCGACGGGCTGGCCATGGCCTACCGTGCAGGGGCGCGCGTCATCAACGCCGAGTACATCCAGTTCCACCCCACCACGCTGGCGGCGCCCGGCGCCGACAACTTTCTCATCTCGGAAGCCGTGCGCGGCGAGGGGGCGCGGCTCTACACGCCAGACGGGCGGCATTTCATGGACACCTACGCGCCTAAGTGGGGCGATCTGGCGCCGCGTGACATCGTCGCCCGCGCCATCCATCACGAGATGTTGGAACACGGCTACGACCACGTTCTCCTCGATCTGGCAAGCGTGATGAACGCGACGCACATCCGCGAGCGCTTCCCCAGCATCTACGCGACGTGCCTGCAAGCCGGGGTGGACATCACCGCCGGGCCGATCCCCGTTGTCCCGGCGGCGCACTACTTCTGCGGCGGCGTGCATGTGGATTTATGGGGACGTTCAACCATCGAGAAGCTGTACGCCATCGGCGAAGTGAGTTGTACCGGCGTCCACGGCGCGAACCGCCTGGCGAGCACCTCGCTGCTGGAGGGGCTGGTGTGGGGCGACCGCGCCGGGCGTGACATCCGCACCCGCAACAACCTGTACCACGTTCCCGCCGACACCATCCCGCCCTGGCAAGATGTCAGCGCAGGCGATGCCGCCGACCCGGTGCTGGTCTACCGCGACGCCCGCACCATCCAAAACGTGATGTGGCTCTACGTCGGATTGGCGCGCAACACCCACCGGCTGGCGCGCGCACTACAAGACCTCAACCATTTGTGGGGGATGATTGACGAATTCTACCGCTCCACGCGCCTGAACGACAACCTCATCGGCCTGCGGAATATGGCACAAGCTGCATGGATCGTCACCCGCGCGGCGTGGCACAACCGCCAATCGCGTGGCACGCACTACCGCGAGGATGCCGCCGATCACGAATTCGCCGGTCTGGGCGACACCGAAGGCCCGCTGCCGAATGCCATCGCGGAGTTTTGAAAGAGGCAGGAGGCAAGAGGCAAGAAAGGATAATTCTATCCTGCATCTTGCATCCTTTAATCTTTTACCGGGAGTAAAACAATGACCTATGCTGACGGTTGGTCTGCCATAAACCTGGAAATGCCATCCCGTGTGCCGCACACGGAGTATTCCGTCACGGAACATTGGGACGTGATTAAGGCGGTGACGGGTCTTGACGTGAACCCGTACAGCCCCGCTGAGTTGCGCTGGCGCGGTAGCCTGGCGCTGATGGAAGCCTGGAACTTCGACTTCCGCTGGTCAACGCTCATTGGCGGGGAAGAGCTGGCCGCGTGTCACACCGATATGGGGCACGCGGAGTATGCCGCCGGCGGCGTGGATCGCCGCGACACCATCACGTGCCCGTTCTCGACGCCGGAGGAAGTGCTGGCCTTCGATCCGTGGACGGTCTACGGCCCACGCGACCAGGCTGAACTGACGCGGCGCTTCGAGGCACACTACCGTCATCAACGGGAAGAGACACCGGAGCAAGTGACGATGACGGGCGTGTACGTCACGCTGGTTTCCGGCCTGATCGACATCTTTGGCTGGGAGATGCTGTTGCTGGCGGCGGGTGTCGATCCCAAAGGCTTCGGCGAGGTTGCCAACCGTTACGCGAGTTGGATACAGCAGCATTTCGACGCACTTGGCGCCGCCGACGTGCCCGTGGTCATGATCCACGACGACATCGTGTGGAGCGCCGGGCCGTTCATTTCGCCGCGCTGGTATCGCCAGTACATCTTCCCCAACTACAAGAAGCTCTTCGCGCCACTGCTGGATTCCGGCAAGAAGATCATGTACACGTCCGACGGCGATTACACGAAGTTCATTGACGACCTCGCCGGTTGCGGCATCCACGGCTTCGTGCTGGAACCGTGGACCGACATGGCGTACATCGCCGAGAAGTACGGGCACACGCACGCGTTCATCGGCAACGCCGACACCCGCATCCTGCTGAAGGGTGACAAAGCCGCCATCCGCGCCGAAGTGGAACGTTGTATGGCGATTGGCAAATCGTGTCCTGGCTTCTTCCTGGCCGTCGGCAACCACATCCCCGCCAACACGCCGGTGGAGAGTGTGTTGTATTACCAGGAAGTGTATGAGGAGCTGAGTAGACGGTAGACAGTAGACGGACCCAACGCTGTGGCCGGTCTCCGACCGTGCCACCGCAAGGTTGACACAGGCGCGGTCAGAGACTGGCCTGAGCAAACCACCAACGCTGTGGCCGGTCTCCGACCATGCCGCCGCAAGCAAGGCTAACTACTCCGTAAAATAAGAAATCGGAACTTTCTGACAAACCAGTCAAATGTGTCACAATGACCGGATGAACAAACAACACGTACAACTCAGTGAAGAAGATCAAAAATATCTGGAAACCTTAACCAGCACAGGTGAATTGAGCGTCAAAGTCTATCGGCGGGCGCTCGCTCTCTTGGAACTGGATCGCGGGAAAACGTATACAGCCGTGGCAGAAACGATCAACGCCACCCTTCCGACTGTATCGGGATGGGCAGCCAAGTATGCTGAGGAGGGCATAGCTGCGCTGTACGATAAACCCCGTTCCGGCAGACCCGTAGAGATTGATGGGCTCCAAAGGGCGAAAGTGACCGCGTTGGCGTGCAGCGATGCGCCGGAAGGCTATGAACGCTGGAGTCTGCGGATGTTGGCGGACAAAAGCGTGGAACTCGGGTATTGTGACCACATCTCGCATACCGAGGTCGGCCACATTCTAAAAAAACGTTCTGAAACCGCATCTTAAGTGCAATACCTTCGCCAATTAGGGCGAGTCCAGCACCGGTTCGGGCTGGTGAATACAG
>DAOLUH010000079.1:0-21772 GCA_035420085.1 Anaerolineae bacterium
GCCGCCAGCAGCCGCCCCGCGCCGAGCGCATCGCCGTAGGAGAAACCGCCCGGCAACACGAGCATCTGGTAGTCGTGCAGGCGCGCGGGATCGGCGTGCAGCGCATTGATGTGCAATACCGTCGGCGCGCCGCCTGCCAGCTCGATGGCCGCCGCCGCATCCGGGTCACGGTTGGTGCCAGTAGCTTGAAGGATGAGCACCTTTGCTGCAACCATTACGAGGCTTCCTCTCGCTGATCAGGAAGAAGTTGTTTGCTAACCAATTCAATAAAGGTCTGAACTTGTGGAATTAAAGGAAGAACTTCATCAGGATCAGCATAGAAGAAATCCTTGTAATCACTTTCCTGACGTAACTCAAACAAATCATTATAGAGTTGTCCGTATTCTTTGGGGATCAAACCGGTTTTGATAAAGTGTTGGTTGAACAAAGCTCTGACGCCAGTATGTTTGGGAGAGGAATAGGCGTGTCTGAATAAAAGCGCATTGACCGCGTAAAACATTGCATAATACAACCGATTGACACAACTATTGAACGCTCCGGTATCAGCCGCTAACTTAGCAATATCAAGCACCTCATGAGCGCGTTCCAAACGATATTGAATATAATCTTGTTGAAAACTCATAATGCAATACCCTCTCGTTTCACGTTTTGGTAAAATGGCGAATAACGATTCCGCTCACTTACCCAATAGTCAGCATCCTCAACCACCGCATTGAGGATTTCACCAACTTCTAGTTCAACATCATAAAGCGCATGCCGCAAACGAGTTCGCTTGGTCCGATTGATCGGCGGGGATAATAGGATGAGCAAATCCCAATCCGAATCCGGTGTAGCATCGCCTCTAGCGCGTGAGCCATAAAGAAAGACCTGCGCCTGCGCATCAATTTGCTGAACAGCGCGTTTGATTGTAAAAAACAGTTTATTCCGCTCCATGCCACTCTCCTACTTCTTCCCAACCCGCTTCGCCATCCAAATATCGGGCTTGTTCCAGCCGTTCGCATCGGGGAGGATGCCGACAATGGTGTAGCCCATCTTCTGGTAGAACTCGTAGGGATGGCGGTTCAGGTTGCGAATGTTGGCGATGTGCTCCCAGGTGTTTTCATACAAGTCCACCTGACTCAGCGAAGTTCTGAAGTCTTCGTCATCCGTGCCCAGGTAGATCGTCAGTCCGCCCCGCGCGCGTACCTGTTCCTCCAGATCCGCCACCAACGCGCGCCCGATACCCCGGCCCTGATGCGCCGGATGCACCACCAGAGGATGCAATTCCCAAGCGGTGGTCTCGTATTGGGGGATGGCGCCGATCCAGCCCAGAACTTCTCCCTGCACATCGAGGGCCGCCCGGCAAACCTTTTCAGGTTCCAACGCTTCGCGCACTTCTTCCAGCGCGGCATCCAAATCCGGCCAGGCGTTGGGCGCGTGGACTTTGAAGGCTTCGACGAGCAATGTCGCAGCTTGTTGAATGGCATCAGCATCATCGGCGGGTAAATCAATAATTCGCATACTCGACACGCTCCAAAAATCGCAGGGCATTTCAAGTAATCTTTTTACTATATTCCGCGAAAATGTCCACTGTTCCGGCTGGATCGGCCCAAAATCAAGGTTTTGCCTATTGACAAAGGCCATAAACTCATATACACTAAGTCTAGTAAACCTATATGATTTATATGCTTTACTGACCTCACAAACGACAATGAAACTGTCAAAACGCGGAGAATACGGGTTGCGCGCCTTACAGGATTTGGCCGCGCACTACGACGATGATCCGGTCTCCAACAAAGAACTGGCAAAACGGAACAATATCCCCACCAAATTCCTGGAACAAATTCTGCTTGCCTTGAAACACGGGCGCATTGTGAACAGCCAAAAAGGCCCGCAAGGCGGTTATTGTCTGGCTCGTCCGCCGGAACAGATTACATTGGCCGAAATTATCCGCCTGCTGGATGGCGCGCTGGCCCCCCTCCCCTGTGTGAGCATGACCGCCTTCGAGCCATGCGGCTGCCCGGATATGGAGACGTGCGGCTTGCGCAGAGTAATGAAGCAAGTCCGCGATGTCGTTGCTGAGATGATGGAAAAGACGACGTTGGCGGATTTGGTAATCAGTAAGGATGTAAGGAGCAGGGAGTAGAGAGTAAGGAGGTGAATATGTGGCGCAAATCATGGTTGAGGGTATTCGCGGCGGTGATTCTGTTGAGCCTGATTTTAGGCGGGTGCGGCAAAGCAGGGCCATCAGGCGACGGCGAGAAGATGCGTGGCACGCTCACCATTTCCGGCGCTTGGGCTTTGTATCCGATGGTTGTACAATGGGGTGAAGAGTTTCGGAAAGTGTATCCTGATGTGCAATTTGACATCTCGGCCGGCGGCGCCGGGAAGGGTATGACCGATGCGCTATCCGGGGCGGCCGACATCGGGATGGTCTCCCGCGAGGTGAAGCAGGAGGAGATTGACCAGGGCGCGTTCTGGGTCACGGTGGTCGCCGATGCGGTGCTGCCGACGATCAACGCCAGCAACCCGCAGCTTGCCCGGCTTCAGACGCAGGGTCTCAGCCGCGCTGACTTCGAGGCCATCTGGATGGGCAAGGCCAAGACCTGGGGCGATGTGCTCGACGACGCCAGCATCACCGACGAAATCCACGTCTACACGCGCTCCGACGCCTGCGGCGCCGCCGAAACCTGGGCGGTGTACCTCGGCAAGTACAAGCAGGAGGATTTGCAGGGTGTGGCCGTCTACGGCGATCCGGGTCTGGCGGAAGCTGTGGCCAAGGACCCGTTAGGAATCGGCTTCAACAACCTCAACTTTGCTTACGATATGAACACCGGCAAGCCGATTGCCAACCTGCACATTGCGCCCATTGATGTGAACGACAACGGCAAAATTGACGACGCCGAAAACTATTACGCCGACAAGCAAGGCGTGATGCTCGCCATCGCCGAAGGTCGCTATCCTTCACCGCCCGCGCGGGGACTCAATCTCGTCACCAAGGGCAAACCGACCGGCCTGGCGCTGGCTTTTATCCGCTGGACGCTGACTGATGGACAGCCTTTCGCCGAACCCACCGGCTACATTCCACTCACTGAGGCGCAGGTAAAGGCGGAGTTGGGGAAGTTAGAGTGAAGAGTAAAGAGTGAAGAGTAAAAAGTGAAGAGCTTGTCAGGGCGTCAACGGAAAGAGCGATTCGCCGGATGGGGGATGGGGGCGCTCACGGCGTTCGCTGCTGTGCTGGTCCCGGTCATTGCGGCGGCGCTGTTGCTGCGCGCCCGTCCCCTGCTGGATATGGCACCACTCGGTCAACTCTTGACGGCGTCGGCGTGGCGACCGCTGCAAAAGGAATTCGGGTTTCTGCCGTTTATCGTCGGCTCGGTGTCGGTCACGGTGCTGGCGATGGCGCTAGCGGTGCCGCCGTGCCTGCTGTGCGCCATCTACCTCGCCGAGTACGCGCCGCGCCGCCTGCGCGACATCGTCAAACCGCTGATTGACTTGCTGGCCGGCATCCCCTCGGTGGTCTACGGGCTGTGGGGCGTGCTGATGATCGTCCCCTTGATCCGCGACACGCTCATCCCGTGGAGCCAAACGCACCTCCCCAACGCGCCGTTGCTGCAATCGCAAAATCCCACCGGCTACAGCATTCTGGCCGGCGGGATCGTACTGGCGGCGATGGTGTTCCCGGTCATCATCTCGACGGCGGAAGAGGTCATCTTCGCCGTGCCGGGCGGCCTGCGCGAAGCGGCGCTCGCCTTGGGCGCCACCCGCTGGCAGACCATCAAGGGCGTCGTGCTGCGCCGCGCGCTGCCGGGCATCCTCGCGTCCGTCATCCTCGGCTTCTCGCGCGCCTTCGGCGAGACGATGGCAGTGATGATGGTGGTGGGCAATGTACCGCAACTCCCCCGCTCCATCTTCGACGCCGGGTATCCGCTCTCGGCGCTCATCGCCAACAATTACGGCGAGATGATGTCTATCCCGTTGTACGATGCGGCGCTGCTGGCGGCAGCGTTTATTTTGCTGTTGATTGTGTTGATTTTCACCATCATCGCGCGCCTGTTTCTGCTGCGCGCCATCAAACGGGCGACATAAAGAAGCAAGAGGCAGGATGCAGGAATAACAGGCCTGGGACGGTAAAAAATGAAACGACTTAAACGCAAACACGTTGAGGAACGCATTTTCATCGGGCTGATGATCGCTTCGATGGTCATCGTCCTCGGCAGTCTGGCGCTCATCCTGGGGGCCGTCCTGGTGAAAGGGTTACCCGCGCTCAATTGGGCGATGGTGACGCAAGTCCCCAAGGGCGGCTATTACCTGGGCAAGGAGGGCGGCATCCTCAACGCAATCACCGGATCGCTGGCGCTGACGGGCGGCGCTACGGCGCTGAGCTTCGTCGTCAGCCTGGGAGTGGTGTTCTACCTGCACCTGTTCGCCAAAAATGCGCGCATCGTCGAAGGGGTGCGTCTCGCGCTGGATGTGCTGTGGGGCGTGCCGTCCATCGTCTTCGGGGCGTTCGGCTTCACATTGATGTTGTGGATGGGGATGCGCGCTTCGCTGCTCGGCGGGATCATCACGCTGGCGCTGTTGGAGCTGCCGGTGATGGTGCGAACGATGGACGAGGTGATGCAGATGGTACCCTTTGAATTGAAAGAAGCCGCCTATGCCCTGGGTTCGACGCGCATGGAGACGGCGCTGCGCGTGCTGCTCCGCCAGGCCCTGCCGGGATTGTTGACGGCGGTACTGCTCGCCTTCGGACGCGGCATCGGCGACGCGGCCTCGGTGCTGTTCACCGCCGGGTACACCGACCGCTTGCCCACGTCGCTGTTGCGGCCGGCGGCGTCGCTGCCGTTGGCCGTCTTCTTCCAACTCGGCACGCCCGTTCCCGAAGTGCGCCAACGCGCCTACGCTGCCGCGCTCGTGTTGACCGTCATCATCTTGCTCATCAGCATCGGCTCGCGGCTGCTCACCCGGCGGTTCACCCGCCATGTCGTGCGGTAACGTAAAGCGTAAAACGTAAAGCGTAAAACGTAAGACGTAAAGAGTGAAGAGTTATGGACGATGCTATTATTCAGGTGCAGGGGCTGAACGTCGCGTATAGCGACCATCGGGTCATCCGCGATGTCAGCGTGGCGATTCCGGCGCGGCAGATCACGGCCATCATCGGGCCGTCAGGCTGCGGCAAGACGACGCTGCTGCGCTCGCTGTGCCGCCTGGTCGAGTTGACCGTCGGCGTGCGGGTGTGGGGGCAGATTTTCTTCGACGGGCAGGACATCTACGCGCCGGAGGTGGACGTGACCGACGTGCGCAAGCGGATCGGCCTGCTGGCGCAGCGCCCCTTCCCGTTGCCGATGTCCATCTACGACAACGTGGCCTACGGCCCCCGGCTGTACGGGATGCGCAAGCGCGAAACGCTGGACGCCATCGTGCAGAGGCAGCTCCATGCCGCCGGTCTCTGGGACGAAGTCAGGGATCGCCTGAGCGCCCCGGCCTCTGCGCTCTCCATCGGCCAGCAGCAGCGGCTCTGTCTGGCGCGCGGATTGGCTGTCGAACCGGAGGTGCTGCTGTGCGACGAAATCACGTCCGCGTTGGACCCGCTCTCGTCGCAGCGCATCGAAGGTCGGCTGTTGGAGCTGAAGGCGGACTATAGCATCGTGATGGTGACGCATGTGCTGCGCCAGGCGCGCCGTCTGGCCGATTATGTGATTTTTATGTATATGGGCGAATTGATCGAACACGGCCCGGCAGAACAAGTGCTACACAATCCGCAGGAAGCGAAGACAAAGGCATATCTGGCTGGAGAGTTCTATTGAGCAGACGACGGTGCTGCGCACACCATGCAGCACGAAAATTTCTGTCACAGAGGGCACAGAGCACACAGAGTTATTTGTTCTCATCTCTGTGAACTCTGTGTTCTCGGTGGCTATTTTCGAAGGAGGTACAATGCGCAATCAATTATGGGCCTTATTTTTGACATTTTTGAAGGTGAATTTGCTGACCTCGTCCGGGCCGGCCTCGGCGGGACTGCTCTATACCGAAGTGGTGGGCAAGCTACTCACGCGCGAGGAATTCATCGAAGCCGTGGGCTATTCCAGCGTATTGCCGGGATCAGACGCCCTGCAACTGGCGATGTTCGTCGGCTACCGGGTGGGCGGCGTGGCGGGCGCGTTGATCGCTTGCCTGGGCGCGGTGCTGCCGCCGACGGTCATTATGCTGGTCGTGGCTGCCATCCTCACCCGGCTGCGCGGCGAGGCGTGGATCAGCAGCTTCGTCAAGGGATTGGCGCCGGCGCTGGCGGCGCTGCTGCTCATCACCGTTTATCAACTCATCAGCGAAAGCCACGGCCAATTCTGGCCGCCCGTGGCGTTGGGCGTCATCAGCTTGCTGGCATTGACGCTCTTCAAAGTCCCACCTACCATCGTCCTGCTGGCGGCGGGGGTTGTGGGCATCGTGTGGTTCCGGTGAGTGAAGTGGGGGAGTTGGGAGTTGGGAGTAGGGGTAGGGAGTGAGGGAGGCGTAATTCGGTATTCGGCATTTGCTATTTGTTGGGGGTAAGCTATGCATATATTGCTCTGTATGGATGATACACCGCTCAGCCAACCGGCATTGGCGTTGGGGGAACGGCTGGCGCAGTCTTTGCGCGCGGCGGTGACGCTGCTCGTGGTGACGCCACAGTTTAGCCCATCGCCGGCGTTGGTCGCCACGGCAACGGACGTGTGCGCGCGATTGGGCGCGTCCAAACTGCCCTGTACCATCCTCACCCGCCGGGAAATTCCGCGCCGCGCCATCATTGATCTAGCCGAAACCTCCCCGTATGACCTGGCGATTGTGGGCTTGTTGGAACGTGGGCGCGTGCGCCGCTGGCTGCGCGGCTCCTCGATCCGGCGCGTGCTACAAAGCGTGAGCGCGCCGGTGCTCATCGCACCCTCCGACCGTCCCACCCTGAAGCGTATCCTGTTGTGCAGCAGCGATTTGTGGTATCCGGCGGAAATGATCCAACTGGTGGGGCAAATCGCCCAGGCGACCAGCGCCGAAGTCACCATACTCTACGTCATCCCGCAGCCGACGCTCCACTACCCCGTCTTGCGCGAAATCGAAGATGCGTGGGGCGCGCTGCTGCAAACCGACACGCCGCAAGGACGCAACTTGAAGGCCGGCCGCGATGCGCTGCGCGCGCTCGGCATCGAAACAGGGATCAGCCTGCGGCACGGCGTCGTTGGGGAACAAATCATGACGGAGATCCGCGAGGGGGAGTACGACCTGGTCGCGCTCGGCTCCACTTACGCCGCCCAGAGTATGCGGCGCTTTTACGTGCCGAGCATCACCGAGCTGGTCGTCGAAGAAGCACACCGTCCGGTGCTAGTGGTGCGGCATCGGGAGAATCATTAAAACACAGTAACTATTCAGCCGTCATCCTTCGGCAAGCTCAGGACAGGTCTCCGAACGAAGCGGAACGAGTGCAACGAGTGGAGCGAAGTGAGGAATCTCTGCTTTTGCAGCGCCAAGACCCTTCGACTCCGTTTCACTCCGCTCAGGGTGACGGTCGCTGTGTAGACAGGCTGAATAGTTACAAAACACATCACACAACCTCAGTTCCCTGCCACGCTTGCACTAACGCCATGACTTCGCTCTCGATCCACACGTTACCTTGCCCACCTGCGATGCGCAACGTTGCCGAGGCTGCCACCGCACCGATCTGCACATACGGACGCCCGGCAAGCATCCACTCGAAGTCCATTGTATGTTCCGGCGCGATCTCGACGAGGAAACGCGCGTTGCTTTCGGCGAACAAGGCAGTCACAGCGTCGCCCGGCAGCGTCAAATCCAGCCCCAGCCGCCCGCCGATGCACATCTCGGCAGCCGCGACGGCGACGCCGCCCTCGGAACAGTCGTGCGCGGCGGCAACCCACCCCGCCTGCATCGCCTGGTGCAATGCGCGAAACGTCTCCACGGCATCCGGCACGGGTGCAGGAAGAGCGCCGCCCGTTTCGCCGGTCAGCCGCTCGTAGAGCGAGCCGCCCAGCTCGTCCCGCGTCGCGCCGACGAGGTAGAGCCGGTCGCCGGGCCGCTTGAGATCGCTCGTCACGGTGCGGCGCACGTCCGGCACAAGGCCCAACGCCGAAATCAGCAGCGTCGGTGGAATCGCGCGTTTGACCCCGTGCGCGTCCACGAACTCGTTGTTGAGGCTATCCTTGCCGGAGATGAACGGCGTCCCGTAGGCCAGCGCCGCATCGTGGCAGCCCTGCGCCGCACGCACCAACTCGCCCAATCGCTCCGGCACTCGTGGACTGCCCCAGCAGAAGTTGTCGAGGATCGCAATCCGGTTGGGGTTCGCGCCCACGGCGACGACGTTGCGCACGGCTTCGTCGATCACCGCCCAGGCCATCGCGTAGGGATCGCGCAGGCCATAGTACGGATTGATCCCCGCGCCCAACGCGATCCCGCGCTGCCCCTGCGTCATCAATGGTTTGAGCACTGCCGCGTCTGCCGGGCCGTCATTCATCACGCCGACCAACGGCTTCCCCACCGTCGCCCCCTGCACCTCGTGGTCATAGCGTCGGATCACCGCTTCTTTAGAGGCCACGTCGGGATGCGCGAGCATTCGCAAAAGCAGAGTAGTCAGGTCGTCAGATAGTCGCGTCGTCAGGTGATTCGTGATTCGTGATTCATGATTCATGATTCGTGATTCGCCGATTCTTGCTTCTTGCCTCTTGCCCCATTCAGCTTTAAGCGTCAGGCGCGGCCAGCCTTCGTGGACGAAATCCATCGGCAGGTCTGCGGCGAGCTTGTCGCCGTAGCGGACGCGCAGGCGGTGGTCGCCGGTGAAGCGACCGATGACGGTCATTTCGACGTTGTAGATCGCGCAGATGTCGCGCAGGCGGGGCAGGTTGGCCTCCGGCGCGGCGATGACCATGCGCTCCTGCGCCTCGCTGAGCCAGATCTCCCAGGGGCGCAGGCCGGGGTACTTGAGCGGGACGTCGCGCAAATCCACCTCCACACCCACGTCCTTGCCCATCTCGCCGACGGCGGACGAAAATCCACCCGCGCCGCAATCGGTGATCGCGGTATAGAGGCCCTCATCGCGCGCCACAATGAGCGCGTCGAGCACGGCCTTCTCGGTGATGGGATCGCCGATCTGCACGACGCTGCCGACGGTTTGGCCGGTGTCGTGCGTCAGTTCAGCGGAGGAGAACGTCGCGCCGTGGAGGCCGTCGCGGCCCGTGCGCCCACCAAGCGCGATGCAGAGGTCGCCGGGTTGCGCCGCCGTGCGGTGGATGCCCCGTGGCGCGATTCCCACACAGCCGCAGTAGACCAACGGGTTGGCAACGTAATCCTCGTGATACAAAATCGCCCCGCTGACGGTGGGGATGCCCATCTTGTTGCCGTAATCCTCGATGCCGGCCACGACGCCGCGCGCGATACGGCGCGGGTGCAGCGTACCGCCGGGGACGTCCGCGTCGGGCATATCCAGCGGGCCGAAGCACAGCACATCCGTGTTGGCGATGGGCTGCGCGGAGACGCCCATCACGTCGCGGATCACGCCGCCGACGCCCGTGTTCGCCCCGCCGAACGGCTCCAGCGCCGAGGGGTGGTTGTGCGTCTCCACCTTGAAGGAGACCTCGTATTCATCGTCGAACGCCACAATGCCGGCGTTGTCCACGAACGCCGAAAGCACCCAGGGCTTATTCAGCCGCTCCGTCGCCGCACGCAGGTACGTCTTGATAAGGCTCGGAATACGCGCGTGCTCGGGCCGGTCTCCGACCGCGCCCGCCGTGGCTCGGTCTGGAGACCGGCCACAGCAAGAATCCGCGCTCACACGAGGCATGCCGCCGTGGCAGGTGTAGTCAATTTCGGCCTTGAAGGTCTTGTGTTGGCAGTGTTCGGACCAGGTCTGCGCCAGGATTTCCAGTTCGACGTCGGTGGGATCACGGCCCAACGCGCGAAATTCCGCCTGGATCGCCTGCATCTCCGCGAGGGAGAGAAACAGCACGCGCTCAGTGCTCAAGCGTTGCAAGGCATCTGCGTCCAGGTTGCGGATGGGGATGACATCCACGGCGTCACTCGGCGCCGCGTCGGGGACGAATTCCGGCTGCATGGGACCCAGTGTGTACGACTGGATCACGGGGTTGCATAGCAGTTCCTCCGCGATACGACGCAACTCGGCAGGCGCAACAGGACCTTCGAACGTATACTGCGTGCCGGTGACGACGGCTTCGAGCGCGCTGACGCCCAACTGCCGCGCGCGGTGCAGCAGGTGCTTGGCGACGGGATCGGTGACGCCGGGGTGAAAGGCGACTTCAATGCAATGCCCCCTGGCTTCCTCTCCGGCAGGAGGCACTGAAAGAGGGAATAAGCGGTAATCCTCCACAATGGGATCAACCAGGAACTCGCCCGTTATGCGCTCCACCTCGGCGGTCGTGAGCGCACCGCGGAGAAAATAAAGGGTGCGGATATGAACACGGGTCACACAATTGATGCCGAGATGAACAATTTGGCTTTGGATATCCACAGCGCGCCCATCCGCCGGATCACGCAGAAAAACCTCAATGCGATAAACGTCTGTCACCTTTCCCCCCTTACCATGGCCCCCACGTCACAACGACAAAATCATACTACGGCGACATGGCCTGTCAAGCAGGGAATGTAGCGGTGACTTCTATCGCTCAACAAACGGCTGAAGTCGTCACTACGCCTCCCCGCGCAACTTTTTCTACAGATTAACGTAACCATAGAGGTGATAGATAATCCAGTTTCACTTTCCCTCAAAACATTTCTGTGCTACAATGAACACGTAGACAGAGCGTAAATTCCTGGCAGAGGCCATTTCAGAACACAATCACCTGATCGCATGAGGAGGTAACAATGAGTTTGCTTGATAATATCAAAGACGAAATGTCTGGCTTGGAGCAGTTAATCGCCAAGATACCCGGGTATAAAGGGTATAAAGAAAAGGAGTTGCGCCGCGAGGCGGACAAGTTGCTCCGTGATCATATCGTCGGTCGGATGCGCACCGTTAAAACCCAACTTGATGGGCTGCAACAAGACCTTATCGGGGCAGGCAAGTTCGACCTACTTGACGAAACCGGCAGCGCCGCCACCCAGATCCAGACGTTCATTGACCGCGTTCGCACTGCGGCTTATGGGTATGGGGGACTATTTGATGCCGTGAAGGTCAAAGAAGATGACCTCGACCGCGTTTACGAGTTCGACAGTGCGCTGCTCGGCTATGCTGACCGCATCGAGAATGCCATCGGCAACGCGCGCGCAGGCGTCGAGGGCGAAGAGGCGCGCTCGCTCATCCTGATGGTGCGCGATTTGGCCCGCGAGGCCAATACGACGTTCGACGGGCGCCAGGACGTGCTGCGCAACACCGCCAGCACCGGTGTTTAACGGATAAAAGAATCGGAGGTTAAGAACTATGGCTCGCGTTTTAGACATCATTGAATATATGGATGAGGGGCGTGGGGAAATCGTCCATCGCTTCCCCGAGCGCGGCTCCGGCGATTTCCGCATCGGCAGCCAGTTGATTGTGCGCCAATCCCAGGCCGCCGTCTTCTTCCGCGACGGTAAGGCGCTGGACACCTTTGGGCCGGGACGTCACACAATTACCACCGCCAATATCCCCGGCCTCGTCGGTCTGATCGGCAAGGCGTTCTCAGGACAGACGCCCTTCAAAGCGGAGGTATATTTCGTTACGACGATAGAATTGCTGGATATGAAATGGGGTACTCCGCAGCCCATCACCATCCCCGACCCGATCCTGGGCATGGCGCGCGTGACCGGGCATGGCACATATGCCATCCAGGTCACCGATCCGCAGCTCTTTGTCGCCAAGATCGTGGGCACGCAGAATCTCTACAGCACCCGCGACATCCAGAACTTCTTCCGCAGCATCCTCCTCACCAAGATGATGGATCTCATCGGCGAAATGGGGAAGTCCGTCATCCAGATGGCGGCCTTCGTCGAGGAATTGAGCGCCGGTATCCGCGCCAAGGCGCAGGAGGAGTTCGCGTCACGCGGCGTTACGCTCAATTCATTCTACGTCGAGTCAATCTCACCCACCGAAGAGACGGCGAAGGCCATTGACGCCCGCGCCGCGATGGGCGCCATCGGCGACATGAGCGCCTACATGCAGTACCAGGGCGCGCAGGCGATGCGCGAGGCCGCGCAGAATCAGGGCGCTGCCGGATCGGGCGTTGGGCTGGGCGCTGGCGTTGGGCTAGGCGCAGCGATGGGCCAGATGCTCGGACAGGCCGCTGCGCCGCACGCGCAGGCCGCTCCCGCTGCCGCGCCGCCGCCGATCCCGCAGGCGGTATCGTTCTATGTGGCCGTGGGTGGGCAGCAGCAAGGGCCATTTGACATGGGGACGCTGCAACAGCAAATCCGCGCCGGGCAACTCACCCGCGATACGCTGGTCTGGAAAGCCGGTATGGCGAACTGGGCCAAAGCCGGCGATGTAGCCGACCTGGCCAGTCTCTTCGCCGCAGTTCCGCCCCCGTTGCCGTAGTCGCAAAAAGACATCTCAACAAAGCGGCCCTACGAAGTGTAGGGCCGCTTTTGTCGCAGGGGAATCCGCTTTTTGCGGATGAAACGTTAATCTTCCGCACCAATTCCCAGCGCCGTGTAGAGCAACTCCAGGGTTTCTTTGGGCAGATTGGGGCGGCGGCCTTCCTTGCGCAGCCAGCGCTTCAGTTCGGCGGTGCGGAACACCGGCACGGGCGAACCTTCAGCCTCTACCACGGCATCGGGATGGATGAACAAAATCACCGGACGCACGGGAATCTCTACTCCCTCTGGCAACCGCTTGCGCAGGAAACGGCGCAGATCTTCGACTTCCAATGACGCCAACTGATCCGGACGTCCCAGGCTTTCCTGGCCGGCAAAGCGTTTCAGCCAGCCCATCTTTTCCTTGTGATGCCATTTGCCATCCTGGAAAGCAATCTGTCCGGTCTGGCCTCTGACCATAATCGTCGTCAGGCCGCCGCCATCCACCACCACAAAGGGCGCGGGCGTTTTGTACACCAGCAATACGAAGCTATTTTCCAGCCCCTTCAGGGCTTCTGGTACTTTTTTATGATGGGCCAACGGTCCCAGATAACGTCCACCCAAATAGCCGC
Organism: Anaerolineae bacterium; assembly: GCA_035420085.1. Classification (GTDB taxonomy): domain Bacteria; phylum Chloroflexota; class Anaerolineae; order B4-G1; family SLSP01; genus DSWT01. The sequence continues at coordinate 13,092 of DAOLUH010000079.1, forward strand.
CAATAAGAGAGGCCACAAATCCTATCCACACCGCAAGCAATGTTATCCAGCTCCACTCTGGTTTCATAAAGGCAAACACGGTTCCCAGAGCTAAAAGTCCCAAGCCTAGCAGCGGCGCGATCTCACCCATCCGTGTACGAATTTTGATTTGTTGTTCGTTAGCAATTAGACGCATAGTTTCTCCAGGTTAGTCAGATAGTCGCTAGTCGGGTAGTCGTTGAATGCCGTTCCAGCGGGACAACACCAGACAGGCGTTTTGACCACCGAAGCCGAAGGCGTTTTTGAGCGCAATGCGTGCGTTCATTGGACGCGGTTTCCAGGGCACGTAATCAAGGTCACAGTCCGGGTCCGGTTCATCAAGATTCAGGGTGGGCAGGATCAGCCCTTCCTCGAACATTTTGAACGTCAAAATGGTCTCGATGGCGCCTGCCGCGCCCATGGTGTGCCCGAAGACAGATTTGTTCGAGCTGATCGCCAGTTTGTAGGCATGGTCGCCGAAAACTTTTTTCAGCGCGAAGGTCTCAACGACATCGTTCAAGGGTGTGGAGGTGCCGTGCGCGTTGACGTAATCCACCGCTTCCGGCGCGACGCCAGCATCTTTCAACGCCCACGTGATCGCCCGGCGTACCCCGCGCGCTTCTGGGTCGGGCTGCGCGATGTGGTACGCATCCGACGAGGTCGCATAGCCAAGCACTTCACCGTAGATGTGCGCGCCGCGTTCCAGCGCGTGTTCCAACCGCTCCAAAACCAGCACGCCGGCGCCCTCCGATAACACAAAACCGTCGCGGTCTTTGTCGAAGGGGCGGCTGGCGCGCTCTGGCTCGTCGTTACGCTTGGAGAGCGCCCCCATCACCGCAAAACCGATGACCGAGACATCAATAATCAAACCCTCAGTACCGCCCGCGATGACCATATCGGCCCAACCGTGGCGGATGAGATTGGTAGCCTCGCCAATCGCCTGTGAGCCGGTGGCGCACGCGGCGACAGGCGTGGTGATCGGCCCTTGCGCCCCCGCCAGCAGGCTGACGTGATACGAAGGCATGTTCGGCAGCGAGGCCGCCAGCGCAAAGGGATTGACGCCGACCAACCCCTGACGCCACAGCTTGGCCGTGTGCTCCAGCGCCACATCCAGCCCGCCCATCCCCACACCGATGACAGTACCCACGCGCTCTGGATCCGGCAAGGGGGTGGAGAGGTGTGCGTCCGCCAGCGCCTCTTGCGCTGCGGCGAACGCAAACAGCGAACAGCGCGCCATCCGCCGCGCCTCTTTGCGCGGCATGTAACGCTCCGGGTCAAAATTCTTGATTTCGCCGGCGATCCGCACCGGCCAGCCAGCCGTGTCGAAACGCTCAATCGGCGAAATGCCGGATTTCCCGGCCAGCGCGGCTTCCCAGGTCTCGCGCACAGACAACCCAACCGGCGTGATCGCGCCCATGCCGGTGACGACGACCCGAATTTGTTCAGACATGGGTCTCCTGACGGCGGGCTTCCAAACCGGCCTTGATCGTGGGGATGATTTGCGCGGCCACCGCTTCACGGCCCCGGCGAATGGCGCTCTTGATCGCTTTGGCGTTGGAACGCCCGTGACCTACGATCACCACGCCATCCACGCCCAACAGCAGCCCGCCGCCAACTTCGGCATAGTCGAGTCGCTTACTCGCCTTCTTCAGCGCCGGGAAAAGACAGAGCAGCCCAGGCAATGCCACGATCAAAGCCGGAATCAACAACACCAGTCCCACTTTCGACAGTGGACTGCCCAACACGTCATGCTTGACAATCAATTTGATGAATGAAGCGACCGCTTCCGCCGTTTTGATGTGGATGTTGCCCGTGAAGCCATCGGTAACGATGACATCGGCGTGGCCCTTGACCACCTCCTTCGGCTCAACGTTGCCGACGAAGTTGAAGCCGCTTTGGGAGAAAAGCGTGAACGTGTCCCGCAGCACCATCGTCCCCTTCTCTTCCTCTTCGCCGTTAGCCAGCAGGCCCACCCGTGGATTGGCGATCTTGAGGATTTTTTCGGCGTAGATGATGCCCATCTGCGCGAATTGCAGGAGATATTCGGGCTTGGGATCGGCGGTCGCGCCCATATCGAGGAAAACCGCCGGTTGCAGCGTCACGGGGTAGACCGTCGCCAGCGCCGGGCGGCGAATACCGGGAATACGGCGCAGGTCGAAAATTGCAGCAGAGAGGCACGCAATGGTGTTCCCGGCAGAGACGAAAGCGTCGGCCTCGCCGCTCTTCACCATACGCATCCCCACGCGGATGGACGAGTTCTCCTTGTCGCGCACCACTTCGGAATGATCGGACATCGTCAGCACGTCGGGCGCGTGGACGATGCGGATGTTCAATCCCTGGGTGTCGTGCTTCGCCAGTTCCGCGCGCGTGCGCTCCTCTGGCCCCACCAGGATGATTTCGTCCGGCGAACCTTCGCGCGCCCACTCCCGCGCAGCCATCACCGCCCCTTCCACATCCGGTCCGGGGCAAGCGTCTGAACCAAAAGCATCAACGACGATACGCATAAGACCTCCAATGAATCAAGAATCATGAACCAACGAATCAAGAATCAGCGAATGAGCACATCAATCGAAAATCCAAAATCAAAAAAAATCTAAAATCCTCAGGCGCCCCAGAACCAGGGCGGCTCTTCGGGTGGAGGGACGGCCCAGCCGTCGTCAAAATCGGCGCCGGTTGCGGCGTCTACGGGCAACGGTTTGCCGGAGAGCCAACGCTCGGCGATGTCAGGAAGTTGGGCGCGCGTCCCCTGGCGGATGAGCGGGTCGGGCAGTGAGTCCAGGAAGCGGCGTCCATAGGATTTGGTCAGCACCCGTTGATCCATCAACACCACGATGCCCTGATCCGTCGCGGTGCGAATCAGCCGCCCAAAGCCCTGCGTGAAGCGCAGAATAGCCTCCGGGACCATGTATTCGTTGAACGGATCTTCGTAGCCCTCAGAGCGCGCGGCGACGATCGGGTCGTTGGGCACGTCGAACGGCAGCTTGACGATCACCAGGCACGAGAGCGCCTCGCCGGGCACATCCACACCTTCCCAGAACGAGCGCGTGCCGAGCAGCACCGCCTTCTCGCCGCGCCGGAAGTTATCGAGCAGTTGCGCGCGCGAGCTGCCGCTGCCTTGCGCGTAGACGGTGATGCCCTCCTGCGCCAGCTTGCCGGTGATGGCCTGCGCGGTGGCCTTCAATTGTATGTATGACGTGAACAAGGCTAACGCCCGCCCCTGCGTCGCGCGGAACAAGTCAATCAACGTCTGATCCACGATCTGTTGGTAGCCGTGGTTGCGCGGTTCGGGCACGTCGGTGACAACGTAGAGCAACGCGGCGGATTGATAGTCGAAGGGCGAACCAACGGCCAATTCTGCCGCCGTGTGCGCGCTCAAACGCTCGCGCATGTAATCGAAACTGTTCTCTACGCGCATCGTCGCCGAGGTGAGGATGACCGAACGTTTTTTGTCGAACAGATACTCGCGGATCAGCGCGCCCACGTGCAAAGGGACCGCGTTAAAGGTGAAGGGGTAGTTGTTTTGCGATTCTAGCCAATAGATGACATTCTCTTGCGGGGTGGTGATAAACTGCCCAAGCTGGAAACGCGCCTCAGCCAATTGGCGCGTGATGCCCAATAGCCGCGCGTGGACTGTCTCGAAACCGAGGATTTCGGCGGAGGTCAGCTCGTCGAGGCCGCTGGCAAGCTGATTAAGCGCATCAACGACCGTCGCAAAATGCGGCGCGACCTGCGCCCATGCCTGCATCACGTCCCCCCAACTGGATTCGGCGCGCATTTTGGGCGTCATCCGCAAGCGCACAGAATAGCTGTCGTTCTGGTCCACGTGCTCGTTGAGGAACGTGTCCACTTCAGAAAACAGTACTTCCAACTGATGCTGCACGCGTTCACCGGCATCCTGTAGCCGCACGACCGCGTCCTGCAAAATCGCCGCCACCTTACGCGGCTGCCCTTCCGCTAATCCCAGCACCGTCTCCAAAAGGCCGGGGAAATTCTGGCGGGATGAGAGCAAATCTTCAAAAACCCGCTGCAAGATCGGCCAACTGACGGTAAAACGCAACGCCTCCGTCGTGGCGCGCTCCAGGTGATGCGCCTCATCAATGACGAGCACATCGTATTCCGGCAACACGCGATTCTGCACGGCAATGTCGGCCAGCAGCAAAGCGTGGTTGACGATGAGGATGTGCGCGCCCTCAGCCTTCGCCCGCGCGCGGTAGAAGAAACAGCGTTCGCTCTGGTAGAAGCTGCAATGCTCTGGATCGCAGGTCTCGTTAGCCGCTGAGATGGTATGCCAGACGCTCTGCTCTTGCCCGGTGGGCAGGAAAAGCCCGTCGCCGTCGCCATCAAGCGTGTTGGGCAGCCACAGCAGCACCTTGGCGAGCACGCGCATCTCGTCCTCCGTCGCCGGGCCGCGCCGCCGCAGGGCTTGAAACTGTTGGCGACACAGGTAATGCGAGCGCCCTTTGAGCACCAGATGCTTGAATTCGTAGAGCGCCTCGGTCAATGTGGGCAAATCCTTATTCGCCAGTTGCTCCTGCAAGTTGATCGTGTTCGTCGAAATTACCACGCGCTGGCGATTCTGCACAGCCCACTCTATCGCGGGCAGCAGATAGGCCAGCGATTTACCCGTGCCGGTGCCGGCTTCCACCAACAAATGATGCTTTTCATTGAAGGCCCCCACGACAGCCTGGAGCATCTCCATCTGTTGCGGACGATATTCGTATTCAGCGAATGCTTCGGCCAGTGGCCCGTCAGCATCCAGCAGGGCAGAAAGCGCTTCGGCATCAATAAGGCGTGGTTCAGCGCGCGGCTCTAGCGGTTCGTAGATTTGATCGTCCACATCAAACAACGGGCCGGCCGCGTCGCCGCCGCGTTTGGAGGCCAGTTGCGCGCCGATCCCACCGCTGAATCCCTGCCGCTGGCGAACGTATTGCGCGTCGCGGAAAAAGTTGCTCGGTCCCCACTGAATACGCTGCCCCAATTGGACGATTTCCTGCAACGTCTGCTGCGGGAGCTGTGCGGCGCGGCCCATCAGCGCCATGAAGAGCGCGTGCGCCATCACCGCGTCATCAAGCGCGCGGTGCGTCTGTTCCGGCAGATCAATCGCCAGCTCACGGACGAGGTTCGCCAGGCTGTAGCGCCCGGCGTGCGGCACCAGGATGCCGGCGAGGTCAAAGGTATCAATCGAGGGATTGCCGCGCAGAACATTGTGCTGGCGCAAGAAGGCCAGGTCGAAGCCGATGTTGTGCCCGACCACCGGGTCGCGTCCCACAAATTCGGCCAGTTTGTACGTCGCCTGGCGTCCACCCGGCGCGTTTTCGACATTGGCGTTAGTGATGCCGGTCAATTCGGTGACAAAGGGGGGAATTTTCCGCCCCGGATTGACAAACGTGGAAAAAGTCTCCAACACCTGCTCGCCATCGAAGCGCAGCGCGCCGATTTCGATGATCGCATCCCGCATGGGATCCAGCCCGGTCGTCTCTAAGTCGAGGGAAACGTAGGTCTTCGCCATGTGCTCCTTTCTAAGCTCAAGGAGAACATTATACAGCATAACGCGCCACAGGAAAGAGAAAGGGCTGGATTTGTGATCCAGCCCAAGCATTGAAGAAAGGAACCCGCGCCGTTATCGGTTCACTAATCATCGTCGGTCAAGACGATATCCTTGCCATCATCCTCACCCCAATCCAGCATTTGAGCGTTATTCAAGAATACGCCATGATCAGGATCAATACCGATCACATGCGTAAATCCGCCTGGGCCAAGTTGGTGCATCAAGCGGGCCATAATTTTGGGAACATTGTCATACGGACCAGATACAAACCTAGGCTTGCCATCCGGACCGCCAACAGGGATTTCGACATCCACAGCGTCCGGGTCCGCATCCTGCAACAAAATTGAAGCATCCTCATAATCTCGATGCGGGCGGAAGCCAAACTGCGCGCCATACTCCAACCCAACTTCGACAATCTTGGCAGCCAAATTGAAGTCAATCTTGATCAACTCTTGACTTTGGCGAAGATGCGCCAACAATTCCCGCCGAAACGATTCTGCATTGATGAAATTGGCTGCATGTGCGTTTTTCACACCCAAACAGGCGCGATCCACCAGGTACAAACCCACCACGACTTCGCCCGTCGCCGGATTGCGCCGCGCCACGACAATCTGGTTCAACTGTTTTGGATCTTTCCACTCTTCGTTGATCCAACATTCCATGATCGGCCAGGCTAACGCAGCGCGCAGGATCGCTCTCTTACTGTGCGCCGACAACTGTGGTTTCATGGACTTACGTTTTTCCTTACGCTTTGCCTCGCGCCGCGCGCGGCTTTGTTCTCTTCTGCTTTGTGGCATAGTCATTCTCCTTGTGTTTCGTATCTTCGCGAAAAAGGGAGAGAAAGGGGAATTTTGGGGGCGGGCATACCCGCCCCCAAACCCCCACCCTCAGATTATCCCAACCGCGCCAGTTGCTCGCGGACTTGTGCCGCTTCGGCCTCCATCGCCACCAGATTTTCGCGCTCGCGCTGGACGACATCCGGGCGCGCTTTCTGGGCGAAGGGGCCGTCAAGACGTTGGCGGCTGCCGTTGATGCGGCCTTCCAGGTTCTCCAACGCCTTTTGCAGGCGCGCGCGCTCCGCGTCGAGATCAACCAGCCCGGCGAGCGGCAGGTAGACGATGACATCCCCCGCCAGCACCGACGCAGACTGCGCCACCGGTTCGCACGCTGCCACAATCTTCAGCGCGTCCGCATCCAGATGCGCGAGGAACGTCAGCACGTCACGCCGCGCTTCGAGTACCGGCATACTCGCGCCCGCCGCGACGGTCGCCGCGACGCGTCGCCCAGCTTCGACGTTGTACTCCGAACGCACATTGCGAATGCCGCGGATGAGGTCCATCAGCAGCGCCATCTGTGCCTCAGCCTCGTCGTCGAGCCACTTAGCATTCTGCATCGGCCACGGCGCGATGATGAGCGCCTCGCCCTGCTTCACGGCTTGCGGCAGCGCCTGCCAGAGCGATTCGGTCACAAACGGCATGAAGGGATGCAGCAGGCGCAGCGCGCGTTCGAGCACCGTCAACAGCACGATGCGCGGCGTGTTCTTGTCGCCCGGCGCGCCGGCGTCCTCCGCGTAGAGGCGTACTTTGCTCGCCTCGATGTACCAGTCGCAGAATTCGTCCCACAGAAAGTCACGCACGCGCCGCCCGGCCTCGCCGTACTGCTGCGTCTCCATCAGCGTGAAGACGTCGCCGGTGAGCCGTTCCATGCGGCTCAGAATCCAGCGATCTTCCAGTTCCAGACCTGTCAGGTTTTCCAAACCTGACAGGTCTCCATCGCGGATGTTCATCAGAATAAACCGCGTTGCCTGCCAGATTTTGTTGGCGAAGTTGCGCGCACCTTCCAGACGACGGGGATCGAGGTTCATGTCGTTCCCCGGCGTGGAAGAGGTGGTGAGGGTGTAACGCAGGGCGTCCGTGCCGTACTCATCAATGATGTAGAGCGGATCGTATTTCCACGCATCAGGCATGGATTTGCTGATCTTCTCGCCGCGTTCGTTGCGGATCAAGCCATGCAGATAAACTGTGTGGTACGGCGCGTGTCCGAGCAGCGCCAGCGACAGCATCGTCTCGCGGGCCACCCAGAAGAAGAGGATGTCGTAGCCGGTCTCGCGCATGTCGGTGGGGAAGAAGCGCTGCATATCGGCGGTCGCTTCAGGCCAGCCGAGTGTGGAAAACGGCCACAGCCCGGAGGAGAACCACGTGTCGAGCACGTCCTCATCCTGCACGATCATGCGGCTGCCGCACTTGGGGCACGTCGTCGGGTCTTCGACAGCGCTCCACTGATGATCGCAATCCTGGCAATACCAGACCGGGATACGGTGCCCCCACCACAGTTGGCGGCTGATACACCAGTCGCGGATGTTTTCCATCCAGTGGAACCACGTCTTCTCAAAACGCTCCGGGATAATGCGCATCGTGCCGTCGCGGACGACGCGCATCGCCGCTTCGGCCAGCGGTTTGGTGCGCACGAACCATTGCGTGCTGATGCGCGGCTCGATGATCGTGTCACAACGCTGGCAGTGGCCGACGGTATGGTGATACGGCTCGATTTTCACCAACAAGCCCTCTTTCTCGAAATCGGCCACAATCGCCTCGCGGCAGGCGTAACGTTCCAGCCCCGCGTAAGGCCCGGCTTCGGCGTTCATCATCCCCGTGGGCGTCATCACGTCAATTTGCAGCAGATTGTGGCGCGCGCCGATCTCATAGTCGGTGGGATCGTGGGCCGGTGTCACCTTGACCGCGCCTGTACCGAATTCTGGCTCAACCACGTCATCCGCCACAATGGGAATCAGACGCCCAATCGCGGGCAAAACCGCCATCTTGCCGACGAGCGGTTGCCAGCGCGGATCGTCGGGGTGGACAGCGACGCCGCTGTCGCCGAGGATCGTTTCCGGCCGGGTGGTCGCCATCTCGATAAATTCCGTCGCGCCTTCTGCCCAACGCCCGCTGCCCCACGGGTGCTGCGGGCCGGCCCAGTTCGCGTCCACCACGGGATAGCGCACGTGCCACAGGTGACTGTCGTGCTCGGTGGGTTCCACTTCCAGATCGGAGATTGCGGACGCGCAGCGCGGACACCAGTTGACCATGTACGGCCCGCGGTAGATCAAACCGCGCTC
>DAOLUH010000080.1:0-21487 GCA_035420085.1 Anaerolineae bacterium
ACGTGGACGAGGTACGAACGCTCACGCCCGTCGTGGGTCAACGTGCGGGTCACGTTGCCGGGCGAGAGGATTGCCGGGGTAGGCGTTGCCCGCCGCGCCGCCAGACGACCGCAGCCGGTCAGCAGCAGTAAGAATAACAGACAGGGAAAAAGTAAGCGACGTTTCACTCAAGCATCCTCGAAGGTGAGTTTCTCTTGCCAGGTTTTGCGTTTCGATCCCATACGCCGAGACCTCCGATGCCACCGGCCACGCTGCCACCCCAAGTTCACTTAACTGACGGCTACGGTAGCCGTGACGGCCGCGGTGGAATCATTGTGCATCATCACTGCCAGATACCAGCCCAACAAGACCATCCAGGGTAGTTCGGGCAGGTTCTCGCCGGCAGGCAGGATTTCAACCTCAGTGGATTGATGCAGCAGGCCTATCCTGGTCTTGAAATTCACCAGCGGCTCCCCCTCGACCGTTTTGAACCCATAGTCGGTCTGCCAGAAATTGGTCGTCACCAGATACTCGCGCCCGTCGGCCAGGATCAGCGTGCCGCCGCCCTTCCAGGTGTTGTTTTTGAAGACGGCCAGGTCGGTTTCGCTTTCACAAGCGCGCACTGTGACGTGGGTCTGGAAAAAGCCCACCCGTTTGAACGTCCAGCAGCCGTCGGCGCTTTGAGCGGTCGCCAGCGTGCCAAAGGAACTGCGGAAGCGCAACGTGGCGACCAGTTCCTCACCGGCGCGTAGTTCGTATTCCATTTTTAGTATATGGGGTTGGCGCCATTCAAGCACCTGATTTGATCGAATTGCTATTTTCTGCATTTTTGCTCTCCTTTCGTGTCTCTATCTTCTACGAACATAGAAGCTTCGCTGTTGCATAGGCGCGCGTCCTCTTACACCAGATCTTTCACCACCCCTGTGCGGCGCAGATAGGCCCCCAGTTTTAACAGAACGTTAACCTCGTGTTGAAATCCCCTTAACCTTGATATGGTACGATCTCTATGCGATTCAAAAAGAAACTAGAAACCAAAACTTTACTCAGGAGGAAATTACTATGCGTCGCACACTGTTTGTTCTGTTTATTTTGGTGACTATGTTAGTCACCGCCTGTGGGCAAAAAGCTACATCCACCCCGGCCCCGGTTGTCACGGAAGCGCCAAAAGCTACCGAAGCGCCGAAGGCGACCGCGGTCCCGAAGGCCACTGAAGCCCCGAAAGCGGCAGACCCGACCCCGGCGCCGGCCGCCAAGCCCGCGCAACCCCAACTGCTGCCCGAAGTGAATCCGCTGGAAGTGAGCGGGAACGTGGCGACCGCCGGTAGCTCGACGGTGTACCCCCTGGCCGAGCGCATGGCCGAGCGTTTCTACGATGAAGGCTTCAAGGGGCAGATCACGATTGATAGCATCGGCACCGGCGCGGGGTTCGAGCGCTTCTGCAAGACCGGCGAGACCGATGTGGCCAACGCCAGCCGCGCCATCAAGGATTCGGAGAAGGAAGCCTGCGCGGCCATTGGACGCACGCCCATCGCTTTCCGAGTGGGCACGGACGCCCTCGCCGTCGTCGTCAGCCAGAAGAACACCTTCGTTAGCGACGTGACCGTCGAAGAGCTGGCGATGATCTTCGGTAACACCGCTGTCAAATGGTCGGATGTGCGCCCGGAGTGGCCCGCCGAGAACATCTTGCGCTTCATCCCCGGCACCGACAGCGGCACGTTCGATTACTTCGTGGAGCACGTGTTCAAGAAGGATAAGGAACCACACCTCACCGCCGCCAACACGCAGTTGAGCGAGGATGACAATGTGCTGGTGCAAGGCGTGCTGGGCAGCCCCTACGCCGTCGGTTACTTCGGCTTCGCCTACTACGCGGAGAACGCCGGGGCGCTCAAGGCGCTGTCCATCAACGGTGTAGCACCCAATGCCGAAACCGTGGAGGACAACTCCTACGTGCTGGCCCGCCCGCTGTTCCTCTACTCGGATGCGAAAATTATGCAGGAAAAGCCGCAGGTGGCCGCCTACATCAACTTCTTCCTCTCCTACGTCAACGAGGAAATCACCGATGTCGGTTACTTCCCCGCCAGCGACGCCGTCCTGGCAGCTTCTCAAGAGGCCTGGCTCGCGGCGATGCAGTAAACAGTCGCACGGATTCAGCTATTATGTAGGTCGGATGCGCAATCCGACCTACATTTAGCGAAATGGAGGCTTATGGTCAGTCAAGTGAAAACCGGCATATACCCAAACGAATTGGCAGCGCAGCGCGCCGCACTCCGCAGGCGCCCGCGCATTTCCGAGACCTTGATACAGGGGTTTCTGTTCTTCTGTGGCGCGCTGTCAATCCTGATAACGCTCGGCATCGTTTACGAGTTGGGCAAGGAATCCCTGCTCTTCTTCACCCGCCAGCAGTGGGAGGAAACCAACCGCACGCTGGTGGAAGCAATGGACGCCGAACAGACGACCTTCAGAATGACCGAAACGGGTATGGCGCTCAGCGTCGATAGCGACATCCGTATTCGCTCCGAGGTGATGACCGTGCTCGACGTCCGTGGCGACGTGGTGACGGTCGCGCGCGCGCAACAAAATACCGCTGCCGCGCCTCACGAGGTTGGCGTCGAAGTGGAGACATCGCGCCGGGTGACGCTGGCTGAGTTCTTCACCAAGACCGAATGGAATCCGCAGATCGGCAAGTTCGGCATCTGGGCCTTGGTGAATGCCACGCTGATGACGTCGGTCACGGCGGTGGTGGTCGCGTTGCCGCTGGGCTTGTGTGTGGCGATTTACTTGAGCGAGTATGCCTCCGCCCGCGTGCGGGGCACCCTCAAGCCGCTGTTGGAGGTACTGGCAGCAATCCCTACCGTGGTGTACGGCTATTTCGCCCTGACGTTTATGACGCCTTTATTGCGCGCCATCTTTGGCGTGGACACTGTGGAAATCTACAATACCGCCTCGGCGGGCATCGTCATCGGCATCTTGATCCTGCCGTTGGTCAGCTCAATGGCGGAAGACGCGCTCAGTGCCGTCCCGCAGTCGCTGCGCCAGGCGGCCTACGCCCTGGGCGCGACGCGGCTGGAAACGGCGGTGAAAGTGGTCGTGCCGGCGGCGCTGTCAGGGATTGCGGCAGCGTTCATCGTCGCCATCTCGCGCGCGGTCGGTGAGACAATGGTCGTCGCCATCGCCGCAGGCGCGGGCCCGGCGTTCACCTTCAACCCCTTCAAGGCTGCCGAGACGATGACGGGCCACATCGTCCGCATCAGCGGCGGTGATCTGAGCTACGACTCGATTGACTACAACAGCATTTTCGCCATCGGGCTGATGTTGTTCTTCATCACATTGGGGCTGAACATCCTCAGCCAACGTATCGTTCGCCGCTTCCGGGAGACTTACGAATGAAACCGCACGCGCATAAGACCACGATGCATCTGGATACGACCGGTTTTACGCCCAATCTGCCGCGCCGCCATCGTGTGGGGCGCGTATGGTTGTGGATCTTCCAGGCTTCGACCATTGTGGGTATCGTCGTCCTCACCACGCTCTTGCTCAACATTATTGACGGCGCTTTTGGCTATGCGGCGGTTGAAAGTAAGGTGGATCCCGACACGCTGGCGGTGGACGGCGTGCCGTTGGAGGATCTGCCGAAAGAGGAACTGCTCCGTATTTTGAAGGAGCACGTCTCCGCTGGATTGTATCGCCGTCTGGAAAACGATATGCCGTTCGAGGAACGCACCCGCCAGGACGTGTACACGCTGGTGCTGGAGCGGGTGGTCGAGCCGCGTGTGGTGAAGCAATGGTCGCTACAAGATTCCGTTTTCCGCAGCGCCCAGATCAAGGCTGAAGCCGCCAGTACATACCCCAAGGCCGAACTGCAATTTAGAAGCTGGGTCAACACGCAGTTTATCCGCAGCCCGCAATCCGCTAGAGCCGAGAGCGCGGGGGTGCGCACGGCGATTCTGGGATCGCTGTGGACGGTGGGCATTGCGATTCTGTTCGCCTTCCCTATCGGCGTGGGCGGCGCGATTTACCTGGAAGAGTACGCCGCCGATAACGCCATCAACCGCATTATCCACACCAACATCAACAACCTGGCGGGTGTGCCCTCGATCATTTACGGCATCCTGGGACTGGCGATCTTCGTGCGCGCGCTCGAACCGCTGACCAGCGGCACGCTCTTGGGCTACGCCGATCCAACTACTGCCAACGGGCGCACGATCATCTCCGCCGGTCTCACGCTGGGGCTGCTGATTCTACCGATGATCATCATCAACGCCCGCGAAGCGATCCGCGCCGTACCCTCTTCGCTGCGGCAGGCCAGCTATGGGATCGGGGCCACGCGCTGGCAGACGGTGTGGCATCACGTGCTGCCCAACGCCATGCCCGGCATCCTCACCGGCACGATCCTCGCCATCTCCCGTGCCATGGGCGAAACCGCGCCCCTGGTGGTGATTGGCGCTTCGACCTTCATCAACCAGGATCCCAACGGGCCGTTCGCCAAGTTCACCACCCTGCCGATTCAGATCTATCAATGGACATCCCGCCCGCAGGATGTCTTTCGCAACATCGCGGCAGCCGCCATTATCGTGCTGGTGCTGCTGCTGCTTTCCCTCAACGCGAGCGCAATTGTTCTGCGTAATCGTTTCAGCCGGAGGTTAGACTAATGGCCATGCGCATCCAATCCCCCAATACCGAACATTCACTCTCGTCCAATGGGACTCATGCCATCGAGGCGCACAACCTGCGCGTGTATTACGGCAACTTCCTCGCCGTCAAGGACGTCAGCCTCGACGTCCCACGGCAGAAGATTACCGCCCTGATCGGGCCTTCGGGCTGTGGGAAGAGCACGATGCTGCGCGCCTTCAACCGCATGAACGAACTCGTGCCCACGGCGCGCACCGAAGGTGAAATCCTTTACAACGCCGTCAACATCTACGATCCCGACATTGACGCGGTGGAAGTGCGGCGGCACATCGGCATGGTCTTCCAGAAGCCCAATCCCTTCCCCAAGAGCATCTACGAGAACGTGGCCTGGGGCGCGCGCATCAACGGCTACAAGGGCAACATGGACGAACTGGTGTTCGAGGCGCTGCGCCAGGCGGCGCTGTGGGACGAGGTGAAAGATAAGCTCACGCAAAGCGGGTTGTCGCTATCCGGCGGACAGCAGCAACGGCTGTGCATCGCCCGCGCCATCGCCGTCAAACCGGACATCATCCTCATGGACGAACCGGCTTCGGCGTTGGACCCCATTGCCACCCTGCGCATCGAGGAGTTGATGCAGGAGCTGGCGAAGCAGTACACCATCATTGTGGTGACGCACAACATGCAGCAGGCCGCCCGCGTCTCGGATTACACCGCGTTCTTCTCGCTGGATGAACGAGACCGCGCTGGCATCCTGATCGAGTACGGGCCGACCAAAAAGCTGTTTACCAATCCAGAAAAGAAGATCACCGAGGATTACATTACGGGGCGGTTTGGGTAGGAAAGTAAGGAGTAAGGAGTAAGGAGTAAGGAGTAAGGAGTAAGGAGTAGGGAGTAGGGAGTAGGGAGTAAGGAATTCCTTTGATCCTCTTCACTCATTTCTCTTCACTCATTTCTCATTTCCCTTCAGGAGATAACCGATGACCAAGAAACGAGTGCTTTTCTTATGTACCGGCAACTCGGCGCGCAGTCAAATGGCGGAGGGGATTGTCAATCACTATTTGGGGCAGAGTTGGCAGGCTTTTTCCGCCGGTGTCAACCCTGCTGGCGCTGTCCACCCGCTGGCGATTGCGGTTATGGCCGAAATCGGCATTGATTTGACCGAACATCGTTCCAAATCCGCTGAAGAGTTCCGCTACAGTGCATTTGACCTGGTGGTCACGGTATGTGATCACGCCGCTAGACATTGTCCTACCTGGCTTGGCGCAGGGGAAATCATTCATTTGGGGTTCCCCGATCCGGCAGCCGCCGAAGGTGGCAGCGCCGCCAAAATGCAGATTTTCCGCCAGGTGCGTGACGCCATTCATCGGGAGATTGTGATGCTGCTGACTGATTGGGACAGACAATCTCAACCACAACCATTTGCGTTTGTGGCAGAATTCGCCTGAGGTCTATCATGTCGACGTTTAGAAAAACACTCGAACGTGAACTGCAATCGCTTGAGGATCAAATTTTGATCCTGGGAAGTCTGGTCGAAGAGGCGCTGATGACGTCCATTGATCTCCTTAAGCGCCGTGACCTCGCCGGCGCAAAGCGCCTTATCGAGCATGATGTGGACATCAACGCCCGCCGGTACGCCATCGAGGGACAGGCGTTAGCCTTGATTGCGCTGCATCAGCCGGTGGCGAGCGATCTGCGCACGCTGGCGGCGATCCTCGAAATTGCTACCGAACTGGAGCGCATCGGCGACTACGCCAAGGGGATTGCCAAAATCAACTTGCTCATTGGGGAGCAACCTTTGCTCAAACCGTTGATCGATATCCCGTTGATGGCCGAGAAGGCCCTGGATATGTTGCGCGGGGCTTTGTCTGCCTTTATTATGCGTGATATAGATGCAGCGCGCGCCATACCAGCCCGCGATGATGAGGTGGATGAGCTTTACAACCAGGTTTACCAGGAGTTGGCCGCTTACATCATCGCCGATCCGACTTGTCTTGAGCAAGCCAATCATTTATTGTGGGCGGCGCACAATCTGGAACGCGCCGCCGACCGGGTCTCCAACATCTGTGAGCGTATCTTATTTACCGTAACCGGTGAGTTTACCGAATTCGATTCTGCGGTAAGTCTGCGGAAGTTTGCCCCTGTGGCGTAAACTGTGCGGCGGCTGACGGTCAGGTTAACACGCCAGTTTGTCCGCCAATGCCGCCGCCCAGATACGAATCCGGCTCCAATCGCGGCGGTCGGCGAGGGTGCGCGCCATAAAGCTGACCGGCAACCGAATGTGGCGCGGCAACTGTGCGAATTCCTGGGTGTCGGTGAGGACCGCGCCGGCAAAGAGCGCGCTGGCGATTGGTTCCACCTGCGGCGCGCTCCGGCGCAGCCCGTCCAGGTATCCTATCGCTTGTTGGCGATGTTCCGGCGTATCCTCCGCGATAATCGAGCAGACGACAAAGTAGGCGACCGGCAATGTCGCCAGGGTCGTGGCGTTACGTTTGACAAATCGGGTTAGCTCTCCGGGGATTTTGCCTGTGTGAACCGGCGCGCCCACAATCACTGCGCGATAGGCATCGAGTGCGCGCGCTTGGTGGACATGGCACACGTCCACTTCTTGACCTCGTGCGCGGAGCGTCTCGCCGACAGCCTCGGCCACTCCGCGCGTCGCTCCAGTCCAGGTGGCATAAACGACCAGAATTTTGTCCGCCATCCGCATTTCTCCTTCGAAAATGTCACCGGATGAAACGGATTGAAAAGAAAAAATCCGTTAAAATCCGTTCAATCCGTTGACAGATTTTCGTGCTGGCATGGTGTGCACAGCACCGACGTCTCCTCTCACAATCCCCATGTCCCCAGGACCGGCAAGATGTTGTAAGCGGTCAGATCCAATTGCAGCGGGGTGACTGAGACGTAGCCTTCGAGTAGCGCCCCAATATCCGTGCCTTTTTCGGGTATGCCGGTTGGGGCATCTCCGCCAATCCAGTAATAGGGTTTGTGGCGCGGGTCTTCGCGGCTATCGAGCCGGCTGCGGTAGACGCGCATCCCCTGCCGGGTGACACGGATGCCTTTGATTTGCTCTTGGGGCAGGTAGGGGATGTTGACGTTCAGCAACACATCAGGCGGCAACTCCTCGTTGTTCAGTAGGGTCTGGACGATCTGGCGGGCAATCGCTGCCGCGGGCGCGTAATCAATCAATCCCAAATGATTCTCCGGCGAATCTAGTGAGACCGCGACGCCGGGTATCCCCCCAATGACGGCCTCCATCGCCGCTGTCACTGTGCCGGAATAGGTCACGTCATGGCCGACGTTGGCGTTGGGGTTGATGCCGGAGACGACCAGATCGACCTTTTTGGGCAGCAATCCCAATAACGCCAGCGATACGCAGTCGGAGGGCGCACCATCGCTGGTGAGCGCCGGCGTCCCGTCGGCGAGAATTACCTCTTTGACACGCAAAGGCCGCTCCAGTGTCTTGACGTGGCCTGAGGCCGACCAGTTGTGATCTGGCGCAAGAATACTGACTTCCCCCAGGTCGCGCATAGCCTGCGCCAACGCTAATAGCCCAGGGGCCATAATCCCGTCATCATTGGTGAGTAGAATGTGCATCGTTGTTCCTTCGCGTTAGACAAATATGTGTCTGATTATAGAGGGGTAACGTTAACCGATTATGTACAAAC
This sequence comes from Anaerolineae bacterium, assembly GCA_035420085.1. GTDB lineage: Bacteria > Chloroflexota > Anaerolineae > B4-G1 > SLSP01 > DSWT01. The sequence continues at coordinate 8,274 of DAOLUH010000080.1, forward strand.
GGTTAACGTTCTGTTAAATCGTCCTGGCTATAGCTCAGGGTGCAAATCCGAGAAGATCGTCGCTGGCGGGAATCTCTTGGGGTGAATCCCTGCTGTCGAAAGGAACCTGGGCTTGAGTGGCGTGGCATAATCGCGCAAAAGTTCGTCAAAGACCTTGTCCCAACTGCGGCTCTCGGCAAAGCGTCGCGCGTGTAACCCCATCCGCTTCAACAACGCCGGGTCCTCGACGCACAACCGGATGAACGCGAGCCATTCCGCCTGATCAGCAGGCGCGCACAGAAATCCATTGGTCGCCGGGATGATCAAGTCCACCGGGCCGCCAGCGCGCGGGGCAATCGCCGGTAAGCCGGAGGCCATCGCTTCGAGGACAACGTTCCCGAACGTCTCGTTGGCCGAGGGGAAGGTGAACAGATCGGCGGCGGCATACGCAGCCGCGAGATCGTCGCCGCGAAGGTGGCCGGTAAATACAGTCGGTGTCCCGGCGAATTGCGCTTCCAGGGTGGGGCGCAGCGGCCCATCTCCGACAATCGCCAGACGGACGTGCGGCAGCGTATCCAACACCGGGCGCAGCCACTCGATGCGCTTTTCCACGGCCAGGCGGCCTACGTAGAGCAGCAGCGGCGCGTCTGGATGTCCATCCGTAAGTCGTGCGCGCCATTCCCCACTGCGACGGCGGGGATGAAATTGCTCAGTATCCACCCCCCGGCTCCACACGCTCACTCGCTCGAAGCCGTGGGCCTCCAACTCCAATCGTGTGAAGTTCGAGGGCGCCAGGTTCAGATCGGCCTGGTTGTGTAACCACCGGAAATACGTCCACAGGGAATCACGAAACCAACCCAGGCGATAAATCTGGGTGTAGCCGGGCAGGTCTGTATGATATGAAGCGACCACCGGCACGTGTAGCTTGCGGGCATGGTGCAGTCCGGTGAGGCCGAGGAAGGCCGGGTTGACGATGTGCACAATGTCTGGACGGAAATCGGCCAAACGCCGTTCTACATTGATGAGCGGCGGTACGAGCCGTAAATCCGGGTAGAAAGGAAAGGCAAACGCTGGTAAGCCTACAATCGGCGTCCCGGCATATTGCTCCGGCGCGCCCTCTGGGGCAAACATCAAGGCCATGTGCCCATGCCCGGCCAGATATTCCAGAAAATGGCACAGGGTGTTGGCAATGCCATCCCACTTAGGCAGAAAGGTCTCGGCAAAAATCGCAATACGCATGTTCTTTACTCACCTGTGTGCAAAGGCTATGAAAGGTCATTATGGTCCAGTCATAGCATACCGTATGCTGATTAACACCGGTTTAGCCGGTTGTTAACAGGTTGTTATGAATTATCTAACGCAGTGTAAAGTCAGCTCGTCGGTATCCGCGATAATCGAACCTTAACAAGACGTTAAGCGATCCATAAAGCCGGGTTAACCTGGGTGGGGTATAGTATCTACGGAAAAGAAGGGAGATGACTGAATATTTTAGCGAGGTAAAGTGATGACAACATACGACATGCCCATAGTACCGTGGGGCGCGCCACTCACGCATCAGCCTGTGCACGCCTATGATGTCCATCGCCTGAGAGCTTACCGCCGACTCGATACGGTGTATATGACTGCGCCCACGGTATTCTTCGATGATACGACCCGCATGGTATTCTTTAGTGACACGCATCGGGGCGATAACAGCCGGCTCGATGCCTTCAGCGCCAACGAAGCACTTTTCCTGCATGCGCTGCACCATTATTATCAAAACGGCTTTATGTACATTGAGGTCGGCGATGGCGACGAATTGTGGAAGAACCTCCATTTCCATACTGTGAGAGCAGCCCATGGCCAGGTATTCGAGTGGCTACATCGTTTCGATGCACAACAGCGGCTGCATCTGTTATTCGGTAATCACGATATTTCCGGCACAAAATGCCAGCAGGTCGACAAGGACGGTATGATCGCGCGCGAGGGGTTGATTCTCCAACATCGCCGGACGGGGCAGCAGGTCTTTGTCATCCACGGGCATCAGGCCGATCTGAAGAGCGACTTTTGGTACCCGGTCAGTCGGATGGCTGTGCGGCGGGTATGGCGTAGCCTGCAGATGTGGCGACTGGCACCGGTGGCCAGTCCAAACGCGGAGGATCGCGTGCCGCGTGCATTCGAGCGTTATTTGTGGGAGTGGTCAGCCCGCCATCGTCGGGTGCTAATTTGCGGACACACCCACCGGATTACCGGCGCGGCCTCCGGAGAGACGCCCTACTTCAACACCGGCCACTGTGTGACGCCGGGCATTCTCACTGGCCTGGAAATCCAGAACGGCGAGATCGAATTAGTGCGCTGGCGGGCGACGCCGGAGCGTGCATTGCCCTTTCAGCGCGAGGTACTGCAAGCGCCGTGCAAACTCAGATACTTCAAGTGAGCCTCATCCACTAGCTGGCACAAAATGCGACTTTGCCCTCAAGTATTGACGCACCAGCACAGCGCCTCCCTGGCGCAATGTTCTTTATACTTTGCCGGGTTATACTTAGAGGTACGTTGCGCTCTGCAAAGCGCAACGCACCTGTCGTAGATGCAGTTTTCACGATCGCACTAAGACGACGTCAACACATCTTCGATGCGCTCGAACGCCCAGTCAAGGTCAGCCTGCTGGATGACCAGCGGCGGGGCAAAGCGGATCACGTGCTGGTGCGTCTCCTTGCACAGCAGGCCGCGCGTCATCAACGCCTCGCAGAAGCGACGCGCTCCCCCGGCCTCTGGATGCAGTTCCACACCGATGAACAGCCCCTTGCCGCGCACTTCCTTAATGTACGGACTCTGGATCGTGCACAGTTTGCCCATCAGGTAATCGCCCATCCTGGCAGAGTTCTCGATCATCCCTTCTTCGACGAGCACCTTGAGCGCCACACGCGCTGTCGCGCAGGCCAGCGGGTTGCCGCCGAAGGTGCTGCCGTGGTCGCCAGGCTGAAACACGCCGAGCACTTCCTTATTAGAGAGCACCGCCGAGACCGGGTAAAACCCGCCGGAGAGCGCCTTACCGATGAGGGTGAGGTCGGCTTCGACGCCTTCATGTTCCTCGGCGAGCAGCTTGCCGGTGCGGCCCAGCCCCGTCTGGATTTCGTCGGTGATCATGGCTATGTCGTGCGCGGTGCAGATGCGGCGCACGTCGCGCAGATAGCCGTCGGGCGGTACGATGATGCCGGCCTCGCCCTGGATCGGTTCGAGCAGGAAGGCGACGGTGTTCGGCGTGATTGCGGCTTCCAACGCCGCCGCGTCGCCAAAAGGAATGATGACGAAGCCTGGCGTGAACGGCGCGTAGCCGTCGCGGTATTGTTCCTCGGTGCTGAAGCCGACGATGGTGATGGTGCGCCCGTGGAAGTTGTTGGCGCAGACGATGATCTCAGCCTGACCGTAGGGGATGCCTTTGGTCTTGTAGCCCCACTTGCGCACGGCCTTGATGCACGATTCCACGGCCTCCGCGCCGCTATTCATCGGCAAGACCATGTGCGAGTGCGTCAGCTCGCACAGCTCTTTGTAGAGCAGACCCAACTGGTCGTTGCGGAACGCGCGCGACGTGAGTGTGAGGCGGTCAAGCTGCTCGCGTACCACCGCCGCGATTTTGGGATGGCAGTGTCCCTGGTTCACCGCCGAGTAGGACGAGAGAAAATCCATATACCGGTTCCCCTCCACGTCCCAGACCCAAATCCCCTGCCCGCGTGTGAGCACCACGTCCAACGGCTTGTAATTCCGCGCGCCGTATTGCTGTTCTAATTCAATATAATCTTGCGCTTTCAAAAGAATTCCTCCTCTGTAAATAGCCACAGAGAACACCGAGTTCACAGAGAAAGATAAAATACTCTGCACTCTCCGCGTACTCTGATCTGAAAATAGAAAGGTGCTCGTAGTAGCAACTTTAGTCGCTTGTACAGTCAACGACTGAAGTCGTCACTACGCGCCATTTTCATCGTTCATGATGCTCCTTAAGCATAAACCGCGAATCTCGCTAATCTACGCGAATCTCTGAAAAGTTGTAATGGTCAACAGGATATTGAACACTTGGGTAACGCGTTTTTTACCGCCAAGAAATCTTAAAAACTTGGCGCTCTTGGCGTCTCGGCGGTTGTTCAATATCATCCTGACGAGTACAGCATCTCTGAAAAGTTAGCGAAGATTCGCGTGATTCTGTACTAGTCCGTCACATGCTACACACTTCAATTTCGCGGTTTTTGTTGTTTCGGTATCAAAATAGGCAGATTTGCGGCTTTAAATCCGCCCATGCGCGACTTTTCACGTTTTTGCAGTGTTCAACATGATCCAGTCGATTACAAGATTCGCGTGATTCGCGGTTGGAAATTTTAATCCTCGGCAATTTACCAATCCGCCCTACAATGCTTTCATTCTACCCAGTTGAGGATAACTTTGCCGGAGTTGCCGGAGCGCATGACGGCGAAAGCCTCTTCGAACTCGGTGTAGTGGAAACGATGGGTGATGACCGGGCTGATGTCCAGGCCGGTTTGTAACATGGACTGCATCAAGTACCACGTCTCGTACATTTCGCGCCCATAGATGCCCTTGATCGTGAGCATGTTGAAAATCACCGTGTTCCAATCAATCGCCAAATCGGAGGAGGGGATGCCGAGCATCGCAATTTTCCCGCCGTGGCACATATTCGCCAGCATATCGCGGAACGCCTGCCCGTTGCCCGACATTTCCAACCCCACGTCGAACCCCTCCTTCATCCCCAAGTCTTTTTGAACCTGCGCGATGCTTTTTTCGCGGATGTCCAACGCCACCGTGGCCCCCATCTTCGCCGCCAGCGCCAGACGATATGGGTTGAGGTCGGTAGTGACAATGTAGCGTGCGCCGGCGTGCCGGGCGATGGCGGTCGCCATAATGCCGATGGGGCCGGCGCCCGTGATCAGCACATCCTCACCGAGGACTTTGAACGCCAGCGCCGTGTGCGTGGCGTTGCCAAAGGGATCGAAGATGCTCAGGATGTCCAACGGGATGCGCGGGTCGGCGTGCCACACGTTGGTCACAGGGATGCACAGATATTCGGCGAACGCGCCAGGCCGGTTAACGCCAACGCCCTGCGTCTGATTGCACAAATGCCGCCGTCCCGCCAGGCAGTTCCGGCAGCGTCCACAGACGATGTGTCCTTCGCCGGAGACAATCTCGCCAATCTGCAGATCGTGGACGTTGCTCCCCATCGCCGCCACTGTGCCTACAAACTCGTGCCCCACCACCATCGGCACCGGGATGGTTTTCTGCGCCCACGCATCCCAGTTCCAGATGTGTACATCCGTCCCACAAATGGCGGATTTGTGTACTTTGATCAAGACATCATTGATCCCCGGCTCCGGAACCGGGACATCTTCTAACCACAACCCCTCTTTTGCATAGCGTTTCACCAAAGCTTTCATCGTATTAACCTCTTTTCAGGATCATTCAGGTACACCGTCATTTTCACTATCAAGATTAACCAGATATGGCAGAAATCCTAGTGCAAATCATCACCTTTCCCCTCAGACATCGAGAACGATTGCCGTAAAGCGCAAGATTTTTTACGTTTTGCGCTTTACGTTTTGTGCTTGTAGAGTATTTGCACACATTACCCGTTGGGTTATAATAATGACTGTACTCAATCAGCCTGTTAAGGAGGAATCTGTATGGCAGACCTGGAACGGACAGCAGAAATTCTCGGTAAAGTCCCCCTGTTTGAAAATCTGAAAAAGCGCCAACTGCAAAGCCTGGCGCGGATTTTCATTGATCGCAAGTGCGCACCCGGCGAAGTGATCGTTCCCCAAGGACGCGATGGATACGGTTTCTTCATCGTAGCCTCTGGGCGTGCGGAAGCCGTGCGTGAGAAGGCCGATGGCACTACCGCCGTGGTCAACACCTTCGGCCCTGGCGATTTCTTCGGCGAGCTGGCTTTGTTGGATAACGGCCCGCGCACCGCGTCGGTCATCGCCACCGAAGAGACGGAATGTCTGATTCTCCCCCGCGAGAACTTCCTCGGCGTCCTGCGGCGTGACGGCGAAATGGCTGTAGATATTATGGTCGAACTCGCCAAGCGTTTCCGCATGGCGCTGGATGCGTACTATTAAAACGTAATGCGTAAAACGTAATGCGTAAAACGTAAAGGTGTAAAACGTAAAGACGTAATGCGTAAAAACTCACGCTTTACATTTTACGCTTTACGTTTCACGTTTTCGTTCTATGAAATGCCCTGAGTGCGGATTCAAGGCCCCCGCGCAAGCCAAGTTCTGCGGTATGTGCGGGACGCGGCTCGCGTTAGTTTGTCCATCCTGCGGGACGACCAATCCGCGCGCCTATCGCTTTTGCGCTGAGTGCGGCGCGCCGCTGACCACAGAGAGCGCGCCGCTCACTGTTGTCGCACCACGCCAACAAGAACAACCTCCGCCGGAGCCGCGACCGGCTGGCGACATCGCCCCGCTCGAAGGCGAACGCCGTGTCGCCACGATCATCCTCGCCGACGTCAAAGGCTCCACCGATCTGATGGAGCAGGTGGGCACCGAGACGTGGGTCAAGCTGATGAACCGCGTCCTCCAAATCCTTGAAACGGAAGTCTACCGCTTCGGCGGCAAAGTGGATCAATTCCGGGGCGACGGTTTGGTTGCCTTTTTCGGGACGACGGCGGCGCACGAAGACGACCCGGAGCGCGCGGTACTGGCGGCCCTGGCGATGCAGGCGGCGCTGCGACCGTTCGCCGCTGATCTGGAGGAACGCGAGGGCATCAACCTGGCGCTGCGCGTGGGCGTCAACACCGGCGAGGTCATCGTCACCAGCGTGGGCAACGACCGCCAGTACCGCGAGGAGACGGCGATGGGCGAGGCCATCGCCATCGCCGCGCGCATGGAGACCGCCGCCGAACCCGGCACCGTCCTGGTCAGCGAATCCACCTACCGCCTCACCGCCGCGCAGTTCGAATGGCTGCCGCTTGGCGAGATCCGGGTCAAGGGGGTGAGCTATCCCATCAGCGTGTACCGTCCCCTCGCGCCGTATGCCAGCCCCGAACGGCCCGAGGCCTACGAGCTTTCCAACCCCCTCATCGGGCGCGACGCGGAAGTGGAAAGCCTCAAAGCCTGCATCGAAGACCTCAACGACGGCATCGGCAGCATCGTCATCATCACTGGCGAACAGGGCATGGGCAAGTCGCTGCTCACCGACGAAGTGCGCCATTACCTGGCGCGGCAGAACGCGCTGCTGGCCGAAGCGCGCGACAAGGGCGCCGCGGCGACTGAGGACAGTTCTAGCGAGATAACGGGAGTGATCTGGCTGCGCGGGCGCTGTCGCTCCTACACCCAATCACAACCCTACGCGATGTGGCAAGATGTGCTGCGCAACTGGCTCGGCATCCGCCAGGACGAACCGCGCGAGCAAACCCGCAACCGTCTGCGGCAGCAGGCCGAGGCGCTGTGGGGCGATGAGGCCGACGAGTACTACCCCGACCTGGCAACCCTGCTGTCGCTGCCGCTAGAAGCGCGCCACGCCGAGCAAGTCCAGCGACTCGACGCCGATAGCCTGCGCCAGCAATTTTTCCTGACCATTCACCGCTGGATCGAGGCGCTGGCGGAGGAAACGCCGCTCGTGCTCAACTTCAGCGATATGCAATGGGCCGACGCCACATCGCTGGATCTGCTCAAGTACTGCCTGCCACTGTGCGATTACACCAGTCTGCTCTGGCTGTTCGTCTTCCGGCCCGACCGCGCCTCGCAGATTTGGGAATTCCGCCATTTCGTCGAAACCGAGTATCCCCATCGCCTGATGACGCTGCATCTGCCGCCGCTCACCCCGGAACAAAGCCGCGAGATGATCCAGGCCTTGATCGGCGCAGACGTGCTCCCCGAAACCACGCAAGACCTCATCATCCAAAAGGCGGAGGGGAACCCCTATTACATCCAGGAAATGATCCGCGCCCTGATTCTGCAGGGGATTCTGGTCCGCGAGCCGGAGGCCAATCGTTGGCGCACCACCCAGGCTGTCACCAGCCTTTCGCTGCCCGATAGCCTGCAAAGCCTGCTGCTGGCGAGCATTGACCGGCTCACGCCTGAAGAACAGCACGTCCTGCAGATTGCGTCCGTCGTCGGCACCGTGTTCTGGTCGAAAATTCTCGAAGTGCTGGCCGCCAATCCGGCGCGGGTGAAGGCGCACCTCACCGCGCTGCAACGCGCGCAATTGATCCGCGAGCGCGGGCGCACCTCGGAGTTCGGCATCGAATACGTCTTCAAGTCCTCGCTGATCCGCGACGCCGCTTATGACCGCCTGCTCAGCACACAGCGCACCAGTTATCATCTGCGCATCGCCGAGTACATTGAAAACCACAGCGGTGCAGAGAACCAGACCCACACGGCCCCACAATTCTATGGAGCGTTGGCCTTTCACTACCGGCGCGCCGGGAAGAGCGAGAAAGAGCTGGAGTACTGTCTCAAAGGCGCGGCCCACGCAAAGGAAATCTACGCCAATGCCGACGCCGGCAAGCTCTACACGCGCGCCCTCGAAATCCTTGACACGTTGGAAGCGCAGACCACCGATGCGGCGCAACATCGCAACCTCCGCGCGCAGCGGTTTAGAACGCTCAACGAGCGACGCGCGGTTTTCTATTTGATGGGCCAGTTCGAAGCGATGTGGGCCGACGCCAAGGCGCTACTGCCCCTGGCCGAGCAGTTGGCGGATGATCCCACCTTCACCATTGACGCGCTGCTGCAACAACCGGGCGTCGCCGACTACCAGTGCAAGGAGGAGATCGAAGCTGGCATCCCGATGGCGCAACAAGCACTCGCGTTGGCGCAGCAGTTGGGTGATCAGCGCCGCGAAATGGAAAGTCTCATCGCCATCGTCAACCACCGCCTGGCCTTGAGCGATCCGGCGTGGCAACCGCTGGCCGAGCGCGCCCTCGACCTTGCTCGCCAGTTGCACGACCTGCACTACGAAGCACGACTGCTCATCGGTATGGGCGGCGTCTTCGCTTTTAGCGACGAACCGGCCATCGGCATGGAATACCTGGAGGCTGCCGCCGCCCTCGCCATGCGCCAGGGACTCGATGACAAGATCACCCAGATGTCGCTGCTGAACCTCCTGGGGTTGGAATTTGAGCGCAACGGCGACTATTACCGGCTGCTGACGGAATATCAACAGGAACGGCTCAACATCAGCCGCGAGATCGGCCACCGTCCCAACGAGAGCAAGGCGCTGCAAGCCTGCGGGCGAATTCAAGGCATCTACCTGGGCGATTACAAAGGCGGCCTGGCGCTGTTGGAAGAATGTCAGCGCATCCTCACCGGCACCCGCGACGAGGTTTACCCGCTGTTCCACATCGCCCAGATCCAGAGCGAGCAGCACCAGTATACCGAGGCGCTCGCCAGCCTTGAACGCATCCGCGCCATCGGCGAGCCGGTGCAGGATCGCGGCCTCGCCAGCCTGAAACTGGTCTGGATCATCCTCTACAACGCTCTCGGCGACGAGGCGCACCTGTATATGGCGCTCGATCTGGCCGAGCAGGTGCGAGAGCTGGCTACCCATAGCCCACTGGTCTCACGGCAGTACGAGATGGCGGCGCTCTGTAAAGCCACCGCCGCGCACCTGAAACTGGCGGCGGTCGTCGCCAAACCCGCCGCTGTCTACGATCATCTGAGCCGCGCCCTGGAAACCTCGCAAAAAGCGTTGGACATTTACCAAACGTTCGGGTTTTTGCAGATTACCGAGTGTGTCAGTGAAGAAATTCTCTTCCGCTACAGCCAGGCGCTCGCCGCCAACGAGCAACCTGAGGAAGCTACCAAATACCTCCGTCGCGCCTACGATGAGATGGCGCGCAAACACGCGCTTATCCCCCCCGACAGCTATTTCCGCCGCGCCTATCTCGAAAACATCCTCCTCCACCAGGAGATTCGCGCAGCTTACGCCGCGCGCGTCGGCCTGCTCCTGACCGAAGCCGGCCCGATCCCCCAGATGAGCCACGTCCCGGAGACCTTCTGAAGTTTTTCACCGCCGGCGCGGCGCCGCAACAGTCGTCATCAAAAACTAACATAACTGCTACAGAACCGCCACGCAAACTTTACTCTAACACGGCAAAACTGTGCTATGATTACCCATGCACAAGACCCAAAATGGGCCTGCAGCAACGACAGTATACATATCAACGGACGGCTGAGTCCTCAAGGATGGTGTAGATTATGACCCAATTCCTGAACAAACTCTTCAACATCCGCTCGGAAGAGTGGCCCCGGTTGCTGCTCCTCTACGCGATGCTCCTGGCAGTCACGCTCGGCGCAGTGTGGGGCGAAACGATTGTTGCGGCGGCCTTCCTGGAGCAGGTGGGGCTACGCGGTTTGCCCTGGTTCTTTATGATCAGAGCCATCCTCTCGATACCCGCGGTGGCGATCTACACCGCGTTCGCCGATCGCGTCCCCAGCCGAAAGCTGCTGATCGCCATCCTGCTCATTGGCGGGGCGGGCATCCTCGTCGGTTTTGGGCTGCTCAATGCCGGCTTGACACGCATCGCCTATCCCTTGCTCTATCTGCTGATCTACGTCCCGCTCACCGACATCCTCTCGGCGCACTGGTACACCTACATCAACGGTTTCTACGACACGCGGGCCGCCAAGCGCGTCGTGCCCGTCCTGGGGACCGCCGGCAGCATCGGCGGGATCATCGCCGGGTTGAGTATGGAAGCGTTGAACAAGGTCCTCTCGCCCAACAGCATTATTCTCGTGTGGCTCAGCATGTTGGGCGTGATGGCGTTGGGAGCATGGGTAATGCCGCGCCTCATCAAGTCCCCAGAAGAAACGGCGCAAGCGAGTATGCCCATCGTCAAAACCAGGAGCAAAGAGAAGGCCCACGTCTCATACCTCAATGAGCTGCGCGAGGGCTACCACTTCGTCGTGCAGTCGCGTTTCCTGCGCTGGATTGCCGCAGCCACGCTCATCGTCGTGATCCTCCTCACCTTCATTGGCTACCAGACCAGCCAGATTATCGTCGAAAAGCTCCAGACCACCGAGGCGATGGCGAATTTCTATGGCCTCGTGACCGGCGTGGCGAACTTGATTATGCTGCCGTTCCAGCTCTTCCTCCTCAGCCGCATCATCGGGTGGATCGGGGTGTGCAATGCCTATCTGATGTTCCCCATCGGCAATCTGGCAATTTGCGCCGGGTTGGTGTTCTTGCCCGGCTTGCCCATCGCCGCTTTCAGCTATTTCGATACGACCTCCTTCTACGGCAATGTCGGCTATCAAATCAACAGTTTGCTCTACAACGCCGTACCGCTGCGCATCAAAGGCCGCGCGCACGCCTTCATTGACGGTCTTATCGCGCCAATCGGCGCATTTATCGGCAGCATCTTGCTGTTGCCGCCGTTCGTGGCGCTGCGCTGGTTCTTGCCGGCCCTCACCCTTGTGCTTGCCGTGGGTTACATCGCCAACGCGCTGATTGTCCGCCGCCAGTACGGAAAGGCGCTCGTGAAAATGCTCGAACAGGAAGATTATTCCTTCTTGCTGACCCAAAGCGTCTCCGAGCTAACCGTGGCCGATCCCGCGACGTTGGGCAAACTCCGCGCGAAACTGGAGAGCAGCAGCAGCCACGAACTTACCGTCTTTATGGCGAAGCTGATCAGCCAGATCGGCGGGCGTGAGGCGATCCCGATCTTGAGCCATGCCGCCCACGCTGCGCCGGAAGCGCACACCCGCGCGGCCATCCTCGATGTCCTCGCCGCCGCTGACCTGCGCGGCGACGCCGTGCGGCAACTGTATCTCGATTTCCTCGCCGATCCTGACGGGCAAGTGCGACAGTCCGCCATCGTCGGTTTGCAGCAGCTCTCATCCCCGGGCGACGCCGACTTTCTCGCCCGCATGTCGGACATGGTTCACGATCCCGACATTGACGTGCGGGGGCAGGCGCTCACGGTTCTGGTGCAGACGGAGCGTCTCTACACCCTGAAACCCGCCACGGATGCGCTTGAGGCGCTGTTGAACGACGCCGATGACCGCGCGCGCGCCTACGGTGTGCGTATCCTGGGACAGATCAAGAGCGAACACACCCTCCATCGCCTGACGACCTACCTGTCCGATCCCGCTGATCAGGTGCGCCTGGAAGCAGCCCTGGCGGTGGAAGCCGCCGTGCAGAAGACCGCCCTCACCGACGTGATGCGGTCCGAGATCGAAGATACGATCAGCGCCTTGCTGAAAGACCCCGTTGAGCGTGTGCGACAGGCGGCGCTGGCAGTCTTAGGGCGCGCTGGCAGTCGTAAATCCTACCCGTTAATCGTCAAGGCGCTCACGGATGCCAGTGCGCAAGTCCGCGAAACGGCGGCGACAACGCTGGTGGCGCTCGGCAAGGCCATCATCCCCGTCATCCACCCACAACTCGACGCGCCGGAACCGCAAATGCGCAAAATGACCGCTGTCGTTCTGAGCCGCATCAATCCCAAAGAATTCGGCCCGCTGATCGTCGGCGCCAATATCACCGGCAACCTGCTTGCCATCTATAGCAACTACGGCCTTGTGGAAGCCTTAACGCCCTACAACACATATCCGGGTTTGGCTGTGCTGCAGAGCGCGCTGCGTGAGCAAAACCAACGCCTTACCGCAGAAATTTTTTACTTGCTCTCGGCCATCCAGGACCCCGCCAGCGTAGACATCATCAGCGACGCCCTGCGCAGTGAGAACCCACGCACGCGGGCAAACGCCGTCGAAGCCCTGGAATCGCTGACCTCACCCAAGACCGCCGGATTGATCGCGCCGCTGTTCGAGCCTGAGACCCCCACCAGCAAACTCCTGGAATTGAGCCGGGAAACCTGGGATATGGAACCGCCGGACACCGCCGAAGCCATCCGCAAACTTGCCGCGCAGCCCGACAATCCCTGGTGGCGCACAATGACGACTTTCGCGCTAGGGGAACTCGGCGCGGCGCTAGTTCCCAAAACGCCGCCGGTAGAAGCGCAACCCGCCGAGGCTGCGCCGGTAGCCGAAACGGGTCGCCGCCCGCGCCGCATCGGCTCGACCGACCTTTTCGCCGCACTCGACGCGCCCAAGGCAGACGCGCCCAAACCCGCTGCGCCCCCCGCCGAGGCTGAACCCACACCCCGCGCGCGCCGCCGCCCTCCCACCGACCTCTTCGGCGCACTCGACGCCCCCAAAGCCGAAGCCGCCAAAGCCGACCAACCCACACCCCCCCACCCCCCCCCCCCCCCCCCCCCCCCCCCCCCCCCCCCCCCCCCCCCCCCCCCC
>DAOLUH010000081.1:0-21427 GCA_035420085.1 Anaerolineae bacterium
GGCGCCGTCGCCCGACTGGCCTGCCGTCATCACGGCGAATGGCGCGATCTGACCAACGGGGAGATTTTGCGCGAACTGGGGCTGGTCCCTAACCCCACCTATCTCTACCTCGCCGGAAAATGGCGACTCGCTACAGAAAGGGGTAAAGCCGTCTCCCTGGCGGACTTTGATCCTGCGGTGGGCATCCCGGCGACGCTGGCGGCTCAAGTCAGCGACGTGACGGTGGACGCCGGGCGCGTCATCTGCGTGGAGAACCTCACTACGTTCTACACCCTGCTCCAACACGAGCGCGACAACCTGGCGGCGCTCTGTCTGGCTGGCAATCCCTCGCCAGCCTGCCGGCATTTGCTCTCCCGCCTGGCAGAGCGTCTGCCCGCCGAAATTCCCCTGTACGTGTGGGCCGACATGGACTACGGCGGGCTGAACATTCTGGCGCAATTGCGTCGCCATGTCTCGCCGCGCTTTGCGCCCTACCGGATGAATGTCGAGACGCTGGACGCCTTCGCCTACTGGGGACAGCCGCTTACGCCGAACGACACTCGTAACCTGGCGCGCCTGCGCGACCATCCTGCGCTGGCGGATATGACTTCGCTCATTGACGAGATGCTGCTGCGCGAGGTCAAGCTGGAGCAGGAAGCCATCGCGTTACCTGGATAGCCTTCCTGTGCTTGCCAAGCGCCGTTCGCAGTATAGAATGTGAGTTATGAGACGTTTTGAGGTAGACAGATGAGCGAGTGGGGAGGTCTCCCGTTATTCATGGCGCGACCAGGGAAGATATTCTTCCTGCTGGCGTTACTCGGCGCGTTGCTCTACCCTACCGCAGTACGGGCACAGACATCCATCGTCCACGTGGTGCAGCCCGGCGAGAACCTCTTCCGCATCTCGCTGCGCTATGGCACAACGGTGGACGACATTATGGCAGCGAATGGGCTGACCAGTATCTACATCTACGTCGGGCAGGAGCTGGTCATCCCTGACGCATCCGGCGAGCCGGCTCCGCAGCCAACCCCCACACCCTCTACCGATGCTTACGTCGTCCAGCCGGGCGATACGCTGAGCAGTATTGCCCTGCGCCATGGGGTCACCGTGTGGGCTTTGGTCCACGCCAACAATTTGAAAAACCAGCACACGATCTATGCCGGACAATCCCTGCTCATCCCCGGTCAGGTTGCCGAGACGACGCCCGGCCCGGAAACAAGCAACCTCGATACTTACGTGGTGCGTCCCGGCGACACGCTGATCCAGATCGCGCTGCGTTTCGACACTACCCCGGCGGCGTTGGCGACTTTGAACGGGATCGCCAACCCGTCCAGCATCTACGCCGGGCAAGTATTGCGTTTAACGGGGGAAGCGCCGCCCCCTTCTGGCGGCGGCAAGTACATTGTGGTCAATCTCTCCGAGCAGCATCTTTACGCTTATCAGGGGGATCAACTGGTGTATTCGTTTGTGGCTTCCAGCGGGGCCGCGCCGTATTACACGCGCGTCGGCGAATTTCGCGTGCAGAGCAAGATTCCCAACGCCTATGGTTCCACCTGGGACATTTGGATGCCGTCCTGGCTCGGCATCTACTGGGCCGGTTCGACGGAAAACGGTATCCACGCCCTGCCAGTGATGCAGAACGGCGCGACGCTCTGGGCGGGTTATCTGGGTGCGCCGATTTCCTATGGCTGCATCGTTCTGGGAACGTATGAAGCCAGCCTGCTCTACGCCTGGGCCGAAATCGGCACGCCGGTGTCAATTCACTATTGAGCATGGCAAATTACGCCTGAATGAATCACAAGTTTTCTTTCCCTCGACTTACTATCATTGTCGGTCTGAGCAGCCTCGTTTATCTGCTCGTTTTTACCCTGCGTTTTCCTTTGATGCGTCTCTATGCCACCATCCCGCCGGTTGATTATGCTCAACTGACCGGGCGTTCTTTGTTGGGCGTGGTTATTTATGTGGGCGGGATACTCTTGTTGTTCGGATTGTACGGATGGGCTTTTCGCCTGACGCGCCCTTCTGCGCGCGACGGTCAGCGAACGCCGCCTGGCGGATGCTCTCTCTTGATCGGCAGCGCCGTTCTGGCCGCTGTTTCCATTCCCTCTTATCCTGTTATGGCTATTGACATGTTCAGCTACGCCATCCACACCCGCGGCTGGGCCTTGTACGGACTCAATCCTCTGGCAACGGCTCCTGCTGCGCTGCCGGCCTCCGATCCGTGGATTGGTCTGGCGGCGGAATGGATGGATGCGCCTTCGCCATACGGACCCATTTGGGAGTGGCTGTCGCTGGCTGCCTTTCGCCTGAGTGGGGGAACCTTTCTGGCGCACCTGCTGGCGCTCAAGCTGTTGACGGCTCTGGCCTATCTGGGGTGCGTCTGGTTGATCTACCAGATTATGCGCCGCCTGCGGCCAGAATGGGCCGCGGCAGCGACGATTGCCTTTGCCTGGAACCCGTTGGTGCTGCTGGAAAGCGTGCAAAACGGCCACAACGACATCGTGATGGTCTTTTTTCTGCTGGCGGCGCTATGGGCGTTGATCCGGTCGGCAGATGAAGCAGTTCCTACGTCGTCTGCGCTGATCCGGGTCGCGCTGGCGAGCGTGCTGTTTGCACTCTCCATCTCGACCAAATATATCACCGTTCTGATCATTCCATTCTTTTGGTTAGCCCTGTCGGCACTCCAACCGGATTGGCGGCGTCGAGCCAGTGCCGTGGGCCTGTCCGTATTTCTCATCGGGGTGACCGTGATCTTGCTGATGCTTCCGCTTTGGCCGGGTTGGGAGAATTGGGCTGTTTTGACGACCGGAGAGCAGGTGGGGCGCTCGTTGTTGGCGCTCATGGTGCTCGGTCTG
The DNA here is from genome assembly GCA_035420085.1 of Anaerolineae bacterium. Lineage (GTDB taxonomy): Bacteria > Chloroflexota > Anaerolineae > B4-G1 > SLSP01 > DSWT01. Next base: position 2,835 of record DAOLUH010000081.1, read on the forward strand.
AATGATCTGGTGGGACTCTCGTGGGCCTTTGCGCTTTCCCGCTATATTGTCCTGTCTATCTTTGTGTTGATTTATCTGTATTACTTCTGGGTAAGTCTCCGCCAAGTGAAGAACGCTCCGGCTTACATGGCGGTCTGTTGGCCGGCCTTTTATACTTTGTTCTGGTTCGTGTTGCTCACTTCGCCCATATTTCATGCCTGGTATCTGCTCTGGTTTGTCCCTTTGATGGCGCTGTTATTGCCCGCCCGGCGACCGTGGCGGGTCAGCCTTGTCTTCTCGCTGACTGCGCTGCTCATCATCCCTTATTTTGAAACGGCTCGGGTCTGGTATCCGGCGCTGTTGGACAATCATTTTCTTGGTCACGTGATTGGGATACCTTTGCTCATCGTGCCGCCTCTCGTTGCGACATTCTGGCCTGTCGGCCGGGAATCTGATTTTGCAGACCGGGCGTGAAGTGTGGACAGTGATGAGCGGCGTAGATATCTCTTCGGTGTATTTGACAAGTTCGACATTTGGACTAATATAAACCATATAAAATCGTTCGCTGAAGTGACGGTATGACAACGCATAGCATCATCATAATTCCGGTTCGCCAGCAGCCTAAGCCTTACACCGTGTGGAGGGCCGGTTAGCGCTACCTGGAATTCAGTTTAAGCGAAAAAGAAGTCAGCCTACCGGTTCTCGGTAGGCTGATTTTTTTATACAGGGCATCATCAGCAGGTATTATTCATAAGGAGGAACGCGATGGAGATGAAAACGGGGTTCAAGCTGGAAAGTATGTTGCTCACCGATAACCGGCTGCCGACGCTGCTCGGCGACTATCCACCGGAACAGCGCGTGTACGAAGGGCTTGAGGGGGTCCTGGCAGCGCGCACTGCTATCTGCGACATTGACGGCGATGTGGGCGCTTTGCAGTTCCGCGGCATAGACATCCGCGAGCTGGCGCAACATTCGTCCTATGAAGAAGTCGTTTATTTACTGTGGACGAATGAACTGCCTACCTACAACCAGTTGTGGGCGTTCAAGGCGGCCCTGGCAGCCGAACGCGAGGTGGATGCCGGCATCTACGAGATTCTGCGGTTCCTTTCCCACTATATGAAGCCGATGGACGCACTGCGCACCGCCGTCTCAGCCTTGGCCTCCGACAATCCCGGCGAAGATAATACCAGCCTCGAATCACGCCTGGCCAAGGCGATCTATTTGACAGCCAAGTTCCCCACACTCGTCGCCTACTACTGTCGTGAATCCCAGGGGAAGATGTGGGTCCATCCTGATCCCAAGCTGGATCATGCGGCCAACTTCCTCTATATGATGCACGGCAAACGTCCTACCCCAACCGAAGCGCGGGCGATGGATCTGACGATGTTGCTGATGGTGGAACACGGCTTCAACGCTTCGACGTTTGCCGCGCGCGTGACGGCCTCGACGCTGTCGGATATGGGCGCGGCGATCACGTCGGCGATGGGCACGCTCAAAGGGCCGTTGCACGGCGGCGCGAATCAGGGCGCGCTGGAGATGTTGTTCGAGATCGGTACGCTGGATAACGTCGAGCCGTACATTGATGCGGCGCTGGCGGCCAAGAAACGCATCCTGGGCTTCGGGCATCGCATCTACCGCAAGGCCGGCGACTCGCGCGTGCCGTTCATCAAGAACATGCTTTACCAACTGTGCGCGCAATCGGGCGATTTTCATCTGTACGAGTTAGCGGACAAGGTCGCCCAAACGGTGTGGGAGAAAAAGCGACTGTTTGCCAACGTGGACTTTTACCTGGCGCCGATGCTGCACATGCTCGGCATCCCCGTGGACTTGCTCACGCCATTCTTTGCGATGTGCCGTATCGCCGGGTGGACGGCGCACGTGATGGAGCAATACGCCAACAACCGCCTGATCCGCCCTGGCTCGTTATACGTCGGCCCAGTGGGACGGCCTTATATCCCACTCGAACAACGCGAAGGCGCTATTGTGCCCTGCTTTTAGCCTGTGATGACGGTGCTATACTTTCATTTATGAGACCCGACAATCATACCCATCAGCGTATTGTTGTTAAAGTTGGCACCAGCGTTTTAACCGGCGGGACGCGCAACCTGAGCCTGCCGCACATGGTCGAACTGGTGCGGCAGTGCGCCGAATTGCACCATCAGGGGCACGAGGTCATCATCTGCACCTCGGGCGCGGTGGCGGTGGGACGGGCGCGCCTGGGCTTCCCCGATCTGCCGGCGACGGTCGCCAACAAGCAGATGCTCGCGGCGGTAGGGCAAAGCCGTTTGATGCTCACCTGGGAGCGTTTCTTCGAGATTTACAGCATCCACATCGGGCAAATTCTGTTGACCTACGGCGATGTGGAAAGCCGCCATCGCTTCCTCAACGCGCAGGATACGATGAACACGCTCCTCGAACACCGCATCATCCCCGTGATCAACGAAAACGACGCCGTCGCTACCGACGAAATCAAAATCGGCGACAACGATAACCTCTCGGCGCTCGTGGCGGTGCTGGCGAACGCCGACCTGCTCATCATGCTCACCGACCTGCCGGGCCTGTTCACCGCCGACCCGCGCGAACATCCCGACGCGGAGCTTATCCACGAGGTTGAGGTGATTGACGAGCGCCTGCTCGCGCTCGCGGGCGGCAGCCACAGCGGCTTGGGCGTGGGCGGCATGACGACGAAGTTGCAGGCTGCCGCCGTCGCCCGGCGCGCCGGCGTGGACGCGGTCATCGCGGCGGGGACGGAGCCAAACGTGCTCACGCGCATCGTCGGCGGGGAGGCGTTGGGCACGCGCTTCCCGGCGCAGGATACGCCGCCGGAGAACCGCAAACGCTGGATTCTGGCGGGCGTCACCCACACCGGCCACCTCGTCGTGGACAAGGGCGCGGCGACTGCGCTGAGCCGGCGCGGGAGCAGCCTGCTCCCGGCGGGCATCGTCGCCGTCAACGGCAGCTTCGACCGCGGCGACACGGTCGCCATCCTCAACCAGAGCAACGGCGAAATCGCGCGCGGCATCGTCCGCTACACCAGCGACGACCTGAAACAAATCAAAGGCTGCCACTCCGATCAAATCGCCGAGCGCCTGGGCTATACCTACGGCGCGGTGGTGGTGCATCGGAATGATATGATTGTGTTGTAAATCGGTAGACGGTAGGCGGTAGACGGTAGACAGGGGGGGACGGCGCCATCTGGGGAGGGGGGCACAATCCGCTCCCAAACCCCCACTTCTCCCCTTTTTACTGAGATGATGCTATTCGGGGGGGAGCGATGAATACAGCAGACATACACGTAGACTTGATTGCGATGGGACGGGCAGCAAAGGCGGCAAGCCGGGAATTGGCGTTGTTGACGACGGCGCAGAAAAACGCGGCGCTGCTGGCGATTGCCGACGAGTTGGAGGCGCAGGCGACGACGGTGCTGGCGCAGAACGCGCTCGACATCGCCGACGCGCGCGCGAAGGGCGTGAGCGACGCGCTGCTGGATCGTTTGCTGCTGAACGAGAAGCGGGTGGCCGGGCTGGCGGCGGACACGCGCAAAGTTGCGACGCTGCCCGATCCCGTCGGCGCGGACATTGAGGCGCGTGTGCTGCCCAACGGCATCCGCCTGAGCCGCCGCCGCATCCCCGTGGGCGTGCTCGGCGTCATCTACGAAGCGCGCCCCAACGTCACCATTGACATCGCTGCGCTCTCGCTCAAGACCGGCAACGCCGTCATCCTGCGCGGCGGAAGCGAGACGCTGCGCAGCAACCTGGCGTTGGTCGCCGTGATCCAGGCTGCGTTGGCGAAGGTGGGCTTGCCCTCCGCTGCCGTGCAAATCATCGCCAACCCCGACCGCGCGCTGGTGAGCGAGTTGCTGCGTCTGGACGCCTACGTGGATATGCTCATCCCCCGTGGCGGCGCGAGTCTGCACCGCCTGTGCCGCGAGCAGAGCACGATTCCCGTCATCACCGGCGGGATCGGCATTTGTCACCTGTTCGTGGATGCCAGCGCGGATTTGGCGCGCTCATTGGATGTGATCGAGAACGCGAAAGTGCAGCGTCCGAGCGTCTGCAACGCGCTGGATACGGTGCTCGTCCATCGCTCCGTCGCGGCGATGTTTCTGCCCGCGCTGGCCGAACGGCTGGCGCGCAGTCACGTCGAACTGCGGGCGACGCCGGACGCACTGGGGATTCTCCGCGATAACGCCAGCGGCGCAACCGTCGTTCCCGCCGGGCCGGAGGACTTCGATCAGGAGTGGCTGGCGCTCATCCTCGGCGTGAAGATCGTGGATACGCTGGATGAGGCCATCGCCCACATCCAGCAGCACAGCACCGAGCACTCCGACGGTATCCTCACCAACGATTGGAACAACGCCACGCGCTTCGTCAACGCGATTAGCTCGGCGGCGGTGTTCGTCAACGCGAGCACGCGCTTTAACGACGGCGGGCAGTTTGGCCTGGGCGCGGAAGTCGCCGTCAGCACGCAAAAGCTCCACGCGCGCGGTCCGATGGGCTTGGAGGCGCTGACGACGTACAAGTGGGTGGTGTACGGGGATATGCACGTGCGGGAAGCGTAAAACGTGAAATGTGAAACGTAAAACGTAAACAGATTTCCAACTTTCAACCCTCAACCTGTAACTATTTTCAGGGAGGACGCCATGAGACGGATACGTGCCTGGAAGCGACGGTTCGTGGGCGTCGTATGCGTCGTTTTCTGGACTGCGGCTTGTGCATCGCCAGCTTCTCCTCCGATTGAATTGACCTCGACCACAGCGCCGACTTTGATTTCGACGCCGGCATCTGACGAAGACGCCTACGCGCAGGAGCGCTTGCAGATGGTTGCATTGACCATCGAGGAGCGCGGCATCAGCGATCCTGACGTGTTGCGTGCGATGCGCACCGTCCCACGCCACCAGTTTGTGCTGCCGGAGTACCTGGAGCAGGCGTATGCCGATCACCCGCTGCCCATCGGTTACGGGCAGACGATCTCGCAACCCTACATCGTCGCGTGGATGACGGAAAAGCTGGATCTGGAGGCCGGCGAGAAGGTGTTGGAAATCGGCACGGGGTCGGGCTACCAGGCGGCGGTGCTGGCGGAATTGGGGGACATTGAGGTGTACAGCATCGAGATTGTGCCCGAACTGGCTGAACAAGCCGCCAACCGGCTGCGCGAATTGGGCTATACTGGCGTCCAGGTCAAGGAGGGGGATGGATACTTCGGCTGGAAAGAACACGCGCCCTTCGATGCGATCATCGTTACCGCTGCGCCGGATCACGTGCCGCCGCCGCTGGTAGAGCAGCTCAACGATGGCGGGCGGCTGGTCATCCCCATTGGCCCGCCGGGCGGCTACCAGAGCCTCTGGCAGTTTGTGAAGGAAGGCGACAACTTGACGGTCTACAATTTGGGCGGCGTCATCTTCGTCCCGTTCACCGGCGCGGGGACCAGCAGCGCGCCCATGCGACATCCCTGACCTGCCGCGAGCCACGCTCCGGCGTAGCATAGCGCCCCGCCGATCAAGACCACGTCGAAACCAAACGAAAGCGCCAGCAGCGCCGCGAGCACCGACGCGACGACCGACAGCGCGCCGTTGACGCCCCACGCCCAGGGGATGCGTTGCGGCGTCGCTGCCAAACGGCGCAAGCCTTGTGGGAAAGGCATCCCCATCAACAGCCCGCCCGGCGCGAGGGCCAACACCGTGACGATCATCCGCCCCCCTAATGGCAGCGCGAGCGTCCACGCAAAGAGCGCCGGCAATCCCACCGCGTAGACGCCGATCAGCCCCACCAACAGGCCAAGCGCCAAGCGCGCGGGAATGTGCCCCGCCAGCAAGCTACCGATGCCGGAGAAGAACAGGATGGCGAAGAGCACGGTCGTCATTGCGTAGGCGGGATGTCCCAGGAAGAGGATGAAGCGCTGCATCAGCGGAATCTCCACGCCCATGAAACCCAGGCCGAGCAGGCCGAAATACGCCAATGTCTGCGCATCGCCTGCGCTCCGGCGCGTGACTGCCACCGGTAGCACGATGAGCAGCGCCGCTGCCCCGACCGCCAGGATCAACAGCGCCGCCAGCACGAAGTACCCCGCGCCGCCGAACGGCTGCCAGCTTTTGCCCAGTTCCGCCATCACCTGGCGCGCCTGCGCCCCTTTGAAGAAGTGACCGAAGAACGGGTGCACGTCGGTGGGCGGCGTCACGTCGAAGGGATACGCCGCGTACCACGCCGCGCGATCCCCGGCGTTGAGCAGCGCGGTGAAGGTCTGGTAATAGATTGGTTCCGCCAGCACGTTGTAGCGGTTGACCTCATCCGGGCGGATGTCGGGCGCGTAGACCATGTCGAAGGCGTTGTCGGCGGCGAAACGGCGGATGCGCGCCAGTTCGTCGGCGGTGAACGGCGTGGTTTTCACCAGCAGCGTCATAGCCGCGTAGCCCCGAAAGGCGACGATTTGCTGCGCCGGATCGCCGCCGGTCTGCTCAACGGCGGTGACGGCAAGGGCGAACGCGCGCAGCGACTCGCTCGGCGGCATCTGGAGCCAACGGGTGACGACGAGTAGGCCGTCGGGCGCGAGCGCGCGCAAGTCGTCGCGGAAGGCTTCGACGGTGAGGCGGTAGTCCTCCGCCAGGCTGTACGCGCCGGAGCGGATGGGGCGGTAGGGCGTCGTGAGGGCGAGGGCAATCACGTTGTAGCGGTCGGCGGTGCGGCGGATGAAGCTGCGCGCGTCTTCCAGGATCGGCGTGACGCGCGGCGCGTGGTAGATATCCTCCGCAGCGGCGACGATGAGCGGGTTGGCCTCGACGGCGGTGACGTGACGCGCGCCCTGCGCCAGCGCGACCCAGATTTCCAGCCCGCCGCGCGGCTCCACGACCAGCGCGTGGGCTTCCGGTCGCAGTTGATAGGCGAGGGCAGTAGGCAGGTAGCCGGTGAAGGCGAGGTCGGCGGGCGTCGTAGCGGCGGGCAGCGCCAGGATCGGGTTGAGGTCGTCGCCGTCCACGAGGAGGCCGTGTTGGGGCGGCAGCGCGTCCATGTACCGGTAGCTCAGGCCCGGCAGCGAGCGCACGCCGTCGCTTGCGACGACATCCACCCGCGAAAAACCGTTCCAACGTTGCGAGATCACCTGCGCGCCAGGGAATTGCAGCGCGTAGCTGAGGTTTTTGTAGGGGGAGAGGCGCAGTTCCAGCGCAGCGGGGCGCACGATGAGGATCGCTGCGCAACCAACGATGAGCAGACCAGCGGCCCAGCCGTAGCGCGAGTTGCCAACTCGCGCTACATTATCGCGCTTGGGCAGGCTGAAGCCCAGGGCCGCGATCCCGCCGCCAATGCCGCTCAACCACACGACGCCTTCCCCACCCACCCAGCCGGGGGCGACGAGCGCCAGCACGCAGCCGAGCGCCGATCCTGCCAGATTTGTCGCGTAGAGGCGGCCCACGGCGCGCGGGTGGGCGACGAACAGCAGGCTCAACGCCGCGCCGCTGCAAAAAAAGGGGATAGACAGCGCTACATACTGTATGACCAGAATCACAGCCTGGCGGCGGTCCCAGGCGATGCTGAAGGAGTCGAAGGGGAGGCCGTTGATGAGCAGGTAAGCCGCGACGCTCGCAATCCCGTAGGCGAGCGCCAGACCCGCGAGCGCGCGTTGTGGCTGCTGCCGTCCCATGCGCGGGGAAAGTGCCAGCCACGTCCCGCTCGCGCCAAAGCCAAGCAGCGCCAGGCTGATGATCATAAAGGCGAAGTGGTAGAACTGCGCGACGGAGAAGAGACGGGTGAGGTTGATTTCGTACATCAGCGTGGCGGCGGAAAGGCAGAATAAGCTGCCAAGACTGCCGGGCGCGCTTGGTCTGGCGTGATCGGACGGTGTTATGGCTGCGTTGCTGCCGTTTTCTTTGTCCATGTCACGATCATCCGTTCTCGATACACACAATGATAACGCGGCTGTGTCAAAACATCAAGCCGTGGTTTTTGGGCGTGTATATAGGGGTTCGCCTTGCATAGCTCAATTCTGACGGTAAAATAACCCCATCACGCTACCATGATGACCTGACCATCACCTGGAGACGACTGAACGCTTGAATGAGAGATTAGCTGACGATTCATAAGGAGGCGCACGATGATAACCCCGTTTTTGGGATCAAAGAAACTTCTCTGGCTCCCCTGGCTGATTGCCCTCGTGGCGATGTGCGGCTTTTTGTTGCCCCTGGCGTTTCCGGGGAGCAGTGAACCGCACCGCGTCCGGGCTGAGTCCGCGCCGGTTGTATTGGCGGCGCCAGCCGCCAATCTGCAGGTCACGCAATCCGGCCCAACAATGGTGTTCGCCGGTGACAAGGTGACCTATACGATTGTGGTGCGGAATAACGCCGGAACCCCGGTGAATGGCGTCGTACTCAACGATACCTGGGTTTCCAATATGCTCCAGGACATCAATACGGCGTGGCCCTATGGCGTGTTGGCGATCTTCGACACATACCAGGTCAATCCACCGGGGGCGGTGGCGACGTTCACCCACCAAGTCAACAACGTTAACAAACGCGGCGAGGCGACGTGGTGGCTGAACCCGATTGTCGCGGGCGACAGCGTTGAGATCGTCTTCACGGTGACAGTGCCGATCACGCTGCAACCCACGTTGGACAACTACATCGCTGCGCCGCTACCTTCATCGCTGCGGCGGCTCGGTCCGACGACGGTGGAGAACGCCGTTTTCGCCGCGGTGGGAGAGGAAAAATTCCCGGCAGAACTTTCAACGGCTCAGGTGGTCGCGCCATTGCTCTTACTGACCCAGACCTCGACCGGTGAATGGGCCGGTACAACCGAGTGCCGTGTGGGCCGCCTGTTGACGTATACGATCAAGGTGGAAAATGTGCTCAAGGATACTATCCAGCGTCCCGATGGCTGGCCAGCGACAAATCTGGTGATTACCGAACGTGTCCCTTCTGAGGTGCAGTCTGGCTTCATCACCGCGACAGCCAGCTTGCCGAACGTGCAATGGACATATTCGCCAGCCACCGGCATGGTGGTCTGGACGTTGACTCCCACGTTTGTTTTGACCCGTGGGGAAAGTATTTACGTCACCTATACCGTGCGTGTGCCAGCAGAGCTTTCTTATAATCCAACCCGACGCATTTATACGCGCGTGAGCACGGCAGACCTGCGGGCGCACGCGGCGTTGATGCCCTTGCGCGATCCGACGCTCAAAGCGGATTACAGCGTGCTGGTGCTCAGCCCCTTCGCCAAAACCGTCAAAACGATGTCTCCGCCCGTCGCGGCAGCTTCCACCTTCCCTAACCGCCCAATTACGTACACGCTCACGTACTACAGTCCCATCAGCGCGACGGCAGCGATGACGTTGGAAGATAAGATGTATACCACGTTCATCTTCTCCCATACGGCCGGGGGAGACCTCCCCACGCCGCTGGTCAACGGCTCGCAGTTGTTGTGGAAGGATGTCGTCGTGCCAGGGTATGGCGTGATCACGACCACGTTTGTGGTCACCGTCCCTGCGAATACGCCGGTGGCGATTGGCGGAGCGGGATGTGCGGCGTTGACCTACCCGAATGCTGTCACCGCCACGTCAGGATCGTTCCCGGTGGCGGCTTACATCGGTCATAACGCCAATAAACTCGCTATTGTGACCGTAGAACCGCAGTTGAAGGTGACTAAATCTGTCGTGCCGACAAGCCAACTTCCTGGACAAAGGGTGGTCTACACGATCCGGCTGCAGAACGTGGGCAATACCGCGCTTCCGGCCCCGATTGTCGTCACCGATACGCTCCCCGCCAGCTTTGTGTACAAGGGGATGACCAGTGATCCGCCGCCGGGTGAGCCGCTGGTCAACGCCAACATCTTAGTGTGGCGCGACATCCCGACGATTACGGCCAACTCGACGCTGGTTTTCTCGTTCCAGGCGGAAGTGGACGGCGCTGTTGGCGCCAAGTTGAAGAATGGTGTAGCCGCTTACACGCCGGAAACCGCGTATTGTGCGATCAACAGCGCCGAGGTGACGCTCCTGTCGCCGTTTGTGGTCGCCAAGACCGCTGAATCCTGGACAGGCGAGATGGTTCTGTACGGTTCTACCTCGTATCCGTTAGTGCGGCAGGGTGATCCCATTACGTACACGCCATCCATCTACAATATCTCTCCACGCACTGTATACACGTTGACGTATTTCAAGGATGTGTTGGACAGTGTTTCCACGGCTGACGCGAATCGTACCGGACTTGTCAATCCCATCACGCGCGGCTTGGAATACACCTACACCCTGCCTGCGCCAGGATTCCTGCTGGAGCCGGAAGGTCTGTGGCAGCACATCTTCACAGCGACGATGCAAGGTTTCGGAACAACGCACGCCTGGTGCAATGATAAAGAAAGACTGTCGAACGCCAAAGTTGAACAAGTGGTGGGGGTGGTCCAATTTACCGTCAGCGGGACTGTCGCCATGAATACACAAGCAGTCGCGCCGGTATACGTGGTGCCGCACATCTCGTTGTACCAGCAGGCTTACCCCAATCCGGTGGCGATTGGCGAATTGGTGACGGTGGTGGTGACGCTGCGCGACAATCGCACCAATCCCATCACGCCGGCGACGGCAATCCATCTCCAGTGGACCCTGCCCACGGGCTTTACCCTGGTGGATACGAATCCTGTTACCGATAGCAGCACTTCGACCAGCGCCTTCTGGAATAACCTCAACGTGCCTTTGGGCGGTGAGCGCGTGATCCTCATCCACATGCGCGCCCCCTGGAACAAACAAGATGGGTGGAGCGCCTCTTACACCTCGGTCGCGCAGGTCAACTCTTTGAATGATATGAGCATCTGTATTCCAAAGTCCACCGGCTTCGTGAAGTCGAGAACCGGCGTCGTTGGGCCAGACTACGATCTGGGCTTGCCGGGACCGATCCCTGAATTCGGCGATGAGACGTATGGCTCACTGACGGTCAATCAGGGTATTGAAATGAACAAGACCTCCAAGCCAACCGAAATCGGTCCTTACGGTGTCGTCGAATACACGCTGGACATCAAGAACCTGACCGGCGCGCCCGTCTCGTCCATTGTGATTACGGATATTCTCCCTTCTTATCAAGGCAGCAGTTGGGAGTACTTGGAGACGACGGCCGGCATCGAGCCGCACAGTGAAGACCCGCTGCGCTGGAATATCGGCGCCATCAACGCGCTGAGCCAGGAACGCATCGTCATCAAGACACGGGCGGCATCGTGGCTGGGACTGGCGCTCAACCAGCTAGAAGGGACCGCGCCCATCAACGTCGGGCGCACGACGGCTTTTACCGCCAATATGGACGTGATGGTCGTCTCTGGCATTGGGTTCTACAAAGTGGCGCAACCTGAATCCATTCGGGCGGGCGAGGCTACGACCTATACAATCCGCCTGTACAACGGCGCCCAGTACGACATTCAACCGGTGGTGATCACCGACACGCTGCCGGCCGGCTTTTTCTTCGACGGGATGATTTCGCCCTTGACTTTGCAACCTACTATCTCTGGTCAGCAATTGGTATGGACGTTGCCGACGAAGGTGAACAAGAATGGCGGCGTCTACGACATCGTGTTCCGCGCGCGCACGTTGACCGAGGCGCAGGGGATGTTCTCCGGCAAATACTACAACGACGTGATCGCCTTCGCCCGCGATGCCGCTACCCAAGCCGTGGTCGAAGTGCCGCCCACCGGTCCGACGGCCCCGGTCTACGTCGAGGGTTTGCCGACGGTGGAAATGGTGAAAACCGCCACGCCGAGTACGGTTGCGCAAGGGCGCAGCGTGATCTATAACATTGCGCTCCATAACCAGTCGCCTGTGGCGCGCGTGTTGCAGATCACCGACACGCTGCCGATCAGTTTCACGCTGGCGGAACTGATTTCGCCCCCGCAGGCGGTTGTTGGTTACGTGGGCAGCCAGCAGCAGATCGCCTGGCGCGACGTGGTGATCAACGGGCAAACCTGGCTGACGCTCACCTTCCGCGCCAACGTGGACGGCAACCTGTCGCCCGGACGCTACAGCAACGTCGTCCAGCTTCAAATCGGCGAGTTTGTCCTGCCGCCCTCACAGCCGACGGCGCACGTGTGGGTGGTGGAGCTGCCACGCACCAATGCCAGAGTCAGCAAGACGGACGGCAGCCTCGTCGCCGAAAAAGGCAGCGTGATCAACTACACAATCTTCTACACCAACGCCTCGGCGACGATGCCTTTCCAGAGCATCGTGCTCACAGAGACGATTGCGCCGTATACATATATTACCGTGATAGGCGCTGATTGGACACCGCTTGGCGAAGGGCGCTTCCGCCGCGAGATCCTCGGTCCCATCAACGCTCAAACGTCCGGCGCGGTACAGTTTTCGGTTGAACTGGCCGACAGTATCCCCGCCGATGTCCACTGGCTGCACAATCAGGTCGAAATTGGCTACTTTACCGAAGAGCCAACCCTGGAAACGACGCCCAACGACAACTACGCCGAGGACATTGATCTGCTCAGCGGCGGGGAATCTATCGTAGTGCAGAAGCAGGTCGAATATGCGGGTGATACTTTGCGAGCCGGCGAGGAAGTCACCTACACGATTAATCTTTTCAATGCCGGCAATGTGGCGCGCACGGTGCGCGTCACCGATACGTTGCCGGTGTCGTTTACGTTGAGCGCGGCGGTCGCGCCGCCGTCGGTGTTGTTGACGCACATCGTGGACGGTCAGCAGCAGGTCGTGTGGGACGGCATCACGATTCCGGCGCAGACGTTCGCGCACATCGTCTTCCGCGCGCGCATTGATCCGGCGACCTTCGGGGTTGCCTGCAACGTCGTGCAGGTGCAGCGGGAAGATGGCCTGGTCTTGCCGCCGACGCCGCCGCAGGCGTGTGTGTTGGTCAATCCGCTGTGGCGGGTGGATGCCTACGTCGCCAAGAGCGATGGCGTCACCTGGGCGAAACCGGGCGACACGCTCAACTATCTCATCCAATATGGCAACGCGGCCTCCTCGCAGTTCCCTCTGGCGACGATTGTGTTGACCGAGACGGTGTCGCCGCCAGAAGCGGTCGGTTCGATGCTCAGCGGCGGCTGGCAAGATGTGGGGAACGGGCGGTATCGGATTACGCTGTCTGGCAAGCAGCCTGGACAAACCGGGGAGACGATCTTCTCAATCCGCCTCAGCAACACGATCCCCACCACCGTAACCGCCGTGCGCAACCAGGTCGAGATTGGCTACACCACCCTTGAGCCAACGGTGGAAATGAATCTGTTCAATAACTTCGGTGAAGATGTGGATGTGCTGCAACACGATCCGAATGATGTGATCGCCTCCAAGTCGGTTGCCGTACCCGGCGATCCCGCCGTAACCGGCAGCGTCGTCACTTATACCATCAGCCTGGTCAACAATACGACGAACGTCTACACGCTGCGCGTGACGGACACCCTGCCGCTCAACTTCACCTTTGCCGCGCCGATCTACCCCACCACCGGTATCACGACAGTGTGGCAGGGCGATCAGCAGTTGGTGGTGTGGACGACGGACATCGGACCGCTGGCGACGATCCCACTAATCTTCCGCGCGCAGATCGCGCCGCTGGCGTCGGGCGGGCGTTACTGCAACGCGGTGCAGGTGCAGCGGGGGACGACGGTGCAGCCGCAGGTCTCCGGGCTGGCGTGCGTCAACGTCACGTCGCCGCTGCCCGTTGTGGACGCGCAGGTGTCGAAGAGTGATGGGCGCGCCACGGTCAAGGTGGGCGACGTCTTGACCTACACGATTCGCTACACCAACGCGCTGGCGTCCGCGCTGCCCTTGCAGACGGTGGCGCTGACGGAAACCATCGCGCCGGCTACCGCCGCGACGCTCATCAACACCGCTGATTGGACCGCGCTGGGCGGCGGGCGCTACGTCCGCCAGATGAACGACCCGCTGACCGTTGGCGCGTCGGGGCAGGCGCTGTTCGTCGTGCAGTTAGGCGCAACGCTCCCGGAGACGGTGACTTCCATCGTCAATACGGTCGAGATCGGCTACACAACCCCAGAACCGGCGCAGGAGGTGAGCCTGTCCAACAACAGCGCCACCGACGTTGACGTAGTGCAGCACCAGTTCGGCGATGTGCTGGTTTCCAAATCCGTTTCTGTGCCCGCCAATCCCACGCCGGTTGGCAGTCTTGTCACCTACACCATCAACCTGGTCAACGAGACAGCCTATCCTTACACGTTGCGCGTCACCGATACCTTGCCGCTGCATTTCACCTTCGCCGCGGCGCTATCGCCGACTACCGGTGTGACAACGGTGTGGCAGGGCGACTGGCAGTTGGTGGTGTGGGAAACGAACATTGCACCGCACACAACGCTGCCGCTGACCTTCCGCGCGCAGATCGCACCGGCGACGTCGTCGGGCGACTACTGCAACGCGGTGCAGGTGCAGCGCGGGACGACGGTGCAGTCGCAGGTCTCCGGGCTGGCGTGCGTCAATGTCATATCGCCGTTGCCGGTAGTAGATGCGCAGGTGTCGAAGAGTGATGGGCGCACGGCGGCAGCAGCGGGGGATGTTTTGACGTACACCATCCGCTACACGAACTCGGCGGCGTCCGCGCTGCCCTTGCAGACGGTGGTGTTGACGGAAACCATTGCGCCGGCCACCGCCGCGACGCTCATCAACACCGCCGATTGGACCGCGTTGGGCGGCGGGCGCTACACGCGCCAGATCCCCGGCGCGTTGGACATCGGCGCAGTGGCAGAGGTGTACTTCATCGTGCAGGTGGGCGCGACGCTGCCGGATACGGTCACAGCCATAACCAACACGGTGGAGATTAGCTATACGACGCTGGAACCCTCCACTGAGGTGAACGTCGGCGACAACCGCTACACGGATGTTGATCGTGTCGCCAGCGCGCCGCCTCCGGAGTACAAGGTGTACTTGCCGCTGGTGTTGCGGAACAAAAGATAAGCAGGCATCTGAAAGCAGTGCTCCGGTCGCTAATCGCGTACCGGAGCACTTTTTTGTCTCGCCAGGCAGATGTTTGACGAATTACTGCCCTGTCGTGTAAATGCGGGTTACCAACGGCAGATACCCGTGCGCGAAGTCCCGGCTGATGACTTTGAGCGTCACCGGCAGCACGGCTGGCGAGTGGTAGACGTTGAGCGGATTGGTGACAGTCACCGTGAGCGCGCCGGTGTAGGTGGCGACCGTCGTTGGATCGAAGCCGGCGGCAGTAAGCGCGGACGTTTGCGGCGTGCTGCCGTTCGCCGGTGTGATGTGCAGCCAGGGGCTGTTGCTGGCAATCTGCCACGCCAGCACTGTGCTATCGCCGACATTGAGCGGTTGCAGCGTATGTACGTCCTGCATAAATTCGCCGGTCACAGTGCTGTAGATGAATGTGACCTGGGGCGGCAGGTTGCCCAGTTCTGGGGCCAAAACGCGCAACGTGAGATTGATACGCTGCACCGGATCGCGTGTCTCCGGCGGATTGGTTACGGTGACGGTGATCGCGCCGGTGTAGAGGCCGGGGCGCGTCGTGTCGAAGGTTTGCGGCGTGATGGTGAAGGACTGCGGCGTTGCACCCGACAGCGGCGTGACGGTGAACCAGTCGCCGCTGGTACTGAGCGCCCACATCAGGTTCGCGCTGCCGCTGATGTCGGTCGGTGTGACCGTGTGGGTGGCGGGCGTCACCTGCACCCCGCCGGCGGTCGTGGCTTCAAACGTGAGCGTGGCAGGGATGTTGCCCAACGTGGCCGATGGGAAAAGGTCTTCTAGCGTCTGGTTTGCTTGTCCGGCGAAGGCGTTGTTGTACTGCCAGTAACCGTCCCAGAAGTCTTTATCCACCCACATCGCCAGGGCGGGATGATCGGGGTGTGTCGTGCGGTAGACGGTGCTGGCGTTGAAGTCGAAGTAGTTCTCGTAGGCCTGCCCTAGCGTCTGTCCGGCAAAAAGGTTTTGCAGGAACTGCTGGAAGGCATTGCCGAACCAGTTGGCGTAGTAGCCGCCCGCGCCCACATCGAAGAAGGGATCGGAGTACTGCGCCACGCGGCGGCTGGCCTCGGCAATGCCGATGTCATACGTATCGCCCACAGCAGAGGACGATCCCGCCGTAAAGCAGCCGTAGAGCATCACGATAGCGTTGGGCGCCAGGTGCATATATTGCCGGATGCGATCCGGCGAGTAATAGCCGCTGCTCAGCGAGAAGCCGCCGACGTTGGGGTAGGGGAGGTTGCCATCGTAGACGCCGTGCCCGCGGTACAGCAGGAAGTGCGCGCCATTGGCAGCCTGCTCGATTTCCGCGAACGTGCCGCTGCCGGGATAGAAGCGATACACAGTGACGCCCTGGGCCTCCAACACGCTGGCGGCAAGTTCCATATTGGCGACTTCTTGCAGAGTCCACGTTCCTGTGTTGCCATCAATCGGCCCCACGAGCAGCACCGCTTTAAGCGGCGGCAGGCTAAGATCGGCGGCTTCTGGCGCGGAGCTTGCTGGCGGCGTGATTGTGTCCGGCGGCAATGGCGGCCTGACAGTTGTGACGAAAGCCGGCGTCGCGCGACCCTGCGCGAGCGGCGCGCCGATGTGACTGGCGATAAGCGCCAGGCTCAACAACAGTAGCCAACGGGAACGCGCCCTGGCTTGCATCGAAAACCTCCTTCGCGCTACTGCGCTTTCTTCAATGCCTTGCTGGCCTCATCGGCGGCGAGTTTCCCCGTGAGGATGGACGTGGGCAAGCCAGAAGGGCTGAAGGCCCACTGTCCCGCCTGGAAGATGCCGGGGATGGGCGTGCGGATGGCGGTAGCGATCTTGGGCAGCCGTCGTTCCACCGGAATACTCGCGTTGGTGAAGGCCCAACCGGTGATGGCGCCGTCCGCGTTGCCGGTGATTTTGGCGATGGAGAGCGGCGAAGCAGAGAACTTGTTCAAGACGGCGGCCTTAATCCCCGGAAAAACCGAAGCGTCGAGTGTGTCAAGGATGCACGCCTCGCTGAAGGCTTTGAAATCCGCGTACCATCCCATCTTCTGGATGGACTCGGTGAGTCTGTAATCGAACAGCATACTGACGATGAGGCCGGTTTTCCCAGGGGGCGCCAGGCTCTCGTCGCGCATGACCGGGCATGAGATTTCGTAAGTGGTGAGGGCGAAGAACTGCTTCAACCATGCCTCAATGGCTTCGCGGGGTTTGCCAATGGGAACCGGCCCCGCGCTGGTTTGGCCTTCGCGGCGCGGAGTGTAAAAGAAATGCGCGCTGGCCCGGCTGGCAAAGTAGCTCTTGTCCAGGTCGAGCGCCAGGTAGACCGTGAAGACCGAGTCACCGCCGGATTTGTCGGCGACAGCGGCCCGGCGTTCCAGCGCGGCGCATTTGATCGCGTCACCCGCGATGGTTTCCGGGTTCATCAGCCGGTAGAGTGTTTTGAGGTCGGCGGCCCAGATCAACTCTCGGTAGCTGTGCGTCTGGCCTCGCGCGTCGGTCACAAGCCGCTTCTCCGGGTCTACGGCAACAATCTCGGTACCCGTGCTGATCGCGCCGCCGTGCGCCTCGATGAACTGCACCAGTTTGTCAGGCAGTGTCCCGGTGCCGCCGCGCGGGTAGTTGTAATCGAGGTACAGCTTGAAATAACTGAGGGCGAAGAAGGCGGGTGTGTCCTGGAAGAAGTGCTGCGCGATCATATCCAGCAGACTCTGGTTTTGTGTGTAACGGCGCAGGTAATCAACGACGGGCACACTCAATGCGCCAATTTTGCGGATGGTGAGCGCGTACTTTGGCATCCAGGGCAGAATGACCTTGAGCAGATAGTCGCGATCCTTCTTCATATCCAGGAACAGGGGATTGTCAATGCCATAGAGCACATCCAGGTAGCGCATAATCACCCGGATGCGGTCGATGATCGCGGCGATCTCGTCGCGGTTCTCCGGGAACATGTCGGTGAGCAGTGCCTGGTACGCCGCGATGCTCTCGACGGAGTCGAGCCGGATTACGCGGTCCTCGATCCCGACCGAGACCTGGCTCTTGACGAAATCCACGTCCACGCCGAGCTGTCTGAGCATCGGTTTCACGATGCCAGAGTTCTCGATGGCGCGGATGCCGCCGTCGAAAACAAACCCGTCCCGCTCGAAGCTGCGCACGAGGCCCCCGCAGTGACGCTCCTTCTCGCAGAGCAGCGTCGTGTACCCCGCTTTCGCCAGGTAAGCCGTGGCCGTCAATCCGGCGATCCCGCCGCCAACAATAATCACGTCGTAATCCATAATCACCTCGATGATAAGTTGTCAGCTATCAGCCGTCAGCGTTCAGCTTTCTCCTTTGCTGATGGCTGACGGCTGACGGCTGAAAGCTAATTGCTGAAAGCTGATTGCTAATTTCCCACACACGCTTGCCAATGGCGCGATCCAGCGCGTGCGCAGCCGGCTTTTCCTCGATCGTCAAATTGAAGAACTTTCCACTCACACCGGCCATTTCCGGCGCGGCTGCCAGATAGTAAATTGCCTCGCCGGCAATCGCGGGGTCTTTCAAAAACGGGCGGATCACGATGCGGTTGTACAACCGGTAGAGCAAGCCGTTGTTCATCCCGATGTTGCTCTTCACCGCGCCGGGATGCATGGCGTTGATCGTGACCCCGCTCCCTGCGAGCCGGTCCGCCAGCTCCCAAACCGTGAGCAACTGCGCCGTCTTGGATGCTCCGTAGCCTCGCAGCCCGATATAGC
>DAOLUH010000082.1:0-21068 GCA_035420085.1 Anaerolineae bacterium
ACGCGGCTTACGGCGCATTCTGCCAACCCGCCCTAAAAATGAACGAACCGAGAGTCCAAAGTCAAAGACTCTGAAACTTTTCCAAGCCCGCATAAAACCTCATAGCATTGGCGAAGATTCGCGTGATTCGCGGTTAAAGTCCCCCATCACAGCAAATGGATGTTATTGGCGCGGCAGGTGTGAATCATTGTTTCGGGCCACAGGCTCGACTGGATTTCGCCGATGTGCGCCTTGTGCAGGTAGAGCATACACAGGCGCGACTGGCCGATGCCGCCGCCGATGGATTGCGGCAGTTCGCCGGCCAGCAAACGGCGATGGAAGAGCAGCTCGCGCCGGTCGAGTGCGTCGCGCAGCGCCAGTTGCCGCAGCAGCGCCGCCGCATCCACGCGGATGCCCATTGACGACAGTTCCAGGGCAGAATCAAAGAGCGGATAGTACACCAGAATATCGCCGTTGAGACCCTGGTAGCCGTTCACCGTTGGCGTGGACCAGTCGTCGTAGTCGGGCGCGCGCCCGTCGTGCGGTTGCCCGTTCCGCAGCGCGCCGCCAATGCCGATGAGGAACACCGCGCCATACTCGCGGCAGGCCGCATCCTCGCGCGCCTTCGGCGGCAGATCGGGGTAGCGTGCTTCCAGGTCTTCGGCGTGGATGAAGGTGATCGTCTCCGGCAAGAACGGCTCGATGACGGGATACAGGTGATGCACGTACCGCTCGGTGCGACGGATCACATCGTAGATGCGGCGGACGGTGGCTTTCAGATAATCGAGATGACGTTCCGCGGGCAACATCACGCGCTCCCAGTCCCATTGATCCACGTACAGCGAGTGCAGGTTGTCCAAGTCCTCGTCAGCGCGGATGGCGTTCATGTCGGTGTACAGCCCTTCGCCCGGCGCAAAGCCCAAATCGGCCAACTGCATCCGCTTCCACTTTGCCAACGAGTGAACGATCTCCGCGCGCACGTCCGCCAGCGCCTTGATCGGGAACGCCACCGGGCGCTCAACGCCGTTGAGGTCGTCATTGATGCCCGTCCCGGCCTGCACAAACAGCGGCGCGGTCACGCGGACGAGGTTCAACTCGAAGGCCAGATTCGTCTGGAAAAACGTCTTGATCTGGCGGATCGCGCTCTCCGTCTCGCGCACGTCCAAGAGACAACGATAATTTTCAGGAATAATCAAGCGTGTTACCATCTCCCCCTCTTAGTCGAAAGTCGAAAGTCGAAAGTCCAAAGTCGAATGTCGAAAGTCCGTTGTCCAAATCACGGATTCCCAATCACCAATCCCTGATTCCCCATCCCCACCGTGAACTTTTTTGCGCCAGCGTGCATGGAATGGATAGAACAGACAAAACGGAGGTGTAAGATGACACGCTGGATTCGGGATTGGTTCATTTTGTCGGCGTTGGTGGTGATGGGGGCGGGAATGTTGTTCGTGTTCTGGGCGATCTGGCCGCTATTGCCCAATCGCCTGCCCACCGTGATCTTCCCCACCCTCGATCTGGAAGGCGTCGTCGCCATCCTGATGCTCATCGTCATCCTGGCCGGCTTTGGAAAACTAATGTGCTGCAAGTAGCGAGTAGCGAGTGATGAGTGGCGAGTAGCGAGTGATGAGTAGCGAGTAACAAATTGCCTCCTACATCTTGCCTCTTAACTCTTAACTCTTCACTCCTACCCCACGCGCCCGCTGATGTAGTCTTCCGTCATCTTTTGCGCGGGACGGGTGAAGAGCTGCGCGGTCTTTGCTACCTCAATCAGCTCGCCGAGCCAGAAAAATGCCGTTTTATCCGAGACGCGCGCGGCCTGCTGCATATTGTGCGTGACGATGACAATGGTGTAGTGTTCGCGCAGCTTGCGCATCAAATCCTCGATGCGCAGCGTAGCAATGGGGTCGAGCGCCGAGCACGGCTCGTCCATCAGGATCACTTCCGGCTTCACCGCCAGCGTGCGCGCGATGCACAACCGTTGCTGCTGGCCTAACGAGAGGTTCAACGCCGGCAGCGACATATCGCCTTTGATCTCGTCCCACAAATCCACTTCCGTCAAATACTGCTTCGCCATATCCCCAAGCGCCGAACCGGTTTCCAGCCCCAGCGCGCGCGGTCCCATCACAATGTTATTGTAAATGGATTGTGGAAACGGGTTAGGCTTCTGGAACACCAGCCCCACCCGGCGGCGCAATTCGACGATGTCCATCGTAGGCGCGTAGATGTCGGCGTCGTCCAGCAAAATCTCCCCCTCGACGCGCGTGTGGGGGATTTCGTCGTTCATGCGATTCAGGCAGCGCAAAAACGTGGTCTTTCCGCACCCCGAAGGCCCAATGAAGGCCATAATCTCTTGAGGCAGAATATCCAACGTGATATTCATCAACGCTTGTTTCGCGCCATAGTAAAAATCCAGGTGGTGTACGCGAATTTTGGGTGTCACCGGCGTCTCGTCCATAGGCAATCCATTTCCCTCAAGTCACAGATACCCGCAAGTATAAACGTCCTTCAAACACAGTCAAGGCTACGTTTGTGGTTGTTTTTTCACCCGTTGACATTATAATGTCCCATTGTGCGAAACGAGAACACACGCTCAACCATTGGCTTGATTGCGCTCCTCTTGATGAGCTTAACGCTCGTCGGATGCGGGCAACGTAACGCGCAGACCACCACGGACAGCGCGTCAGCGATCATCCAGAACAAAGGCTCCGATACCATCGTCAATCTGGCGCTGGCCTGGGCCGAGCAGTACCAACTGCTGGAGCCGGACGTGCGCATCGCCGTCACCGGCGGGGGATCGGGGACCGGCATCGCGGCGCTAATCAATGGGACGGTGGACCTCGCCAACGCTTCGCGCCAGATCAAGGCCGAGGAACTGGAATCCGCGCGCGCCAACGGCTTTGATCCCATCGAGTACGTCGTCGCCCGCGACGCCATCGCCGTCATCGTCCACCCCGACAATCCTGTGGACAAGCTGACCCTCCAGCAAATCTCCGACATCTACAGCGGCAAGATCACCAACTGGCAGGAAGTCGGCGGCGAAGACCGGCCTATCGTGCTGCTTTCGCGCGAGACGAACTCCGGCACGCACGTCTACTTCCTCGAAGAAGTCATCCGCCTGGGGCAGAAAGGCAACAAGACGCTTTTCTCGCCCGATACGCTGCTGCTCCCGTCGTCTGAAGGCATCGGCGTGGAAGTGCGCCAGAATCCCAACGCCATCGGCTACGACGGCCTGGGCTACGTCACCTCGGATATGAAAACCATCGCCGTGAGCGTCGGGCCGGATCAGCCCTACTATCCGCCCACCGTGGAGACCGTGAACGCAGGCGAGTATCCCATCGCCCGTGACTTGTATATGTATACTGCCGGCGAGCCGCAGGGCCAGATCAAAGCCTACCTGGAATGGATTCTCAGCCCTGCCGCGCAGCAAATTGTCCTGGAGCTAGGCTTCGTGCCGGTCGCTACCGAATGAGAATGGAATGAGATTGTTTCGAAGGAATATCACCGCAGAGCACGCGGAGAGCGCGGAGCTTCTTTTATTTTTCTCTGTGAACTCTGTGTTCTCTGTGGCTATGAGTTAAGGAACTGCTATGACTAACGAGCACGAGGAACAACAAAAACGGTCACTCTCGTGGCTGGAATTTCTCATCGAACGCGCCATCCAGGTCTCCGGGGTCTCGGCGATTGCCCTGGTGGTGCTCATCTTTCTGTTTCTCATCAAAGAGGGCGCGCCGGCCTTCTTCAAAGTCCCGCTATCGAGCCTGTTTGCGGCGCGCTGGTATCCCATCGAGAGTTACTTCGGTCTGCTGCCGCTCGTGATGGGATCCATGATCGTCACCATCGGCGCGGCGGTCGTTTCGCTGCCCCTGGGGCTGGCGACGGCGATTTTCATCGCGGAGATTGCGCCTGATTGGGTGCGCGACATCCTCAAGCCCTTCGTCGAGGTGCTGGCGGGTATCCCCTCGGTCGTCATCGGCTTTATCGGGATGCTGGTGTTCGCGCCGCTCATCCGTGTGGCGCTCGACATCCCCACCGGCCTCACCGCCTTCACCGGCGTGCTGCTGCTGGCGTGGATGGCGCTGCCCACCGTCGTCAGCGTCGCCGAAGACGTGCTCGACGCCGTCCCCAAGACCTACCGCGACGCCGGCCTGGCGTTGGGGATGACGCGCTGGCAGGTGATCTGGCGGATTGTGTTGCCCGCCGGACGCTCCGGCGTGTTGATGGCATTGATGTTGGGCGTGGGCCGCGCCATCGGCGAAACAATGACCGTGATGATGGTCACGGGCAATGCCGCGCGGATTCCTACCGGCCTGCGCGACTTCTTTATGCCGGTGCGCACAATGACGGCCACCATCGCCGCCGAAATGGGCGAAGTGGCGCAGGGCAGCCCGCACTACCACGTGCTCTTCGCCGTGGGGCTGACGTTGTTCGTCATCACCTTCATCGTGAACATGGCGGCGGCCTCGGTGGTCTTCCGCCAGGTCAAACGCGCGGAGCGGATGTTAGCATGAGCAAATTCAGACTGTCCCGGCAAACTTCGCAGCGCATCGCCTTCGCGCTCATCTCGCTGGCGGCGCTGGTGGTCGTCGCGCCGATCTTCTTCATCGTCGGCTACATCGTCTACGAGGGCGCGAGCGCGATCAGTTGGGAATTCCTCACCGCCTATCCCTACAACGGGATGAAGTCCGGCGGCCTGCTGCCGGCGATTGTCGGCACGCTCTGGTTGACGGCGGGCACGGCCATCGTCGCCGTCCCCATCGGCATCGGCGCGGCGATTTATCTCTCTGAATACGCGAAAGACAACACGCTCACGCGCGCCATTCGCGTCGCCATCATCAACCTGGCTGGCATCCCCTCCGTCGTGTACGGACTCTTCGGCCTGGGGCTGTTCGTCATCTTCCTCAATTTTGGGACGTCCATCCTGGCAGGATCGCTCACCCTGGGGATTATGACGCTGCCGGTCATCATCAGCACGGCGGAAGAGGCGTTGCGCGCGGTCCCGCAATCGTTTCGGCTGGTCAGCGTCAGCCTGGGCGGGACGCACTGGCAGACCATCCGCCGCGTCGTGTTGCCGCAGGCGCTGCCGGGCATCATCACCGGCGTGATCCTCGGCCTGGAGCGCGCCGCCGGTGAGACCGCGCCCATTCTCTTCACCGTAGCGGCGTTCTTCCTGCCGCGCCTGCCCAAGTCGGTCTTCGATCAGACGATGGCCCTGCCCTATCACCTCTACGTCATTAGCACGCAGGTGCCAGGGATGCCGGTGCAGATCCAGTACGGCACGGCGCTGGTGCTGCTCATCTTCGTGCTCTCGATGAACGTCATTGCGACGCTCATCCGCAATCACTACCGCAAGCAGAGGTTCTGGTAATGGCTGGCGACGTCAAAATCCGCATCGAGGACTTCGGCTTGCGCTACTCCGACGGTACGGAAAGCCTGCACGACATCACGCTGGACGTCTACGCCAACCAGATCAACGTGTTCTTCGGCCCGTCGGGCGGCGGCAAGAGCACGCTGCTGCGGGCAATGAACCGCCTCAACGATTTGACGGACGTGGTTCAACAAACCGGGCGCATTTTGCTGGACGGCGAGGACGTCAGCCGCCCCACTTACGACGTGGTGCGCCTACGGCGGCGCGTGGGCATCGTCTTCGCGCGGCCTGTCGTCTTACCGATGAGCATCTACCGCAACATCACCTACGGCCTGGAACTGGCCGGCGTGCGCGACCGGGAGACGCTCGACGCCGCCGTGACCCGCTCATTGCAACAATCGGCGCTGTGGGACGAAGTCCACGACCGCCTGGGCGAACCGGCGCACGCGCTCTCCGGCGGGCAACAGCAGCGCTTGTGCCTGGCGCGCGTGCTCGCGCTGCAACCGGAAGTCATCCTGCTGGACGAACCCACCTCCGGCCTCGATCCCATCTCCACCGCCAAAATCGAAGCCACGATGCAAGAGCTGAAATCCGACTACACTTTCGTCATCGTGCCGCACAGCGTCCAACAGGCCGCGCGCGTGGCAGATTGGGCCGCGTTCTTCCTGCAAGGGGAGCTGATCGAGCATGGTGTAGGGCGTGATATGTTCCTCAAACCCAAAAACACCAAGACGGAAGACTACATCACCGGGCGGTTTGGGTGAAAACGACGTTGGAACGTTGAAACGTTTGAACGTTTGAACGTGTCAACGTGTCAACGTTTCAACAGTTACTTCCCAGGAGTACACACTATGGACCTATTCGGCGGCATTGAAGCAGGTGGGACTAAATTCGTTTGCGCGGTGGGCAGCGGGCCGGACAACATTGTGGATGAAGTCCGGTTTCCGACGACAACGCCGGAGGAGACCATCGGCACGGCGATTGATTTCTTCCGCGGCGCGGTCGCCAAAGGCGCAACGCTGCGCGCGGTGGGCATTGCCGCGTTTGGGCCGGTGGATCCGAATCCGCACTCGCCCACGTGGGGCCATATCACCTCAACGCCCAAGTCCGGCTGGGCCAACACGGCCTTCGCCGGGCCGGTGCAAGCGGCGCTCGGCGTGCCCGTCGGCTTCGACACCGACGTCAACGGGGCGGCGTTGGGCGAAGGCACGTGGGGCGCGGCGCAAGGGCTGGATACGTTCGTCTATCTCACCGTCGGCACGGGCATCGGCGGCGGCGCAATGGTGGAAGGCCGCTTGCTGCACGGCCTCATGCACACAGAAATGGGCCACATCCGCCTGCCGCACGACTACGACGTAGACCCCTTCCCCGGCAGCTGCCCCTACCACGACGACTGCTTCGAGGGACTGGCAAACGGACCGGCCATCGAAGCCCGCTGGGGTCAACGCGCCGAAACATTGCCGCCCGACCATCCCGCGTGGGCACTGGAGGCGCACTACATCGGGTTGGCGTGCGCGAATTTCGTCGTCACGCTCTGCCCGCAGCGCATCATCCTCGGCGGCGGCGTGATGCAGCAAGCGCACCTCTTCCCGCTGATCCGCCGCGAGGCGCAGACCTTGCTCAACGGTTACGTCCGCGTCCCCGAAATCCTTGGCGACATTGACGCCTACATCGTCCCGCCGGGCCTGGGCAACCGCGCCGGCGTCCTCGGCGCTATCGCCCTGGCAATGCGAGAAACCGGCGGACCGTTGGAACGTTGAAACGTTGGAACGTTTGAACGATATTTGGAGAGGTGTGGAGAACATAGCGAGGAGCATTGGGCGGCGCATCGTCGTCATCGGGACAACGTGCGCGGGAAAGACGACATTGGCGCGCGACTTGGGGGAAAGGCTGCGCGTCCCTCACGTGGAGTTGGATGCGCTGCACTGGGGGCCGAATTGGACGCCCGCGCCGACCGAAACCTTTCGCGCTGCCGTCGCCGAGGCGCTCAGCGGGGAGGCGTGGACGACGGATGGCAACTACAGCAAGGCCCAAGACATCATCTGGGGACGCGCCGATACGCTAATTTGGCTCGACTATGCCTTCCCGGTGATTCTCTGGCGGCTCATCACGCGCACACTACGCCGCGTGGTCACGCGCGAACCCCTATGGCACGGCAATCAGGAAACCTGGCGCGGCGCTTTCTTCAGCCGCGATTCCCTGTTTATGTGGGCCATCACGACGCATCACAAACGCCGCCAACGCACCCTGCAACGCCTGCAAGACCTGGCGTACCAACACCTCACCGTCGTCCGTCTGCACTCGCCCAAAGCGACCCGCGCCTGGCTAGAACAGATCTCGACTCGCCAATCCACAATCTAACATCCACCAATCCCACAATCACAGCGGTTGATACTTCCGCGTTTTGTCGGGATCCTCTTTGAGGACCTGCTGCTCCGCTTCCATCCTTTGACTCGCGCGCTGCAACTGCCAGATGATGAACCGCACCCGCTGCGTCATCGCCGTGCCGATGTTCCACAGCAACCGCGTGCCCAACACTGCGTCGTCCTCACACAACGCCAGCAGTCGGTCACGGTCGAAAGCCAGAATCGTCGCGCCCGACTTCCCGGCGACCAAATCGGCGCTGCGCCCACCCTGGTCAAACATTGCGTACTCGCCGGTCATCGCGCCGGGCCGCAGGTTGGTCACGAGCTGCTTGTGCCCCGGCGTCCCTACCGCCGGTCCGTCCGGGTCGCTCCACACTTCCACTGTGCCGTTGTAAACGACGTACAACTCACTCCCGGCCTGGCTGGTTCCAGCAATGGTCTCACCGCGCGCGTAAGTGCGCGGCACGGCCTGCGCCGCGAGTCGGACGCGCTGCGCCAAATTCAAGTTATTGGCAATGTCGGAATGGGCCAGGAATTGCGCGATGTCACGGATTTGTACAAGCTCCTTGTCATCCACCGGCGTGTTAATTTTGTCGCTGGAGAGCGGCAAACCAAGATAAGAAGCCACAAGTCGGCGCGTTGCCTGCGGCGCTTCGAATTGTGGCCAGTGTCCGGCCTTGGGGAGGATGCGTAAATCGGCGGTGGGCCACTCGTCGGCAATGACGCCAGCATCGCGCAGCGGCACGGTGTTGTCCTCCGCGCCCCAAATCACCAGCGCGGGCGATTCAACCCTGGCAAGCTGCCCGCTCAAGTTATTCTCGCGCATAGCGAAGTAGCACTCGGCGCGCACTTTGCCCTGACCTGGACGGCGGGCATCTTCACGCAAACGCCGGTAATCATCCTCGGTAATGCCGGTGCGCTCGGCGAAGGAGGCCGGGCGCATAATACGGTCGCTGATGCCCACCACGGCTCGCTCTGTAAAGGAAACGATTAAGCTGCCCAGGCCAAAACGCTCCAACAGCGTGATCGGCGAGACCACGGCGTTGATGTAACGAGAGAGCCGCCCCGTAATCGTCGGACCGAGCAGCACCATGCGCTCAACCAGCGGCGGATGGCGCAGCGCCATCGTCACGCTCGTCATCCCGCCCATCGAATGGCCGATCAACACCGCCGGCCCATCGCTGAAGCGCGTGATCAGTTCCGCCAGCAAATCCGCGTACTGCGGGATCGTCGTGCGCTCCGCCAGGCGCGGCGACTGTCCATACCCTGGCAAATCCACCGCCAGAACGCGAAAACGCTGGCCCAGCAGACCAATCAGCGGCGACATCGCATACCACGAACTCGACCAGCCGTGAATTAACAAGGCCACCTGACGGCCCGGCGCTCCTTCTTCAATGACGTGGATGTTCTGTCCATTGATATTGTAGATTGGCACGGCTCCCCCTTCAGCCTGTGTGGCTTTCTGCCGCCATCACCCCATCGTGATGATGCGCCCGTTCAGCGGCTGCACCGGGCGATTGTTGTGGGCGAAAATGGCCGCGAATGTGTTGAGCTGCGCCCTGGACAGGCTCAACGGCGTCGTCATCACAGCCCAGAAGACACCCTCGGAACAGGGCGGCGTGGTCAAAGATCCGCAATAACGGTATGCCGTGTGGATGGCCGGCAGCAGGTCAATAGCGTTGATCATCACAGGCGCGGATTGCTCCGGTCCTTCTACCGGCGGCATGGCGTCCCAGATCGGTTGCAGCGCCGCGTTCTCCGCTCCGACATAAAAAACCACCCCTACAACGAAAAATCGCCCATCGCGGTCCTTGTGAACCAGGTGTAGTTCCAAATCGGCGAACTTGCCCGCAAACGTGTGCTCACTCGGCGTATGAAAATGAAATTGCAGCAGATCATAGCACACACAGTCCATCGCGATAGAACTGCCGGGATCGTAGTTGACCTGAATCGTGTGGCCGTTATTGATCACGCGGAGACGGGTCGGCTGGTAATAGAACACTATAGGGTACAGCGATTGTGACTTCACATCCGCAAAATCCACTGGCGACTGGTGCTTGCCGGTGCTACAAGCCAGATACGCCGGATCCAGTTGTCCCCAAAACTCTGGCGCGACCGCGCCAACATACCCCCAATGTGTTGTGTGTGTCATTGTGAACCTCTGTTACCTTAATTTTACTCATGAAATAGAAAATGTAACATTACAACCCGGTTACAGCTATGTTTAGGGCGGACACCTCAGCCTCCGCCAAATTAACCGCCACAAAACGCACACAGTCGCCGGGGAGACACTGCGCCAACAACGGCAGATCGGCGCGAATCACCGTGGCGATCTTGGGATAGCCGCCGGTCGTCTGGTGATCCGCCAGCATCACGATGGGCTGTCCGTCCGGCGGAACCTGGATGCTGCCGGCGACAACGCCATCGGACACAATGCCGGTCGGCCCACGATGCGTGATGGACGGCCCGCGCAAACGCGCCCCCATCCGGTCGGCCTCTGGCGTAAGTTGATAAGCGCCAGTAAGGAACGTCGCCAGCCCTTCCGCCGTGAAATAATCGTCCTGCGGCCCCAAGATCACGCGCAGCGTCGGCTGTGATGTGTAGGGCGGACGGCGCTCCACGGGCCACACGCGCCCGGCGCGTTGCGCCAGATCGCGCACAGCAGCAGCGCCTAACGGAAGCCGGTCCCCAGCGCGCAGCGCGCGTCCATCCAGGCCGCCGAATCCGCCCGGCAGATAGGTCGCCTGCGATCCCAAAAACGGCGGCAGCGCGATTCCGCCAGAAATGGCGAGGTACGCCCGCGCCCCGCTGCGCCGCGCTCCAAACGTGATCAACCGCCCGGCGCGCACATAGACGGCGTGCCACAGCGGAACCGGCAACGTCCCCACCCACACGTCGAACGCCGCACCGCACACCGCGATCAGGCACTCGCGCTCCACCCGCAACGTGGGGCCGGTCAGTGTGATCTCCAGCGCCGCCGCGTCAGGCGGATTGCCCACCAATGCGTTCGCTGCCGCAAAAGCCGCAGCGTCTAGCGGACCTGAGGGCGGCACACCATAACGCGCCCACCCTATCCGCCCGGCATCCTGCACTGTCGTCAGTGCGCCAGGCTGAAGGACTTCGAGGATCGCTGGATTGCTCATAAGGGAACAAATCGCACACGGTCGCCAGCTTGCAAGGCAAACGGCGCTTCGCGGGCCGGATCGAACAGTGCGAGATCCGTCCGCCCAATGATGCGCCAACCGCCAGGCGTCTCCAGCGCGTAGACGCCCGTCTGCGCCCCCGCGATACCGACGCTGCCCGGCGGCACGCGCACGCGCGGCGTCGCCAGGCGCGGCGTCGCCAGCGCCTCCGGCAGGCCAAGCAGATAGGCGAATCCCGGCGCAAAACCGAGCATCGCCACCGTGTAGATGGGCTGGGCGTGCAATTCAATCACCGCCCCCGCCGATATCCCGCAATGCGCGGCGACATCCGCTAAATCTGGTCCCCACGCGCCGCCGTAGTGCACAGAGATGTCAACCAGACGGCCTTCAGGCAACACCGACGTCGTCAGCGTACCAAGCGCGTTCAGCAAGACAGCGCGCATCGCGTCGGCGCTGCTCACGCGCGGATCGTACATCACCAGCAGCGAGCGGTACGTGGGCGCAGTTTCGACGATGCCGGGCACAGGTTGCGCGCGCAAGGCCGCGTCGAGCGCGTGGACCTGGCGATTGAGCGCCACATCCACCGCGTCGCCAAACTCCACCGTGAATGCCGTCTCGCCCACGGGCAGGACACGAGGGTACTCAGACATCCGCAGTGAGGGGCGCAATCATCGCACCTTCAGCTTCGAGCGCCGAACGTAACGCCGCCGCGATAGCGACCGCCCCAGGTGTGTCGCCGTGGATGCAAAGCGTGTCAATGTGCAGCGGGATGATCTTGCCCGTGATGGCTTCCACCTCCCCGCGCGTGACCATACGGATCGCGCGCGCCGTCGCCTGGGCCGGATCATGGATCACTGCGCCCGGCTCAGTGCGCGGGACAAGGCTACCATCTTCGCGGTAGGCGCGGTCGGCGAAACCCTCGCGGGCCACACGCAAGCCTGCCGCCCGCGCGGCGTACAACAACGCGGAATTCGGCAACGTGACGACGATCAACGCGGGGTCGAAGGCCGTCACAGCGCGCACAATCGCCTCGGCGACAGTCTGCTCGCGGGCAGCGACGTTATACAACGCGCCGTGCGGTTTCACGTGGATCAGCGGCGCGCCCGCCGCGCGCGCAAACCCCGCCAGCGCGCCAATCTGATAAAGGATGGTTGCCTCGACTTCAGCCGGCGTCAGCGTCATTACCCGCCGCCCAAAGCCCTGCAGATCCGGGTAACCCGGATGCGCGCCCACTGCCACACCCTTCCGCGCCGCCAACGCGACCGTGCCCTGCATCACCAGCGGGTCGCCGGCGTGCAACCCACACGCGACATTCGCCGATGTGACCACATCCAGCATCGCCGCGTCGTCGCCGAGCACATACCGCCCGAAACTTTCGCCCATATCGCAGTTTAGATCAATACGCACAGCACACCTCTGTTTAAGGAGTAGGGGAGTGGGAGTGTAGGGGTGTGGGGGTGTAAGGAATCAGTTGAGTCGCGCCTCTGTCACCAACGCCCCACTCCTCCCCCCTCCACTCCCTCACTCCCCTACTCCTCACTCCCCCCTCACCGGCAAATCAACACCGGACGGCGACGTTCGCGGAGCACCTGATTGACGGCGCTACCGAAGAACATTTCCACCGGCGCGGCGCGGCTGTAGCTGCCCATCACGATGAGGTCGCTCTGGCGCTCTTCGGCGGTTTGCAAGATGGCCTGCGCCACCGACCGGGCGCGCTGCTGCAGATAAGTCGCCTGGAGGCCGTGCTCTTCCAGGTAACGCTGCGCGGATGCCAGCGGCTCATCCGCCGCCTTGCCGTTGGTCTCCACCGTGAGCACCGTCAGCGCGAAATCCTGCCAGCGGGCCGCCAGATAACTCATCACAAACAGCGCCTCCCGACTTTTGGGGCTGCCATCATAGGCGAGCAAGGCGCTCTTGAAAGGGAAAAGACTACCCGGGACCGCCAAAACCGGAATCGGCGCGCGCTGCACGAGCGTGCGGAAGCCTGATTTGAGCTTGGCGAAGAGTTGACTTCCCGGTGGATAGGTGAGACTGGCGACAAGCAAATCCGCCCACTGCGCCCGCGCAATGATCTGCCGGCCCACCGCGCCCACCGCGAACGCGAAGTTGCCCGGCACGTTCGCGGCGGCGCAACGCCGCGCAAACTCGCGTTCGGCCTCGATAGCGCGCCGGGTCTCCTTGTGCGCCTCGGTCGGGACAACGT
Source organism: Anaerolineae bacterium (assembly GCA_035420085.1). Taxonomy (GTDB): domain Bacteria; phylum Chloroflexota; class Anaerolineae; order B4-G1; family SLSP01; genus DSWT01. The sequence goes on from DAOLUH010000082.1 coordinate 13,057, forward strand.
GCAGGCCGTAGACGCGCCCCTCTTCACGGCGGGCGATCTCAATGGCCTGATCAAGCGCGCGCCAGCCGCTTTCTTCGCCGTTCAATGGAACCAAAATATCGTGGAATAAACGATCCTCGCGGTAGCGCGTCTTCTTCTCACGCCATTCGCCGGGCGGCGGGCCAGATTCCAGGGGATCCGGGGTCATAATCTCCAACAGCTTCTGCAGTGCGCGGCGGATGGTGCGGGTGAATTTCCCACCAAAGCGCTGCGCCAGGTCTTCGGCGGCAGCTTCAGGATTGATCTCCCACCCTATCTCCGCTTTGAGCGCCTCACGGTGTTCGGAAAGCCACAGGTACAAGTCTGTCTCGGTACGGTCAGGAAACTCGCGCAGCAAGTTGTGGCGACGGATGATATAGATAATCGGCAGATAAATATGGTGATACCAATGTACAACGGCTTCAGCAGGTGTAATATCGCGCCGTAAATCAAGGCCCATATAATAACGGTGAACGTTAATATGATCTTCAAGGGTCACATACTGACCAGGGGCGGTCACGGTGAAATCGGCGTCAGGACACAATTCGTCAATGTGTGTGCGTTCCAGAAAACCAACATACTCGGCTTTCAAAATCAAATCGTCAGGCTGCACATCCGGGGTAAGCGGCACGCGCGTCGCCACTTCGGTGACGTAAGCCTGGATGGACTTCGCCCCTAGCTCACGGGCAATGGAGACGCGGTGGTTGCCATCCTTGACAAAATATACCTCCCCGATTTTGTAGACTTCGATGGGCGGCAGGCCCTCCATACTGGTCGTCGCCACTTTCACCCGCACCCAACGTGACTGATCGGTATCCTGCTTGGGCAAGAAACTGCGCGTGAAATCGGCATACCGCCCCACGCTGCCCACAATCGCATCGAGGGGAATATCATGCAGACCACGCTCGACGCTGGCGGTGGCTTTGAGCTTGCGTCGCACATCCTCGTAGGAGAGCAATTCCGGCGACGCGCCGCGAAAGCGCGCCAGCAGCATTTCCAACGCCGCCTTGCGTCGCGCCTGGCGAAAATCTTGCACTACCGAAGAAAAATGACCAAGTTCGTCTTCCACAATCCTGTTTCCTACATATCAAGATGCGCGTGAGTATAGACAACTCCCGATAGATGTCAAAAATTGCTCACAAACAAACCACACAAAAACGGGCAGCGTCCGAAAGCGCTGCCCGTTTCCTCTTCGACAGGTCGCCCCGCCGAGACTTAATCGGATGTTTTCAAAACCACCGCGCGCCCGCGCACCTTCCAGTGCTTCATCTTGTGCAACACCTGGCTGGCGTGCTGCTCGGCTACATCCACAAACGTCTGCTGCGGGTGAATCTCAATCGCGCCGATGGCCCGACCGGGGATGCCAGTCTCGCCGGCAATCGCGCCGACGATGTCGCGCGGGCGAATGCCGTGCGCCTCGCCGACGTTAAGCCACAAGCGCACCATGCCCGGTTCGCGCTCGCCTTTGCGACGCGGCGCGCGGGCAGGACGTGACGCCGGCTGATCTTCAAATTTCGCGCGGTGCTGTTGTGGGCGGACAGGGACTTCCTTGATCTCCTCGATGGGGCGCTGCTGCTCTTGCGTGCGCGCCAACCGGATGGCGGCTGCCGCCACGTCCTCCGCCGTGTGCCCGGCGGCCACCATCTGCGCGACCAAAGCGCGTTCGCCGCCGAGTTCGCCTTCCAATTGCCCGCCCATCTTCAACAAGAACTGCGCATCGCGGCGCGCCAGAATGTCGGCGGCAGTGGGGAGCTTCGCGCGGGTGATCGGCTGCATCGTGAAGGCTTCGATCTCTTGCAGACGCCGCCTGTCGCGCGGCGTCGCCAGCGTGATCGCCACGCCCTTTTTGCCCGCCCGTCCGGTGCGCCCGATGCGGTGGACATAGATTTCGGGGTCAAACGGCAGATCGTAGTTGACCACGTGGGAAACGTCATCAATATCCAACCCACGCGCCGCCACGTCCGTCGCCACCAACACGGCGATTTGCCCACGGCGGAAGCGGTTCATCACCGTCTCGCGGGCCGGTTGGCTGAGATCGCCGTGCAGGGCTTCGGCCTGGATACCGCGCGCGAAAAGCGCGTCTGCCAACTCTGCGGCGCGTACCTTGGTGCCGGCGAAGACCAGCGCGCTGGTCATGGCCTCCGTCTCCAGAAGCCGGGTGAGCGCCGCCAGTTTATCGTCCTCGTTGACGACGTAGTAGCGCTGCTCCGTCTCGGCGACGGTGAGGCGTTTGGGGTTGATGGTGATCGCTTCCGGCGTGGACATGTAACGGTCAGCCAGCCGACGGATTGGCTCCGGCAGCGTGGCGGAGAAAAGCGCCGTCTGCCGCGTCGGCGGGGTCTCGCTCAAGATGGCTTCGATATCTTCGATGAAGCCCATACTCAACATCTCGTCGGCCTCGTCCAGCACAAGATAGCGCACGCCGCTCAGATCGAGCACGCCCTTGCGGATCAGATCCAGCATCCGCCCCGGCGTCCCGATGACAATATCCACGCCGCGCTGTAATCGGCTGATCTGCTGCGTATACGATTGTCCGCCGTAGACGGCCAACACGCGCACGCCGCGATGTCGTCCATACTCGTAAATGGCCTGCGCCACTTGCATCGCCAGTTCGCGGGTAGGAGCCACGACCAATCCCTGGACACTCCCGCGCGCTCCATCGGTTTCCAGGGCGTGCAGCATCGGCAGCGCAAAGGCCGCCGTCTTGCCGGTGCCGGTCTGCGCCTGGCCGAGCACATCGCGCCCGCTCATCAACGCCGGAATCGCCCGCGCCTGAATGGGCGTCGGGCTTTCGTAGCCTAATTCATCCACCGCCTGCATCAACGCCGGATGCAGAGAAAACGCTTGAAACTCTGTTGACATAAAACTCCTTCAGAAATAGTCGAATCGTCCCTGACCAGATTGTTACGTGGACTTTTCGCTCCCGGAGTTATTCTACCAGAACAATTTTACTTCTTGCAGAAAAAAAGGGCCTGCCAGTACCGGCTAGGCCCGAAAAGACCACGCACGTATAAGGGCGCTTTTTCGCGCCGACGGAAATTATACCACGGAAGACAGAAAGCACAACCGACTACACTGGTTACTCCTGCCCTTCGACAGTTGCATTGATGATCCCGCATAACCTATCGAGAGTGAGCGTGAAAGTCAAGCGAGCTTGCAGTTTTAACGCGGCAAGAAAAGAGCTATATAATGCTCTGCCGATTCAGGAAATGCCACCAACGGGATCATCTCCACCCTCCTGCCGATATCCTTTCTTCCTAATTGTAGCGCCACTTGCGGTCAAACAATAACTGGCTTTAGGAGTATTCTCGTGTTAAGGTACTGCAAAAGTCGAGTATCAGGTTCATCACCAGAACTCATCCCTTGAACGGCTGCGCGAAACGTTGTTCGTAGACGCCGTTTTCCTTCAGTTGATTGTCCCAATACATCGAAAGTAACGGCATTTTAACCAGCAGCTTGAAGACCGGCATCAGGTAAGCGGGATACCGCTCCGGCTTTGCCAGTTTTTGCACGGCATCCGGGTCGAATTGTCCGGTTTCTCGCAGCCCTTGACCGAGCGCGGTCAGTTGCTCGAACAACTTGCGATTCATCCTGTCCGACATCAGGCGGATGCCCTCGCCGCCGCCCTTGATGAGCGCGCCGAGATACGGGCTGCCCAGCCGCGCCGCGAGTTTCGCCAGGTAGCGCTCGACGTGGCGCAGATGCGCGGACTCGGGGAAGCCCGACTGCATCACAAAGCCGAGCGCCGGATTGTTGCTCCGCCCGCGCAGCGGCTCCAACGCCTCGATGAACGTCTTGACGATCCCTGGCATGGCGTCGGTGTAGAGCGGGAAGCCTACCAGCACCGCCTCGGCGGCGGCGAAAGCGTCCCGGTAGCGGTCCAGGTCGTTCTGGCGGGCCAGATGATAGGTCTCGGTGACTTGCCCACCGGCAGCGGTGAAGCCCCTGGCGACCTGTTCCAGCATCACCGGCGTGTTGCCCTTGGCGCCGCGCGGCGAGCCGTTGAAAATCGTGAGCTGCGTCGGTGGGCTGATGCGCGCGCCGGGGAGCGGCGGCAGGTCACGGTCGAAGAGCACGCCGTCCGCTCGCTGCGTGACAATAGCCCGCGCCACCGTGTCCACCGGCTCCTCCGTTGTGAACGCAAACTCCAGGCGGCTCTTCATATTCAGCGCGGTGCGGCTGAAGATGTCGCTCACGATGCGCAAGTCTTCGGCGTCCGTGTCGGCCTCCTTCTCCAGCAGCAGCCCAACGCGCGGGTAATGCTCGTAGCGCGGGCGATGGTGTGCCTCGCCGTGATCCACCACAAAATACGGATGAATCAGCGGAATGGACTTGTCCATCATCTTTTTCAGCGTCGCGTCGGGAAAGCCCAGGCGCAGCGGCGCGGCCCACAGCAGAAAATCGCCGTTGATGACCGCCCGGCACACATCGTGCGAGGCATCTTTGGCGACACATTCCCCCGGCGTCTTCACCCAGCAGCCAAAGCAGCCGGTGCAAAACTTGATGTCCAGGTCGCGCAGGGTAAACACCGTCACCGTGTGCTGTTCCGCCATCAGCGCCGTGGCGAGGCGCGCCACGTACTCTTCAAATTCCCGGTTTTGGGGATGGCCGTTGCCGTTCATCATCGTGATTCGCATTTTTCTGTTACTCCTCGTTTGAAAGCGTCATTAGAATTGGAAGTCAGGCAAAATATTCCTGCGCCTTCTGCTTCATCTTATGCTTGAAGGGTGTCAGATGTTTCAGTAAGCCGAAAAACGGAACGGGAATGATTTCCTGACTGGCCCTGCGCTGTGTGACCCTGGAGATCCGCCCGTTGAGCGCCAGTTCGCGTCCGGCCTGCTCGTAGGCGGCATACACGGCGCGGATTTTCGGGAAACGTTCTGCGGCTTGCGGATCGCGTCCATACCCAAAGAGCCGCCCCCCGCTCCGAATCAATTCGCCGACATGGGGGGCATCCATAAAGCGTCCAAAAGTACGAAAGTACGCGCGCCCATTTTTGGGCATTTCGGGGTCAAGGTTGTCACATACGATCAGCGAAACAAACGGCTTGGAGCAGACAGCTTCGTCCACATGATGGAAAAACAGCCCACTCCGGGTCACGCGCATCTGGTTCACGTCGCTGGTGCCGTAAAGCCGGTCGAGAAAAGTCTTGAGCAGACCGGACACACCAAACAAGTAGACCGGCGTAGCGTAGATCACCCGATCAGCCGCAGCCATTTTGGCGAAAATGCCGGCAGCGTCATCCTTATCGGCGTAGACGCACTTCAAGTAGTGCTCCGCCGTGTGGCATCGGTCACAGGCCAGACAATGATTAATTTTGAATTTCGCCAGCGTCACGACTTCAAATTCGGCGCCGGCGGCAGCGGCCCCCCGGAAAAGCCGATCAATCAGAAAGCGCGTGTGCCCCTGGTCGCCGCGATAACTGGCATTGATCGCCAACAGTCTCATGGCTTCGCTTCCTTACTGAAAGCATAATGGATGACCTTCTTCGGACAGACATCGGCGCACGTTCCACACAGGATGCACTCGCTGTGCTCCATCACGCCTTTTTGTACCAGGGCATTGACATCCAGGCTCATCGGGCAATTCTGGGTACATTTCTTGCAGTTGATACACTGATCGGTCTCTGCCTTGAGGCGCAGCGCCGGCCAGTTGCCGAGATTCCGCAACTTGCGCCCCAGAATCATGAAAGGCGCCATCCAGCAGATCGTGTGACAACCTGCCCGCCGCCCGACGAAGGCCGACAGCGCCAGGAATGTTCCCACCACGATGTAGTAGATGATGTACTTCATCGGCGCGTCCACCGAAATGCCGCTCTCGGTAAGGTGGAAGAAATCCACTTTCTGGTATCCGCCGGCCCGCACGACCATCAGCACAATGATCGCCAGCCAGGGGAGCCAGATCAGCCACTTGATCCAATCCACTTTACCGCGCACAGGCTTGTTGTTGATGGCGAAGCTGACCTCACCCAATCCCGCCGCCGGGCACACCCACCCGCACCACAGCCGCCCCACAAAGAGCGCGGAGAGGAATTGCAGCCCAAACACGATCAAGCTGCCGTTCACAATGCCCTGCGATGCTCCGTCGATGATGACGTAGGGCGACAAATAGTTCATAATGACAGGAAAGAGCAACAGCGAGACAATGATCAACCCTTTACGAATCCTTTGACGTACTGCAAGCTGTGACATTTCAAACCTCCATAACAAATCAGCAAATCAGCAAATCCCCAATCCCCCCGTCTACCGTCTACTGTCTACCGTCTACCTCTCCGGCATTTCCCCGTTCTTGATGCGCCGGATGACGTCTTCGAGCCAGGCGAGGTTGGCTTGCGCCGATTTGAAGCCGGCTTCCAGCGTCAACATCCAGCAGAAGAACTCGCGGGGTGAATCCATGTAATCATGATATTCTTCGACCTGTTGGGGGATTTGTTCGTAGACTTTTAGGACGACGCGGAGTCGTGCGGCGGCGCGCTCGAACATCGCCAAAATTTCTTCGTTGGACAACTGCCCGGCGAAGAAAACCTGGATCAGATCGGCGTTGCGCGGGATATGGGGGCGCAGCGGCGTGAGCAGCCATTGGCGCAGTGCCTCGCGCCCGGCCGCGGTGATGTGATATACCTTGCGGTCGGGCCGCTCGCTCTGCTCAACGATTTCCATTTCCGCCCAGCCTTGCTCGGCCAGATGGGTCAGCGTGCGGTAAATCTGGCTCTGATCCGCCGGCCAGAAATGCTGTACCGACGTATCGAAGATTTTCTTCAAGTCGTAGCCGGAAAGCGGTTTGTAGTTCAAAAACCCCAAGATAGCGTATTCTAAAGACATGAGCGCATCCTTTTTATCGGATTTATCTATTATGAGACTTGTATAATATAAGACTATTCGTATAATAGCACTGTCTGGTAGTTTGTCAAGAGGGAGAATGTGAGGATAGCCTTATGTTTCTTCCAAAACACACTTCCAACACCCGCCCGGAGATGCCCTCGGCGACGGCGGCCTGCCTGTCCGTTCAGCGCAGGCTGCGCAGCGCGTCGTCGTAGAAATGCGCGACGTGGTCCCAAAAGGTGTTCATCGGGATTAAACAACCTACGTGTTCTTACGGCTAGAACGGGCCAGCCACAGCGCCGCAATTGGCATCACCAGCAGCGGCAGGTGCATCACGCCCAGCCACATGCGCTCGGGAACGGCCCAGTGAGCCAGGTTGAACAGCCCGTAAAGCAGTCCGTTGAAGGCCGTCACGCGAAAGGCAAATTTGTCCACTTGTGGCCAGGCCAGGATGAGCAGGAAGAGGAATACCGGCGTCAGAAAGCAATAGGCCAGGCCGTAATCAGGCGAGGTGAGCAAGAGCAGCGGGTTGAAATTCGGAACAACGCGCGTCCCCTCGAAAGCTATCGGCGACCAAAAGACAAGCAAGGCGAACGGCAACAGCAACCAGCGCCAGCGCGGCGCATCCTTAAACGAGAGATGCAGCCGGTCTTTCCAGGCCACCCACAGCCAGAGCAGGCCCAGCAGCACGTCGGCGACCAGCGCACCGGTATGCACGGCATAGCCGTAGGTGGGCGTCTCGGCGCGGGTCTGTGTGGCGGCGACCACCAGATAGTTCAGGCCGAAATAGGCCGCCACCGCCCGCCCGCCGACCTCTGGTTTCCAGAGGGCCAGGCCGACGACCGCCAGGGTGAGCACGTGAAAGATCCAGCCCCAGGCGGCATAGGGCGCGGTAGCATGCTGCAGGATTTCCAGGATCACCGCCTGCGTGTTGCGCGGGTCATACGGAACCGCCGTATGGAGCGGCAGAAAAACGATGATGATCAGCACAAAATAGACAACAGGATAGAACCATTTGCGAGAAGTGATCGTTTTCATACAGCCTCCTCAAAATACCTTTTGTCTTATCACGGTTTCGGATGCGCGGCGAAAAACTCCCACATCACCCGCGAAGCATCCAACTCGGTCGTCGGCACGTCGCCGCCGCGCCAGCCTGGTTGACCGCCCGGCCAG
>DAOLUH010000083.1:0-20240 GCA_035420085.1 Anaerolineae bacterium
GCCAGAAGATGATTTCCTGGCCCTCGAACGTCATGCGCGCCAGGGTGGGGTGGGCGATGATCTCGATGGGTTCTTCCAGCTCGTTGATCAGGAAGTGGAAGGGCTTGAAGCCTTTGTCGCCAAAGCCGTAAATCATCGCCGTGCCGACGTCGAAGACCACGTCCTCGCGTTTGAACGACGTGCAGGATCCGCCGGGTTTCGCCTGTTGGTCGATCATCAACACGGACAGGTCGCGTTTCGCCAACAGACTGGCCGCCGTCATCCCTCCCAATCCCGCGCCGACAACGATCACGTCGTAGCGCTCGCGCAGCACACAATTTTCTAGTATTCTCATAGTTTCACAGGCTCGCTCAGAGGAACAGGATTACAGCAAAGGCCACTTCGAACATCAGGCTGGTGCTGTTGGATTGGGTGACGGCATTATCCACCACAAACATCGATATCGCCCGCGCGGCGGCGATCCCCACGTTGGCGATGCCGAGCATCCGATAGGCGATCGGGTCATTGAGCAGCAGCGGCGCGAGTCCCAGCGCGATGAATAACCCGCCCAGGATCGCACGAGTTTCCGAGATGCCACGCCCGCCAGCGGCTTGGAGTCCGGTGAACCCGAGCACCTGCCGAGGCCGTATCAACGAGAAGATGCCAACCCCTATCGTTGCCAGCGCCGAGGCGATTTTGAGGACTTGTAGAATCGGCATAGTTTTCCTCCCCAATGTTTTTAACCACGAAGCTACAAGAATTTTCACGAATAGAAGTCAAAAATTAGTGCGGATTCGTGGAGATTCGTGGTGAATTTGGATAAAACAAGGCGGATGCTTACGGCGTCGATACTCGTTTGCATCCGCCCCGGTGCTCAATGATCAATGTTGGCTCAGGCGTCCAGCAACCCCTTGCGCAATCCCAGTGGAAGCGGTGCCGGGCGCTCACAGGTGCTTTCCAACGTCACACGTTGGCCCGCGTTGGCAGCGTCGTGGATGGCGTGCATGATATCGAGGACGTGGTAGGCCAGTTCCCCGTTGGCGCGGTGGGGACGCCCGGAGCGCAGCCCGTAGGCCATATCCGCCACGCCGATGCCCCGGCTGTTCTCTGCATAGCCGTGCGTCAGTGGAATCTCGCTCCATTCGGACGCGCCCGCCCGGCGCACGCGCACCGGCCCGCCGAAGGTGTTGGGGTCGGGGACGCTGAGCGTGCCCTCCGTACCGTAGATTTCGATGCGCGGCAGTTCGGCGGCCCACACATCGAAGCTGGTGATGATCGTGCCGACCGCACCGTTGGCGAATTCGAGCGCGCCGACGACGTGCGTGGGCACTTCCACCTCGACGACCGTGCCATGCAGCGGTTGGCTCGTGATCGTGCGTGTGGGGAAGGTGATGCGCGTCGCGCCGCTGACCTGCTGCACCGGCCCCATCAGGTTGACCAGCGCTGTGAGGTAGTACGGCCCCATGTCGAACATCGGCCCGCCACCGACTTTGTAGTAGAACTCCGGCGCCGGGTGCCAGCTCTCGTGCCCGTGGCAGAGCATGAACGCCGTCGCGCCGATAGGCTCACCGATCCAGCCGTCGTCAATGAGCTTGCGGCAGGTCTGGATGCCGCCGCCGAGGAAGGTGTCCGGCGCGCCGCCAACGCGCACGCCCTTCGCCTGCGCCGCCGCGAGCAGCGCCTTGCCCTGTTCGCGGGTGATGGTGAGCGGCTTCTCGTTGTGGACCGATTTCCCGGCCTCGACTGCCGCCATTGCCACTTCGTAGTGCGCGTTGGGGATGGTGAGGTTGACGACGATCTCGATGTCGGGATCGGCCAGCAACTCTTCCACCGTGCAGGCGCGCGGGATATGATGCTTCTCCGCCTGCGCCCGCGCCCGCTCCAGCACGAGGTCTGCGCAGGCCACCGTCTCCAGAATCTCGAAAACCTTATCCGCCTGCAAGTAAATCCCGCTGATATTGCCACAACCAATCACGCCGATTTTAGTTTTAGTAGTCATCGTTCTCTCAATCCTCTCTCGTTTCAGGATGCAAGATGCAGGATGCAGGATGCAGGATGCAAAACCACTCATTGCTCGCCTTTTCTTAACTCTTAACTCTTGCCTCTTGCCTCTTGCTTCTTTACTTACTCGCCCACAACATCCCGCGCTTTACCATTTCGAGCGCCTCAGGCACCTCGAAATCCTTTGCCACGTGCCCGACGGAGGCGTAGAAGACGCGGCCCTGGCCGTATATCCTCTTCCACGCGACGGGCATCACGACGCCGTCGATCCAGTAGGCGTGATCGCCGTTGAACGTGGTGGTCGCCAGCACCTCGTTGGAGGGATCGACGTGCATGTAGTATTGCTCCGAGTGCATGTCGAAGTCGTCCAGGCCGGCCACGATTGGATCGTCGCTGATAATGTTGACGCGATAGTCGATGACGCCGCCAGGGTGCGCCACCCACTGCCCGCCGACCATGAATTGGTATTCCACGTTGTTGCGGAACGAATCGCCCATGCCGCCATGCCAGCCGGCAATGCCTACACCACTTTTGACGGCGTTCAAGAGGCCCTGTTCCTGCTCGCGGGTGATCGTCCCCATCGTCCACACCGGCACAATCAGGTCGAGACTCATCATTTTGTCGGTGTTCAGGTAGACATCGAGGGTGTCGTAGACTTCGACCGCGTACCCTTTCGATTTCAGGTACGGCGCGAAAATCGCCACACACTGATCCGGCTCGTGTCCCATCCAGCCGCCCCATACCAAGATTGCTTTTTTCACTTTCGATTCAGACATACATAGCTCCTTCAGCCAATATAAAATTCGGCGGGGAATGTCGGCAGGACATCCCCCGCGCGTTTAGGGTTATTCTACACTGAAACTGCGCTGGCGAAAGTCTCAATGCGCGGCTTGCGCCAGTTGCCGCCCCAGCGTGCGGCAGGCTTCCAGGGTAGAGGGCGTTGGGCGTCCCGCCGATACCACGGTGGCGCCGACCTTCGTGCCCATCTGCTTGAACAGGTCCTCGAAAGGCTGTTTCGCCCGTCCGCCGCCGCCGTGAGAGAGGAAGAGCGCGTAGGGTTTATTCGATAGCCGCGCTGCGTTGGTCTTTTTGCCGAGATACCAGTCGTCCAGAAAGACCTTCAGCGTGCCCGCGAAATAGCTGAAATAATCCGGCGTGCCGAAAGCCACAGCGTCATAGCTGCGATATTCATCCATCGTGATGCGCCGCTCATTCGCGTTGAGCAGCGTCACGTCTGCGCCAGCAGCTCGCGCGCCCTCGGCGATGGCTTCGGCCATCGCGCCAGTGTTGCCGTATTCTTGCGAGTGATAAAGGACCAGAATCGAACTCATAGACACCTCCTTGAGAATAGTCAGGTAGTCGTCAGTCGTGTAGTCGTTTGCCTTAACCGTTGAATACCTTTATGCCTACGGTAGACCTGATAGGTCGAGGTCACAGCCGAGGCTGGCGACGTGCTCCAAAAAGCCCTGAGTGAATGGCGCTTTCTCGCCTTCGTGGATGATCCATTGGGCGTTGTACATGTCCATGTGCAGATTGGCAAAGACGACGGAATACGCATCCTCCGAAGCCAGTTTGAGCAGCACACACCACACTTCCGTAGGCGGGTAGGGGATGGGACGCGAGGTTCTGAAACCGCCGCCGGTCATGGTAGTCATAGTAGAGGGGTACGGAGTGTAGCTTTGCGTGAGCAAGGTCGGCGCTGGGGTCAAGTTGCCGGCAAAATAGGGCTTGGGCCAAGAACCGCTGTCGCTAGGAAATGTCTCATCCACAGCGTAATAGTATGGAGCATCACCGTATGTGTGTAAGTTCATTTCACTGGTGAAGTTGCTAGGGGTGCGCGCCTTCACGGCTTGCTCAATGACGATGAGCCGCCCTAACTTCGTGCCGCGGTACCTGACGTAACTATCCGTGATGTCCTCCCAGGTTTCGGGGTCTCGTCCCAGACTTTGGGCTAACGCGACCGCCAGCCCCACGCTCAATATAACTGCCACTACCAGTGTTGTGAGAACCAGCCATGTTCTTTTCATAGCGCCTCCAAAATAGTCAGGTAGTCCTTAGTCTGATAGTTTTTAGTCGAATCGTCAGTATATTTTCCACAACCCATAACCCACAACCTACAACCCTCAACCTTTACCGATACGGTTCCACTGCTTTTATGAGCTGTTCGGCTCCGGCCTCCGATTTCGCCGCCGTCATAGTGTACATCCCTTTACCGCCGACTGCGTCCAGCAGCGGTATGACTTCTTCCGGCTTGACGCCGACGGCCTGCACCGATTTGCCCGCGTCCAGGATTTTGCGGTACATCGCGTACCACGCTGGATCGCCGCCGCCGGGCACTTGCGGGTCGGGCGTCCACTCGATGGCATCTAGCGATTCGACGTTCAGCAGCAGGTCAAGATGAGGGATGCACTGGTGTCCGTCGAGGTGGAACATGGAGCAGTCGAGCCACGCGCATTGCTCGGTCAGCGCCGGGACGACGAATTGACTGAACATCTTGGGGGAGAACATTGCCGACGTATCGCACTGCACCTTGGCGACCTTGCCTGGCCCCCACAGACGGAACGCGCCAAAAACCGAACTGCCGTCTTCTAATTTGATTATATCATAAACTCGCCCGTAGACCTCAAAAAAGATGGCGTTGACCTCGGCGACTTTCTCCTGCACCCATGCCGGTCGCTCAAGCATATCCATCAAGAGCAACTGCGGATCGCGCAGCGCGGCGACGATGTCTTATGAGTCTATTGTACCTGTAGGCGTAACAGGGTCATCGCCAGCGGCGCAAAGGTGAATTCCAGCCGATTGTCTGTGACGCCAGCGACCTCCTGGGCGGGGGCGTCGGATAGATCGTCCGCGGGGTCGGCGACGCCGTTGTACGTTGCTGTCAGCGCATCAAACGACGGCGCTGTGACCACATCCAGCAGGCCGCCAGTGATACGGGCGACGCCATTGAAGGTGATCTGGGTGTGGATTTCACTCCCTGTTTTGTTGAGCGCGAGCAATGTGAGCGTTCCGTCGTCCAGCCGTCCGGTGTACACACTCAACTCCGCTTCTGGCCTGGCCGAGGATGTGACCGGCAGTAGCGTTGCGCCAAAGCGCGACCACAGCGGGAAGGCATAGTACTTGGGCTGGCGGATGTTCGTCCCGTCGGCGCGCATCAGGCCAAATTCGTTGCCATACTTGTCCGGGCCGTTCATCACATCCCATTGCGCCGCCATAGCCACGCCGTATGTCGCCATCTGCCCGATGGAATCGGCGATGAAGAGCGCATCTACGTACCTGTTCATATAAGTGCGGAGGTCATTTTGCCCCCAGGGCGGCGTCAACTCGTATTCGTTGATCACAATGGGAATGGCGCGACCATTGGCATAATACTGATGCGCCATGCTTGCGCTTTCTGCCAATTTGCGCCAATGGGTCTGGGGCAGCGCCAGAATTTCCGCCCATTCCTTGGACAGATTGCCGAGGTAAAAATTATAGCTCGGATAGGTATGGATGACGAAGTAGTCCATTTGATCGCCGCCGGCCCGCAGTACGGCTTCGCTCCAGCGGTTGCCCATTGTTGAATCGCTGCCGCCGACCGCGCCGACCTGGATGGTGGGATCCACGGCGAGCATAGCGGCGCGTAATTGCAGGAAGCCGTCGTGCTGGAGAGTGCCGGAGATGTATTCGCTCCCATTGCACGTCCACGTTTCTTCCCAGCCGTTGGCTTTGCACCCAGGCACGCCAGGCTTGCCGCCGTGGACTTCGTTGCCGATCTCCCACCAGTGGATGCCCAACGGGCGCTCATTGCCGCCAGCAGCGCGCAGAGCAGCCCAATCCCCGGCCGTCTTCCAGTCGGTCCCGTTACGATCCAGACCAATCACGGTGGTGTCGGTCAGCGGCGCGTTGTAGAAGGCGACTAAGGCGGCTGCTTCCTGAGCCGTGTAGTTGACGTTCACGATGTACATGGGTTCGATGTGGACGCCCAGGTTCTCCATCCCCCGAAAAAAGTTGATGAAGTCCGTGGGGCGCGAAGCCCAGGTGAACCGGCAGGGAATAGCGCCGGGGGCATCTTTTTTGGTCTCACAGCTCAACCAGCCGTATTCGTCCCCCCAACTGCCTCCGGGGATGCGCAGCAGGGTGATGCCGGTAGCGGCGACACGGCGGCGGAACTGTTCATTTTCAAACGTTTCTGGCTTGAGCCAGGCAGGAAGGTTGCTGCCCAACAGGTAGGGGCTGAACGGATCGCCCGGTGCGGCGGCGTCTACTTCGATGGAGGCCGTCATTGGCGTAGGCGTCAGGGTGGCGGTGGGGAGTGGGGTGGGCGATGGCGTGCTGGTTGGCGTGGCTGTGGCGTGGGCAGTTGGCGAGGGCGTTGGTGTAGAGGTAGGGACGATCGAGGGCATGACGGATGGAGAGGACGGGGGTGATGGTGTTGACGTTTCGCAGCCTCCTAATCCAATCAATAGCAGCGCACAAATCCATAAGGTGAGAATTATTCTTTTCATCAACGATAGGCTCCTTCTAAAGCAAGCACTGTGCCGGATGGCACAGTGCTTGGTGGTAAAATTCAATAGGTTGAGTTAGTGGGAATATAAAACGTAATGCGTAAAACGTAAAAAATTCCCTTACGTTTCACGTTTTACGTTTTACGAAAGCTCGTTCCCCAACCTAAAATATCTTAAGCCATCCGCACACCGGTTAGCGTCAGCTCCTCGGCGAAATGGCAAGCCACGAAGTGATCGTTCCCCATATCGCGCAGAACGGGCGTTTCGGCGCTACATTGTTCCTTCGCATAGCGGCAGCGCGGGTGGAAGTAGCAGCCCGGCGGCGGATTGGAGGGATCGGCGACTTCGCCGGGCAGGCGGATGCGCGCGCCCTTATCGCGCGCGCGGGGGTTGGAGACCGGCACCGCCGACATCAGCGCCTCGGTGTAGGGATGCTTGGGGTTCATGTAGATGTCCAGGCCGGTGGCAATCTCCACCACTTTGCCGACGTACATCACCACCACGCGGTTGCAGATATGGCGGATCACGCTCAGGTCGTGCGATACGAACAGATACGTCAGGTCGAAGTCGCGCTGCAATTCTTCCATCAAGTTGAGGATTTGCGCACGGATGGAAACGTCCAACGCCGAGACGGCTTCATCGGCCACGATCAGGCGGGGGTTCGTCACCAGCGCGCGGGCGATGCCAATGCGCTGGCGTTCGCCGCCGCTGAAGGCGTGGGGATAACGCTTGATGTATTCCGGGCGCAACCCCACCCGCTGCAAAATGTACTCGACGCGATCTTCCATTTCCGACTGACTCATCAGTTTGTTCACTTTCAAGGCTTCGCTGATGATGTCGAAGACCGTCATACGCGGGTTCAGCGATGAGTAGGGGTCCTGGAAGATCATCCGAATCTCTTTACGATACGGCTGGACGGTTTTTCTATCCAGCGGCGCGAGATCCACAATTTTATCGTCTGCGTTTTTATAGAGAATCTGCCCGGCGGTCGGGGTATAAGCGCGCACGATGCAGCGTCCAACCGTGGTCTTGCCGCATCCACTTTCCCCGACCAGACCAAGGGTTTCACCCTTGCGGATGAAGAGGCTTACGTCGTCGGCAGCCTTGGTGTAACCCTTGAGACGGGCGAACAAGCCCTCGGTGATGGGGAAGTACATCTTCAAATTGTTGACTTCGAGCAGGGTGTCGGGCAAACGCATCTCGAGCGCGGGCTGCACCACTTCCTGTGTGGGTTGTTCTGTCATGCCTGTTCACCCTCCTTTCTGTTTTTGATATTCGATTCATACAGCAAGCAGGCCACAGTGTGGCCGGGGCTGAGCTGTGTCATGCTCGGTACGATCTCCCGGCACACGCTCATCGCCTTGGGGCAGCGTGGATTGAAGTTGCAGCCGGTGGGTCGCCGGAAGGGACTGGGGACCATACCCTTGATGGGGTCCAGTTCCTCGCGCCGCATGGCGATCTTAGGAATTGAGCGCAACAGCGCCTGGGTGTAGGGGTGCTGAGGGTGGTTGAAGATCGTATCGGCGTCGGCGCGTTCTACGATTTTTCCCAGGTACATCACCGCTACCTCATCTGCGATCTCGGCGACGACGCCCAGATCGTGGGTGATGAACAGCAGCGCCATCCCGTACTTGTACTGGAGTTCCAGCATCAAGTCGAGGATCTGCGCCTGGGTCGTCACATCCAATGCTGTCGTGGGTTCGTCGGCGATCAACATCGTTGGATTACACGAGAGCGCCATCGCAATCATCGCGCGCTGGCGCATCCCACCGCTGAGGCGGAAGGGGTATTCATCCACCAGACGTTCGGGTTTGGGGATGCGGACCTGGTCTAACAGCGCGATGGTGCGTTCCCTGGCTTCTTGCTTCGAAGCGCCGGTGTGGAGGAGGATGTTTTCCATAATCTGGTTGCCCACCGTATACATGGGGCTAAGTGACGTCATAGGTTCCTGGAAAATCATCGAGATTTCCTTGCCGCGGATCTGGCGAATCTCCTGTCCCTTAGGATCCATCTTGGCGATGTCAATCATGCGATCATTTTGCCGGAACAGCATTTGCCCGGACACGATGCGCCCCGGCTTCTGCACAATGCCCAGGAAGGCGCGGCAGGTGACGCTTTTTCCGCAGCCACTTTCGCCGACGAGGCATAGAGTCTTTCCATTGACAACGTTCATATCCACGCCATCAATCGCCTTGACGACGCCTTCATCGGTGAAGAAGTGTACTTTCAAGTCGTATACTTCGAGTAAGTTATTATTCTCTGTCATCGCGCACCCTCTATCAATACGGATCGGCTGCATCCCGCAGGCCGTCGCCCAGGAAGTTCAGCGTCAGGACGATCAGGAACACCGCGCCGCCGGGCGCCAACAGCCAGGGATACCGCGCGATCACGGCGACCTTCTGCGTATCCTGCAACATCACACCCCAGCTCACCACCGGGGGGCGCAGGCCGAGTCCCAGGAAGCTCAAGGCGGTCTCGCCCAGGATCAAACCGGGGATCCATAACGTGATAGATGCAATGATGTGGCTGAGGAACGACGGCAGCATGTGCCGCAAGATCAAGCGCGTCTGCCCACAGCCGTCAAGCATCGCCGCCATCACGAAATCCTCCTCGCGCAAGGCCAGGAACTTGCTGCGCACCACGCGCGCCATCCCCGTCCAGCTCACCAGCGAGAGGATGATGGAAATCATAAAGTATACCCGCAGCGCCGGCCAGTCAATGGGAACGACGGCAGCCAACGCGAGCCAGACCGGCAGCGTGGGGATAGACATCAAAATTTCGATGGCGCGTTGGATGATGTTGTCCAGTGCGCCACCGACCAGGCCGGAGATGCCACCCAACAAGATACCGATAGTCAGGGCGATTACCATGCCCACCAGACCTACCGTCAATGAAACACGGCTGCTGTAGATGAGCCGGCTGAGAACGTCGCGCCCGATGATGTCGGCGCCTAACAGATAGAAGGGATCGCCCGGATTTTTCGCGCCGATGAGGTGAATATCGGACGGGATGAGACCCCATAGCTTGTAGGGATCGCCGCGCACAAAGAACCCGATAGGGACGATGATTTCTTGGTCAATGGCCCAGGTCTTTCGCAGCGAAACCGGGTCACGTTCGTATTTAAGCCCCTTGACGTGGGGCAACCATTTGCCTTCATAGAACAGGTGGACGGGTTGCGGCGGCGCCGTCGCGTATGTGTCACGATAGCTGGTGGTGACACTCGGCGCCAGAAATTCGCAAAATAACGCCACCAAATAGAAAGCAATGACCAGCGCGCCGCTGATCATCGCCAGCTTGTGCTTTCTGAACTTCCACCACATCAACTGCCATTGTGATGCGACTTCTAGTTTGAGGGATTCTTGCGTCTCATTCTGTTCGTCGTTCGTCGCTGCAAGGGGTTTTTGACGTTTCATAGGTTTGCCTCTTCTATTGCAGTCGGATCCGTGGATCAACCCACGCCAACAATAAGTCGGAGATGAAGGTGCCGATGACGGTGAGGGTGCTCAGGACGAGGATAAAACCAGCCGCCACATATTGGTCTTGTTGGACCAAGGCCTGGTACAAGACCGGGCCGGAGGTGGGCAGGTTCAGCACCATCGAGACAATCACCTCGCCGGAAACCAGGCCGGGCAACATCCAGCCCAGGGTGCTGACAAAGGGATTCAAGGCGTGTCGCAGCGGGTATTTGATTAACAGCCGCATCTCGCTCAAGCCTTTAGCGCGCGCGGTTTCCACATAAGGTTTGTTGAGTTCGTCGAGCAGATTAGCGCGCATCGTGCGGATCAATCCGGCGGTGCTGCCGACGCCGATGATGACCATTGGGACCCAAATATGCTTGAGTAGGTCTACAAATTTGGCCCATGACCAGGGCGCCTCAGCGAAATTCTTGGAAAAAAGCCCGATGAGCGCTCCCCCCATATATCTGTAGGTGACAAACAAAACAATCAGTGCCAACAAAAAGTTGGGGATCGCCATGCCGAAAAATCCCATAAAGGAAGCGGCATAATCCACGATGGAATAACGCCGCACAGCGGAATAGAACCCAATGGGCAAGGCCACGATCCACACAAAGAACGTGGAAAACAAGGAGAGCGCAAACGACATTGGCAGCCGCTCAACGATCATCTCGCCCGCGTCACGTTTGTAGAAAAAGGAATAGCCGAATTGCCCATGGAGAATGATGTTCCGCATCCATTTGAAGTATTGTATGATGAAAGGGTCATCAAACCCGTAGATCTGGCGCATCCGCTCTTCCCACTCCGGCGGGACGTTGCCGGCCTGGGCGCGTAGTTGTTTCAGCAAATCGGTTACATAGTCCCCTGGCGGCAACTGGATGATCGCAAAGGCCAAAAGCGAGATCACCCAGACGGTAAAGAGAGCATAAAGGCTGCGGCGCAATAGATATTTCCACATAGTGAGCCACTCCTGTTCTTAAATTCGTTTGAACGTTTGGGCGTTTCAACGTTCGAACGTTCAAACGTTCAAAACGTTAAAGACCTGGTAACCGGCAGTTGCTTACCGGTTACCAGGTGCGAAACTACAGAAAGCTAATCCTTAAGGAACCACTGTTCGGGGTAGAGAATCTTGTCGAAGCCCCAGGTCCAGCTCTTCAGATAGTTCTCAGGAATATTCCCCAAGCGCGTGCTGATGGGCTGGATGGTGTTACCAGCGCGTGTGATGCCGAGACACCAGAGGTTATCCGCGGACAGTTGCATAATCTGCTGCATGTACTTGATTTGCCCCTCGCGGGTGGGCTGCTCGGTAGCTTTCTTGTACAGATCGCGGATATCCTTGACGTAATCCGGAGGCTCGACAGCATATTCACCCTCCGGGTCCACTGTCCAGTGGTACCAGCCGGGGCCGAATCTGCTCCAGAACTGACCCGGCACATGCCAGCGCGGATCAATGATAGCCGTCATGCCAGAGCCGCCTTCGCCGCCGTGGAACATGAAGATATCAAAGTCGTTTTGGGTGAAGTATGTATCTTCCGCCGCGTCAGAGACGGAGTTGAGCAATGCCTCTACGCCGGCCTTTTTCCACTGCTCGATCAACATTTGAGCGACTGCGACCCAGTGCTGGCCTTCGTTGCTGTCGTTGATGACCGTGAAAATCGGGTTGAAGCGCTTGCCGTCCGACTGCAGGCGGTATCCCGCCGCGTCCTTATTAGGCAGCACTTTGTCGAGGTATTCGTTGGCCTTGGCGAGGTCGAACTCGATGTATTGGTTACAGAGCTGCTCGTTGTAGAGTGGAGAATCCTTCATGGGGCAGACCTGCGCCGGTTCGCCCTGACCCTTGAAGATCACCTCGATGATTTCCGCGCGGTTGATGGCGTAGGACATGCCGATGCGGAAGTTCTTGTCGTTGAAGATGGCGTTCTTGATCGGATCTTTGGAGGTCATGTTGAAGTGAATGGACTGCATATTGCCCATATCGTATTTCGGCAGGCGAATTTCGATGGGCTTGCCCGCGTCCACCGCGTCGAAGTATAGCTCGCGGTTGGAGTCGCCGGCATCCTTGATGAAGTCCAGATCGCCGTTCAACATCGCCAGGGTGCGGCTTTCGTCGCTCTGGTAGAGCATACCGAGTACAGTGTCAATGTAGGGCAGTTGATTGCCCGCGGTGTCAACTTTGAAGTAGTAGGGGTTGCGTTCCATGATGACAACTGTACCAGCGCCCAGCGGCTGCTTCACAACCCACGGCCCGAGTGTGGGCAGCTCTGGATATTGGTGGAAGTAGGAGGGATCACCCCAGGTGCCGGGGGCTTTTAGCAAGAAGAGCGCGGCCCAGTCCTCAGCTTGTGGATCGGCATCAACCAGTTTTTGGACATCGGGATTGTACTTGATATGGAACTGCTTGAGGTATTCGAAGGGATATTGCGCGAAATAGCGCCCATTCCACGTTGCCAAAGACATCATAAACGTACCGTAGGGATTCGGGAAGATGAATTTGACGGTGTAATCGTCAATCTTCTCCACTTTGAAGCCATTAACTTGTTCCTTGGGCAGCCAGTCAACACCGATGCCGCCAGGGAACAGTTCCGGGTTGCTCAACACATCGTCAACGAGGAAGGTGATGTCGTTGGCCGTGTAGGGATCGCCGTTGGACCACTTCAATCCCTTGCGCAGGTGCCAGGTGTACTCCGTGGCGGTGTCATTGGCTTCCCAGGACTCGATGATGTTTGGCACGAAATCGCTGGAGTCAGGCTTCCAGATAACGGGGTGCTCCCAGTTGGTGAGGTAGAGCATACCACCCCACGTCGGGCCGCCGGTGAAACCGTACCGCAGCTCGCCGCCGTACTTACCTAGCTCGACAAGTGGCTCGACAACCATCGGATTGACCGGCAGGCGCTCGTCCACGGGGGGAAGTTCGCCAGCAGCGACCAGACCGGCCAGCATGGGGGCCTCTTTGTAAGCGCTCGGCGGCAGCGGGGTCGCAGTGACAACAACCTCGACCTCAACCTCTTTCTCGACCTCGACGGTCTCCTTGACGACTTTCTCGACTTCGACGGTCTTTTCGACGACGACAGTCTTCTCGACGACTTCTGGCGTAGCGCAACCCGCCAGCAGTAACGTCAGAACAATAAACACGTTGGCAATCCAGAGATACTTACGCATATTACTCCTCCTGGTGAGTTCTAAAATGGTATTTTGCTGTAAACAACGGTGCATGTGTCGTGTCAGTCTATTTTTCGATAGTATCCTCCTTTGCTTGTAGATGACGTCATTATGTAACCGCTGCTGCGGGCGCCCCCACAGATTTGCGGACGATCGGATCGGTCATCAACATAGTAATCGTTGCGTCCCACGCTATGGAGTATGACCAGATTGACCATCGCTTTAATTTCCAGGCGATTGGATGAACTTTCAATGAACAATTCAACATTATGATTGAGATTAACAGGTTGTCAATAAGAGGGTCCTGCAATTGCGGCAAGACCCTCGCCGATTGTTATGCGGCTTGAAGAAGTACAACTTCAGGCCATGCGGACGCCGACGAGTTCCAATTCGTCAGCGAAATGGCAAGCGACAAAGTGATCGTTGCCCAGGTCGCGGAGTTCCGGCGTTTCGGTGCGGCAGCGGTCCTTCGCGTAGCGGCAGCGCGGGTGAAAATAGCAACCTGACGGTGGATTGGAGGGATCGGCGACTTCGCCTTCCAGGCGAATGCGATTTTTATATTCGCGCAAATCCGGATCAGGAATAGGGACGGCGGACATCAAGGACTCGGTATAGGGGTGCAACGGGTTCGTATAAAGCGTATTAGCGTCCGCCAATTCCACCAGTTTGCCGACGTACATCACTGCCACGCGGTCGCAGATGTGGCGAATGACGCTCAGGTCGTGCGAGATGAACAAGTACGTGAGGTTCAAATCGCGGCGTAGGTCTTCCATCAGGTTAAGGATTTGCGCGCGCACTGAAACATCTAACCCGGAGACGGCTTCATCGCACACGACCAGACGCGGCGATGTGACTAAGGCGTGCGCAATCCCAATGCGTTGGCGCTCGCCGCCAGAAAAGGCGTGCGGATAACGCCGCATATATTCCGGGCGCAGGCCACACTGCTCCATAGTCTGCGCGACCAGATACTCCATTTCCTTGGGCGAGCACAAATTATTAACGCGCAGCACCTCGCTGATAATCTCAAATACATTCATGCGTGGATTCAGGGATGAAAATGGGTCTTGGAAGATAATACGAATATCTTTACGGTATGCCTGAAGTCCTTTGCTGTCAACCTTAGCCAGGTCAACGTCTGTCTCATCAGCGCGCCGATAGATGATATTCCCGCCCGTCGGTTTGTAGGCGCGCACGATACAACGCCCCACGGTCGTTTTTCCACACCCCGATTCTCCTACTAAGCCCAGGGTTTCACCCGACCGGATTGAGAAAGATACCTCGTCGGCTGCCTTAACGTATCCGCTGATTTTTCCAAAAATCCCCTTGACGATTGGGAAATACATTTTTAGATTTTTGACTTCTAGCAGCGGTTTCCCACTGTTGGATGTCGAACTCAGTTGGCTTTGTGGTGTTTGCTCGGTCATGATGCCATCTCCCGCGCTGGTTTTTTGGCGCTTTCATCAAAGAGTAAACAATGAACCAGGTGATTCTCGGTGAGGCTGACGGTTTTCGGTTCGACTTCAGAACATATCGGCATGGCTTTGGTGCACCGTGGGTGGAAAGGGCATCCCGATGGGCGGCGGAACGGACTTGGCACCATGCCCCGAATCACCTCCAGTTTTTCACGTGTGGCGGTCACCTTTGGAATAGAGCGGAGTAGTGATTGTGTGTATGGGTGTTGTGGATCATGAAAAATCGTGCGCACGTCGCTGTATTCAACGACATTGCCCAAATACATGACGGCTACATTGTCGGCGATTTCGGCCACCACGCCCAGATCATGGGTGATGAACAGGATCCCCATATCATAATCTTTTTGCAAACTCTGCATAAGGTCAATAATTTGAGCCTGGGTCGTCACATCCAATGCTGTCGTTGGCTCATCGGCAATCAACAAGCGCGGGTTACAGGATAACGCCATCGCAATCATAGCACGTTGGCGCATCCCACCCGACAGGCGGAAGGGATATTCATCAATAATGCGATCTGGACGGGGAATCCCCACGAACTCTAACATCTCGAGGGTCCGACCGCGCGCTTGTTTCTTATCAGCTCCGGTGTGTAATCTGATCGTTTCCATGATCTGGTTGCCCACCGTATACATTGGACTAAGAGAGGTCATGGGTTCCTGGAAGATCATGGAAATTTCTTTGCCGCGGATTGAGCGAATGACATGCCCCTTCGGTTCCAGCTTACTGATGTTAATCGCCTCAGCCTGGTCCTGATTTTTCTGGCGATATAGGACGATATCGCCAGCCACGATTTTACCTGGACGGTGCACAATCTGTAATAAGGCGCGGGCGGTGACGCTCTTGCCGCAACCACTTTCACCTACCATACACAGGGTTTTGCCGCTGCGAATGTCAAACGTAACGCCATCTACTGCTTGTACGGTGCCTTCGTTGGTGAAAAAATGGATTTTTAAGTCTTTAACTTGAATCAGGATATTGTCATTGTTAGCCATAAGGGGTACCTTTATCTCTCTTTTATTGATAAGGATCCGCTGCATCACGCAGTCCATCGCCCAAGAAGTTCAAAGCTAACACCACGATGATCACTGCCACCGCCGGGTATAACAGCCACGGGTAAATGGCGATGACCGCCACTTTCTGCGTATCCTGGAGCATCACGCCCCAGCTCACGACAGGGGGACGCAACCCCAAACCCAAAAAGCTCAAAGCCGTTTCACCCAGGATCATACCAGGAATGGAGAGGGTAATGGAGGCAATAATGTGACTTAAGAAAGAGGGGAGCATGTGCTTGGTGATCAGGCGTCCCCTGGGCACACCATCCAACTGCGCCAACATAATGAAATCCTCTTCGCGCAGAGCCAGGAATTTACTGCGCACCACACGCGCCATACCCATCCACCCTACCAGTGATAAGATGAGCGTGATCATAAAATACACCCTGAGCGCGCTCCAGTCCAGGGGAACCATAGCCGCCAGGGTCAACCAGACCGGCAGAGTGGGTATGGAAATCAAAATCTCAATCAGGCGCTGGATTAGGTTATCCACTACACCGCCCGCCAGACCCGAAACGCCACCCACCAAAATGCCAATCGTCAGGCTGATGGCTACGCCGACCAACCCTACAGTCAGCGAAATCCGCGCGCTATAGATGATGCGGCTGAAAACGTCGCGTCCGCTTTTGTCCGCGCCGAGCAAATAAAAGGGGTCTTTAGCGTTAACGGGTCCAATCAGGTGCAAATCACCCTGGAATAATCCCCAAAATTTATAGGGGTCGCCGCGATTAAAGAACCGGAGCGGAATAATGACCGATTCGTCAATCGCCCAGGTCTTCTTGTACGAAACAGGATCGCGTTCAAATTTATACCCATATACGTGCGGGAGCAGTTTCTCATCCCGAAAGAAGTGGATCATCTGGGGCGGCGCGTAAACATACTGGTCGTTATATGTTGTAAAATTGACGGGGGCAAAAAACTCTGCGAAAATCGCCAGCATGTAGAAAAACAAAACGAGCACGCCCCCAAACATCGCCAACTTATGCCTTTTGAATTTCCACCACATCAACTGCCATTGAGAAGCCACTTCTAGCTGAATATCACGCTCTGTGGATGGTTCGCCGCTGGCGCGCTTGGCGGCTGCTAGGTCAATTTCATTGATGGTCATCGTGATTTACCTCTTTCTATCCGAGATTATTGGAGGCGAATGCGCGGATCAAGAACAGCCAGCAAAACATCTGAGACAAATGTGCCGATTACGGTTAAGATGCTCAACATTAAAATAAAACCCGCCGCCACATACATGTCTTGGGCCTTCAAGGCGTTGAACAACACCGGGCCAGAGGTCGGCAGGTTTAACACAATGGAAACGATCACATCACCGGCGATTAAACCCGGCAATGCCCACCCAATGGTGCTGATAAACGGGTTCATGGCATGGCGCACAGGGTATTTCCACAGCAAACGTCCCTCGGCTAAACCTTTGGCGCGCGCTGTTTCCACATAAGGTTTATTGAGTTCATCGAGCAAATTGGCCCGCATCGTGCGGATCAAGCCGGCTGTGCCCCCCAGGCCAATAATCAACGCCGGAATCCATAAATGCTTCAACATATCAATAAATTTTGCCATATCCCACGGCGCAGAAGCATATTCCTGCGAAAACAAGCCGATCATAGCCTGGTCGAAGTATTTATACGTGATAAATAACAGAATAAGGGCTAACAGGAAGTTGGGCACCGCCAGGCCGATAAACCCGACAAAACTGAAGATGTAATCTCCTAACGAGTACTGGCGGACGGCAGAATAAATACCGATAGGCAAAGCCACCGCCCAGACCAGGAGCAAACTAGAGAAAGATAACGCAAAAGACATCGGCAAGCGTTCGGTGATCATCACCGCCGCATCACGTTTGTAAACAAACGAGTAGCCAAATTCTCCCTTTGTCAGAATTCTCCCGATCCACTTGAAGTATTGCACATAGATGGGTTGGTTGAATCCGTACATCTCACGCAATTGGGCGATGTATTCACTGGATATCGTGGCGCTACCGGCTGAAGTTGCCACCAGTTGGTTGACCAGCGTGGTCACATAGTCTCCCGGCGGAAGCTGAATCAGCGCGAAAGAAAGCATTGAAATCACCCACACAGTAAAAAGCATTGATAGAAAACGCCGAAATAGATATTGCCACATGATATCCTCCTTGAGAATTCTTTGAAGGGGCTGTGCTCCGGCGATATGCTCGCCGGAGCACAGCGAATCTAAGCGATTACTCTTTGATGAACCACTGTTCGGGGTAGGTAATCTTTTCTACACCCTCGGCCCATCCATCGTACCAGGTGTCAGGGATGCCACCCAGGCGAGCGTTGTAGGGGTAGTACATCTCTGCTGGTCGAGAAATACCAATGACGTAGAAGCGTTCCTTGGCCTCTTGCAGAACAACCTTCATCTTCTCGATTTGTTTTTCTGTTGTGGGCTGCATAAGCACTTCTTCGTACTTGGCATAAGCATCCTTCGCCCACTGGGGCGGTTCAACCTGGACAACATCGGGGGTTTCGTTGACACGCCAGGCATACCAGGCGCGATCAAAGTAACCCTGATACCCATACAGTGGAACGTAGTAGCGCGGATCGAGGATGGGGGTGATACCGGCGCCGCCTTCTCCGGTGAAGATGATACATTCGATGGTGTTGGCTTTGCGCGCCACTTCGTATGGATCGCTCGCGATGGAGTTCAAGGTCGCCTTGATGCCCACCTTGTCCCAATAGCCGATCAACAGTTCGGCAACCTGAACGTAGGTGGTGCCGTAGCTGAGGTCATTTTGGACGGTGAAGATGAACTCAAAGCGCTTGCCGTCGGCGCCCAGATAGTAACCGTTGGCATCCTTCCCGTTGGTGAAGACTTTGTCGAGGTATTGGGTCGCCTTAGCCGGATCGTACTCGATGTACTGAGTGTCCATACCTTCGATGTACAGCGGACCATCGTTGTTCGGGGCCTGTTGCGCGGGCGTACCCTGGCCATTGTGGACGATCTCGATGATCTCCGCGCGGTTGATCGCATGGGACATACCGATGCGGAAGTTGATGTCCGCGAAGACGCTGGCCTTGTACTCATCGGCAATGGTCTGATTGAAGTGAACGGTATTGGTGTTAGCGCCGTCCGACTTCGGGTAATAGATGCTGATCGGTTTGCCTTCGGCCTTTGCATCGTGGTAGATGATGCGGTTGTCGTTGCCTGGGTCTTTCACGGCATCGAGATCGCCATTGAGCATCGCAAAGGTGCGGCTTTCAGCATCCTGGTAAGAGATCGCCAGAATGGAGTCAATGTAGGGCAGTTGGTTGCCCGCCGTGTCTACCTTCCAGTAGTACGGGTTGCGTTCCAACAATACCTGCGTCCCTGTGCCCAGAGGCTTCTTGGTGATCCAGGGGTACAGCGAGGGGTGTTCCGGGTAGAGATAGAACGTGCCGGGGTTGCCCCACCCATCGCCCGCGTACTTGTTGAACAAAGCGATCCAGTCCGCTACCGTGCCATCCGCCTTGACCAGTTCATCCACTTTGGGGTTGTATTTCTTGTGGAACTGTTGCAGGTAGTGCTTTGGGTACATAGCGAAATAACGACCTTGCCACTGCGCCAAGACGTAGAGGAATGTACCGTAAGGCTTGGGGAAGGTCAGTCTGAAGGTGTAATCATCAATCTTCTCGAATTTCAGATCGGGGCCTTGGCCGGAAGGAATCCAGTCCGTATTCGGCCCACCGGGATTCAGATCGGTGTTGAACAGGACATCTTCGATGTAGAACGCGATGTCATCCGCTGTGAAATCTACACCATCGGACCACTTCATGCCTTTGCGCATGTGGAAGGTGTAGCTTGTCACATCGTCGCTGACATCAATGCTCTCGACCAGGTTGGGTTCAACGCCGCTGAAATCGGGTTTCCAGATGGTGAGGTGCTCCCAGGCAGCCACAAAGAGCAAGCCACCCCATTCGGGATTGGTGCCGACGAAACCAAAGCGCATCTGACCGCCGTATTGCCCCGGCCCAGTGAGTGGTTCGATAACCTTGGGGCTAACCGGCAGACGTTCGTCGAGCGGGGGAAGTTCGCCAGCCGCCACCAGGCCGGCCAGTATGGGCGCTTCTTTGTAGGCGCTGGGCGGCAGCGGGGTCGCGGTCACAACGACCTCGACTTTCTTTTCGACTTCGACTTTCTTTTCGACTTCGACGGTCTTTTCGACTTGGACAGTCTTTTCGACGACGACAGTCTTTTCGACGACCTGCGGCGTGGGGGTAGCGCATCCAGCCAGCAGTAACGTTAGAACAACAACCACGTTGGCAATCCAGAGATACTTACGCATATCGCTCCTCCTAGTGATTTTTGAAATGGTTCCTTTGACAACAGAAAGCTACTTGTCCGTGTATATTATTTTTTGTTGATAATAACCTCCTTTCGCTGAACTAATTTCAGTTTTGTGATGGATGGTTTACCTTGCCGGGCGACCGACAGACTCGCGTATGACCAGATCCGTCACCAGATGCATTGTCGTTTTGGGCTGCTCTGGATTCATCGCTCGCGCGATGAGTTGCCGCACGCCGAAAATGCCCATCCATGTTTTGTAGACGTGGATCGTGGTCAACGGCGGGGTAACCTCCTGTAGTTTCGCCAAAAGTTGGCGGATAGCACTTTAACAACCGCAAAAAGAAG
>DAOLUH010000084.1:0-20223 GCA_035420085.1 Anaerolineae bacterium
TCTAGCATCGGCCCCGGCAACTTGGACTCCCCCGCCCAGTCTTGCCCGTCTTGGTATCTTGTCGCCTTTGTGTTGTGTAGTTTACTACACTATACTTTCTTGTCAAGCTGCTTTTTCTGTGTTGGACACTCTAGCCTGGTTGTCCGTCACACGAAGGAAGATTTTACCACAGCCCATTTTCTTGTCAAGCCGATTTTCCCACAACCCCACAACAGCTTCAATTTCCGTTCTCCAGCATCAGGGTGCGCAACGCCTCCATATCAGCATGGGCAAAGTAGCGACGATAGGCCGACACTTCATCCAACAATGCGCCGAGCTGCGCCGCGATGCGATCGGCACGCTGGTCTGCGCGGTCGCCGCCGGCGCGCAACTGGACGCAGTTCTCCTCATCAAGCAAGATGGTGATATGGCCCTGGGCTTCCAACCAGGTTAGAGCCAGGCGGATCGCCGATTCACGATTGGCGGTCAGGGCTGCCAGAAGGGGAATGTCAACACATCCGGCGTTATGTTTGAGGGCATGTTTCACCAGTCCGGCAATATGCTTCAGAAAAAGTTCCAGTCGCGCCAGGCCCGCGTCGGCGGCAAACAGGTAGACTTTCGTCGGGGATACTTTTGCCAGGACGGCCCGCCAAACGTCGGGGCCGGGAGGCGATGTCCAGATGATGAGCGTGGCGGCGGGCGCCAATTCATGGCGGTTGCCGCCGGGGATATCCGCACTCAGAGGCCCTTCGCGCCAGATTTGCAGGCTCTCCGAAGCCAACAGCGGTTTCAACAATGTCATGGGATGAGGTTCACGCCGGTAATCCACAATCTCAAGTTTTGGACGCTCTGGCACAACGACAGAGATCGCCGGTATGACCTGTCGTGCATCTTCCCATACAATCTGCAACTCACGCTGACCGCGGAAATCATTGGCGCGCACTGTGCTCGCCAGGTCAAAAGGTCCCTCTGGCAGCGCAGCGCCATCCCAACGCCACCACACGACCTGCTGTTCCATCCCAGCGTCATCTTCGACGGTCAGCAAAAGATGTCTAGCATCGCGGCCCAGGGAACGTTGAGCTTTGATGCGAATAGCCCGTGTTGCCAGTGTCAAGGGAGGATTTCCCGGACCGAAAGGGGCCAATCTTTCCAGATCATCCGTCAGGGCGAGTGAGAAGTCAGCCAATGGCAGGTATCCATCAATCTGTAACGCGGGTTGAAGTGGAGCTGTGCCAATTTTCGCCATCACTGCACGCGAAAGACCACGCCGGAATGTGGGGATGTTGTCTGCGACAAGGGATAGTCCCGCCGCCATTGCGTGGCCGCCGAAACTGAGGAGCAGGTCTGCTTGCGTCGCCAATGCATCGGTAATGTGGCAACCTTCCACAGAGCGCGCGGACCCATGCCCGATTCCGTCTGCCGAAATCGCAATCAGCACCGCCGGCCGATGATAAAGCTCGACCAGCCGGTTGGCGACGATGCCAATGACTCCAACCGGCCACTCCGGGGCAGCAAGGACCAGGGCAGCGCCTTCCAATAGGTCCGGGTTCTGCGCGATTTGATCCTGGGCGGCAGCAAAAACCTGGTCGCCCAACAGCTTACGCCGGTCATTCAATGCTTCCAACTCTGAAGCGAAGATGCGCGCCTGGGTCAGATCCGAGGTCGTCAGAAACTCGACGATGACGTTGGCGTCATCCATACGGCCAAGCGCGTTAAGCCGTGGCCCCAGAGCAAAGCCGATGTGTTCTTCACTAAGTCGTGGGGGATTGATCCGCGCCAGTTTCATCAACTCTTGCAGGCCAAGGCGTTGTGTAACACGCAGCGCATCCAGCCCACGCTGCAACAGATAGCGCGTGTCGCCATCCACTACTGCCACATCAGCGACGATGCCCAACGCGACCAAATCGAGGTGTTTAGCGGCCTCATCCGCCCGTCTAGCGCGTGCGTACAGTTCTTCCGCCAGTTTGTAGGCGACGCCGACGCCCGGCAAGGAGGCCAATGGATGCGATGGAAGCAGTAAGTGGGGATTGACGATGGCATAAGCCGGCGGCAATGTAGTCGGCAATTCGTGGTGATCGGTGACGATGACATCCACGCCGCGCGATACAGCATACGCGACAGCCTCGTTCGCATCAATGCCGGTATCGCAGGTGAGGATGAGGCGCGCACCCTGGTCAATGAGCGGTTGCAACGCAGCAACCTTCACACCGTGGGATTCTGTGGCGCGCACAGGGATATGATATGTGACATGCGCTCCCAGATCGCGCAATGTGGCGACAAGTAGGGTTGTGGCGGTCTGTCCATCCACATCGAAATCACCCCAGACGCAGATGGGTTCAGCGGCGCGGATAGCCTGTTCGATGCGGTCGGCGGCATGGGCAAGGTTGGGCAGCGCGGTGGGCGGGGCAGGCGTATAGACGTCAGGGTTCAAGAAAGCGCGCGCAGCTTCAACCGTGGTGATGCCACGCCGCACCAACGTCTCCGCGACCAGAGGATGCCCCCCCACAAACTCGCGTAAGGCGTCGGGCACAGCTACGGGCTGAGGGTCAATCCAACGTTTCATCACAGTATAGAAACATCAGCCGTCAGCGGAAATATCCCTGACGGCTGAACTTGTGTGAGCACAAAAGGCTATTTCGCCTTGCCCTGGTTCGCTACAGCTTCCTGCGCTTTACGCACAGTCTCCGGATCAGCCAGATACTCGTGCCCGATGGGACGCAGGTCCGCGTCCAACTCATACACCAGCGGGATACCGGTCGGGATGTTCAAGCCGACGATTTCAGCGTCGGAGATGTTATCCAGGTGCTTGACCAACGCGCGTATGCTATTGCCGTGCGCCGCGATGACGACGCGCTTGCCGGATTTGACGACTGGCGCGAGCACATCATTCCAATACGGCAGGAAACGATTGACGGTATCCTTCAAACATTCGGTCAACGGCACATCGGCGGGATCGAGGTCTTTGTAGCGCGGGTCATGACCGGGCCAACGCGGATCGTCTTTCTCCAGCGCCGGCGGCGCAATATCGTAGGCGCGTCGCCAAATCAACACTTGATCGTCGCCATACTTAGCGGCCGTCTCCGCCTTGTTCAACCCCTGAAGCGCTCCGTAGTGTCGCTCGTTCAGCCGCCAGGAGCGATGAACTGGTATCCACATCAAATCCATCTCATCGAGCACAATCCACAAGGTACGGATCGCGCGTTTCAACACCGATGTAAAAGCAATGTCAAATACGTAACCGGCCTCGCGCAGCGTTTTCCCGGCAGTGTGGGCTTCTTCGATACCCTTCTCAGAAAGATCAACGTCCGTCCAACCGGTGAAAAGGTTGGCCTTGTTCCACGCGCTTTCGCCGTGGCGGATCAGGGTTAATTTGTACGTTTTTTGTTCAGCATTGACTTGGTTCACAGTAAATACCTCCATGTCGAGATCATTATGCCTATTGTACCTGTAGCAAGCGATTTTTCAACCCGCGGACGGGGCTAAAACGCGATCTCAGCGATCTGCTCAAAATCAAAGCTTAGCCGTAATTCGGCAGCATTTTCGGTGGATTCGTCCTCGTCTTCACCCAAAATACCGGCCTTGATACCCCGGTCGCAGTAAGAGCGATAGGGACAGTAGGCGCAACGGCGTTCGTCCTCCGTCAGGGTGAAGGCATCCTCATTCAGGGAGAGGATTTGCTCGATGAGGTCGGTCAGGTAGACTTCGTCGTCGTGGTATTGTGCCGCGTCGTAAGGCAGACGTACTGGCGCTTCGGGGTGTTCGGCGAACCAGTAGATCATTTCGATCTGCGCGGGGTCGAGGGGCTGCCCGGCGTTGAGGTGGGCTCCGGCGCGGGCCAGCAGATAGCGGTAGACGCGCGTCTGCAAGCGCGCTTTCAGCGTGAGGGGCTTGGTCCGCGTCGGCGACGTTTTCCAGTCGAAGATGACGGCGCGTTGTCCAGGTTGCACCACAATCAGGTCATATTTCGCCAGCAAGCGCCGTTCTCCCAATGCCGCCGTCAGCGTGATCTCTGGATAACGTGCCATATCCGGCAGCATCTCCACCGGGCGATAGACGCAGTAGTTGCGCCACCAGCGTTCCAGGTCGGGATCAGCAGCGAGCGGCGACAACCGTGCCTCCGGGATGCCGACCAAATGCTGCTGCACCATGCGGTGGAACGTCAGCCCCCATTGCTGGTGGCGTTCGTACTCCTCAACCGGCTCGGCGGCGACGGCCGGCCACGCCACGCGCAACACGTACCGCAGATGAAACCGCCGCGGGCAATCCACGAAGTCTTGCAGGCTGGCCTGGCTAAACTGGAGATCGGCAGGGAATAGCATATTCTACTCGTACTTTTCGGTCAGATAATCTGTATAAGCATCCGTTAGCGCCTCATCAGAAGGTGAAGGGCTTTCAGATTTCAAAATTCCACGCAGATTTGTCTCTGAACTTACGTTCACGGCTTCCTTGTGCGCCTCTGTCTCCCACCACGTTTGCAGCGCGATGAAGGGGACGGCCGGTTGCGCGGTGCCGCGTCGTCCGGTGTTCCACGTCACGGTGAGCGCCTTGCGCGCGCGGGTGATGCCGACGTAGAGCAGGCGCAGCCGTTCGGCGGCGTAATCTTCGCGCGCTTTCAGGGTAGGCGAACCCTCATCATAGATGAAAAGGTCAGGGTTCTCGCGGAGCGCCTTTAATTGCGCCAGCGCCTCCGCTTCCAGGTTGAGGTGATCGCGCACGAACCACGCTTCAGAGATGAAGGTATCCTGCGGTAGCGCGGAGGGGAAGTCGTAGTCGTTGACCGACAGCAGGTACACCTTGTCCCATTCCAGCCCCTTTGCCTTGTGGATCGTCGAGATGATGACCTCGCCTTTGTGCTTGTCGGGGTCGAAGCCGCTGTCCTCGTCGGTGAAGCCGAGGAACTTGCGCTCGTTTTTGGCGATGACGGCCAATTCCTGCGTCAGCTCTGGCAATCGCCATTCGGGATGCGCGTCGGCGGCCTGCCGCAGGACGACGGCGAGCTTGTGCGCAATCGCCAGATCGGCCGGCTTGGTGAAGAGATCTTGCGCCAGCGTAAGGATGATCTGGTCAATGGGCAGCGTCGTCGTCCCTTGCCAGCGCTGCACCAAAGCGCGGAACTCGACCAGATGCTCGAATAGCGTCGGGGCCGCATCCTCCAAATTCTGCTCGGCCAGCCAGTCACGGTCGGCGCGGGGCCAGAGGTAGTCCTCCACGCGCGCGATCTGCCGCAGCAGTTTGGCGACCTCCTCCACACGCGCCTCGGCTGCGGGGTCCTCACGCGCGGCGCGTTGCCACACGCGATAAACGGTCGCCAGCTTTTTGGCCGATGTCGGTTCCGCGAGATAGGCGCACAGATGCGTCAACGCGCCCGCCGCCTCGCGGGTGGAGCGGGTGCTGCGCAGCAATTCGACGCAGGGGATATTGCGCGCCTTCAGTGCGGTTACCACCTCGAAGCCGCGCTCGTTGCGCGGGACGAGCACGGCGACCGTTTCGTCCTTATGCTCCGGCAGCCAGCGTTCCAGCGCACGCGCCACTGCTTCGATCTCCTGCTGCGGCGACAGGCCACGCGCGTTGAGGCGGACGTTTTCCGGCGCATCGGGCGGATTCGGCTGTGGATCGCCGCGTGGCGCCGGCTTGATGTATGGCCTGGCGAGCGCTTCACGCAGCTTAGGGACAGGATGCGATGCATTGCTCCAGCGAATGAGGTAATTTGCCAGGTTGATGATGCTTTGCATCGAACGTCCAGAGTTCGGCAAATCCCGTGGCTGGACGCCAGGCTGTTTCATGAATTGGCGCAGAAACTCCGGGCTGGCGGTAGTGAACGTCTCATAGATCGCCTGGTTGGGATCGCCCACGCGCACCCAGTTGCCGTCCGGCCCGACGAGTAACTTGAGGATTTCCTCTTGCAGACGGTTGCTGTCCTGCGCTTCGTCTTCGAGGATGTAGGGCCAGCGTTCGCGCAGCCGGGCCAGGAACGCCGGATCGAGCCGCAGCGTTTGCAATGCCAGACGGATGAGATCGTCGAAATCCACCGCGCCGCGATAGGCCAGCGCGCGCTGGTAGTCGGCGTAGATTGCGTAGCCCATTTCGAGCAGTGGCAACGGTTCGGGGAAGCGGTCGAGTCGGTACCGCAGGTCGGCAGGCGTCAGTTGCAAGTCTTTGGCTTGCTTGATGAAACTGGTCGCCAGACTGGTGACGTAATCCTGCCAGCGTCCGCGCCGCACCCATTCCGCGCGCGTCTCGTCGATGTCGGCAGCGAGGACAGCGTCCAGGCTGTACGGGTGACTGCGCACCCAGAGCTGGGCGGCATCCTGTAGAATCTCGTTCGCCGCACGCTCGTCGATGATCTGGAAATCGTCGGCGAGGCCCGCCAGCGCCGGACGCTCGCGCACGATGTCGTGCGCCAGGCCGTGCAGCGTGCGCACGCGATAGCCGACGTTGGGCAGCAGCCCGCGCTCCTGCACGAAGCGCGCCACCCGCCCGGCGAAGTTGCTCACGGCGGAGTTGACCAGCGTGACAACCAGCACCTCCTGCTCGTCGCCCAGATTCCCCTCAGCAATCAGCTTCGCCGCCAGCAGCGACAGCGTCCACGTCTTCCCGCTGCCCGGCACCGCAGAAACGCCCATACGCCCGCCCTTGTAGGCGAGCACTTGGCGTTGTTTGGGTCGAGGTTGAAAGGTTGCCATAGTTTAAAGGATGCAAGATGCAGGATGCACGATGCAGGAAAGAATCTTGCCTCTTGTCTCTTGCTTCTTGCTTCTTGCCTCTTACTTCTCCAATGCTACTTCCGTTCGCACCACGCCGGCGCGATCGTGGCGAGCGACGAGATTAACCATACCGCCTGCCGGGGCGCGGATCACCCACTCGACCTTCAGACGGTCTTCGGTGGGGTCGGTGTCGCCAAAGGCGCGTTTGTAGGCACGGCCTTCGAGTTGGCCCAGTTCCTCGCGCGGTTTGCCGATCTCCAGCGTCGCGCCCTCCGGCAGCGCGATCTCGGCGATGACGCCGCGCACGACTTTCTTCTCGACGGCTTTCTTCGTCCCATAGGTGGGCAGCCAGCCGGTGTTGTGGACGACCAGCCGCACGCAGTACGTGCCGTCGCCAAGCGGTTTGGCGCTTGCTTCGTAGAGTTCCAGACGCGGCGAAATCAGGCATTGCCAGAGGATCCACTCGGGGAAGAGCGCCACTTCCTTCTCCAAAAACTGCGGCGGTGGATTGCGGAAGGCATGGACGCCGTCCCACCCGCCCAACTCGACCGGCCCCAACTGCGGGTGCTCGAAGGGATACCATTCGACGTAGCCTTTGCCGTCCAAGACCTCGTCGCTCCACTTGAGCAGCTTGAGGTCGTCTTCCAGCGGGTGCTCGCGCCACCACTCGATGAACTTGTAATCCGTGATGCCGGCCTGGCGCTGCGGACTCCAAATCTCCACCGTCCAGCCAAAAACGCCCATGTGCTCGTAAAGCCACGTATCGAACCCGCCGGTGATGACCTCTTTGGGATGATAGCGAAAATCGTGGTAGACGGAGACGTTGGGGTAGCCGGTGATTTCCGTCCCCTTCGCGCCGATCTTCTGGAAGGTCCACAGGTCTTCCACGGGGAATTCCTTGTCGTCGCGGTCGTCGTAGGGGCGCAGGAGCACGCCGCTGTAGGTGTGGAACGCCACACCGCCCGTGATGTTCGGGTGGCTGGCGATGAACTGCACCATGGCGTGCACCTCTGGCTCCGAGGCGGGATACGGCCCGGCCCCGCGCTGTTCGACTTCCTGCCGCCAGTGTTCGGGGAAGTTGCGGTTGAGGTCGAGGCGCTCTTTCTTCGGCTGGATCGCAATGGTCACGCCGTCGTAGTCCTGGACAGGGCCTTCGGGCAGCAGGCGATAGTACTGCCCGCCGGTTTCGGTGGGATCGCGACGGATCATCAGGCGTGGCTCCTCCGGGCAGACCTTCCACGCGCCGTTAGGATCGGGGATGCGCATCGTGAGCATCCGCCCGTCGCCGTCCATGTCCTCTTCGACCAGGCCGCCGAGCGGTTCCTCGTCGTAGGGGTAGGGGCGCGTGCTGGAACGGATGTAGCGCGGTTTGTCGGCGAGCGCCCACTCCGCGCCGTCGGGATTCACGCGCGGACATAAATAGAACGCGCGCGTGTCCAGAGCGCGGGTGACGTCGGCGTCGTCGCCGTAGGCTGTGACCAGCTTGTTGAGCAGGTACAGGCAGGCGGTCGAAGGCGAGAGTTCGGTGGCGTGGATGTTGCCATCCACCCAGAAGGCGGGCTTCTCCTCCGCCGGGCCGGTCGCCGTGTTAGTGACGGTCGCCAGCCATAAGTCGCGCCCCTCGTAACTCTTGCCGATGCTCGTCACCTGCACGAGCCGCGGGTATTCGCCGGCGTAGGCTTTGAGGATGCGCGTCAGGTCGTCGTAGCGGTAAAACGTATCGAATCGAACGTCGTGCATTGTCGGTCTCCTCATCTAAGTCAGTTATGATTCCCATAATGCAAGAATCAACGGTCGCACTTCTTGCAAAACTTGCTCTACCGGCGGCGCGTCGGGCACAAAGGGCAGCAATTGCTGCGCCCATTCTTGCCGCGCCACCGCCAGCAAATTCTCAGCCAGAAAGTCGGTGGGGGCAGTAAACGTTATCTCACGCACCGCGCATTTGCGAGTCAACAAATCAGGGATTTGCCCTTCCAGGTGCCCCGCGCGTCCCAAGACCGCCCACAAATCGTAGTAGTCTCGACAGACGCGGCTTGCTCCCCAACCTCGTGCGAGCAACCGTTGCCGGCTTTGAAGCAGGGCGCGCAATTTCTCCGCCACAATCTCCGCCAGTGTATAGGCACCTACCGTTGCCGCGAAGGTTTCATCAAAGCCATGCAGGATAGGTAAGGAAAGAATAGGTAGAAAAACCGGTTCATCCACCGTGATCTCCACCTTCAAACGACACAAAGCCGCGCGTTGTCCTGGAAACTGCACACGCACCAGGAACCCTATCTGCCCGCCTGGATGCGGTAGTTTCAACAGCAACGGCTCGGACTGTACGCTGAACGGGCCGCGCTCCAGCAAATGCGCTTCCATACGCCGGATAGCGACAGCAATGTGCTCGGATATGTCCGGCGTTACATCTGACCATAGCGTGGAATAGTCCAGGTCTTCCGAAAAACGGTAATCCGTGTAGTACACTTTCTTGAGCGCGGTGCCGCCCTTCAGGGCCAGCACGTTTCCCAAACCGGGTGTTTCCGCAATCGCTGCCAATAGATAACTGAGCGCATAATCTTTTTCGACGATGTCTTGCCGCACGCCGTAATGCCGCGCGTGTGTGCGCAACATCTGCATAACGTCAGCCATTGCTGCCGTCCTGTAAATTCTCGATAATGCGCCAGCGAGAGTTGTAACGCTTGCCGGGCGGAAGCTGCGGCTCCAGGCGGTAATAGGTCTTCACGGGATACGTTTGCAAAAACGTTAATGTCTCGATCTCCACTCCCAAACGCTCTAGCGTCCACCCCAGGCGCTTGATAACGGCGCCTACATCGTAGCGCAGCGCATACCGCACCAGTGCAGGCAGGTCAAGTTGAGGCAGCGCACCCTCCAATATTTCGATAGTCGCACGCAATCCGCCGAAGATCTCCGGGCGTGCGATCAAATCCAATGCTGTCCGCTCCGGGTCGGTGAGGGTGACTTGTTGCCAGGGTGCAACCCAGAGTGTTTGGTGTCCGAAGAAATGTTTTTCCTGTATAGAAATGAACTCGACCTCCACCCCTAGCGCCGTCCATACTGCTCGCCCACGTGGACGGTGCGCCGTCCCACTGCGCATTTCTGGCGTCACCACCTTACGCGGCGTGGAAGCCTGCACGATCACCGGCAATTGCGTGGTAAAGCCATGCTGCGCCAACGCCGACCAATGGCTGATCGCGCAAGGTTGCACCAGGGCGGCGGCGATGGCAAACGGAGGGATCTCCGCGTCCAGCAGAGGCTTCTGGATTGCATAAACGCCACGCTTCAGTGAGGCGATCCACCCCGATTTGGCTAACATCGTCAGCAGCCAATGGAGCCGCGAACGAGAAATCTCCATTTCTTCAGCCAGCGGCTTGATTTGTTCTACCGTAAACAGCGGACCACGCTCCTGGAGAACCTTTTCCAGGAGTTGAATGCCTTGTGGTTGTGCGTATTGCATATCCGAGCGTGTCATAGTGTATAATATACTACGTAACTTTGTATTTTGCAAAGTTACGTAGCTCAAAATACAGTATCTTTACGCCGCCCGCAGCACGCGTTGCATCGCCCTGAGCAGCGGCCCGGTTTGCTCGTACCCCTGCTCGCCGAGTTCACTCAGGCCCAGGTAAACCGTCTTGCGGCAGCGGCGCACCAGCCCGGCGACGAGCCGGTGCAGTGACAGTTGCCGTGCGGCGACTTCCTCCGTGTCCGTCCACGGCTGCCCCTTCGACCAGCGGCGGCTGAGCACGTAGGGGTGTGTCAGCGGTTGGTACAGGCGCTCCCACCAGCCCGTCCCGCCGACGTTGAGCCAGAACTGCACGTCCACCGGCTGGTTGCTCAACAGGAAAGTGTAGGCCGGGGCCAGCAGGACAGCGTTTGCTTCGAGCGCCTGCCACGGTTCGAGATACTGCGCCGCGATGACGCCGCGCTGCACCATTTCCAGGTACTCCTGGCCGAGCGGCTTTTCGGCAGGCAGGTCGGCGGCGATCCAGCGGAACTTCTGCACGGACTCAATCAACGTCGCCGCCGTCCGCGCTGCGTCGAAATCCTGGTGGAAGCCATAGCCCGACTGCGAGAGCACCTCCCCAAACAGCCGCGCCAGGAAGTGATCCAGCGGGGCAGGCTCTCCGGCGCGATAAGCGTCCAGCCACAGCCGTAGCGCCTCGTAGCGCCCGCCGAAGAGGTAGGTGATGCGCTGCTGCATGTCGGCGTTGACGCCGTCGAAGGGGGCCAGCGACGGCGTTTTGTCTTTTACACGGTAGAGCACGTCCGCCAGCAAATGCGCGCGCACCAGGTCGAGGTCGGCGATGGTCTGCGTCAGCGCGTAGGCCACGTCGTAGTTGCGGGGGACGATGCCCCATTGGGGATGCGCGAGCGCCGCCCACGTGAGCAAAGTCTGCGTGGCGGGTTCCTCGCGCAGGGCGCGCGAAGGCCGGTGCGAGCGCACAGGCACGTTGCGTTGTTCCAGCCGATGCGTGAGCGAGAAGCGCAGCGCGTCGGTGAGGAATGGCGCGAGGACAACGATCTCGCCGGGCACGACGCCGTCGTGGTGAACGAGCGCGGCGATGGCGTCGGCGGTCCAGTCGAGCATGTCGGGATGATAGCGGCAGCTCTCGAAGCGCAGCACATCCCTGAGATTCGGCGGCTGGACAACAGGTTGCGCGCTGATGGCTCCTGGTTGCAAGATGCGGCCCAGCGTATCGCCAAAGGCTTGCATCTCCGGCGAGGTGACGAAGGACTCGGTGAACGTCACGCGCTCGTCGCACAGATCGCGCAGCGCAGCGGCGCTCACCGGGTCTGCGCCGAGGAAGCTGCGATACCCCGCGTCCTGGTCGAAGATGATAAGCGCCGACTCCGCGTGGGGAAGCCAACTGTAGATGAGGTCGTGAGCCACGGGCACGTCCTCTTCGACGTTATCCACGAGCAGGTGCGTGTAGCTGTTGAGCAGGTAATCGCGGCACAGCGGTTCCGTCCACAGGTGGGCGAAGAACACGTCAACTTGCAGGGAGAAGTCGAGCAGGTTGTGTTCGAGGCAGTAGCGGCGGAAGCGCGTCGCGCAGTCCTGCGCCTGGTCGTAGACGCGCGCCTGGG
The DNA here is from genome assembly GCA_035420085.1 of Anaerolineae bacterium. Taxonomy (GTDB): domain Bacteria; phylum Chloroflexota; class Anaerolineae; order B4-G1; family SLSP01; genus DSWT01. The sequence continues at coordinate 11,769 of DAOLUH010000084.1, forward strand.
CCGACTCGCCCACCCACGCGCCGCGCAGCCGTTCGGCAATCTCGGTGTAGGAGAAGCCCACAACAGCGGCCTTGTTGAGGTTGTCGAGAATCTGGCTGTAGAGCCGGTTGCGGTCGATGTTGATGGCATCGAAGTAGCCCTGTTCCTCCACCAGCGGGGCGACGATGCGCGCCATGTAGTACTGCGCCGTCTCCAACGTGAGGAACGTGGGCCGTTCATCCGGCGCGCCGAACCCGGCCTCCGCGACGACGAGCGGCCAGAACAAATCCACCATGCGCCGGGCCAGGCCGCCCACCGTGGCGACGTTCACCAGACCGCCAGCGGCCACATCGGGATGATACAGTGCCTCCTCGTAGGGCGCGGCGAGCGTCCGCTGCGGCGTCAGCACGAGGAGGCGATCCGCCGGCACGTCGCTCATCAGCATAAAGAGCATCCGCGCGACACCCGCCGTCGTCTTCCCAGTCCCGGCGGGGCCTTCGAGGAAGATTTTGCGGTCGAAGGGGGATTGAATAATGGCGTTTTGGGAATCGGTCAGTTTCACAGGTTTATTTGTCCTGACAAGATACTGGCGCTCGTCCCTTCGGGATTCAGTGCATCATTGCCGGCTCAAAAATTCTTGTTCCAGCACATCCAACAAGTTGAGAATGCTCATCGGTTGACTTGGAATAACGTTGTCTTCGTGCTCAATGTGGAGATGATGTGGGGCATTGGGCAGATCTGGAAAATGCGTGGCGTTGTCCCAACGTTGGATAAGGCGCTGCTTCGATGCATCCATGCGTTGATGACGGTATTCTGTGGTCACACAGCTTTGCTCTTGGAGAACAAAGTATTCGGATACTTCCAGAAAATCCCCGTTTGCTAAGGTCAAACGTGCGCGCACATAACCCCGGTCTGCAAGTGCATACTCGGCAACAATCGTTGTCGTTTTTACAATGGGTGATGTCGCCAACCGCGCCTTGATGAGATTGAGATAATAACGGGGTTCTGCGCTGCGTTGCATTATAGCTGTTTCCCCGTGAAATTTTCGAGCCGTTCGACGACAGATTGATGCATAGCGTAAACAGCGCTCCACTCGAAGAAATCCGCAGAATCGCCTAACTGGCCTTGTTGAAAGCGCCGATAGAAGTCTTCCGAGCGCATCTGATAGTGTTGTTCAAATGCTTTGAGGCGTATATCGAACTCCTTGAGTTCGCGTTCCGCGCGTTCACGCTCGAGCGCGATCATTTTATCTACGGTCAAATCGATCACGTCGCTCTGATAACCGCGCCGGTATAATGTTTCCAATACCGAGAGCTTTTCTAAAGTTGTTGCTTCGAGCGTCATATAACACCTCCTGACCGGGACTTGCCAGCATCTCTTGGCCTGCTCGTGCTGCAAGAGTTTCAATACTTAATTTTATTGTACCACAGAAAGCCGTTGCTCACGAATGAGCGCGCTCCCCATGCTCCTCATCCGTTTATTCGTTATCCGTGGTTTAATTCGCGGTCGGCAAATGCCCGAATTCTTGCAACTTTTGTAACTTGCTTACGTAATGTAATTGTAATCGAATAACGAATTACAAATTACGAGTAACAAATTACAAAATCATTGATTACGGGAGGATAACCATGAAATTCTTGATCAAATTGCTCTTGCTGCCGTTTGTGTTGCTCTTCAAGTTGATCTTCTGGATCATCGGCCTGACCGGGCGGCTGGTCGTGGGGATCGTGGGGCTGGTGCTGTTGATCGCGGGCGTCATCGTCAGTCTGACCATTGTCGGCGCCATTGTGGGGATTCCGCTGGCGCTGGTGGGGCTATTGATGATGATCTGTAGCCTATGTTAAAATGCAACGCGTGATACATGAAACGTGATGCATGATCTATCAAAAGATCATGCATCACGTTTTAGTGAGACTGTGCAGTTGTCACGTTCACGGATGAGTTGCCCCCAAGATTCACTGTGATACAATCGCCTTTAATAGCCGCAGAACTACGACGAGGAGGACATGATGAACGAACTGCTGAAAAAGGTCAGCGAGTTTTTGGCGCACCACAAAGGACTGCCGGTGCTGATCGGGGTGGGGATGGTGTTGCTCAACCTGGTATTCAATCTGCTGCCGCACTGGCCTGTCGTTGCCTGGCTGGCAGACACGAATCTCTTCTTGCATCTTGGCGTCGTGGTGGGGCTGTTCGGCATTGTACTGGGAGATGCGCTGTAGATTTCCGTCAGCCAGATGGAAATGTGGTATAATACAAGCGGGGATGATAGGTTTCGACGGGGAAGGCTGAGGATGGGCGGCGGGCCGGGGAGGCTCCGTCTCCGTAAACCCAGGAGCAAACCCAAAATGCCAAACCAAAGGCAAACACCTGGATTCCCGCGATGGCGAATACCTGGGCTACCGCCCCGGTCGCCCTCGCTGCGTAAGCAGAACGGGTTATCCAAAACCTGACCGGAAGATCCGGTCACGCCCCTCTATCACCTCGCAGGCGTGGTAGAGTACGGTGACATAAAGTCTGCGCGCACACTTCCAGACGCCGATAAGGAAGTCCAAGACGTATCGGCTAGTTCGGATGTGGCGCGGTCGGCCGCGACCCTCCGGGCGAAAGGCAAGCGCCGACTACGCTCGTAGATGCTCATCGTCGAATTCTTCGGACGCGGGTTCGATTCCCGCCATCTCCACACAGGGCCGGTATTACCCCCGGCCCTTTATTTTAGCTGAAGGTCATGTGTGAGACGCTGAAACCAGGATGTTGGAACCCAAAATCGTTCTTCTCACCGGGAATCGCCAGATAGGAAAAAGCACGGCATGTCTCCGCCTGGCAGACATGCTCCGCCAAACTGACCTGAAAGTCTCCGGCTTGCTCACGCAGCGGACCGGTGAGCATGATTTGTGTGTCACCGAAGTACACTCCGGGGAAACCTATCCACTGACCCTGCCGATGACAAGCAACACCGGTTTCGTCGTGGGACACTTTCGCTTTGCCCCTGAAGCCATCGCGCGCAGCGACAAAGCGTTGGATGATTGCTTCCCCACACAAGTCTTTATCCTGGACGAAATCGGCCCACTGGAATTGATTTATGGTCAGGGATGGGCACGGGCGATCAAGTTACTCCGTCGCTGTAACTATCGCGTGGCCTTCATCGTTGTACGCCCGGAGTTGATGATTCGGGCGATATGCCAACTCCCGGCCTCATTTTATACAGTCATCCACATCACCACGGAGATGCGCCATACGGTACCCGCCGCATTGTTCGACATCGCCACCGATGCGTGTCACACAGAAGAGCGTCCGCCCACATCGGAGAGCCTATGACGATGTGGGACATTGTAGGACACGACTGGGCCGTCCAGCAATTGCAGGTCGCTCTCGACCACGGGGACATACCTCAGGCTTTGCTCATCACCGGACCGGAAAATGTCGGCAAGATGACGCTGGCGCGCATCGTCGGCAATGCGCTGTTGTGTAAAGGCCCTGTTGAGCAACGTCCCTGCGGCGCTTGTCTTGCCTGCCGGAAGTTCGCCTCAGGCAACCATCCCGATTTTATGCTGGTAGAGCCGGAGGAACAAGGCGGAAATCTGAAAATTGACCAGATTCGCGCCGTTGAACGCTTCCTGGCTTTGACGCCGAATGAAAGCGCCCACAAAATCGCGCTCATCAACGCCTTTGAACGCGCCACGATCGGCGCGGCTAATGCGCTACTCAAGACATTAGAGGAACCGCCAGCTTATGCACACCTGATTCTCCTGGCGCAAGACGCAGATTTGTTGCTGCCAACCATTGTTTCACGCAGCCAACAGATCACCCTGCGTCCCCTGTCTCATACAATCGTCGAAGAGGCTCTGCGAGCACGATGGAACGTCCCCGCAGAGCAAGCCAGGCATCTGGCGCGCATTTCTGGAGGGCGCATGGGGTGGGCTGTCCGCGCTGTGACGGAAGCGGAGTATCAACAGCGTATGGACAACGCTTTGCTCTTGCTGCTCGATCTGTTGAAACAAGACTTACCGTCCCGATTCGACGCCGCGCAGACACTCACACGGGATCCAAGCGTCAGACTCGATGAAACGCTGGCCTATTGGTTGACCGGCTGGCGTGATGTTGTGCTCATCCAGACGGGGAACACCCAGAGGATCACCCATCAAAGGTATCACGATCCATTAACACAGATCGCACAGCAGATTCCTCTTGACGATGCCATCAATACCCTCAAGGCATTAGAAACGTGTCAAGACGCGCTTCAGCACAACGCGAATGCACAATTATGGCTGGAAAATCTGCTGCTCAACCTGCCGGCTTTACGATAGTTGCAGAAACAGATCGAATCGTATTAACATAAAGAAATGCCCCGCCAGGATGGCGGGGCATTCTCTTGTGACCTGAAACCGATGCTGGTTATCCCTTCTTGTAGATCAGGAAATAATACACAGCATAGAGAATTGCCGCGGCAACAGCGGCGACCAGTGTAACGGGCAAAGCGCCTTTGACAGCCATCCAGATCGTGCCTGCAAGCGGGCCTATCCAGACATAGATATAGGCCGTGACGGCCGCAAAGATGATCATCACGCTCGTAAAGAGCCAATACGCCAACAAACGAAGTTTCTTCTGCTTGTCCTCTGCCATAGTTCCTCCCTTAAGAATATACAATGAAGATAGAAATTCCCGCCAGTAAACCGCATGTCGGTTTACACAAACAGGCTGCTCACACGCCATCACAAACTTGAGATGCCGGATTCAACGGCAAGCCGCACCGCCGTGCGCTCCTTACCTTCGATCAAAATCTCCGAAAAAGAAGGAATACAGTAAATGTGAATGTTATCCAATTCAAGGTAGCCGCGCGCAATGGCAATCGCTTTGATGGCTTGATTCACGGCTCCAGCGCCAATCGCTTGCACGTCCACCCGGCCCGTTTCGCGGATGATGCCGGCAATAGCGCCTGCCACAGAAGTGGAGCGAGAGGTCGCAGCAACTTTGATGACGTTCACGAAAACCTCCTCAGTATGACCGCAACAAACAGTGTGACCTCCCCAACGCTTTACCCTGGCCGCCACAAGTCACTGTGGGCCAAATACCACACAGCGACAGTAACATAAGTAATTATAGTGATTTTCTTCTGAAATAGCAAGCGAAACCCCTGGAAAAATTGCCTGCGTTGCAAAATATAGCGAGCAGATAGACCGTTCTACTTGCTCCCTTGCCCCTGACGAGTATAATTTGGGTTGACGCATACAGCATGTCGCCGACCTTGCGCCGGTTGCGCACGGCAAGGCATTGTCTGATCTGGCAAGGCTGCTCTGTACACAACCAAAGGACTGATCCGTTGACAGAACGATCTTACCGCTACGCTATCGCCTACAAGCCCTACGACGTTTTGTGCGCTCATCGGGATCGTTATAACCGTCCGGCGCTGGGAAGTCTGGGAATACCGCAGGAATTGCATCCTGCCGGGCGGCTCGACCTGGATAGCGAGGGGTTGCTGCTGCTCACCAGCGACGGACCTTTACAGCATCGCGTGACACATCCAAACTTCAACCATCCCAAGACTTACCTCGTCCTGGTGGTCGGACATCCCGACGTCGAGGTGCTCCAACGTCTCCGCACAGGCGTGGAAACCAAGCTCGGCGTGACCCGCCCGGCCGGTGTGGAAATCCTGGACACTTCGCCAGCTTTGCCGCCGTTTTCCAAACCACTCCCCGCGCCCGCCAAAACGACATGGTTGCGCGTCGTGCTTTACGAAGGAAAAAAACGGCAAATCAAGCGTATGACGTCCGCCGTAGAACTGCCGATTGTCCGGTTAGTGCGCGTCGCCATTGGGCCGCTGACGTTGCCCCCGGATATGGCGCCAGGGCAGTGGCGAGAACTCACACCAACAGAACGGCAAACTTTACTGCATTGGGTCTGGCCGCACGGACGTCCGCGTTCTTACACCAGTGTCAGGCCACACAGGCATCAGTAGAGCACGGTGGACTTTACGATGGTTGCCTTGAGCGCCCGCGCGGGTTCCTGGCTCAGCACGTTGCAATCGTAACGCAGGAGGAACAGTGAAACTTTCAGTGATCATTCCGGTTTATAACGAGATTGAGACTATCGCCGAAATCGTTGATCGCATTCAGGCGGTTGATCTGCATATCCGCATCTGGGCCGATCATGCCAACGAGACGGTGGTAGACGTGGAGCGCGAACTAGTCATCGTGGATGACGGGTCGAAGGATGGGACGCGCGAATATCTGCGCACGTTGGAGGGGCAACCCGGATTCACCATCATCTTCCATGCCGCCAATCAGGGGAAGGGCGGCGCGGTGTGGACAGGGCTGCAACAGGCGACGGGCGATATCTGCCTGATTCAAGATGCCGACCTGGAATACGATCCGCGCGACTACCCCCATCTGTTGCAACCCATCCTGGAAAAGCGCACCCGCGTCGTGTACGGGTCGCGTTTTCGGGGCGGGCCGAGCAAAGCGATGTTCTTCTGGCACATGGTGGGCAATCGCTTCCTCACGTTTGTCACCAATATCCTCTATAATACGATTCTCACGGACATGGAGACATGCTACAAGGTCTTCACGCGCGAAGTCTCCGATCAATTGCACCTTAAGGCCAGCGGGTGGGGGTTCGATCCCGAAATCACCGCCCAAATTTTGCTGAGCGGGAACCGCATCTACGAGGTTCCGATCTCCTACAGCGGGCGGGAATTCAACGAGGGCAAGAAGATTTCCTGGAAAGATGGGTTTACTGTGCTATGGACGTTGGTGAAATATCGGATCACGGGGTATAGGAGTAGGGATAGGGAGAGGATGGACCACCAGGCGAAAGAGAAATGATGTTCAAGATTCCGACGATTAGCCGCCCGATCCGCCATCTGCGGCGCTACCGGCACATTCTGACCGTGTTCACGCGCCACGGCTTCGGGTTTGCGCTGTCACAACTTCCCACAGAGCCATTGTGGCTGCGCGATCTGTATCCCTTTCCGATTCAGGAACCGGCTTCCCTGCCGGCCCATTTCCGCCAGGCTTTGGAAGAACTGGGGCCGGCGTTCGTCAAATTGGGTCAAATGCTCAGCACCCGCCCCGATGTGCTGCCGCCCAGTTACATCAGCGAACTGGCAAAGCTGCAAGACAACGTGCCGCCTGTTCCCTGGAACGAGATCCGCGAGGTCATTCAAGCAGAATTGGGCGCCCCGCCGGAGGAAGTCTTCGGCGAAATCAATCCCAAACCGCTCGCGGCGGCGTCTCTCGCCCAGGTTCACGCGGCCAAACTCCTGACGCGCCAGAAGGTCGTGATCAAAGTCCAACGCCCCCATATCCTGCCGACCATTCAAACCGATCTGGAGATCATCCACGACATCGCCAACTACGCCGAACAACACACCCCCCTGGGCCGAGTGTACAATCTCGTGGAAATCGTCGAGGATTTCGCGGAGACGTTGCACAACGAGCTGAACTACCAGAGCGAAGCCCGCAACGCCGACCGCATCCGCGCGAATTTCGCGCAGGAGCACTGCCTGCACATCCCCGCGGTGTATTGGGAGTACACCACCCGGCGCGTGCTGGTGATGGAATACATCGAAGGCATCAAAATCACCGACATCGCCGCGCTGGATGCAGCCGGCTATGATCGCCAGAAAATTGCCAACAACGCCGCCCGGATGATCGTCAAGGAAATCCTCGAAGACGGCTTCTTCCACGCCGACCCCCACCCCGGCAACCTCATCGTGATGGCAAACGAGGTCATCGGCGCGATGGACTTCGGGATGGTGGGCTACCTCAGCGACGCCGACCGCACCAACCTGATCCGCCTGTACAGCATGGCGGTGCAGATGGACGCCAAAAGCGTCACCGATGGGCTGATTCATATCGGGGCCGCGCCCATTGACGTGGATCGCCGCGCTTTGAGCCAGGACATTGAACGCTTGTTGCGCTACTACAACGGGTTGGCCCTCAAGGATGTGCACGTTGACGAATTGATGAACTCGCTGATGCCGCTGGCATTCGAGTATCGCCTCCACTTGCCCACCAACTTCTGGCAATTGGGCAAGACCCTGGCGATGATGGAAGGCATCGGCTACAAACTGGCGCCGGATTTCGACATTTTCGCCTTTTCCGGGCCGTATGTGGCCCAACTGATGCTCAAAGCCGCCATGCCCAGTCGCCATTGGCTCAACGAAATCACCCGGCGGGGACTGGCCTGGAGCGATCTGCTGGAAGAGCTGCCCCACATTGGGATGCTGCTGCTGGATCGCATTGAAAAGCGCGCCCCCCTCAAATTGTCGTTGGATCACAGCAACCTGGAGTTGCTCGACCGTATGGTAACGCGGATCGCCCTCAGCGTCATCGTCGCGGCGATGATCCTCGGTCTGGCGGTGCTCATCCCGGCGACAACTGACACCCCCTGGATCGTGCAGGCCATCGTCATTTTGAGCTTTGTCGTGGCGCTGGTGATGGGCGGGGGAATTTTGGTATCCATTGTGCGGAAGAAGTGA
>DAOLUH010000085.1:0-19655 GCA_035420085.1 Anaerolineae bacterium
TGACTGGCCTACATCGGGCGGCTATGCATGGCCCAGTATAGACCGGTCAATCACAGTTTTCGCCACATTGTCAAGCGGGCTAAGCGTGGTATAGAGGAGAAAAAAGAAAGGATGTCCCGATGACAATAGCTGAACGCGAAACACAGATATTACGGATCAAAAGCCGCAGTTTTCAGAGCGGCCTCACTGAAGCTCTGGACGAACAAATCCGCGCGCGTGTGGTGAGCGTCGTGCAAACCATGTTGAAAGCCGCGTTGGTGGAAGAGGTGCTGGCATTTTTGACGCAGTGGAATGGTGCCCGTCCGCGCCGTTCGGGTTACTTCAAACGCCAAACCGACACGCAGTATGGCCGGATTCCTGACTTGCGCGTGCCGAAGTTGCGGTGGGGGAACCCGGAACGCGAATGGCAGGTCTTGCAGCGTTACCAACGGGCGCGCCCGGGCTTGTTGGACTGGTTGGCGTACCTGTATGTCATGGGGCTGTCGTTGCGCGATTTGCAGGAGGCCTTGTTCTTGTTGATGGGGGAGGTGCTCTCGCGGAGCGCGATCAACGCGGTCACTTTGCGGGTTCAGGCGTTGCTCGACAACTACCGTGACCAACCGGTGACTGGCACACCCCCGGTCCTGATTGTGGATGGGGTCTGGGTAGATATTCAATACACGGTGGACGAGTTCAAATGCGATCGGGCCGGGCATGAACGACAGTGTCGGCACGCCCAAGAGCGGGTGATTTTGGCGGTGATGGGCGTGTTTCCGGATGGTAGCACCTCTCTCTTGCACTTTGAAGTGGCGGAGGCGGAAGAAGAAGCCCAGTGGCGGAGCTTGTTCGAACACCTGCTGGCGCGGGGACTGGAGGCGCAGGCCGTTGCGCTGATCGTTAGTGACGGGGCGCGCGGACTGCCCGCGAGTATGAAGGTCTACTTTCCCAATGCCAAGCACCAACGCTGCATCACGCACAAAGTACGCGGTATGCAACGCTATCTGCTCAACCAGGAACTGCCCGAGGCTACGCCTGAAACCTCCACCTATCAATTGCAACAAGAGCGCTGGCACGAACTGAAGACCGATGCCTATACGATCTACGAGGCCGCCACTCGCGAGGAAGCGCAGGCCCGTCTGACCGATTTCGAAGCGAAATGGCAAACCCGGGAACCGCAAGCCGTGCATAGCTTCGTGTGGGGCTTCCAGGCGACATTGCACTTCTATCACTTTGAGTCGCATTTGCATCCTATCATTCGGACCACGAATCACCTGGAGCGTCTCTTTCGCGAATTCCGCAACAAAGCGGACGAAATCGGCGCCTTTCCTAATGAACAGAGTTGTTTGACCTTGTTCTTCCTGGTCGTCCAACGTGAGCACGCTAAACATGATCGTCCATTCATGGCGAAAACCTAATGACACTAACCAGGATACAGGTTGTACCCGATATGCCATCTGATGCAAACTAAGGCATGATTTCCGGTCGTGCTTGATACGGTACACCCTTCCAATGCTGATTGGAAGCGATACGTGTGTCATACCGGATGTGCGGTAAAGCGCACGAATGGGTGAGGACACAGTAAGCGTCATTTTGGGGCGATTTTGTTTGTACATCCGTGGAAACTGCAACTTTCCAGTAGATGGGAACGAAAGACAAACGGTGAAACGACGTGCTGCTCCAAATAAGCGTGGGCAAACAAAAGGCCCCTACCATAACGGTAGGGGCCGCTCTTGTTAGGTCTTCGCTGTCTCCGGCTTGCACGTTTCCTGGTTGTTGGTAATATAGGCAGATAGGTCGAGCGTAATGGAAAATCTGATGTAATTGCGTTGCGTTAGCAAAAGCGATTCGCACTAAACATGTGGAAGGGAAAAGCCCGCTGTTTCTGGCGGTGATTTGCCTGGGCTACCTGAGCGGCATCTTGCACAAGTTATTTTTCGCCCTGGATTGGGTGATTGTCCTGTATGCGATCAACCTGGTGATGGTGGCGACGGATTTATTTCTGTACTACCGGTATTTGCCCGCCGCGGGTGGGATATGGAAAGTTTTAGTACAACGTATCAACAAGGAGTAGGGAGTAAGGAGTAGGGAGTATGGGGCTAAATGCCCATACTTCATACTCCGTACTCCATACTCCTCATCAACACTTTGAGGAGATAGTATGACAAACGTATTCGATGAGTTTCAGTGGCGTGGGTTAGTCCACAGCTTTACGGAGGGAACGCCGGAGGTGTTGGCGACGGAGAGGGTGACGGTCTACATTGGCTTCGATCCCTCGGCGGACAGCCTGCAAATCGGCAACCTGCTCACGTTGATGGGCCTGGCGCGGATGCAGCGTTTCGGCCATTCGCCGATCGCGCTGGCAGGCGGCGGCACGGGTCTGATCGGCGATCCGAGCGGCAAGGCAAGCGAGCGGCCGCTGTTGGACCGCGAGCAGGTGGAGGCCAACCTTGAGGCCATCAAGCCGCAGTTGGCGCGTTTCCTCGACTTCGAGGTCAAGAGCAACCCGGCCCGCCTCGTCAACAACGCCGACTGGCTGTGCACGATTCCGATGATGGATTTCCTGCGCGATGTGGGCAAGTATTTCAGCGTGAATTACATGATAGCGAAGGACTCGGTCAAGTCGCGGCTGGAGCGTGAGGAAGGCATCTCGTACACCGAGTTCAGCTACATGCTGTTGCAAGCCTACGACTTTGTGCAGCTCTACGATCGCTTCGGCTGCACGATGCAATCCGGCGGTAGCGATCAGTGGGGCAACATCACGGCAGGCGTGGAACTGCTGCGCCGCGTACGTAACATCCGCGCTTACGGTCTGGTTTATCCCCTTCTCACGAATGCCGACGGTTCGAAACTCGGCAAGTCGGTGCATGGGACGATTTTCCTGGATGCAAAACACACCTCGCCGTACCGCTTCTACCAGTACTGGCTCAATCGCGACGATGCCGATGTGATTGACGATCTCAAGCACTTCACCTGGATGACGCAAGAGGAGATCGCCGAAATGGCGCACAAAGTAGCCACGCAGCCGGAACAGCGTGAGGCGCAGCGCACGCTTGCACGGATTATGACGGCGATGGTTCACGACGAGACGGCGCTGGCGAAGGCGATGCAGGCGTCGCAGGCGCTCTTCGGCGGTGACATCGCCGGGCTGAGCGCGGCCGAGATCGCCGACATCTTCAGCGATGTGCCCTCCAGCCAGATTGCTAAGGCCGCGTTGGAGGGTGCGGGGACACCGTTGGTGGATGTGCTTGTGGATGCCGGGTTGACCAAGTCCAAAGGCGAAGCGCGCCGGTTGATCGACAACGGCGGAGTCTACGTCAACAACGTACAGGCTGCTGGTGTGGAGCAAGCCATCACCCTGGCGGATACGATTGAAGGACAATTCGTCGTGCTGCGTAAGGGAAAGAAAAGCTACCACCTGCTGCAAGTGCGAGCGTAGCGCCGATGCAATGCCGCGCCGGCTGCGGGGCGTGTTGCATCGCCCTCTCCATTTCCTCCGCTATTCCGGGAATGCCCAACGGCAAGCCCGCCGGGGTGCGCTGCGTGCAGCTCACCCCGGATAACTTGTGCGCGCTTTACGAATCGCCGGAGCGGCCCCTGGTCTGTACCTGGCTACGTCCCAACGAGGAGATGTGCGGGCAGGGCCGTGAGGAGGCGCTGGCATATCTGACAGCGTTGGAGATTGCGACGCGACCTTAAGGAGAGAGATGCTACCCGAAAACCGTGTGACACATCCTGGCGAAATACTGAAAGAAGAGTTTCTGGACCCCTTAGGCATTACACAGGTAGCATTTGCGGCGCACATCGGCGTACCGTTACAGCGGGTCAATGAAATTGTACGGGGTAAGCGCGGGATTACGCCAGAAACGGCCTGGATTTTTTCTCAAGCCTTGGGTACAACCCCGGAATTCTGGATGAACTTGCAAAATGCGTATGATTTGACCAGTAAACGGCCCGAAAGGTTGGTGATGCGGTTAGTCGCCGCTCCGCAAACTGTATGATGGCGATTATCCCTTACCTGGCTGAACGGTTGACGGCTCTCCAAACCCTCGTCAACGCGCACCTGGAGATGGCGATTCCCGGCTGGGCGCTGCCTGCTGAGTTTATCGCCGAGCGGTTGACGCGCTACCCTGAGCAGCGTATCCTGGACCCGTGGGTCATCGAACGGCAGACGATGTTAAGCGTAGAGGCAGAACAGGTTCTGGCGGCGGTTCACCTTTTGCGCTATAGCGACGGTGATAGAGTCGCGCCTGATTACCGCAATGCGGGCGACATCGCCTGGTTGCTGTTCGCGCCGGGCGCAGAAGCGGCCGGGCGCGAAGTGCTCGCGGCGGCCCGGCAACTGATGCGGCAATGGGACGTCCGCGTGATCTATGCCTGGGACACGGGCTTGCCGGTTCCATTGTGCAGCGGCATCTCGGATGTATGGCCGCATATCCGCCATTTGTTTGCCGGTGCCGGTTTTTCGGCGGATGGTGGGGTAGAGTATATCTTCGGCGGTGGATTGGAGGCCATGCCTGCGCCTGTCGCGGCTCCGATGGATGGTGTGTGCGTGCAATCCGCTGTTTCTGGAACTGAGACCACGTTCATCCTGCGCCACAACGCTGAGCACATCGGACGCTGCGAATGTGTTGCCGATCTCACCCAAGACGGGCAATTGCCGGCCTTCGCGGGGTGGGGGAAGTTGGAGGCGCTCGAAGTGGCTGCGCCCTGGCGCACTCGTGGCCTGGGGCGCTGGCTGGTGCAGCACGCCGTCGCCTGGCTGCGCGAGATGGGCTGCGCGCGGGTCGTCTTCTCCGTCACGCCGGACGACGATGCGCGCGGCGCGGGACGCTTCTACCGGCGCTTGGGGTGGGAGCGGCAGCTCACGCTGGAGAAAGGGTGGGTAGATCGGGGCATTGCCCCGATTCGTTGACGTCGCTCCATAACTATGGTATACCTGAGATAGCAGGCGAAGAAGGAGGTTCACGATGGCGACTGAAATTATCGCACAGGTAACGTCACAGGAAGTGCGTATTCCATTGGACGGACTAGAGGCATGGAAAGACAAGGAACTGGAAATGGTACGCGAAAGATCTATGCTTGTGATTCGTCCCCGAAAACTAGAGCCACGACAGGAGCGCGAGCTGGCTATTCAAGCTTTACGTGAAGACGGACTATTGGCGGAAATAAAACATGCGCCGATCTATCCGCCAATTGCGCCAGGAGAACGCGCCGAGTTGTCGCGGAAACTCAGCGCCGGCCGCCCATTGTCAGAACTCGTCATCGAGGAGCGCAAAGCAGGATGGTGAATTATTATCTGGACACCAGTGCGATGTTCAAACGCTATATGGATGAATATGGTAGCGATTGGTTACGCGCGCAAATGGACCAGGCTTCAATGTTGCTTGTATCGCAAATGCTCATCGTTGAAATCATCAGCGCCCTCAATCGGCGCGTGCGTGAAAAGACATTATCGTGGGGCAATTACCAACGTGTGCGAGACATCATTTTCGAGGATTGCCGCACGACTTATCAAGTTATAGCGCCGACCCAGCCAGTGCTCGATCTGGCATGTGACCTGCTGGAACGTCGGTCTTTGCGCGGATATGATGCAGTTCATTTAGCCTCGGCGTTGATCGGGCATAATTCACTGCGCGCGCGTAATTTGCCAGGTCTGGTTTTTCTCTGCGCCGATGATCAGTTGGTTGCTGCCGCTGCCGCCGAAGGTCTGGCGGTAGATAACCCCAACGATCACCCCTGATATGGAACTCCTCGGCGGATCTCTCTTTGCGGTGGCCGGCGCGGGGGAATCCCACGGGCCGGGCTACACGACGATCGTGTTCGGTTGCCCGCCGGGTCTGTGGCTGACGCGGGCCGATATCCAACGCCATCTGGACCGCCGCCGTCCCGGCGGCAACATCCACGGGACGCCGCGCAGCGAAGCCGACCAGGTAGCGTTGCTCTCCGGCCTCTACGCCGGCGATCACGACACGCTGCTCGTCGGGCCGGAAGTACGGACAATCGCCGACGGCGTGGAGAGTATCACCCGCACTTACGAGGCCGGCTACACCACCGGCGAACCTATCGCCGCCGTGGTGCTCTCCGCCGCCAAACGCTCCGGCGATTACAGCCAGTTCGCCGGGCCGCAAGGCGAAGTGCGCCCCGGACACGCCGATTTAGTGAAGTACCACCAGGCGCGCGGCTTCAACGATCCGCGCGGTGGGGGGCGGGCCAGCTATCGGGCCACCGTCTCCGACGTGATCGGCGGTTCGATTGCGCGGCTGTATTTGGAAAGGCAGTTTGGGACAGTGTTCCTCTCTTCGCTGGTGCAGGTGGGGGCGCTCAAGGCGACCGTCACCCTGGCGGAGACGGTGGAACGGCTGGCCTTGCAGCACACGCAGGCGCACCCCGTTCCGGCGGATGACCTGCGCCAGCTTGAAGCAAGACTCGTCGCTGCCGAACTCCCCACGCTCGATGCCGATTTCGCCCGCGAGGCTGCCGCGTTGATCGAATCCGTGCGCGCGGACGGCGACTCCATCGGTGCGGTGGTGGAGGTCGTCGCGGTGAACGTCCCAGCGTTGGCCGGCGCACCGCTCTACGAGAGCCTCAAGCTGCGGCTGATGGGGACGCTCGGCGGGCTGCACGCAGCGCAAGGCGTCGAGGTCGGTTCCGGCTTCGACGTGGTTGCGCGGCGCGGCAGCGAGAACAACGACCCGATCCGTGCGACGGGCTACCAGAGCAATCACCACGGCGGGTTGCTCGGCGGCATCACCACGGGGATGCCGTTGGTGTGCCGCGTCGCCTTCAAGCCGACGGCCTCGATCCAGACGCCGCAACTTTCCGTGCGTCAGAACCTCGAAGAGATTGACTTCGCGCTCAAGCGAGGCCGCCACGATCCCTGCGTTGGCGTGCGCGCGGGCGTGACGTTGGAATCGCGGATGGCGATTGAGTTGTTGAACGCCGTGTTGGTGCAGCAGAGCCGGCAGCCTTCAGCGGTCAGCTTTCAGCTTTTCAGCCAGGCTGAAAGCTGAAAACTGATGGCTGACTGCTACCTCACAAGGAGCAAGGCTTATGAATGTCTCGGTCATTCTTGGGCATCCACATCCCGGCAGTTTCAATCACGCGATTGCGGAGACGGTGGCGCGGACGTTGCGCGAGGGCGGACACACGGTCTGGTTTCACGATTTGTATGCGGAGGGTTTCGATCCGTTGCTGCCGCACGAGGAGATTCCTAAAAGTGCGGCGCTCCCGCCTGACATTCAGCGGCATTGCGATGAGATCGCGGCGGCGGATGGCATCGTGATCGTACACCCGAACTGGTGGGGGCAGCCGCCCGCGATCCTCAAGGGGTGGGTAGATCGTGTGATCCGACCGGGCGTGGCTTACGAATTTCTGGAAGACGATGGCGGCGAGGGTGTGCCGGTGGGCCTGCTGCGGGCAAAGGCGGCGTTGGTTTTCAACACCGCTAACACGCCGGAACTGCGCGAGAACGAGGTCTTCGGCGATCCGTTACAGCTTTTGTGGAAGAATTGCATTTTCGATCTGTGTGGCGTGCCGGCGTTTTCCCGCAAGATGTATCGCGTCGTCGTTACCAGCACGGAAGCGGAGCGGCGGGCGTGGTTGGACGACGTGCGCAGGACTGTATCTCACTATTTTCCTGAGGGAGTAGTATGAATCTTGTGCTGACTGGTTTTATGGGAACGGGCAAGACGACTGTCGGGCGTGAAGTGGCGCGACGGTTGGGACGCGCGTTCGTGGATATGGACGACATCATCGCGGCGCGGGCGGGCAAGCCGATTCCGCGCATCTTCGCGGAGAATGGCGAGGCGGCGTTCCGCGCGCTTGAGGCGGCGGTGTGCGCCGAGTTGAGCGCGCAGGACGGGCTGGTGATTGCGACGGGCGGCGGCGCGCTGGTAGATGCGGAAAATCGCCGGGTGATGCAGCGTGGCGGCGTCGTAATCTGCCTGGACGCGACGCCGGATGAGATTTTGCGGCGCGTCGGCGACAACCACGAGCGTCCTCTGCTCAACGTCGCCGACCCACGCGCGGAAGTGGCGCGCTTGCTGGCGGCCCGCCGCGAAGCTTATGCTGCGATCCCCTGGCATGTGCAGACGGATGGGCGCGCGGTGGAGGATGTGGCGACGCAAGTATTGGCGCTGGCGGAGACGATCACGCTGCCGGTGAAATACCCTGGCGGGGAGTATCCGATTCACATCGGGCGCGGTTTGCTGGCGCACCTGGGCGGGGCGATGCGGGCGGCGGGCGTGCGTGAGGGGACAGCAGTGGCGATTGTCACCAATCCCGTTGTGGCGGCGGCGGGCGCGGTCGGAGACCGGCCCGAGCAAGGTTACGCGGGGCGGGCGGAGGCGGCGTTGCGCGAGGCCGGCTACCGGCCTTTCGTCTGTACGATTTTCGACGGCGAGCAACACAAGACACTCGACACGGTGCGCGCGCTGTACGAGCAATTCCTCGCGGGGCAGCTCGACCGCAGCGGAGTAGTGCTCGCGTTGGGCGGCGGGGTGACGGGTGACATCGCGGGATTCGCGGCGGCGACGTTCATGCGGGGGACGCGGTTCGTGCAGATGCCCACCTCGCTGCTGGCGATGACAGATGCCAGTGTGGGCGGCAAGACGGGCGTGGATCTGCCGCAGGGCAAGAATCTTGTCGGCGCGTTCAAGCAGCCGGAGCTGGTGCTGATTGACCTGGATGTACTCGACACGCTGCCGGAGGCTGAGTTCCGTTCGGGGGTGGCGGAGGTGCTAAAGCACGGGGTTATCGGCGCGCCGGAGTTATTGGAAAAGATGCAAGAAGCAAGAGGCAAGATGCAAGAGACAAATATCTTGCATCCTGCATCCTGCATCCTGCATCCTGCATCTTTAGCGCGATCGTTGCAAGTGAAGATTGACATTGTGGAAGAAGACCCGTTCGAGCGCGGGCGGCGGGCAGTGCTGAATTTGGGGCATACGACGGCGCACGGGTTGGAGCAGGTGAGCGATTTCACGCTGCGCCACGGGGATGCGGTGAGCATCGGGATGGTTGCGGCGGCGCGGATTGCGGAGGCGCTAGGCCGCGCGGAAGCGGGGCTGGCGGCGCGCATCGCCGACGTCCTGGCGGCGTGGGGCTTGCCGGTGACGTGCCCGCCATATTCCGTGGACGCGGTGCGGCAAGCGATGACGCACGATAAGAAGAAGCAAGGCAAGGGCCTGTGCTGGATTCTCCCGCGCGCCATCGGTGATGTGACGATTGCCGACGATGTGCCGGAGGGTCTGGTGCGGCAAATTCTGGTGGCGATGGGGGCGATGGAATGAAGGAAGAATCAGCGAATCGGCAAATCGGCAAATCAGCAAATCAGCAAATCAGCAAATCAGCGAACCAACCAATCACCAATCACCAATCACCAATCACTAAAATTCTGGTGTTGCACGGGCCGAATTTGAATTTGTTGGGGCGACGGGAGCCGGAGACGTATGGGCGGGTGACGCTGGCGGAGATCAACGCGGCGCTGGCAGCGGCGGCGGGGCGCGCGGAATTGCGGATTTTGCAATCCAACAGCGAGGGTGGGCTGATTGACGCGCTGCACGCGGCGATGGACTGGGCCGACGGCGTGCTCATCAATCCGGGCGGCTACACGCACACCAGCGTCGCGCTGCGCGATGCGATTGCCGGGACGGGGTTGCCGGCGGTCGAAGTCCATCTCTCCAACATCCACGCGCGCGAAGAGTTCCGCCACACATCGCTCATCGCGCCGGTCTGCGTCGGCCAGATTTGCGGGTTTGGCTGGCGGAGTTACCTCTTGGGGCTGGAGGCGCTGTTAGAGTATCTGGAGTCGAAAGTCGAAAGTCAAAAGTCGAAAGTCAGGGCGCAAGAAACAGGAGGCAGAAGGCAAGAAGCAAGAAGTGAAAATCTTGCATCCCGTATCCCGCATCCTGCGTCGCGTTTGCGTAATTTGCCGCCGTATCCGTTTGCGCGATGGGAAGGAGTGGTGAACGGGGTAAAGCAGCGGGGCATGGATGTGATCCGGCTGGACATCGGCAATCCGGATATGCCGCCCGCGGAGGCAGTGATTGAGACCCTGTACGCGGCGGCCAAACGTCCCGACGTACACGGGTACTCCGGCTATCGCGGACTGCCGGAATTCCGCCGGGCGCTGGCCGGGTACTACGCGCGGCGTTTCGGCGTGACGCTCGATCCCGACAAGCAGGTGGTGCCGCTCATCGGCTCAAAGGAAGGCATCGTCAATATGGCGCTGGCGTGGTTGGATGCGGACGATCTGGCGCTGTTACCCGATCCCGGCTACGCGCCTTACGCGGCAGGGGCGCGGCTGGCGGGGGCGGATTTTGTCACATTCCCGTTGCTGGCGGAGAACGGCTTTCTGCCCGATTTCGACGCCATCCCGGCTGAAGTCGCCGACCGCGCCAAGCTGATGTGGCTCAATTACCCTAATAATCCTACAGGGGCCGTCGCCGATCTGGATTTTCTGGCGCGAGCGGTGGACTTCGCCCGGCGGCACGGCATCCTGTTGTGTTACGATGCGCCATACTGCGATTTGACCTACGGCGATTACGTCGCGCCGAGCATCTTGCAGGTGGAGGGCGCGCTGGATGTGGCGGTGGAGTTCAATTCGCTGTCCAAGACGTTCAACATGGCCGGGTGGCGGATGGGGATGGCGGTGGGGAATCCGGGCGCGCTGGCGGCGTTGGCGCAGGTAAAGTCGAACATGGATTCGGGGTTGTTTCATCCACTGCAAGAGGCCGCCATCGCCGCCATTGAGCACACGACGCCGGCGTGGTTTACGGCGCGCAACGCGCTCTACCGCGAGCGGTTCGACATTCTCATCGAGGGGTTGAAGACGCTCGGTATTGCGGCGCAACAGCCCAAGGCGGCGCTCTACCTCTGGGCGGCGATACCGGCGGGATGGGCGGCGTCTGAGACATTCGCGCTGGCGGTGATGGAGCGGACGGGGGTGGTCTTTGCGCCCGGCTCATTCTTCGGTCCGGCGGGAGAAGGATATATTCGCGCTTCGGTCACGGCGTCGACGGAGCAGATTCGGGAGGCGGTGAGGCGGTTAGGGGATTGGTAATCGGTAACAGGTAATCAGGGATTGGGGATCAGAGTGTTGTGATGAGGTGGTATTGGTAAAAGGTGAGAATGGGATGCAGGGTTTCGACGGCGAGGGCAGCGATGTAACCGGGTGCGGGGGTGAAAGTGCGCAGCGTCCAGGTCTCTACATTGAGGCGATGGCGACGATCAGCTAACAGGCGGACAGGGGCGTCGGGGTCCATTGTCACATCAAACTGGTCGAGAGGGAGCGAAACGCCGATCCCCAGCGCCTTGACGTAGGCTTCCTTGCGCGTCCAACCGGCGAAGAACGCGGCAGCGCGCTTGCTTTCGGGCAGCGCGCGGAAGGCCGCGTTTTCGTTTGGGGAGAAAAACTGTTCCACCAGGCGGGGAAAATCATCTGGCGGGATGATGTGTTCGACATCAATACCGATGGGTCGGTCGCGGCTCACGGCGATGAGGATCAGGTCGCCGGAGTGGGAGAGGTTAAATTGGAGCCAGGCGTATTCCGGCGCGGCGAACGCCGGCTTGCCGTAGGGGTTGATTGCAAAAGACAGTTGTTCGGCGGGGATGTCGAGATAGCGGCTCAGGATGTCGCGCAGCGCGCCGTGGGCTACGACGAAACGTGCGCGGTGTTCCGAAAAACGGAAACGCTCGGCGCGGGCGATTTCGTCTGGCGCGAGCGTGGCGTAAAGACGGTCAAAGGTCGAGGTCGCGACATTCAGAGATACCTGCCATACATGAACGGCATTATCCGGCAAGTTGAACAGCATCATCACTTTGCTCCCCATGGGTACTTAACTGAGACATGTGGGTAAATAGTAAGCGCATTGGGGTAGATAGAAAAATACCTTCCGGTCATTATCTTCCCCTTTTGGGGAGAATGAAAGGGGGGAATCCCCGCTCTGATAAGATTACTTCTTGTGCAGAGGATACCCCAACGCCTCGGCGGCTGCCACAATCTGCGCTTCACTGACCTGCGCTTCGTCATACTCCACTTCGAGTCGTTGCTTGCGATAGCTTGCGGCGATGTGCTGAATGCCCGGCAGATCGTCTTCGATGCCTTCGAGGCGCATCACGCACGCAGGACAATGCATATCGGGAACGTCAAAGACCTGTTTCATCTTATGCCTCACTGATCGAAGACAATTTGGCCGGAATACATGCCCATGGAGCAACTGTAGCGCAACACTTTGCCTGCCGGTTGTGGCGGCACCTCGACAGTATATTCGCCAGTCGGGGGTAAAAGTTTCTCTACACGCAATTCCGGGATCACCAACGCCAGCGAGCAAGAGCGGACGTTGTTAGTCACAAAGGTTAGGCGAGTGGGAATATCCGGGCGGGCGGAGATGCTGACCGGCGTGTAGCCATTGTTCAACACTGTGATTCTCACCTCGTTTTCGCCGGCTGTCGAAGTCACGGCCTCCGCCGACGGTGTTCCGCCCGGCGCGCTGGCGGACCGGGTCAGCCGCGCAAATGACACCGGCGACCCCATCAGGTTCAGCCCTGAATCTACCGAGACCAGTCCCAGGATCAGCAGGACAATCGCCACCGCGCGCGCGAAGTTCTTTTCCAACAGTGCGCCCATCCGTGTCGCCAGGTAGACCACGGCGAAGAAGACGACGCTGCTGCCCAGCGTAAACGACGCCATCAGCCCCGCCGCTTGCAGCTCGTTGCCCGTGCCCATCGCCAGCGCCATCATTGCCTGCGTGACGCCGCAGGGGATCAACACAGTCAGCGCGCCGAGGAGCAAGGGCGTGACTGCGTCTGAACCAGCTTTCGCCTTGCGACGCAGATAGCGCGTCACGGCGGCGGGCGGCTCGAAGACGAAGTGGCGGAAGATCGGGTGCACGTTCAACATCCGCAAGCCGTTGCCGACCATAAAGATGCCGATGGCGATCAACAGCAGCGCACGGGTGAACGGCGTCAGTTGCAGCATGGAGCCCAATGCGCCGAGGAGCAAGCCCAGCAGCGTATAGGCAATCAGTTTAGCTGCCAGAAACAGCAGAATCGGCAGCGCGCCTGGCGAGGTAGGCACCGGTTGTGTCGCAACTTCTCGCCGTTTGCCGCCTTTGTGTGACGGCGCATCTGATTGGGAGACCTGCGGCGCTAACGCCGTCGTCAGCAAACCGCCCTGTACCGCCAGACAGCTTAACCCGCCGGTGGTTACCCCGGTGATAAAGGCAATCATCAATGAGTTCATGGCGCTTCCTTGAAAGTGAAAAGTCGCAGATACCAAATGTAGGGCAAACTGTTAGTTTGCCTTTGCCGCAAGCTAACAGCTTGCGCTACATCTTCATCCAACCGCAGGTTGATGATAATTCCCTTGATCTGATTTTACAGCGTGAGTTGCCAACTTGCATTACAGAATATTCGCCTTCTTCAGCCGTAGGCTGTTGGTGACGACGAACACGCTGCTGAAGGCCATTGCGCCGGCGGCCAGCATCGGGTTGAGCAGGCCGAAGGCCGCTGCCGGGATGAGAATCACGTTGTAGAAGAACGCCCAGAACAGGTTTTGCTTGATCGTGCGCAACGTCTTGCGCGAGAGCGCGACCGCCCGCACGACGCCGCGCAAGTCGCCGGACATCAGCGTGGCCGGCGCGGCGGCAATGGCGACATCCGTGCCTGTGCCGATGGCGATGCCGACGTCGGCCTGGGCCAGGGCGGGGGCGTCGTTCACACCGTCGCCAACCATGGCGACGACCGCCGGTTTCCCGTTGACGTTTGCCGCTTGCAGCTTCTTGATTTCAGCCGCTTTGCCCTCCGGCAGCACTTCCGCCAGCACTGCATCGAGACCCACCTGTTTGGCGATGGCTTCCGCCGTCTTGCGGTTGTCGCCGGTGATCATCGCCACGTGCAGGCCCATGCGGTGCAGGCCCGCGATGGCCTCGACCGAGCCGTCTTTGATCGTATCCGCCACGGCGATCACGCCGCGCACTGCGCCATCCACAGCCACGAGCATCGCCGTCTTCGCTTCCGCCTGCAAGCGCTCCACTTCGGGCTGCAAGCCGTTGAGCGGATAGCCCCGCGCTTCCATCATCCGCAGATTGCCCACCGCCACTGTGCGTCCATCCACTTCGGCAGAGACGCCATGCCCCGCCTCAGCCTGGAAGCCTTCCGGTTCGGACAATTGCAATCCTCGCGTCGTCGCCTCCGCCCAAATCGCCTCACCCAGCGGGTGCTCGCTGCCTTTCTCGACAGATGCCGCCA
The DNA here is from genome assembly GCA_035420085.1 of Anaerolineae bacterium. Lineage (GTDB taxonomy): Bacteria > Chloroflexota > Anaerolineae > B4-G1 > SLSP01 > DSWT01. The sequence continues at coordinate 14,227 of DAOLUH010000085.1, forward strand.
GCCTCAGTAACTCCTGATCGGTCATTGGGGATTGGTAATCGGTAATCGGGAACTCGCCCATTCGTTGATTCGCTAATTCGCCGATTCGCTGATTCGCCGGTTCTTGATTCATGATTCTTGATTCATGATTCGTTACTACGTCCGTCACCGCCGGTTGCCCCTTCGTAATCGTGCCGGTCTTGTCCAGGACGACGGTGGTGATGCGCCCGGCGCGCTCCAAAGCTCCGCCGTTTTTCAGCAAAACGCCTAACTCGGCGCCTTTGCCTGTCCCGACCATCACGGCGGTCGGCGTCGCCAGGCCCATCGCGCACGGGCAGGCGATCACCAGCACGGCGACCATGTGGATCAGCGCGCGGGTGAAGGCGTTGGTGTCCGCATTGACCGGCAATGGCGGCCCCAGGAAGTACCAGCCCAGGAACGTCAGCGCCGCGATGCCGATCACGATGGGGACAAACACCGCCGAAATCTGATCCGCTAATTGCTGGATGGGCGCTTTGCTGCCCTGCGCGTCCTCCACCAGGCGGATGATCTGCGCCAGGGCGGTCTCCTTGCCCACTTTCGTCGCTTCGAATTTGAGCAGGCCCAGTTTGTTGAGCGTCGCGCCGATGACGGGATCGCCTGGCCCTTTCGTCACCGGCAGTGATTCGCCAGTGAGCATCGATTCGTCCACCGATGACCGGCCTTCGACGACCACGCCATCCACGGGGATTTTTTCGCCGGGCCGCACCAGCACCACGTCGCCGGCGAGGACTTCATCCACGGGGATGGCGATTTCGCTGCCGTCGCGCACGACCTGTGCCGTTTTCGCCCGCAGGCCCATCAGTTTCTTGATGGCCTCGGAGGCGCCGCCTTTCGCGCGCGCTTCGAGGAGTTTGCCCAGGCGTACCAGGGTGATGATGACGGCGGACGTTTCCAGGTAGACGTGTCCATCGAGCCAGCCGAAAACGATCGGCAGCGAGTAGACGTAGGCCGCCGTCGTGCCAAGCGCGATCAGCACCTCCATATTCGCCGCACCGTTGCGCAGCGCCTTGTACGCGCCCACGTAATACTGCGCGCCGACGTAGAACTGCACCGGCGTGGCGAAGGCCAGCATGACCCAATGCACCCAATCGGCGTGCGCCCACATCCCGAACAGCCCGAAGTCGCGCGCCATCGAGAAGGCGAACAGCGGTACGGTGAACAGCAAGCCAATGATGAGCATCCGTTTCTGGTGGCTGATTTCGGCGGCGCGTGCTTTGGCCTCCGCGTCGTCGGCGTCGCCGCCCAGTTCGAGCGCCTCGAATCCAGCTTGGGAAACGGCCTTGCGGATCTCGGCCTGGCTGACGATAGTGGGGATATAACGCACGCGCGCTTTCTCGGTCGCCAGCGCAACCTGCGCCTCGAGCACGCCTTCGACCTGGAGCAGCGCCTTTTCGAGCCGCCGGACGTCGTTGTCATCGGATAGCCGCTTGATGATCAGGTCGGCCTCTCCGGTAGCGACGCCGTAGCCTGCCCGTTCTACCCGCCCGATGATGTCAGGCAGGAAGACCAGCGCGGGATCGAATTCCACCGTGGCGCGTTCCGACGACAGGTTGACAACAGCGTTCGTCACGCCATTGACGCGCTTCAAGTTGCGTTCGACCGTCGCTACGCAGTTCGCGCAGGTCATGCCGGTGATGGGCAAAGTAATGGTATCGGTCATGAGCTTTTCCTTATGTGAGTCGTGTAGTCATGTAGTCATGTAGTCGTATAGTCGTTTGTCATATCGGCGACTGACTGTCTGACTACCTGACTATTTGACTATTCGACTACCGGATAATTGATCTCGGTCAGCAAAGACTTGATTGCATCCTCAGATGCTGGCGCTTCGAATGCGATGGTTGCCTGCTTGGTCTGCACGTCCGCTTCGACGGACCACACCCCTCGTAGATCGCCAACCTCTGTCTTGATTGTGTGTACGCAGTGCTTGCACGAGATATTGGGAATCGTATACGTTACAGTTTGCATGTTAGCCTCCTTATATGAAGTATGGAGTACGGAGTAGGGAGTATGGGGCGAAGAGAGCATATTCTCCTTACTCCATACTCCTTACTCCCTACTCCCGATTACACTTTCGTCGCTGCCGCGAACACGTCGCTGATTTCCTTGAGCACGCGCTCGCGTTCCTGCGGATCGTCGCCACGCACGGCGGTGATGACGCACGAGTTGAGGTGCTCTTCCAGGATTTGAACGCTCACTTTGTTCAGCGCCGCCTGCACGGCCTGAATCTGCCGGAGGATGTCGATGCAGTAAGCATCCTCCTCTAGCATCCGTTGGATGCCGCGCAGGTGGCCCTCGGTGGTTTTGAGCCGCTTGAGCGCTTCCTCATGGTGCGCGCCGTGGCGCGCGTGTGTCGAATGGTCGTGTTCGTGCATGGTTTCCTCATTAACGTGATTAAAATTTGCTATGCTGTTTATTGTATACCCCCTCCCCCCTGGGAGGGGCGATTAAAGTATACAACGATTTAGATAATTGTCAATACTCTTTCGACTTTTTGAACGCATCAGGAACAACGGTCACATCGCCCACCACAAAGGTTTGGGCCAATCATGCAGTTTGCAACAGAATTTTTTCAATCCTGGGATATGCCGTTTTCTGTGCTATACTGAGGTTGTTGTGTAAGAATCGTCACACGACTTCAGACCAGTTCAGAGTATAGACCAGTGACGACTTCCATGTTCCACGCCATGGGCTGCCATATAACCTTTAACCTCAACGAGCCGATTTGACAGGCTGACGCCGGGATGCCGTCAGGTGCCTGGGGGGCGCTTGAATGTATGAGGTGTAACTAGATGCTACTATTCGCACGCCCAGAGCGGTCTCCGCCCCACAAATTCCCCTTGTCATGCTTCACAGCAAGTGTGTGACGCCAGGTCATGCTATGCAATCCCCGGCGTCAAAGGAAAGGTTTCTTGATACGATGTATGGAGGAAACAATGCGTAAACAACTCAAGGATAAACGATGGTTTGCGTTAGGCGCAATCCTGGTGGGCCTGTTGCTGGTCGGTGCAGCGCTGGCAGCGCCGAACGCCGCAAGCATTGACTGGTGGGTTATGGCCGGCGGTGGCGGACAAGAGGGTGGCGCTACGACTTTGGGCGGCACAGTGGGGCAGTGGGTGGCCGGCAGCGACGCTCAACTCTGCGCCGGTTTCTGGTGTGGCGTGGGGAGGGCCGAGTACAAAGTCTTTTTGCCCTTGGTCCTCAGGGAGGCATGAGCCAGGTCTCACCTGCCTTTTAATCTCGAATGATACACGAAAGGAGATCCAGAAATGAATCGCAAGATATTTAGCAGAGCAGTAGCCGTTTCGATGATGTTGTTTATCTTGACTTTCAGTGTCAAGGGTGTGACCGGGCAGGGACCAGGTCCCGGCCAAAGGAGCCAGCCATCAGCCGTGACCGGCATAGAGGCTGCGGTCGCCAGCCGCATCAGTTACCAGGGCGTGCTCAAGGAGGATGGTACGCTGGTCACCGGCAGTCGAAACATGATCTTCCGTCTGCACAAGAACGACACTTGTACTTCTCAGGTGGGTGGCGATATCGTCAGGAATGGCGTGTCGGTGGCGGAAGGTTTGTTCAATGTCACGCTGGACGTGACGCAGAGCAGCTTCGATGGCCAGGCCTTGTGGCTGCAAGTGCTGGTGGGCGGCGTGCCTCTCAGTTGTCGTGAGATCACGGCCACGCCGTATGCGCTTTCGCTGCGGCCGGGTGCTTTGATTTCAGATACACTTAGCGGCCCCATGTTGAAGTTGTACAACACCACTTATGCTGCAGGTATCCAAAGCCTCACCGGCAGCGGTACAACAGCCGACATTCACCCTGGTAGCAGTTTCTACAATGCCGCAGGCGAGTTTGCCGGCCCTAACGGCGTCATTGGGGCTGCCCCGGCTCATGACTCGGATGGATATGGCGTTATAGGGCTTGCTCACGGCAGCAACGGGCGAGGGGTGTACGGTGAGGCCCGCGCCGCCAGCGGCACCAACTACGGCGGGTACTTTCTGAGCGATTCCATTAATGGGCTGGGTGTATACGCCCTGGCCAGCACTATCACCGGCACTAACTACGGCGGGTATTTTGAGAGTAATTCCGACGCCGGCACCGGTGTGCGCGGCTTTGCCGACTCCTCTACCGGCACCACTTATGGCGTGTACGGTATGGCTGACTCGCCCAGCGGTTATGGGGTGCTGGGCACTGCCCCAACGTATGGTGTGCGGGGCAATGCCACCTCGACCGGCGACACTTCCTACGGTGTGTATGGGGATAGTGACTCCCTCGCCAACACCGCGGCCGGCGGGCGTTTCATAGCCGGCTCGACGGCTTCCAACTCGGAGTCCGATGGCGTGATCGGGCTGGCTTATGGTCAGAACACATCGGCATACGGTGTAATCGGCTGGGCGTACTATCAAGGCGTGGGCGTCGGCGCCTGGAGCTATAGCGGCAACATTATAGAAGGTTACGATGGGGACTATCCCGGCGGCACACGGCGCATGTACCTTACCCAGGCGGGAAACCTGTATATTGATGGGACCTACAATACCTATACAATGGCCCGCGATGGCTCCAGACAAGTTTTGTACGGCGCGCAAAGCACCGAGGTCTGGATCGAGGACTTCGGCACGGCCACACTGGCGGCTGGCCTGGCGACGGTCAAGATCGCTGCCGATTTTGCCGCGACAGTCAACTTGAGCGACGATTACCATGTCTTTCTTACGCCTATGGGTGACTGTGCGCTCTATGTAGCTGAAAAGACAGCCGCCTCATTCACCGTCCGCGCGATAGACGGCAAAGCGTGCAGCATTGCCTTTGACTATCGTATCGTAGCCAAACAGGCCGGCATGGAGAACTACCGGATGACAGAAATTGTCTCTCCGAACCAACCGGCCAAGACAGAGCCTATCCCAGAGGATTCGCCATTAGCGTCGCCAGAGCCAGAACCTTCACAGCCAGTGAATGGGCAGTCTGTGCCCTAGCAAGTTGTCGGGAGATTCAGAAACTCGGTTTTTAGGCCCGAAAACGACCTGTTTTACGTCAAATCACCTTCTCCGCTGCTCAAAAAACCCGGTTTCTCCGACAGAATTCTGTAATATGCTTTTCTTGTTGTGTATCCACAATCGGCAATCAGAATTGCCGTGAATGTTAACGTGCCGTGCAGTTTGGACAAGCGTAATCAGTCATTTGACTGATTACGCTGGGGGTTGACAGAGCGTAATCAGTCCCCCCGCACGCGGTTTCAACGCCCCCAACAGCGTAATCAGTCCGCGGATTGATTACGCTTTTTCGTAATCGCAGCGTAATCAGTCACGACTCCTCCAACCCTCCACGGACGTTATGAGAACGCAGATTGAGTTTCAATTCCCCGCTCGGAGGGTTGGAGGAGTGAAATGACTGATTACGCCAAACGTAATCAGTGCGTA
>DAOLUH010000086.1:0-18831 GCA_035420085.1 Anaerolineae bacterium
TTGTGCGCCGTCTGGTGGCGCATCCTGCCACTATTTTGGGCGAAATCTAGGTAACCATTAAGTTGGCTTACGCGGAGACCGGCGGCTTCCAGGGTGTGTTGCAGGTCGGCCAGCGCCTTTGCGACCGCCGTGTGCGCCGCAGCTTCGGTCGTCGCCTGCGTGGCGGCGATCACGCGCAGCCCCTCGACGCCGGCGGATGGGAAGGGCTTCGCCAGCGACTTAAGGTAGACCGATGGGTGGCGGCGCGCAACGTCACGCAACGGGATGGCGGCTTCCGCCTCGTCATCACAGTGAACGAGCAAGGCAGCCTCAACCCACGCTGCCGGTGGGAAGCGTTGTAACAATTCAGGGACAATCGTGGCGGCGAAAATCGCTTCCAGTTCCGCCGGCACGCCGGGGAGAACGTAGATAAGCGTTCCCTGGTAATCCAGTTTGACGCCGGGCGCAGTTCCTACCGGGTTCGGCAAGGGGGAAGCGCCTTCGGGCAGCGTTGCCATCTTCCGCCGCGCAAATTCTGGACCGTGATGCGTGAGGTAATGCTGCTTCAGCAGGCGGCTGTAGTGCGCCTCGACGAGTTCCACTGCGGCGGCGTTCACCTCGAGCGGCAGATCCAGCGCCTCGGCGAGCGCCGCCAGCGTCAAATCGTCTTCAGTGGGACCAAGGCCACCGCTACACAGGACCACGTCCGGTCTGTGCGCGAGGATGAACGACAGGGCAGCCGCGATCTTATCGGGAAGATCGCGGGTCATGACAGCGTATTCGACGTTGAACCCCATCTGCGTGAGATGTTGGCTCAACGTGTAAAGGTTGGCGTCGCGGACGGCGCCGTTTAGTAACTCGTTGCCAATCGCCAGTAAGCTTGCCGTAGGCACGGGGTCAGTTCATACCCAGAACTTTTTTCACACTGCTCCGCAGTTCCTGGGTGCCGAAAGGTTTCACAATGTACATCTGTACTTTGGCGATATGCTCGCCTAAGACTTTGTCAATGGGAGCGCCGCGCGCCGTCACGACGATGACCGGGATGTCACGCAGTTCCGGTTCCTGTTTGATGGCCTGGTAGACTGCCCAACCGCCCATATCCGGCAGCATCAGGTCGAGCAAAATAACCGCAGGTTTCACCTGGCGGACGGTTTCCACACCTTCTTGTCCTTCACGCACACCGATGATTTCAAAATTATCGCGGCCTAAAATAACTTTCACCAGATCAATCATGTCCTGGTCATCTTCGATGTAGACGATCTGCTTCTTTTCCATCCCGCCCACGTGCTGCCTCCTAACGAACAATCCGCATAAACGAAAGCGCCAGGCTTGTGACAGCCCAGCGCTCTGTGACGTCATCGCCAGTTCTCCGCCCAACGCGCTAAAAACAGACTCTTCAGGTATGACATCAATACAGAGAAAGGCCTACAACTTCGTCCCCAGGACCTTGTTAACGCTGGCGAGCAATTCTTGAGGACCGAACGGTTTTGTCACATAGTCGTCAACTTTGGCGATATGCAACCCGAGAACTTTATCAATGCTCTGCGCCTTAGCCGTCACGACGATGACCGGGATATGGCTCAGTTCTTCGTCCGCCTTCATTTGCTGGTAGACTTCCCATCCGTCAATATCGGGCATCATCAGATCAAGCAAAACCAGTTTCGGTTTGATCTTGCGCACAGCATCCAATCCTTCACGTCCCCCTACGGCGCCGATCAACTCGAAGTTCCTGCGCCCCAGGATGAGTCGGATCAGTTCAATCATCTCAGGTTCATCTTCGATGCAGACGACCTTTAGTTTCTCTTGCGCAGACACGATATCTTTTTGCGTTCCTACGAGGGTGGATTGCGGATTTTCTTCTTCTGTCATTACATACCTCCTCAGTCATACACCTCAGATTCAGTTTAGCACAACCCGTATGGATGTCAACAAGCTGTATTCTGGTTATAAGTTTACCATATTTTTACGAAAGATTGAATGGGTATTTGGTCATAGAAGCTCATTCCTTCTAGCGCCTCGGGTCAGACGCGAACCTGCAACCAACCGGATAACATCCTATCACGCAGAGCATCATCCACTAACCGCGCATAAAAATAGCGGCCCGAGCGCTCCTCTGGCGTGGATGTTTCACGTGAAACACTGTGCGCAATACATCGGTTTATTGCACTTTAGCCAATTTCGGTTACTATACGGTTTGTAATCGGATGGAATCTATAGGTAGATGCCAGGAGGTTATTCATGAAAGTTTTCCTGAAACACGATATACCAGGCCTGGGCAAGGCCAACGAAATCAAAAATGTGTCCGATGGCTACGCGCGGAACTACCTTTTCCCCAAGGGATTGGCTGCGCCAGCTACCGAGGGTAATCTCAAGGCAGCACAGACCTTTGTGGAAACCCAAAAAGCCCGCGAGACGCGCATCCGCGAGCGTGCGCAGCACATTGCCGAGCGACTTGAAAACACGCCGCTCAGATTCAAAGCCAAGGCCGGCGAAACCGGACGACTCTACGGTTCCATTACAGCCGCCGATATCGCCGCGACGATTGAGCGTGTTTTAGGGATCGAATTCGACAAGCACTGGCTCATCCTGGAGCGCCCGCTACGTGACATCGGGAAACATGTCGTTGAAGTCAAACTTGAGGGTGGCGTGCGCGGCCACGCACACGTGACGATAGAAACGGAGGATTGATGAGCGACGGCTTGGGTATCTGGCTGCGCCGCACTCGGGAAACACGCCAGATTGCATTGGCAGATGTCGAAAAGGCGCTGCGCATCCGGCGCCGCTATCTCCAGGCCCTGGAGATGGGCGACTATACTGCATTGCCTGGCGAAATCCAGGCGCGTGGCTTCTTACGCAACTATGCCCGTTATCTCAATCTGCCGGTTGAGGAGGCGCTCGCGCGCTACGACGCTGAAATCCACGGACGCCCCATGCAGCCGCGTATGCGCTCGACCTCGGCAGAATCCAAGCCCATCGTGGATCGCCCTACCGTCTTTGCCCCCCCTCAGACGGAAGCCGAAGAGGTTGCTTCCACAGGGTCGCGCATCCCCAGTCTCGTGTTTCAGATTCTCTTGATCGCGTTGATCTTTTTTCTCGTCATCGCCGGGGTGGCTTTCGTCTGGCTGCAATTATCAAACCGCACCACCTCCACAGCTCCCACACCAACACTCGCCATAGCAGAGACCCAAATCCCAACGACAAAGGAGACGCCATCCGCCCCTACGGTCTTCCCCGTGTCTGCCGATGGCAAAGTCAACACGCGACTGGTCGCCAATGAAAGCGCCTGGATCAGCGTATCGGCCGACGCCGACATCGTTTTCCAGGGTGTTGCTGCGCCAGGCCAGATCATCGAGGCAACGGCTGAAGAAACGCTCATCGTCGCCACAGGCAACGGCGGCGCTTTTCAGCTCTATATCAACGGGACCGACTGGGGACGACTCGGCAACATCGGCGAGGTTGTCCGCCGCGCCTGGAATCCTATTGGCGAAGTGCCCCTGGAGCAATGATGAAATCGCGCACGCCGCAGCACGTGCAACGGATAAGGGGCGAACAACGCCCCTTCCGTTTTTATATCGCATCCCTGGGTTGTCCTAAAAATACGGTGGATTCCAGCAACATGGCGGTGCTACTTCAACGGGCCGGGTACGCGCCAACGCTGGACCCCGATTTGGCTGACATCATCATCGTGAACACCTGCGGCTTTATTGATCCGGCTCGTCAGGAATCGCTGGAAACGTTGCAGGATTTGGCCGCTGGTCTGCGGCCCGATCAACGGCTCGTCGCCGCCGGATGTTGGGCGCAGCGGGACCCCGAAGCCCTGCAGACCGCCGTCCCGCAACTCAATGCCGTGATCGGCACCCGCTCCTGGAATGACATCGTGGCGCTGACTGACCAACTGCTCAACAACCGCGAAACGGCAGTCCTCCAATTGATCGAAGATACGCGGGTGGTCTTGCCGGAAGAGGCCGATGCGCCAGGGTTCGTCATCTCCGGGCCATCGGCATTCCTCAAAATCGCCGATGGGTGCAGCCGGCAGTGCGCCTTTTGCGCCATCCCCTCCATCAAAGGCCCTAACGTCAGCCGCACAATGGCGGCAGTAATCGAGGATGCGCGACAACTACAGGCGCTAGGCGTCCTGGAAGTGAACCTCATCGCCCAGGACGTGACCTATTACGGACACGATCAGGGAATGAAAGATGGTCTGGCGCAGCTTTTGGAGCAGATGGTCGCTGCCGTCCCCGACATGCCGTGGATTCGCCTGCTGTATGCTTTCCCTGGTTTCGTGACGCCACGGCTGATTGACATCATCGCCCAATCGCCGCAGATTTTGCCCTATATTGATATCCCGCTGCAACACGCCCATCCCGACGTCCTGCGCCGTATGCGACGCCCAACAGACGTTGACGGCGTGCGGCGACTTATCGAGCAATTGCGCACCGCCATCCCCGATGTGGCGCTGCGTACTACCTTCATCGTGGGATTTCCTGGCGAGACGGAAGCGGAATTTCTCACATTGCTGGATTTTGTCAACGCGATGCGCTTTGACCGTCTGGGCGTTTTCACCTACTCGCACGAGAATGGCACCGCTGCGGCGCAGTTAGCAGATGATGTCCCGATTAAAGCCAAAGAGGAACGCTATGATGCGATTATGCTGGCCCAACAAACCATCTCGCGCCGGAAAAATTTCGCCTTTGTGGGAAAACGTATGCAGGTGCTACTCGAAGGAACCGGCGAAGGGGTCACAGTAGGGCGCACCTACCGCGATGCGCCGGAAATTGATGGGCTGGTCTTGATTAAGAAAAAGCTGCGTCCCAACCGGTTCGTCACCGTCGAAATCACCGACGCGCTGGAATACGATCTGATCGGACGAATCGTAGAAGAAAAATGAACGTCAGGCAGCGAGCATGGGACGGACAATCTCCAACAGCTCGCTGGTCATCATCGCCGTCGCGCCCCAGATGTGATGCGGCGCAATGTGAAAGCTAGGAAAGGTCTGCGTCTGCCCGTTCGCTTCCCGCACACACGTACTGAGCGTAGCCGGATCAAGGAGCCTCCGCAGCGTCACCGTCAACACTTCCGCGACTTCCTGGGCATCCGGGCGCAGCGTAGACAAGCGGGGCGTCCAGCCGACAAAAGGGTGAACCATATTGCGACTTGACGCGATATACAGCGAGGTCAGCGGCCCCAAAATGCGCACCTCAGCGGTGTCCAGGCCCAACTCCTCCCGTGTTTCACGCAACGCCGTCTCCACCAACGACAAGTCGCCCTCCTCCTTACCTCCGCCAGGGAAGCTGACCTGCCCGCCGTGGTGCGCCAGGCGCGAGGGACGCAGGGTGAAGAGCAAGGCTACACCTTCAGGCGAGGGATGCAGCAGCGCCAGCACTGCCGATTGACGTGGCGTTTCGCCTACTGCCGGCGTCCAGGGCCGGTTGGCCGAAGCCATCTTTTTCTGCGCCGCTACACCTGGCAAAGACGACTGCGTGAGCGCCGCTTCCAAAAGGCGTACAAACGTCTCGGGATGATCAAGCACACTGTCCAGCATACCGCCCATTATACCATCCCCTGCCATCCGGCAATCTTTGGACGTTGAATTCACGGATGGATTGAGCATTTCAGGTATAATGAACAGTAGGCAGGCTATGAGAAAGTTACGGGACACGTTACAGAAGATCATGACGCACCCTCCCGGCGGGAGACGCGGTTATTGGCGTTGGGTAGTATTGGCGCTTCTCGTAATGTGGGGCGTTCAGCCAGTCCGGGTGCAGGTGACGATGCCGCCCCAACAATACGTCCTGACGTCGAACCCCAAAGTGGGCGTCCACACCCGTCTGACGGATGAAGTGGAGGAGTGGAAGATTCAGCGTTCGTTGGCGATGGTGCGAGAAATGGGCGCGCCGTGGATTGTCGAATACTTTCCCTGGGCCTACATCGAACCGGCGCAGGGACGCTACGATTGGACGCATAGCGATCAAGTCATCCGTCACGCCCGCAATCAAGGTCTAACAGTGATCGCGCGCCTGGGCATGACACCCACTTGGGCGCGTCCCAATCCCAAACAACAAGAGACGACGGACACTTACCTGGATTCCGAGCACTACGCTGACTTTGCCGCCTTTGTCGCCATGTTCGCTGCGCGGTATCGGGAAGAAATCCAGCACATCATCATCTGGAACGAGCCAAACCTGAGCTTTGAATGGGGCTATCGCCCGGTTGCTCCGGCAGCTTACACCGACCTCTTGCGCGCTGTCTATCCTGCTGCGCACGCGGCCAATCCTGATGTCATTGTCTTGGGCGGCGCGCTGGCCCCAACGTTGGAGCCGCCGGAAAGCCCGGCCGGGCTGAACGATCTGCTCTATTTGACAGCGATGTACGCGGCCGGCGCGGCGCCCTACTTCGACGCGCTTGCGGCGCACGCCTATGGGTTGGGATTTGCGCCAGACACACCGCCTGACCCCGACATTATCAACTTCCGGCGGGTCGAGCTTTTGCGAGATATTATGGATGCCAACGGCGACGCCGAGAAACCCGTCTATGTGACAGAAGCTGGCTGGAATGACCATCCCCGTTGGACGTGGGCGGTCAAACCAGGACGGCGCATCCAGTACACGCTGGATGCATATACGTGGGCGGCGGAACAATGGCCCTGGTGTCCCGTAGTGGCGATGTGGATGTTTCGCACGCCCATGCCGCTCCACAATTACCAGGATTATTACGCCTACGTAACGCCGGATTTCCAGCCACGGTTGATTTATGCCGCGGTTCAAGCGTACACCGGTAACACACAAGAATAACCGGCCACTGGATTCCGGACGACGCTCAACGATTTTCAGGAGGCAACCCGTGAAAATAATACGCATAAGCCTGATCGGAATTTTGCTTACGGTAGCCCTGGGTGGATGTACGTGGCTGCCAACATCCCCTGCAACGCTTCCGCCCACCCCCACAGAGACGTTGACACCATCCCCTGAACCTACGCCGCTCCCTACCCCGACGCCTTTGCCCGGTATGGTAACACTGACACTGTGGGTTCCGGACTTCCTCAATCCTTATGAGGATGCAACGGGCGCTGCGATACTCCACGAGCAATTGGCTGCGTTCTCAGTGATCCAGCCGGATATTCAAGTGCAAATCATCGTCAAAAAATCTACAGGATCAGGCGGCCTTTATAATCTGCTCAGTGCAGCTTACAGCGCCGCGCCCTCCGTCGTGCCGGACCTGATTATCCTCAATCCGTATGACCTGCAATCCGCGGTAAAAGAAGGCTATATCCAACCGCTCAGCGTCACGCCGCTAAAGGCGAAGGAGTTCTTCCCGTTTGCATGGGCGTCAGGCTCATACATCACCACCACTTACGGGATCCCTTTGGTCATACAGGCCGATCACATGGTTTATCGCCAGGGAATCTCAGCCACGCCGCCTTTTTCGTGGACCGACGTGCTGACAGGCGGGTACACACTTCTTTTTCCGGCCGCACCCGTGGATGGGTTGGCCGACGATGCGGTGCTGGCCGCTTACCTGGGCGCCGGCGGCGCTGCCGTTGACGAAAACGGTAGAGCGAAACTCGACCGCCAGGCATTGGAGCAACTCTACCGTTTTTTTGCCGAACTGAAGAGCGATAACTTGATTAACCCTGAGCGCGTCCTCGGCTTTCCGAATGCCGCTGCGTGTTGGGCGGCCTATCAACAAGGAGTCGGGAGACTGAGCGCCGTCCCTGCCGGAGCGTATTGGTCCAATCCACCAGAAGGCAGCCTGCCCGCATGGATGCCAACGCCGACCGGTCAGCCGATTGCCGTCGGTCACGTATGGTCAATGGCGTTGGTAAGCCGGGATTCCTTCCGCCAAAAAGCCGCGCTCAAACTACTGGAATGGCTGACGGCTCCGGAACAGATCGCAGATTTAACCCGCGCTACATACCTGTTGCCGGCGCAGTACGATGCCATCGAACGGTGGGGATTGCTGCCGGAGGAAACAGCTTTCCTGCAAAAACTTCTAGAAAGCGCGGTGCTCAGCTTGCCGCCAACTGTTGACACCGCTGTGCGGCGCGCCTTGCAAGCCGGCCTGATCGCCCTTTTGAAAGACGATGTAAAGACGCCAGAAGAAGCGGCAAGCTATGCTCTGTCCGCACTGCGTCCTTGAGATTAGATGACACTCACAGAGCATCTCCTACACATCCAGACAGCCGCACTGCGCGCCGTCAATCCACAGCCGGCCGTCAAGCGCGCCCTCTGCTGTGAGGGAAACCTACTGCGCGTCGTGGAGCAAACCTGGGATCTCGATGCCGTCGAGCGACTGCTGCTCGTCGCCGCGGGGAAGGCGTCCGTCGCAATGGCAGAAGCGGCGGCGCCCATTTTGGGCGCCGCCCTGACCGCCGGCATCGTCGTAACCAAGTACGGCCATGCCGCCGGACACACGCTGCCGGCTTCCGTGCGTGTCATCGAAGCCGGACATCCGATTCCCGACGCCGCAGGTATGATGGGGGCCGCAGCCATCGCCGCGCTGCTCGAGACAACGACCCCGCGAGATCGCGTCTTGCTGCTGCTATCGGGCGGGGCTTCGGCGCTGCTGCCGGCGCCAGCGGCGGGCATCGCGCTGGCAGATCTACAAGCCGTCACCGATGCACTCTTGCGTGCAGGCGCCACCATCGGCGAGATCAACGCTGTGCGCAAGCACCTCTCACGCCTGAGCGGCGGGCAGTTGGCGCGACTCGCGCATCCCGCACCGGTCGCGGCACTCATCCTGTCGGACGTGGTCGGCGATCCGCTGGATGTCATCGCCTCTGGCCCCACAGCGCCCGACCCGACAACGTATGCGGATGCCCAGGCTGTCCTCGCGCGTTATCGCCTGCTGGATGCCATTCCTCGTTCCGTAGCAGAACATTTGGAGCAAGGTTGCGCCGGGTGCATCGCAGAGACGCCCAAACCCGGCGATCCGCTCTTCGCCAACGTCGCCAACGTCATCGTCGGTTCCAACCGGCTGGCGGCGCTGGCAGCAGTCGCCGAAGCAGAACGGTTGGGCTATCAAGCGGTCCTGCTCACCACGTTTATGGAAGGTGAAGCCCGCGAAGTCGCCAAAGTCGCAGCGGCTCTGGCGAAAAGCATCCGCGCGCACGGGGAACCGCTACGCCCACCAGCCTGTGTTGTCTGGGGTGGAGAGACAACGGTCACAGTGCGCGGGCAGGGGAAAGGAGGGCGCAACCAGGAGTTGGCGCTGGCAGCGGCGCTGGCGCTGGAAGGGATGCCGGATGTGGCTTTGTTGGCGCTGGCGACCGATGGAACGGACGGCCCGACCGACGCAGCCGGCGCGATCATTGACGGGCAAACCGCGCAGCGCGCACGCGCCGCTGGCCAGGATCCGGCGGCGGCGCTGGCCGCTAACAACGCCTACCCGTTGCTTGACGCTGCCGGCGCACTGCTGTGCACCGGTCCAACGGGAACAAACGTGAATGATATTATGGTATTGCTCATCGGTGAAAAACTAATTTAGAGCGAATTGACAACTCGGTCTAAATTGCCGAACATTTCTACCGAGCTGTCTTAACTCACTCCGGCAAAGGCAAAGACATCCAACGGGATGGTCTTGACCGGCTGAGGAGCACTATGAACCAGGCGACGCACCTGTTCGGTTGTTTCGCGGCTAAACGTCAGCTCTCCACATCGAGCGCAGCGTGTAACAGGGATATGTTCGACCAGTACGCGTTTGCCTTCAATGAAAAAGACCTCATCGGTGAATTCTGTATTCGCTTGTGTAGAGCCACAAGTATGACATAGAAACATGATTACCTCCTACGTGTATATTCATTATACCATTCGTTTTCATCAGGTTGATACAGTGTGATAATTTTCACAAAATCGGTGTCTGCATACGACACCTGAATAATGAAGAGGCCGCCCAGTCTGGGTAAAGCCCAACAACAAACAACTCGGCGAATACTTGTCGTGAGGATAATCCTCAATAATGATCACCTTTGCTCCAGCTTGACGGATTTCCGTCTCGCTGATATTACGTTCAACGGCGCGGCGAAAAGCATGGCGACTAAACTCAAAACTTCCGGCAGCTAATTGACAACGAATCTGTTTGGGCGTTTTCATTGTTATTTATCCTTCACCAACGTTAAGTATAGGAAAGAATAAACAATGTGTCAATTAACTTGCTGTTTCACCTGAGTGGTGTATGATTGAAGACGACATCGTATCTAAAATAAAAATTGGCATCGCTTTATGAAAAAACAAAATTTCTTAGTCACCGGCGGCGCGGGGTTCATCGGGTCGCATCTCGTGGATGCGTTGCTGGAAGCCGGGCACAGCGTCACCGTGCTGGACGATCTCTCGGTCGGCAAGGAGCAAAACTTCGCGCATCGGCGCACGCACCCCAATTTTAGCTTCATCAAAGGCTCCATCCTCGATGGTCCCCTGGTCGAACACCTCGTCGCGCACATGGATGGCGTCTATCACCTGGCGGCAGTCGTCGGGGTGAAATACGTCGTCGAAGATCCGTTGCGCGGGATGCAGGTGAACGTCAGAGGCACGGAGACAGTGCTGGAAGCAGCGCTTCAACGCGGGTGCAAAGTCGTGATCGCATCCAGTTCCGAGACCTATGGTAAATCGCTTCAGGTGCCGTTTGCCGAAGAGGACAACACCGTCCTGGGCGCAACATCCATCCCACGTTGGTCTTACGCCATCGCCAAGCTGCTGGATGAGCATCTCGCCTTCGCCTACTATCGCCAAAAAGGACTGCCGACGGCGACCGTCCGTTACTTCAACGCTTATGGCCCCCGGCTCGATCCGCGCGGGTATGGCAGCGTCATCGCCCGCTTCATCAGCCAGGCGCTCGATGGCGGCCCGCTCACCGTCTACGGGGATGGACAGCAGACCCGCTCGTTCACCTTCGTCGGCGATACGGTGCGGGGGACGGTAGCGGCGATGGATACGCCGGCAAGCGCAGGATTGACGTTCAACATTGGCAATCCGCGCGAAATAACGATGAACGAACTGGCCGAGCAGGTTCGGGAGGCGGTCGGGGTAGATGCGGACATCGTTCACGTGCCCTACGCAACGGCGTATGGTGCAGACTTCGAAGAGACGCGCCGCCGTTTGCCCGATACCCGGCGCGCGCAACAAATGCTCGGATTTGAGGCCACTGTATCCCTGGAAGAAGGGTTGCGTCAGACTATTCTTTGGTTTAAGGAGCATCGTCATGAGTTCATCCCGACTTAGTGCATTTTGCGACCGCGCCCTAGAGGCCGGTTGGTTGCTAGGCGTGACGATTACGCCGGTTTTCTTCAATGTCTACTCCAGCCGGGTGTTTGAACCCGATAAACTAACGACCCTGCGCGCGCTGGCGACCGTGATGGCAATGTTGTGGCTGGTGCGACTGCTTGAAGAGATTTTGCACAAACGCGCGCCGCTACGCTTCTCCTGGCGCACGCCGATGGTGTTGCCGGCTCTGGTCTTGATGGCGGTTTACCTCATCAGTTCCGCCTTCTCGCTGGTGCCGTACACCAGCATCGTCGGTTCCTACCAACGCTTGCAGGGCACGTTCACCCTGTTCGGGTACCTCGTCATCTTCTTTGCGCTCATCACCAGTCTGCGCACACGCGCGCAACTGGCGCGGTTGATCACGGCGCTCATCCTCAACAGCCTGCCGATTTCACTCTACGGCATCATCCAACACAATGGATTAGATCCGCTCCCCTGGGCAGGGGATGTCACCTCGCGCGTCGCGTCGAACATGGGCAACGCGATTTTCGTCGCGGCTTATCTCATTATGGTCGTCCCGCTGACGGCGGCGCGCATCGTGCAAAGCTTCGACGACATCCTGAGCCGGGAAGAGGCGCGCGTCAGCGATATTCTGCGCGCGTCAGGTTACATTTTCATTATTGCAGTGCAACTGCTCACGATCTGGTACTCGCAGAGCCGCGGCCCCTGGCTCGGTATTGTGGCGGCGGCGGTGCTGTTCCCCTACCTGGCGCTGATTATGCTGCAACGCCGCGCGCTGAGCGAAAACCCGGATACGTCCAACGCGGGGATAGATATTTTGAAAGGCGTTGGCTTTGGATTGGGCGTGCTCATCGTGGCCGGAGGGTTGGCAGGACTTTCCATCTTGCTCTTCAAGGGGAAAATCGGGATGTATGTCGGCGGCATCCTGGCCGCGTTGGTTTTCGGCGGCGCATGGCTCTATTTTATCGTGGAGCGCAAAGGCTGGCGTTGGTTGTGGGTTGGCTGGGGAACGATCGGGCTGGCTGCCGCCACAACGTTGCTATTGTTCAACGTCCCCGGTTTCGTGCAGACCCAGGTACGTAAGGTTGAAGTACTGCGCCGTCTGACCACCATCACAGAACTGCAAAGCGGCACCGGGAAAGTGCGCGGGTTGATCTGGCAAGGCGCAGTCGAGCTACTCAAACCCCACGCGCCGCTCAAGTTCCCCGACGGAAGCACCGATGCGTTCAACGCTATTCGTCCCTTGATCGGCTACGGTCCTGAATCTATGTACGTGGCCTACAACGCCTTCTATCCGCCGGAGTTGGGGCACTACGAATCGCGCACGGCCTCGCCCGACCGCTCGCACAACGAAACCCTCGACTCGCTCGTCATCACCGGCGTTTTCGGTCTGGCGGCCTATCTCTTCACCTTCGTGAGCTTTTTCTACTGGGGGTTGCGCTGGCTAGGGCTGCTGAAGACGCGCGGACAACTCTGGCTATATCTGGGGTTGATCGCGGTCTTTGCCATTACCTTCTTCATCATCGCCTGGCAATTGGAAGGCGCGTATCTTTTCGCCGTCGCCATTCCGCTCGGCGTGTTGGTCGGCACGATGGTGTATATGACCGTGGAGGCATTCCGCGAGCAGTTCAGCGCCTCAGGAGAAGAACGTACCACGCGCATCCCGCATCCCCATACCATTCTCATCATCGGGCTGCTCGCTGGCGTGATCGGACACTTCGTCGAAATCAACTTCGGGATCGCCATCGCCTCCACACGCACAACGTTTTGGGCCTTCGCCGGTCTGTTGGTCGTCTTGGGCCTGGAGTGGGTCCCCGGCATTGTCCCGGCGACGCAGACCGCTCCCGCAGGGGAGCAGCGCCTCGCCGGATCGCAGGCCAAACGCCGCCGGCGCCCGACGCACACCCGCGAACGGACCGCCATCCCGGCGTGGCTCGCGGCTGTATTGGCGCTGAGTTTTGTGGCGACGTTCTTGCTGGGGACGCTCGCTTTTGACTTCATCAATAATCCAGAAAGGCTCACGAGCGCGGGTGACATCTTCGTGAACTCGTTGACGATGAAATATCATCCCGAAAAAACCAAAGCTTACGGCGCATTGATGATTTTCATTTTCACGTGGCTCCTTTTTGGCGTGGTAGGCCTGAGCGAGTTTGATCGTGAAGGTCTGTTTGACGAGGAAAGGAGCAAACGCTGGGGCACAGCCATCGCCGTGTACGCGCTGATTTCGCTGTTGGGATTGCTCATTTTCGGCAATTTGCTGGCCGCGCATCAAGCCAACCTGACGGCAACACGTGTGGACAACACATCATTGGACAAATTGATCCGCGACGTCGTCGGCATTGCCGATAAACTGGCGTCGCTCGTGCTGCGCTATTACGGACTCATCTTCTTCCTGTTGGCGCTAACCGGCATCGCTTTGCTCTGGGAAGACCCCTTGCCACGGGAATGGGGAGAATTCTGGAGTCCGGTGGCGCTTATCGCGTTACTGGTGTTCGGCGCCACCGTCATCATCGGCCCGGCCTGCTATAACCTGATCCGCGCGGACATCATCTACAAACAGGGCGGCGTGTATGCCGGCAGCAACAACGCTAACGAGAAACAGATTGGCATTGCCCACTACGAAAAGGCGCTGGAATACGTCCCGCGCGAAGATTATTACAACCTGTTCCTGGGAAAAGCTTATCTGGAACTGGCGCAAGGACTTCCGGCGGAAACGTCAGCAGAACAGCGGGAATTCATTTTCCGCAAAACCGAGGAGATTCTCAAGCAAGCCCGGCAGATCAATCCGTTGAACACCGACCACAGCGCGAACCTGGCGCGCTTCTACAAGTCGTGGGCGGCGCGCGTCGCCTCCGAGATGAGCGCCGAGGGCATAACCGCCGCGCAACAAACGACGTTAAAGGCGCAATACGACAAACTGCTGCAACAGTCCGAAGAAAACTACAAGATCGCGTTGACGCTCAGTCCCAACAACCCCATTATCTGGAACGAGTTGGCACAGCTTTATGCCATTGACTTTGGCGACGATCTGAAATTCCAGCAGACCATCTCCACATCGCTACAGGTGGATGTGGGATTCGAGCAAACCTGGATGCTGCTTGGCGATATGCGTTCCAGCAAGGGCGATCTTGCCGGCGCAGTGGCAGCCTACCAGGAGTCCCTCAAAATCCGCAACAACTGCACGGTGCGCCGCGTGCTCGGCACCCTCCAAGCGCAGCAGACGCTCTGGGCCGATGCCGCCGCCACCCTCGAAGAGGCCGTCGAGAAATGCGCACAGGCGAGTGATCTGTGGGATATGTACCGCGTGCTAGCAATTACGTATGCCAATTTGGGCCGGCTGCCGGAGGCCCTGCAAACCGCAAATCTGGCCCTGGCGGCAGCGCCCACAGAGCAGCAACCGGCGGTTCAGCAACTCATTGAGCAATTGCAGGCGCAGTTGACGCCACCCGAGTCTACGCCAACGACACAACCCTAAGGAATGTAATCTTTCTAATTGGATAGCGCCGCTAATCAGAATTCCGCCACAGAGGTCACAGAGGTCACAGAGTTTTTTCTCTGTGCTCTCGGTGTCCTCGGTGGCTATTGAGAGAGGAGCCTATGCGTACCTACTTTGTTGTCTTCGTAGGCGTGTTGGTGCTGGCCATCGTTGGAACGCCATTGGCGCGGAAGTTAGGACTGCATCTAAAAACCATTGACCAACCCGACCCGCGCCGCAAAGTCCATACTATCCCCACGCCCCGTTTAGGCGGCGTGGCGATTTTCTTGAGCACATTGATCGTCACCCTGCTCTTGGGGGAGACGTACAACATCAGCCAACTGGCGGGAACTTTGATCGGCGCGACGTTGATGTCGTTTATGGGCTTCTGGGATGATCGTTTCTCACTCCAGGCAGGTGTCAAACTCGTCGGGCAGTTGATCGCAACAGGGTTGTTAATCCTCAGCGGCGTTTCGATCAGCATCCTGCCACACCCGGTCCTTAACATTGCGGTGACTGCGGTGTGGGTGGTGGGCATCACCAACGCTTTCAATCTGTTGGACAACATGGATGGTCTTTCTGGCGGCATCGCGGCCATCGCGGCGGCGCACTTTGCCCTGATCTGCGCGTTCACCGGACAATACCTGGTCGGCGCACTGGCGGTAGCGGTGATGGCAGCGTGCGTTGGGTTTCTCATCTACAACTGGAACCCGGCGACCATCTTTATGGGGGATTCTGGCGCCCTCTTTTTGGGATTTGTGCTGGCTTCCATCGGCATCAAATTGCGCTTCCCCGACAATACCCCGATCGTCACGTGGATGATCCCCCTCTTCGTGCTGGCCGTGCCCATCTTTGATACGACACTCGTCACCATCTCCCGCCTCAGACGTAGCCTCAACCCCTTGACGACGCCGGGCGTGGATCACACCTCCCATCGGCTCACGTATGCCGGGCTGACGCGCCGCGAGGCCGTATTGGTCTTGTACGTGGCTGCGTTTATCGTCGGGTTAGTCGCCATCTTTGTCACCCGCGCCACAGTGCGGGAAGGCTATCTCTTCGGCGGCATAACCGGCATCGTCGGACTCTACGCAGTGTGGCGCTTAGAACGCCCGCCATTCTGGCCGCCGAAGCATCCGTCACAATAAATAAATTTAGTGGTATAATATCTACTAAATTCAACGGGAGTAAAAACAATGAAAAAGATAAAATGGATCGTAGCAGTCACGTTGTTGGCTGTTCTTATTTTAGGCGGCTGTAAGCCAAAAGCCACCCCAGAACCCACCCCCACGGCGGCGCCGACGATGACGCCCGTCCCGACAGCCGCGCCGACCGTCGAGTCCGGCACACCGGCGGCAGATGAAGCAGGATATTGCGAGGCCAGCCCATTGCCGGAGTTCCCCGCGACGGGATTGCCCATCACCATCGCCGCTGACGACTGGAGCACCGGGGCGAGCGCCGCAGATGCGGAACTCACCATCATCGAGTACTCCGATTTCCAATGTCCGGCTTGCGCCAGCACCACGCCTTACATTGACTCTATCGTCAAAACCACCCCCGGCATCCGGTTGATTTATCGCCACCTGCCGTTGGAAAGTCTCCACGACAAAGCCTTCCTCGCCGGAGAAGCGGCCGAGGCGGCGGGCGCGCAGGGTAAATTCTGGGAGATGCACACGGCGCTCTTCGACCACGCTATCCAGGGATACATCGCTATGCAAAACGGGCAAACCACTACCGAGTGGATTGCCGCGTCACTGGAAGACGCGCCGGCGGAATTCGCCAAAATCGCGCAAGAAATCGGGTTGGACGTTGCCCGTTTCACCGACGATCTACAAAAAGGAACCTACAGAGCCAAAGTTGACGCAGACTTTCAAGAATTCGGGTCACTGGGTCTGGACTACGCCACCCCCACCTTCATTATTGGCATCAACGGCGTCTACTTCAAGCCCAACATCTCCTCCTACGATGAGCTGGTCTACTACCTCGCCGTGGCGAAAATGAGAAAAGATAACTTCACCTTTTTTGATACAACGCCCGAGATGACGGTGACAGAAAATCAAACGTATCAAGCGACTTTGCAGACGACCCAGGGCGACATCGTGCTCGAAGTGTCAGCGGCGCTGGCCCCCATACACGTGAACAGCTTCGTCTTCCTGGCGCAGCAGCAATGGTACAATGATTCAGATTTCTTCTATGTGCGCGACAATTTTGTGGCCTTAACCGGCGACCCAAGTAACACAACCTACGGTTATCCCGGCTACTACTGCGATGGCGAAAAGCAGAGCACCTTCGACACCGTCGGCACGGTTGGCATTCTGCCCAACGGACAGTTTTTCATCACGCTAGGAGCAGACGCCTCACAGCTTAACGGACAATTCACCCAGATAGGGCGCGTTGTGGAAGGCATGGACGTACTCGACAAACTGGCGCGGGCGATGCCGCGCGATCCAACCGCCCCGACGCCGGATAAACTCAAGAGCATCGAGATCGTAAAAAAGTAATCTCGGTCTGTCCACAGGGGGGATAGCTTTGACGCTATCCCCCTTTCATTAATTACATAAAAGGCGCACCATCATGGGACAAGAGAAACCGCGTCCGCAATGGCTTTGGATAATTGCAGCCCTCACCGGTGGGCTTGCGATCACTGGAAGTCTTTTGGTCATACTTCTGGCATTCATTATCCCCAGGGTCAAAGACACGGTCCTGGCCGTGATTCTCATCGGTGTGGGACTGGTCGGCCTGCTGCTCGGGATGGGCCTGCTTATCACAGGCATCACCGGGCGAAAGCAATGGACGTCGCCACAAATTTATGCGAAATGGGGATGGGCAATATGGCTGGCGTTGCTCGTGGGATTTGTAACCATTGCACTTTTGACGCCTGCCGAATGGCATAACCGCCCCATCTTAGCGCCGCTGCACTTGGGGCTGGCCGCGTTCCCGGCGTTTTTGCTGTTGTCACTGATGACTTTGACCGCCGGACGCTATCGCACGCTGACGCTGCGCGAATTGATTGCCACCATGAGCGGAGGAGCAGCAGCGACATTTCTGGCGATCCCCGTTGAGATCGTCGGTTTTATCATCTGCGCCATACTTGTCGGTTTCGTGACACTCTTGCTGCCGGGCGGGGAAGCTGAGATCAGCCAGCTCATGGCGACGCTCGAACAGTGGAGCATTGCGCCGCCCACGGGAATTGAAGAAACGCTCAGCCAGATCGCGTCACCCGTTATCATAGGGGTTATCGCGCTGACATTTACCGTCGTCGCCCCCCTGATTGAAGAATTCGTGAAAACGCTCGTGATGGGCATTATGGGGATTTGGCGCCGTCCCGGTTTGACGACGGCTTTTCTCTGGGGCGCGGCCTGTGGACTGGGATTCACCGTCATCGAAGGCATTTCTAACGGCGCTGGCAGCCTGGGTGAAGTGATGGGCTGGCTGGGCGGGATGGGCGCGCGGGCCGCCGCCACCAGTATGCACATGTTGACCGGCGGCATCGTCGGGTTAGGATGGGGATTTTTCTGGCGCAAACGTCGCTGGGCGCTACCGCTCGCCTACATCGCTGCTATCCTCTTCCACGGTCTGTGGAATCTCAACGCTGTCGCCGCCATCGGGGGTGCGGCGATCGGAGCTTCCGCTTCACCCGTCGGGTTCGTGATCGCCCTGGCTGGGATGGGATTGATGTTCATCCTGGCGCTGTGTGCGCCGTTGGCGCTGCTCAGTATCCCGGTTTTACTGCGCGCCCACGAGACAGAATTAGCGCGAGCCGATTAATCTGCCCAAACAGAAAAAATCGGGGTGAGCTATAGCTCACCCCGATTTCGGTTTTTTCTCCTGCCCATTATGCTTGTGGACAGGTTTCAGGATTGTAGTTCGGGCGGACGCCGCGGCCACCGCGGCCACCGCGCATCCCCTGACCGCCGGAAGGATTGCCCATACCGCCAGCCGTCCATTCGGCGTTCAACTGCTCCAACAAGTGCTCCTTCATCGAGGCCAACATCGTGTCGGCCTGTTCCTGGGTGAAGCGACCCTCGGCGACGGCCTGCTTCAATGCCTCAGCGCGCTGGGCGACGGCCACATCCGCAATCGTCTCAAGCGTCACACCGGCGCCAGTTGCGATGTCGGCAAAGCTCTGACCGCCCTGCAACGCAGCGATGACATCCTCTACAG
>DAOLUH010000087.1:0-17817 GCA_035420085.1 Anaerolineae bacterium
CGCGGCTTACGGCGCATTCTGCCAACCCGCCCTAAAAATGAACGAACCGAGAGTAAGAAGTAAGAAGTAAGGAGTAAGGAGTATGACAGAACCTTGGTACAATACCGAGGATGAAAATCTATCAAGTATGAACGAGTCCCTAACCTTCAACCTGTAACCTTCAACCTTCAACCTGTAACCTTCAACTATTGCCGGAGGAGAATTGCCATTATGAACACTGCACACGATCTTACTGTACTGCTCAATAAAATCGGCGAGATTGTCGCTTCGAGCGGGCCAGGCCGCGATGAGAAGTTGCACGCGATTTGCGCGCTGCTGGAGAAACACATCTCGCACTACGATTGGGTGGGCTTCTATCTGGTGGACCCGGCCCGCGAGCGCGAACTCGTGCTGGGACCGTTTGTCGGCGCGCCGACGGAGCACACACGCATCGCCTTCGGGCAGGGCATCTGCGGGCAGGCCGCCGACACGGAGATGACGTTCGTGATCCAGGATGTGACGCAGGAGACCAACTATCTCTCGTGCAGCCCGCACGTCAAATCGGAGATTGTCGTGCCCATTTTCAAGGATGGCGTGGTCGTAGGTGAAATTGATATTGATTCCCACGCGCTCGCCCCGTTCACGAAAGCGGACAACGCTTTTCTGGAACAGATCGCCCATCTCGTCGCCGGGCTGCTTTAGTGTTTTGTTTAACCCGCGCCTTCAGGCGCGTTGACTTCACGCGGGGCGCATTATACAATGAGGGCTGTTGCATAGAGCGTTACGGATGTGCCAGCCAGGAGTCAACCTATGAGAAACGAATCACCCTATGCTATTCAAACCCAATCACTCACCCGCCGTTTTGATGAAGTGGTGGCGGTCAATCAACTGACCCTTGCCGTGCCGCGCGGCGTCATTTTTGGCTTCCTGGGGCCGAACGGCGCGGGCAAGTCCACGACGATCAACATGCTCATCGGCGTGCTGCCGCCCACACAGGGCAAGGCGTGGGTCGCCGGTTTCGATGTGCGCGAGCAGCCGGTCGAGGTGAAGCGGCGCATCGGCGTCGTCCCGGAGTCGTTGGGACTGTACCAGCGGCTCACCGCCGTCGAGCAAATCGAGTTGGTGGGCCGCCTACACGGCTTGAGTGTCCCGGAAATTCGCGCGCGCATCCCCTCGCTGCTGGCCGTGCTCGAATTGGAGGATAAGGCCGACAAGATGATCCTCGATTACTCGCAGGGGATGTTGAAGAAGACGGCGCTGGCCTGCTCGCTCATCCACGCGCCGGAAATTTTGTTTATGGACGAGCCGTTTGAGAGCGTGGACCCCATCTCCACCAAGGCGATCAAGGCCGTGCTGCGGGATATGGTCAAGCAGCGCGGGACGACGATCTTTTTCTCCACCCACGTGATGGAACTGGCCGAGCGTTTCTGCGATCAGGTGGGCATCATCAACAAAGGTAAGCTGGCGGCGGTCGGCGATATTCCGTCGCTGCGCGAACAGGCGCAACTTCCCGCCGATGCGCCGCTGGAAGATGTGTTTGTCCGTCTGGTCGGCGCGGAATCGGAAGACCAGTCGCAGTTGGGCTGGCTGACGCAGTAAAGCAGGCAGCGTATGCGCACATCCCTTTTTGCCGAACTCAAAACGCTTTTCTGGCTTCAGGGCAAACTCACCCTGGCGATGTTCCGCAGCCGCCGGTCCGCCGATTGGTTCTGGCTGCTGCGCCTGGGCCTGACGCTGGTCCAGACGGTCTTCACGTTCCCGATGTTTCTGCTGATGGGCGTCGGCGTGGCGGTGGGACTGGCGTTGCTCTCGCCGCGCGCCGCGTTTGAAGCCGTCGTACTCGGCAACACCTTGCTGATGTTTATCTGGCTGATGGCGCCCAGCATGTACAGTTCGCAGATGATGGAACGGTTTGAGATGTCGCGCCTGTTCCCGCATCCCATCAGCTTCCGGGGGATTGTGGTGGGCAGCACACTGATGGCCGCGCTCAACATGACCGGTCTGTTGACGCTCCCCATCCTGGCCGGTGAGGTGATAGGATTAGCGTGGCACAAGCCGCTGGCTGCGCCGTTGATCGTCCTCGGCGCGCTCCCGGCCTTTGCTCTTTTTGCACTCGCCGGGCGGCTGATGGACGATTTCTTCGATCTGGTGGCCAGTGACCGCCGCCTGCGCGCGTTGGTGCTGTTTATCCTGACCGCGCCGTTTATGTTTATGTGGCTGGGACAATACTACCTGCAATATATCAGCCACAATTTCGAGCAACTGCCCGCGTTCATCGATCCCGCCTTTGCCGCGCAGTTGCAGCAGGTGCGCGGCCCTAGCGATCTGCTGGAAACTCTGCGCCTCTCGCGCTTCCTCTTGTGGCTGCCGCCGGGCTGGGTCAGCGCGGGGATGGGAATGGTCGTCGCCGACAGTTGGGGGAAGGGCTTGCTGTTCCTGGCGCTGGCGTTTGGGGCCGTCGGGGGATTGCTGTGGCTGCACGCCGGCGTCACGCGCCGCCTGATGGAGGGCGCAGCGTTGACGGTGGGCGTGGAGCGGGTGCGCACGCGCGGCCTGGGCTTCGCGTTACCCGGCCCGGCAGCGTTTTGGGCGCTCGTTGCCAAAGACTGGCGCTACCTGTGGCGCAGTCCGCTGCCCCGGCGGATGTTGTTCGCGGCGGTCATTGTCCCTATTGCGATGTTGGTTCCGCTATCTAACATCCCCCTCGAAGAGATTCCCCCAGAATTTGGCGTGGGGGTGTCGGTGGTGATCGGCCTGTTGATCGTGTTTATGTTCAACATGATGCTCAACATGGCGCTCACCGCCAATTACTTCGGGGCGATAGACCGGGAGGGATTCGGGACGCTGGCGACGTCGGTGAGCGACTGGCGGCAGGTGCTGCTGTCGTCCAATCTGGTGCTGCTGGTGTTTACCGGCGGTCTGTCCGTTCTGGCCGTGACCGTCGTGGCGTTCATCACCAGAGGGACAGCGGCTTTGCCCTTGCTGATTTACATTGCGCTGGCGCTGCAGCTCAGCGCCACGCCGGTTTATACCCTGGCGGCGATCTGGGGACCGTATCGCATGGAACTCAAATACGGCGCACAGAATCGCCAGGGCAACGTGTGGGGACTGCTGGCATGGCTGCTCGGCACGCCGCCTGTGGCGCTGTTGGTCTTGCTCCCTTACTTCCTCTGGCGACCGGGATTGTGGATAACGGTCCCATTGAGCGCGCTATATAGCGTGGGGCTGTACTGGCTCACCCTCAAACCCCTCGCCACGCTCCTGCAAAACCGCCAGCACCTCATCCTGGAGCGCGTAACCAAAGACTGACCAATTCGCCGATTCTCTCATTCGCTGATTCTAAAATGAACCCAGAACGCTACCCACGCCTCGCCCACGTCATCGGCTTCGACGACGCGCCCTTCACGCCGGACTATACCGGGCCGGTGAAGGTCGTGGGAGCCGTGTATGCGCGTCTGCGGCTCACCGGCGTCCTGGTCGGCGAGATCGAGAAAGACGGTGCTGATGCTGCCGACGTGCTGGCTCGGCTGGTGGCCGATTCCAAATTCGTCGGAAACCTGCACCTGATCATGCTTCAGGGGATCGCGTTGGGTGGCTTCAACGTGGTGGACGTGTTTGCGTTGCACGAACGGCTGGCGCTGCCCATCCTGGTCATCGCGCGCCACCAACCGAATATGGACGCCATCCGCGACGCACTGCTGGGACGGGTGGCCGGCGGCGCGCAGAAATGGGCGCTGTTGGAACGTCTCGGCCCGATGGAACCGCTGCGCGACGTCTACGTGCAGCGTGTCGGCTTGACGGCAGCGCAGGCGGATGCTGCGCTCAGCCGGTTCACGGTCGAGGGCAATATCCCGGAGCCGCTACGCACCGCACATCTCATCGCGGGCGCACTCATCAACGGCGCAAGTCGAGGACGAACATAGGATGCACGAACTATCCATCACCGAAGAAATTCTGCGCATCGTGACCGAGCACGTCCACAAAGCCGGCGCCACCCGCGTCACACGCATCAACCTGGTCATCGGCGATCTCACGAGCTTCATTGACGACTCGATCCAGTTCTACTTTGGGATGCTTTCCCCCGACACACCCGCCGAAGGCGCGACGCTGCACTTCGAGCGGATCAAGACCCGCTTCCGCTGTCGTCACTGCCAGACCGAGTTCGAGCCGGAAGGTCGCAACTGGATATGCCCGGCCTGCGGCGCGCTCGGCGGCGACGTGATTGCCGGCAAAGAGTTCTACGTCGAAAGCATCGAAGTGGTATAATCAGGTAATCAGTAATCGGTAATCAGTCATTGGGATGGAATCATCAAACCAGTTACCAATTCCCAGTTACCAGTTACCGATTACCCGTTACCAGTTTAAGGAGGCAACGATGTCTGAACAAGTTACGCCAGGGCGCATCCCTGTTGTGGAAAGGCTGCTCACCGCCAATGAACAGGTGGCGGCGGATAACCGCGAGTATTTTGCGGCGCGCCGCGTCACGGTCATCAACATTATGGCGTCGCCGGGGGCGGGGAAGACCACGCTGCTCCTGGCGACCATCGCCGCGCTGCCGGAGCGCCGCATCGGCGTCATCGAGGGCGACGTGGCCTCACAGATCGACGCCGAAAAAATCGCCGAGACCGGAACGCCCGTCGTGCAGATCAACACCGGCGGCGCGTGCCACCTGGATGCGCCGATGATCCGCCGTGCGCTGCCGGAACTGCCGCTCAATGACCTGGAATTGGTCTTCGTCGAAAACGTCGGCAACCTGATCTGCCCGGTCTCGTTCGACCTGGGGCAAAGCTACAACGTCGGCCTGCTCAGCCTGCCGGAAGGCGACGACAAACCCTACAAGTACCCGGCCATTTTTGAGGCCGTGGATCTGGTCGTCGTCACCAAGCTGGACTTGCGGCCCTATCTCGACTTCGACCTCGACAAATTCACCGCGCTGGTGCATGGCCTCAACCCGAACGCGCCGGTGCTGTGTCTCTCCGCCAAAACCGGCGAAGGGATGCGCGAGTGGTTGCGCTGGTTGGAAGCGCGTTTACCATAAGCGAATTTAGTCATTAACCGGCGATAACAGTGTAGCGTAAGCTGTCAGCTTGCGGCACAGGCAAACTGACAGTTTGCTCTACAGTTCTTTTCCTGGAGAGCGGGAGCATGGCGGCATATCACATCACCGTGACGGGCGTGGTGCAGGGCGTGGGATTCCGTCCCTTCGTCTACACCCTGGCGACGCGCCTGGCGCTCACCGGCTGGGTCTACAACCACTCCGGCGGCGTGGATATCGCCATCGAAGGGCCAGAGGAGGCCGCCGCGCGCTTTATCGCCGCGCTGCGCGACGAGGCGCCGCCGCTGGCGCACATCACCGGCATCACCACACACGCCGTCGCGCCCAACGGCTACGACCGCTTTGAAATTCGCCACTCGGAGCACCAGGCAGGCCAGTACCAGCTCATCTCACCCGATGTCGCCACCTGCCCCGACTGCCTGCGCGAGCTGTTTGATCCCACAGATCGCCGCTATCGCTACCCCTTCATCAACTGCACCAACTGCGGCCCGCGCTTCACCATCATTGACGCGCTCCCCTACGACCGGCCCAACACCACAATGCGCGTCTTCCCCCTGTGCGATACATGCCGCGCCGAGTACGATGATCCCACCAACCGCCGCTTCCACGCACAGCCCAACGCCTGTCCGGTTTGCGGGCCGCATGTGTGGCTGGAAGAGAATCAGCGAATCAGCGAATCGGCAAATGGCGAATCGGCCTCCCACAACCCACAACCCACAACCTCACTTCCGAAGCGGCTTTGGTACGAACACGGGATTTATTATTGGATGGCAAGATTGTGGCGATCAAAGGACTTGGCGGTTTCCATCTGGCGTGCGATGCGACGAACGCAGAGGCGGTGCGGACGCTGCGGGAGCGCAAACGCCGTCCCCATAAGCCGTTCGCGGTGATGGTTGCCACGCTGGACGATGCGCGCGCGCTTTGCGACGTATCGCCGGAGGCCGCCGCCTTGCTCGCGTCGCCGCAAGCGCCCATCGTGCTGCTTGAGCGGCGCTCCTCCCTGGTGGTAGACGATGTTGCGCCCAATCACCACACGCTTGGCATCATGCTGCCCTCGACGCCGCTGCACCATATCCTCCTGCGCGACGTGGGCCGTCCCCTGGTGATGACCAGCGGCAACCTCAGCGAAGAACCCATCGCCATGGACAACGCCGAGGCCCTGGAACGCCTCGCCCCCCTCGCCGACGCCTTCCTCCTCCACAACCGCGACATCCACGCCCGCTACGACGACTCGGTGGCGCAAATGGCGAATGAGCGAATGAGCGAATCAGCAAATCAACAAATCAACAAATCAGCGAATCAGCAAATCGGCAAATCGGCAAATCACCCCCTCACCCTCTCACCCCTTCACTCCCTCACTCCCTCACTCCTCCGCCGCGCGCGGGGCTATGCGCCATTCCCCATCCAGTTGCCGTTTGCGTTGCCGCAGACGTTCGCTGCCGGGCCATTGCTGAAGAATACATTCACGCTCACCCGCGATGCTAATGCTTTTGTGAGCCAGCACATCGGCGATATGGAGAATCTGGAAACGTTGGAGCACTACGAAGCGGCGCTGGCGACGTATACGCGCCTGTTTCGCATCGAGCCAGAGATTGTGGTCTGCGATATGCACCCGGACTACATGACCACGCGCTTCGCTGAGGAATACGCACAACGACACGGCTTACCTGCGCCGCGACGGGTGCAGCACCATCGCGCGCACATCGCGGCGTGCCTGGCGGATAACGGCTATCCACGCGACGGCGCTCCGGTGATCGGCGTCGCCCTCGACGGCACCGGCTACGGCGACGACGGCGCGATCTGGGGCGGCGAGTGGTTCGTCGGCGGCTACGACGGCCTGGAACGCGCCGCGCATCTCGAATACCTGCCGCTCCCCGGCGGCGACACGGCGATTCGCAATCCGTGGCGCGTGGCGGTGGCCTATCTGCACACGCTGCTCGGCCCGGAGGCGTTCCCGGCGGGCATCTTTTGCCCCTCCGACGCGCTGCTGGTGCGCCAACAGGTGACGCACGGCCTCAATGCGCCGCCGACGTCGTCCATGGGACGGCTTTTCGACGCGGTCAGCGCGCTGCTGGATGTGCGCCAGGTCGCCACCTACGAAGCGCAGGCGGCCATCGAGTTAGAACAAATCGCCGCGCCCGTAGGACAAGCTGTCAGCTTGTCCTACAATTTCGATATTGAGGATGTTGACCGTGTCCAGGTTGTGCGTGTAGCGGCGCTCTTCGAGGGATTGCTCGGCGACATCGAGCGCGGCGTCTCGACGCCGGAGATCGCGCTGCGCTTTCACGTCACCATTGCGCAGATGATCGCGGCGGTTTGCGAGCGTCTCCGTGCCGCCACCAGCATCACCACCGTCGCGCTGAGCGGCGGCGTCTTCCAGAACCAACTTTTGCTGAGCCTGGCTGTTCCCCTGCTGGAAAATGCCGGCTTCGCCGTCCTGCTGCACCGCCACGTCCCCTGCAATGACGGCGGCGTCTCGTTGGGGCAGGCAGTGTATAGCGAATCAGCGAATCATACTTCACCAATCGAGTATCCGACATCCAGTATCCAGCATCCAGCATCCAGTATCCAGCATCGAGGTAACGCATGTGTCTAGCTATTCCAGTCCAAATTACGGCAATTGACGAGCAACAAATGGCGACGGTGACGCTTGGCGGCGTCGAGCGGCACATCAGTTTGATTATGACGCCGGAGGCGCAGGTGGGCGACTACGTTCTGGTGCATACCGGCTATGCCATCGCGGTGCTGGACCCTGACGAGGCGCAGGCGTCGTTGGAGGCGTTCGCAACATTGGCGGCGATTCAAGAAGAGTTGGAGCCATGCGCCGATGAAATTTATTGACGAATTCCGCGATCCGGCGTTAGCCCGCAAGCTGGTCGCGCAGATTCATCACGACGCCGCCCGCCGGGCGGCGTCGCATCCCATCCGGCTGATGGAATTTTGCGGCGGGCACACCCACGCCATCTCGCGTTTTGGGCTGCGCGAACTGCTCACACCCGCCGTCGAATTGCGCTCCGGGCCGGGTTGCCCGGTCTGCGTGACCGCTGCCGCCGACCTGGATCGCGCCATCGCGTTGGCGGACGCGCCCGGCGTGATCCTCGCCACCTTCGGCGACATGGTGCGCGTGCCGGGGAGCCGCCGCCAGACGTTGCAGGCCGCCGCTGCCCGTGGCGCGGATATCCGGATCGTCTATTCACCGTTGGATGCGCTGGATATCGCGCGCCAGCAGCCACAACGCGAAGTGGTGTTTCTGGGCGTGGGTTTCGAGACGACCGCGCCGGGCATCGCGGCGGCGTTGTTGCAGGCGGAAACCGAAGGGACGCCGAACTTCAGCGTGCTCAGTCTGCACAAGTTGACGCCTCCCGCGATGCGGGCGATTCTTGAGGCGGGTGAGGTGGCGCTGGAGGGCATCATCGGGCCGGGGCACGTGAGCGCGGTCATCGGCAGCGCGGCGTGGGAATTTCTCCCGCGCGAGTACGCCATCCCTTGCGCAGTCGCGGGCTTCGAGCCGCTCGATATCCTGAGCGCAATTGGGGCGTTGGTGCAGGCCGTGGTTGCGGGCGAGCCGGCGGTTGTCAACACCTACGCGCGTGGCGTGCGTGCAGAAGGCAATCCCGTCGCACAGCAGTTGCTCGCGCGCGTTTTCGAGGTCGGGCCGGCGGATTGGCGTGGCTTCGGCGCAATCGCCAATAGCGGCCTGACACTGCGCGAATCCTTCGCCCACCGTGATGCGGCGCGGCTGTTCCCCGTCGAAGTGGCATCCACGCCGGAACCACCCGGCTGCCGCTGCGGGGATGTGCTGCGCGGCGTCATCGCGCCGACTGGATGCGCGCTGTTCCGGCGGGTCTGCTCGCCGCGCAACCCCATCGGTCCGTGTATGGTCAGCGCGGAAGGCGCGTGCGCGGCGTATTTCCAGTATGAACGTTGGAACGTTGAAACGTTTGAACGTTCCAACGTTTCAACAGGAGCGTAGCAAATGGCAGATCAGATTCTCCTTGCCCACGGTAGCGGCGGGGTGCTCAGTCACGAGCTGGTCCGCGATGTGTTTGTGCGGTATTTCAGCAATCCCTGGCTGGACGATTTGGGCGACGCGGCGGTGCTGGATGCGCTGCCGCCGGGGCGACTGGCGTTGACGACGGACTCTTACGTGGTGCAACCGTTGTTTTTCCCCGGCGGCGACATCGGCAAGCTGGCAGTTTGTGGCACAGTCAACGATTTGGCGGTAGCGGGCGCGCGTCCGTTGTACCTGACGGCGGGCTTCATCCTCGAAGAAGGCTTGCCGCTGGAAACGTTGGAGCGCGTCGTCGCCTCGATGGCAGAGACGACGCGCGCAGCCGGCGTCGCCATCGTGACCGGCGACACGAAGGTGGTGAACCACGGCGCAGCGGATGGGCTATTCATCAACACGGCGGGCGTCGGCGTTGTCCCGCCGGGCGTCGCGCTCAGCCCGGCGCACTTGCAACCCGGCGACGCGCTGCTCGTCAACGGGCCGGTGGGCGACCACGGGTTGGCGGTGATGCTGCAACGTGAGGGGATGGGGTTCGCCTCCACTTTGCAAAGCGATGTCGCGCCGCTGCACGGCCTCATTGCTGCGCTGCTGGATGCCGTCCCCGGTCAGGTGCGCTGTCTGCGCGACGCCACGCGGGGTGGGCTGGCATCGGTGTTGAATGAGTGGACGTCCCAGATTGGCATTGAAATAGAAGAAGCCGCTATTCCGGTACGGGAAGAAGTCCGCGCGGCGTGCGAGTTTCTAGGTCTTGATCCGCTGTACGCGGCCAACGAAGGCAAGGTGGTGATCGCAGTGGCGCAGGCGGCGGCGGATGTGGCGTTAGCCACATTGCGCGCGCACCCGTTGGGCCGGGATGCTGCGCGCATCGGGCGTGTGACGAGCGAACACGCGGGCCGCGTCGTGCTGCGGACGCTGTATGGCGCCCGGCGCATTATTCCTATGCTTACCGGCGCGCAACTCCCGCGGATATGTTAAGGTTATGTAAAAAAACCTTGACAGTTAAAGAAATATCACTATACTGTGATAGATTTTTCTGGTGGTTGCGATCCTTATCTTTGAACAGCGGCGCTGGACATCCTCTTGTCTCGCGTCGTATAAATAACGAGGAATAAGTTATGTTGGATACATTTTTTTCTCCGAAATCCGTTGCGATTATCGGCGCTTCACGTGATGTTGAAAAACTTGGCTATGCCGTCCTGTACAACGTAAAAGCAAGCGGTTTTACAGGCCAAATTTATCCTATTAACCCCAAAGCTGACGAACTTCTGGACCTCAAAGCCTACCCCTCCGTTTTGGCTGTGCCGGAGCCGATTGATCTGGCAGTTATCGTGATCCCCGGCCGTTTTGTGTTGGCGGCGTTGGAGGAATGTGGGCAGAAGCAAATTCCTTCCGTCGTCGTCATCAGCGCCGGTTTCCGCGAGGCCGGGCGCGAAGGGCTGGAACAGGAATTGGAACTGGTCAAAATCGCCCGCAAATACAACATTCGGTTGATCGGCCCCAACTGTCTGGGCATCATCAACACGAATATGAACCTCAATGCGACCTTCGCCGCCGGGATGCCGCCGAGCGGGCCGATTGCGTTTATGTCGCAGTCGGGCGCGTTGGGGACGGCGGTGCTGGATATGGCGATGGCCGGCCGCATCGGCTTCTCCAAATTCGTGAGCCTGGGGAACAAAGCCGATGTCAGCGAAATTGACCTGATGGAAGCCTGGGGGAATGACGAACATTCGCGGGTTATCCTCATGTATGTCGAGGGTGTGCCTCACGGCCAGAAATTCATCGAGACGGCAAAGAAAATCACCCGCCAGAAGCCGGTGGTGGCGATTAAATCTGGCGTGACGGCCTCCGGGTCGCGGGCGGTCTCATCGCACACGGGCAGCCTTGCCGGTTCAGAAGCGGCGTACAAGGCGGCGTTCAATCAGGCTGGCATCATCCGCGCCACGTCAATGGAAGCCCTCTTCGACTACGCGCGCGCCTTCGCTTACCAGCCGCCGCTCAAGGGCGACCGCATCGCCATCGTGACCAACGCCGGCGGCCCCGGCATCCTGGCGACCGACGCCCTGGAACGCGACGGCCTCCAAATTCCGCGCTTGAGCCAGGAGACAACCGAAAAGCTGCTGGCGAAGTTGCCCGGCGCTGCCAGCGCCGCCAATCCCGTAGATGTGTTGGGGGACGCGCTGGCTGACCGCTTTGAAGTGGCCTTGCAAGCGGTGTTGGATGATCCAAAAGTGGATGGCATCATCGTTATTGTCACCCCACAGGCGATGACTGAAATCGAAGCCACCGCGCACGCCGTAGGCCGGATGTCCAAGACGGCTACCAAACCTATCCTGGGCTGCTTTATGGGCGAGTCGCGCATCAACGCTGGCATTGACGTGTTGTGGCAGTACGGCGTGCCCAACTACCCCTATCCCGAACGCGCCGCCGATGCGCTGGCGGCGATGAGCGCCTATCGCAAGGAACAAGACCGGCGCATTTTCGGCGTGGTGCCGATTGACGTGGACAAGGAGCCGGTGCGCGAGTTGTTCGACCGCGTGCGCAACGAGGGCCGCGTCTCCATCGGCGACGCCGAAGCCTGGGAAGTGCTCAAAGCCTACGGGTTCAACGTGCCGCGCTCGCGTCTGGCCGCCACCCCCGAAGAAGCCGTGGACATCGCTGAGGAATTCGGCTATCCCGTCGTGATGAAAATCGCCTCGCCCGACATTCTGCACAAGACCGACGTGGGCGGCGTGAAGGTGAACCTGCGCTCGCCTGGCGATGTGCGCGACGCCTTCGACCTGATGATCTATCGCGCGGGGCGCTACGTGCCGGGCGCGCGGGTGTGGGGTTGCCAGGTGCAGGAGATGGTGCATGGCGGGCGCGAAGTGCTGTTGGGGATGAGCCGCGATCCGCAGTTTGGGCCGCTGGTGGCCTTTGGGTTGGGCGGCATCTACGTCGAGGCTCTCAAAGACGTGTCCTTCCGCGTAGCGCCCTTCAGCCCGCGCGAAGCGGACGAGATGATCCGCGAGATTCGCGCCTATCGCCTGCTGGAAGGCGTGCGCGGCGAACAGCCGGCCGACCACATGGCGATGGTGGACGCCTTACTACGGATCAGCCAGTTGGTGACGGACTTCCCTGACATTGTGGAACTGGACATTAACCCCCTGATGGTATTTGAAGAAGGGCGCGGCGCGATGGCAATTGATATGCGCCTGGTGCTGGCGGCTAAGAAGAGCTAAATTTAGGTCATCGGTAATCAATGAACCACGCGCTGGTTGCATTGTTATATAAAGATCATTTCACTAAGGAGGTATTTTATGTCTGAACAATTGGAATCAAAGCTTTTTCCACCACCCGCCGCGGTGAGCGCCAACGCATACATCAAGTCGTATGAAGAATACAAGACGATGTATGATGAGTCCATCAACGACCCCGATGGCTTCTGGCTGCGCATGGCAACTGAATTTGTGGACTGGTTCAAAGCGCCCACCATTGGCCGCAATTATGTGTGGGACAGCAGTGAGCGCATCGTCTACCACAAGTTTTTTGAAGACGGCGAGCTGAACCTGTCGTACAACTGTCTGGATCGCCATCTCAAGACCTGGCGCAAGAACAAGGCCGCCATCATCTGGCAGGGCGAGCCGGAAGACGATGTGAAGGTCTACACGTACCAGGATTTGCACCGCGAGGTCAGCAAGTTCGCCAACGTGCTCAAGAGCAAGGGCGTTAAGAAGGGCGACCGGGTCTCGATCTATATGCCGATGATCCCTGAACTGGCGATTGCGATGTTGGCCTGCACGCGGATTGGCGCGATCCACTCCATCGTGTTCGGCGGTTTCAGCGCGCAATCTTTGATTGACCGCATCAACGACTCCGAATGTAGTCTGCTGATCACCAGCGACTTTTCACTGCGCGGCGGCAAGTCCATTCCCCTCAAGGCGACCGCCGATGAAGCGTTGCAAAGCTGCCCGACCGTCAAGAACGTGATTGTGGCGCATCGCGGTCAAGGGAACGTGACGATGGTCGAAGGTCGGGATACCTGGTGGCACGACGAGATGGCAAAGGTCTCGATGGTGTGCGAACCCGAAGTGATGAACGCCGAAGACCCGCTCTTCATCCTCTACACCTCCGGTTCCACCGGCAAGCCCAAGGGCGTGATGCACACGACCGGCGGTTATCTCACCTACGTGGCGATGACGCACAAGTACATCTTCGACGTGCATGACGAGGACACCTACTGGTGTACCGCCGATATTGGGTGGGTGACGGGGCACAGCTACATCGTCTACGGACCACTCGCCAACGGCGCGACGACCATTATGTTCGAGGGCATACCGACTTATCCCGACGCCAGCCGCTTCTGGCGCATTGTGGACAAATTCCAGGTCAACGTCTTCTACACCGCCCCCACCGCGATCCGCTCCCTGGCGCGCGAAGGCGAGAAGTGGGTCCAGATGTGCGACCTTTCCAGCCTGCGCATCCTGGGCAGCGTCGGCGAGCCGATCAACCCAGAAGCGTGGCTCTGGTACTATCGCAACATCGGCAAGAGCCGCTGCCCCATCGTGGATACCTGGTGGCAGACCGAGACCGGCGGCATCCTGATCACGCCGCTCCCCGGCGTCCACACCCTCAAACCCGCCAGCGCCAGCCAGCCGTTCTTCGGCGTCGAGCCGATTATCATCCGCGACGACAAGTCGGAGTGTGATGTAGATGAAAGCGGCAAGCTGTGCATCAAGAAGCCCTGGCCCGGCATGGCGCGGACGATGTGGGGCGATCACGAGCGCTTCATTGACACCTATTTTGCGATGTACGAAGACCTGTACTTCACCGGCGACGGCTGCCGCAAGGACGCCGACGGCGACTACTGGCTGCAGGGCCGTATTGACGACGTGGTGAACGTCTCCGGGCACCGCATCGGTACGGCGGAAGTCGAGCACGCGCTGGTGAGCCATCCCGCTGTGGCGGAGGCCGCCGTCGTGGGCCGCCCGCACGACATCAAGGGGCAGGCGCTGTACGCCTACGTCACGCCGCACCAGGGTTACGAATGGAATGACGCGCTCGTCAAGCAGTTGATGGATCACGTCCGCAAGGAAATCGGCCCCATCTCGCGGCCCGATGTGATTCAGTTCACCGACGCGCTGCCCAAGACCCGCAGCGGCAAGATCATGCGCCGCATCCTGCGCAAAATTGCCGAGGGTGACATCAGCTCGCTCGGTGATACCTCCACGCTGGCCGATCCCACGGTCGTGGATCGGTTGGTCGAAGGGCGCAAGTAAGCAGCTCTATAAGCTTTCAGTGGTCAGCTTTCAGCGTTCAGCCAGAAAGCTGACCACTTATCTGTTATCATTTCTCGATTTTTAACTTTTCACTTCTAATTTCTAACTTCCACGCAGGAGGACGCTGTGGCTAAGTCTCAACCAAAAATTCTTGACCGGCGGCTGGTGGTCGTCGGCGCGTTGTTAGTTCAATTGTGTTTAGGCGCGATTTATGCCTGGAGTGTGTTTACCCCGGAATTGCAAAAGGCCCCTTTTAATTTCACCAGCACGCAGACGCAGATCATTTTCTCCGTCTCGTTGGCGACGTTCGCTGTGGTGATGGTGCTGGCCGGGCGCTGGCAGGCGCAATCTGGGCCGCGCATTGTGGCGTTGACGGGCGGCGCGGTGTTGGGCGCGGGCTACATCCTCGCCGGGCTGTTCGGCCAGAGCTTCTGGGCGCAGGTGATCTTCATTGGCCTGGTGGGCGGCGCGGGCATTGGGCTGGCCTACGTGTGCCCCATTGCCGTCGGCGTGAAGTGGTATCCCGACAAAAAGGGCCTCATCACCGGTTTGGGCGTCGCCGGTTTTGGCTTCGGCGCGCTGATTTGGGTGTATCTGGCCGGGAACTGGGGTCATCTGATCGCTTCACTGGGCGTGCTCAAAGTCTTCTTCATCTACGGTATTATCTTTGCGGTGGCAGTCATCGCCGGTTCTACCTGGATGGTGAACCCGCCTGAGGGCTACGCGCCCA
Source organism: Anaerolineae bacterium (assembly GCA_035420085.1). Lineage (GTDB taxonomy): Bacteria > Chloroflexota > Anaerolineae > B4-G1 > SLSP01 > DSWT01. Next base: position 15,030 of record DAOLUH010000087.1, read on the forward strand.
AGGGTTGGAAACCGCCGCAGCCGGCCAGCAAGGGCAAAGGCAAGGGTAAGGGCAAAGAAACGGTCAAAGTGGACTATATGCCCAACGAAATGCTGCGGACCCTCTCCTTCTATGGCATCTGGGCGATGTTCATCTTCTCCAGCATGGCCGGGTTGATGACCATCGGCAACATTAAGCTGTTTGGCATTGACGCGCTCAAGGCGCGCGCCGGGCTGACCGCCGAGGCCGCCAGCGCGGTCGCCGGGACAGCGATGGCTGTGTTCTATTCCCTCGCCAACGGTATCGGGCGCATTGTCTGGGGGACGGTGGCCGATAAAATTGGCTACAAGCTCTCCCTGGTCATTATGTGCGCGGCGCAGGGCGTCGTGATGTTGTTGTTCTTCCTGTTGGGCGGTACGCCGGCGTTGCTCTACCTGGCGGCGATGTTGATTGGCTTCAACTTCGGGGGCAACTTCGCGCTGTTCCCGCTGGCGACGTCGGACATGTTTGGCGCGAAGAACCTGGGCCGCAACTACGGCTGGGTCTTCACGGCCTATGGCGTCGGGGGCATCCTCGGCCCCATCCTGGCCGGCACGTTGCGCGACGCCAGCCTGAAAAGCGGCGCGGGTCTGCAAGGCTGGCTGACCGTCTTTATCATTTGCGGCGTGGCCTGTTTGGCGGCGGCGGTGATCGGGTGGTTCGTCAAACCGCCCCAGGCCGCGAAAGCCTCTGCGTAGTTGTCAGCTTTAGCGCGAAGATTCGCGCGCGAATCAGCCTTTGACTTTGTGGCTGACCGCTGATGGCTGATTGCTAATAGCTTATGTAAGGAGATGAACTATGCCAGTCATGGCGAATTGGAACAAACTTTATACTGAGCGGTCGGTGAGCGCGCGCGAGGCGCTGCTCAAGATTCGCAGCGGCAGCCGCATTTTTCTCGGCCCGGCCGGCGGTGTGCCGCAGTATCTGTTGGAAGAACTGGTCAAATTAGGCGCCGAAGGCAACCGGCTTAACGATGTGGAAGTCGTGCATATGCTGACGCTTGGCGCAGCACCCCACGTCCAGAAAGTTTACGACCGCCACTTCCGTCACAACTCGTTCTTTGTGGGGCCGGGCGTGCGCACGGCGACGGCGGAAGGGTTGGCCGACTACACCCCCATTTTCCTGTCCGAAATCCCCGGCTTGTTCTACAGTGGTCGGATGCCCCTGGATGCGGCGCTCATTCAGGTGACGCCGCCCGACAAATTCGGCTTCTGCTCGCTTGGCGTGTCGGTGGAAGCGGTCAAGGCCGCCGCCGAGACGGCCAGCATCGTGATCGCGCAGGTCAACCCGCAAATGCCGCGCACCCTCGGCGATAGTTTCATCCACGTCGAAGACATTGACTACTTTGTGGAGCACAATGAACCGCTGTTGGAAATCCCACCGGCGCCACCGGATGCGGTGGCGCTTCAGATCGCCCGGCACGTGACGCGCCTGATCGAGAACGGCTCCACGATCCAGGTGGGGATTGGGCGCGTGCCCAACGCCATCCTGTACGGCCTGATGGAAAAGAAAGATTTGGGCGTCCACACGGAAATGTTCTCCGATGGCCTCATTGACTTGATCGAAGCCGGCGTTGTGACCAACCGGCGCAAGACCTTTCACGCGGGAAAAATTCTAGCCGCTTTCTGTGTGGGCACGCGCAAGCTGTACGATTATGTGGACAACAACCCGATGTTCGAGTTCCACCCCATTGATTACAACTCGCTGCCGTCCAATATCGCCAAGAATGACAAGATGATTGCGATCAACACGGCGCTGCAGGTGGATATCACCGGGCAGGTCTGCGCGGATTCCATCGGCCACCAGATATACAGCGGCATCGGCGGGCAGGCCGACTTTATGCGCGGCGCTTCGATGTCGCGCCAGGGGAAACCGATCATCGCCATCCCTTCGACCGCTGAGACGCCGAACGGCACAGTTTCGCGCATTGTGCCAAGCCTCAGCGAGGGCGCCGGCGTGGTGACGACGCGCGGCAACGTCCACTACATCGCCACAGAGTACGGCGTGGCCTATCTGCACGGCAAGAGCCTGCGCGAGCGCGCCGTGGCCCTGATCCAGATCGCACATCCCAAGTTCCGCGAGCAATTGCTGGCCGAAGCCAAGAAGATGAAATACCTCTACGAAGACCAGATCATCCCCGAGACGGTCTATCCTGTGGAGATGGAACACACCGAGAAGTTTGGCGATCTGGAGCTGTTCTTCCGCCCGGTCAAGCCCAGCGACGAGCGCCTGTTCCAGGAATATCTCTATAAACTGTCCGAGCGTTCGGTGTACCTGCGCTTCTTCCAGGTGCGCCGCGACTTCCCGCACGAGCTGGCGCAGGAAATGGTGGCCGCGGATTACGACCGCCACATGGGCATCGTGGCGACGTTGGGCACATCCGACACCGCGCCGATTGTGGCGGCCGGACACTGGATGATGGATTACAACGAGAATATGGCCGAGATCGCTTTCTCCGTGATGGATGAGCACCAGCGCAAGGGGATCGGCACGCACTTGCTCCATTTCCTGACGCGCATCGCTCGGGAACGGGGTCTCCACGGCTTCCGCGCCAATGTGATCGCCGGGAATATGGCGATGATGCGGGTCTTCCAGCGCAGCGGCTGCGTTCTCCATACCGAATATGAAGGCGGCGAAATCTCGCTGTCGTTCCGCTTCGATGAGAAAGTCGAAGGTCGCAACGTCCGCCGGTAATTTCGAAACAACGTTCCAACGTTCCAACGGCTATTTGAGGAGGGTATCGTGAAAGCACTGTATATTACCTCAGTAC
>DAOLUH010000088.1:0-16035 GCA_035420085.1 Anaerolineae bacterium
ACGATCCCCGCACAGGCGCTCAGCGGCGAGTTACCGGAGGGGATGCTCGCGGGCGCCGTCGCGCTGGCGTTGGCGTTCTTCGCCGGCGCGACAGCCCTGTTTCGGACAGGTCTCAGGCGATACGCAAGCGCGTCAAGCTGACCGCATCGAACTCGCTATGGAATCTCGACGGCCACCGCCTGATAAGTGTCGTAAGGACGCTGGGCAGGATTGGGTTTGTAATCCACAATGACCACAGCGTGCATTGTGCTCCAATCCACCCCACTGAGCGTGTTCACCGTCAAAACGTACTGCGCGCTGCCATTCGGGGCCAGGTTGGTACTCAGCGCCTGTGAAACCTGGGCGCGCACGTAACGTTGTGTCAAACCGTCGGCAACAGGGCCACTGGCCGATTGTTCGTAGACCAGCACCCATACAGTCGCGCTGTTGCCCGGGCCGAGCGTTACGCTGCCCCGGTTGGTGACGTTGATCGTGAAATTGACCACATCGCCTGTGCGGACGGCGTTAGCCTGGATATCGGCCTGGCCTTCCGGCGCAGCCAGCGCCGCGTCCACCATTATTTTGTAGACCGTGTAGAAGTCGGTGCCGCTGGTGAGGCGTTCGGCCACCTGGTTGCCACTGTCGGTCATCACCAGCGGGTAGCCGACCGTTCCACCGATGGCCCACCCATCCCACCAGCGCGTCCGACGCGGCGTGTTGACATCGACATTGTGTTCCAGGAAGAGCACGGGACGGCCGGCATATTCAGGCACAAGTTGATCGTCAATGATAGGCGCCGCAGCCTGACAAAAACCGCAAGTGAGGCTCAAGAACGCTTCGAAGACAATCAGACGTTGAGGTTGGTCACTGTAATTCCGCAACACAAGCGGCAGATAAATGTAGTAATTCCCCCCAACGGTGGTGAACGACCAGAGCGGACCAACGGTAGTGCTCATCCCGTCGGTCGCCGTGATGCGCCAGTAATAGAGCGTGCCTTCAGCCAGCGCGCCTGGGTTGTAGCTGGCCATCGTCACGTTGCCGACGACAGGTGGTGTGCTACTCGTCCCGAAGGCTACGGTATAGGTAACCGGATCGCCGTCCGGGTCGCCGCCGCTCCAGGTGAGCGTGGTCGTGGTCATCACTCCCGTTGCACCGTTAGCAGGGTCAGGGTCAGAGGGGGTATTCGGGGCATGGTTGACCACGGTCCCGTCTGTGGTGGTGAAGGACCACCATGTCCCGCTGTCGGCGTAAGTTGTCCCACCCGCGTTGACCGCGCGGGTCTGCCAAGAGTAAGTGGTGTCGGTGAGTAACCCAGAGAGACCAACGCTGGTGTTCCCCCCCACCGATGTCCATGCCCCATCACAGGTGGCATTATCCGTCGTGTCGTAGCAATACTCATACGAGGCCGCACCGCTGCTAGCGCCCCAGGAAAGCGTAGGCGAGATCGAGATGCCGGTTATCCCATTGGCCGGGCCGGTCTTGTTGAACGCACCCGGCGGCGCCACGATGGTCGTGAATGACCACCATGCCCCGTCGTTGGCATACGTCGTACCGCCCGCGTTGACCGCCCGCGCCTGCCAGTAGTAGGTGGTGTTGTTGCTCAGGCCCGAAAGCGCCGCGCTGGTGTTCGTACCCGTGGACGTCCACGAACCATCACAAGTATCGTTATTGGTCGTGTCGTAGCAGTATTCATACGCCGACGCGTCAGTGCTGGCATTCCACGAGAGTGTGGGCGAAGTCGAGACGTCGGTCGCGCCATTGCCCGGACTGCTCTTCCCAAACGCACCCGGCGGCATCGCCGCGGTGGTGAAGGACCAGAGCGGGCCGCCGGTCGTGCTCAGACCGTCGGTGGCGGTGATCTGCCAGTAGTAGGTCAGGCTGTAGCCGAGCGGGCCGGGGTTGTAGCTGGTGATCGTGACGCTGCTATCCACCACAGGCGGCGGGCTGCTCGTCCCGAAGGCCACGGTGTAGGTGACGGGGTCGCCGTCCGGGTCGCCGCCATCCCAGGAGAGCGCCATAGTTGTGGGAATACTTGTCGCGCCGTTGGAAGGCCAGGGGTTGGATGGCGTGTTGGGGGCATGGTTGGTCGGTTTCGCGGTTTCATACGCCCCCATATCCACAATCGGCGGCGTGCCGTGGCCGGTATCGGGCTGCGGATGGTTCACGAAGCGCGGGGCGCCGTCCAGATCGGTGGTGATGCCGGCCGGCACCGCGTCGTTGTCACCGGCGTCAATGGCCGGGGAAGTGTTTTGCAGCCGCAGGTCATCATCCGCCGTGCCGGTGACGTTGTCGGCGCCATTGGCATCGAGGAACAGGGGGTCGCTGCTGATGTTGCCGGTTCCAGTGTAGACGCCACCCTGCATCAAGCTGTAATTGACCGTGACGGTTCCCTCATTGTAGATGAGTGGACTGATGGGCGCTTGATTGCCCCAAAAGATATTGTTCGCAATGGCAACGGTATTGCCGCTGTAGTTACTCAATCCACCGCCCCGGCTATCGGCATAGAAGGTCGCCGTGTTCGCACTGAACGTCGCATTAACGAGCGTCAGTAACGTGACATTGTTGAAGATTCCACCGCCACTATAGTCGGCTGCATTGCCGCTGAAAACGGCGTTGATCAACGTCAGCGCAGGCCCGGACGTTGCGTATAAGCCACCGCCATTGCCCGCCTTATTGCCGAGGAAAGCCACATTGGTCAGCTCGACAGGATCAAATGCGTAACTGTACATTCCTCCGCCGTAAAGGCTGACCTTATTGCCCAAGAACGTCACATTGTCCAGCGTGGGGACACCGCCGTAGTTGCCCAGCCCACCACCACGGGTGGCCGTATTGTGCTTGAGGGTCAGATTAGATAGCAGCGCCCCCTCGCCTTCGGTGAGTATGCCGCCGCCGCGGTCCGAATTATCCGTCGCCGACCCATTCGCGTTGCCGCCCGTGATGATGAAGCCATCCAGGACACTGAAAGCCGTACCACCGGCGTCGCGCACGACGTGGTAGCTGTTGTCGGCGCGGGTCGGCTCAGCCGGGTCAATGGTGGCGTTGTCGTTGTCCTGCAGGTCGCCGCTCAGGATGGTGGGATGGGCCGCGACGTCGCGCTGACTGCGGAGTGTTTCCGTACCCGCAAAGCCGCCATAGATCGAGACGCTGTCTTTCAACTGGAAGCTGACCGTGCGGCTCACGCCGTCAGTGGGCTTGTACGTGCCTTCCGCCACCCAGATCTCAACGGTGTCCAATCCGGAAGGCGCGGCAGCGCTCAACGCATCCTGCAAGTCGGTGAAAGCATCTGTCCAGGATGTGCCGTTGTTGGCGCCGGTGGCATCATGGTCTACATAGAGGATCGTGTTCACAGCCGGGCGGGTTTCGATCTGCACCTGGAAGCCGGTCGTGGTCGAAGCGACCACAGTGACTGTGACACCGCGGGTTGTGTCGCTGAAGACACGCCCAACGGTCCACATCGCCCCCGTTCCTGACGGATCAGCCAGGCCCGGCACAGGCACGAGGCGGATGTAACCGTTAGGGCAGGAAGTGTCGCCTGGCGCACAGGGCGGCGACCAATCCACCTCGTGAATGATGACCGCCGCGCCGGGCACTTTGCTATCGGCACCTGCCGGGCGACGGGCTTCGAGGGTGTAGAAATTATCCCTGCCCAGCGGGATCTTCGCCATCAGGTAGTTGTTCGTTTGCGGCAGCGCCAGGGCTTCCAGGGTGATCGTTTGGTTCGCCAGGGTGGCGGTGTAAATTTTGTCGGCGTCTATCCAGCCCAATTCATCCTTCTGCGGCGCGGGAATGTGGTGGGGATTACAATCACCGAACATACACGCAACGATACCCACCGGGTCCCACTGATTGACATCCGTGACAGCCCAATTCGCATCGCGCACAGCAGAGTGGCCCAGACCAAAGCCGTGGTACATCTCGTGCGCATTGAGCGCCAGGTTAAAATAACCCGTTGTATTGTCACCGATGACGACGCTGGGCCACCAGCGTTGTTGGCCATCTAGCGTCATATTGATCTGTGTAGTAATCCCGGCATAGCTTGTACTGGGTCGGGCATTGAACATGAGATTCAAGCCGTAAAAATCCGGGAAGTAGACGTCGGCGTCGGCAGCAGCGGTGCAATCCTGGGCAAGCCGCGTCAGGTTCTCATACGTCGTGCCGCTTTGATAATAGGAGAGTGGATTTGGAAGCGTGTACCAGCCGACCACATCGCTGCCGTTGAGGTTGGCTTTGCCGTACGACACCTCCTGGAAGTAGGTGTTCAAAGTATTGCTCATCGTTTCGACATAGGAAAGTGACACAGGCTCGCCCGGGTAGTCCGAGAACTTGCACAGGATCCAAATCCAGGGATTCGCGCCGCTGATTTCCTGCACCGCAGCAGGCGAAGCCTCCAGGACGCCGGCAGGCACCAGGTAATCATTGAGGAATGGCCCCATTTGCGCCTGAGGGTCCGCCATCTCCACGCTGTCCGGCACGTCCGCACGCCCCGGTTCTGTAGGAGAAGCGAAAAGGGTTGGGGCAATGCCAGCATTGACCGGAGTGACGGGGAGAGAGAAATGACCGAAGAACAATCCCAACAGAGTCAGTAGAGCACACAGTCTAAGCCATCGTCCAGAATCGCCTGTCCATCTCATCGTAGCACCTCCTTACATTAACGTTTGTATGACCTGAGGAATATAAGTCGTACCTATACTGGATGACTGCTCAAACGTTTGTATGACCTGAGGAATATAAGTCGTACCTATACTGGATGACTGCTCAGGTTTTTTGGAGGAATGATGAGGGTAGTAAGCATAATGATGAAGCAACCACAAGTATATGAGCTGTCATCACCCATCGGTACTGCTATCATACGTTAATTATATAACAAAGCAGCCGGGAAAACATAAGTTCTTTGTTGCAGTTGTGTAACAGATGGATTGGCGATCACGTGTCCGGGGGATAAAAAAGCATGGAAGCAGACATCCGCCTCCATGCGTATTGCTCGGAACGTCAGCGCCAGTTACGGCGCATTCCTCAGCACCAGCGGCAAATAGATTTGATATGGGACCGTGATCGTGAAGGTCTGTGTGGCCATCAAACCGGCGCTATCGGTGACGCGCAGTTGGACGGCGTGCTCGCCCCCGTCGGTGGCAGTCGGCATGCCGGTCAGCAAGGCCGTGCCGTCGCCGTGATCGGTGAGCGTCAGCCAGGCGGGGCACATCGGCGCGGTAATGGTCAGCACGTCACCCCAATCCAGATCGGGATCGTCGGCGGTGACGGTATAGGTGTAGAGCGCCCCCGGTCGAGTAACCGTTACCGGCGTGCTGGTGAAGAAGGGTGCGTCGTTGACGTTGGCGACGGTGACCGTGAACGCTTGTGTGTCCTGCATCCCCCCTCGATCGGTGACATACAGGACAACCGCATGGTCGCCCACGGCAGTTTCGGGAGGCGTGCCGGAGAGTGTTGCCGTGCCATCACCATGATCGGCGAGGGTCAGCCAGGCGGGACGCGTCGGCGCGGTGAGGGTCAACGCATCGCCCAGAGCTAGATCAGGATCATCGGCCGTGATCGAGTATGTGTACAGCACGTTCTGCGTGGCGGTTGTCACCGGGGTGCTGGTGAAGAAGGGCGCGTCGTTGATAAAAGCAACGGTGATCGTGAACGCCTGGATATCCATCAATCCCTCGCTATCGGTGACGTGCAGCACGACAGCATGGGTACCCACCTCGGCACTCGTCGGCGTGCCGGTGAGCGTCGCCGTGACCTCGCCTTGCACGGTGAAGGTCAACCACGCCGGAAGTGTCGGCGCCGTTATGGTCAATACGTCACCCCAGATGAGGTCGGGATCGTCGACGGTCACCGTGTAAGTGTATGGGTCGCCCTCCATCACGGTCGTCACCGGTGTGCTGGTAAAGAGGGGCGGGTTGTTGATATTGGCCGTGGTGAACGACCACCACGTTCCGTCATTGGCCGCAGTCGTACCGCCAGTATTGACCGCGCGGACTTGCCAGTGGTAGATCGTTCCGTCGAGCAGACCGGTGAGCGCCACACTGGTACTCACTCCTGTTGAAGTCCACACATCGTCAGGGCAGGTAGGAGCGATTGAACTGTAACAGTATTCATACGATACAGCACCACTGCTAGGCTCCCAAGTCAACGTGGGCGCAGTGGAGACGCCGGTCTCGCCATTGGTTGGGCCGGTCTTGCTGAAGCTAACCGGTGACAGTGGCGCGGTCGTGAAGGACCAGAGCGGGCCGACCGTGGTGCTGAAGCCGTCTGTGGCCGCGATATACCAGGTATAGACGGTCTGCGCGCTCAACGACGCTGGGGTATAGGTCGTTGTCGTCACATTGACGCCTACAACGGGCGGCGGAGTTGTCGTCCCTAGAGCCACAGTGTAAGTGACGATGTTCCCATCCGGATCCCCACCGGTCCAAGAGAGCGTCAATGTCGTCGGAATATCGATCGCGCCATCGGGAGGCCAGGGACCGCTCGGTGTGAAAGGAGCACGGTTCGTCATTTCCATGGAGCAAAGTTCGAGCTGCCAGCCTTCGAGGATGCCGGTATCGCCAGCCGCATGATCAACAATCTCAAGCCGCCAGATGCCATTACTTCTTTTCGTTATGAAAGCCCCGAAGTCTTCATAAGGGCGAAAGCGACCTGTATAGGGCGGCGTGCCAAACCAAATATGCGTATCCGCCTCATCGTCCAGCATGGTGCCGAAGAACCCTTGGCCACCCACGCCGATTTTGTAGATAAGTGTACTGCGTGTGTCATCAGGAGAAATCAGGGTCATTTCCAAATCAGCGTCCCAGGTGTGGCTGATATTTAGTGTCACGTTCACATCGCCAACAATGTAATTGTCAGCCACAGTCAGCGTCGAGGTTACCACCCCATCATCCTCCAACGGCATAGGCGTATCAGTGCTGGCATAAAGCGTGCAGATCGCTGGATCACTTTCCGTCGAGAAAGACCACAGCGGACCAACGGTGGTGCTCAAACCATCCGTGGCCGTGATTTGCCAATAGTACGTCAGGTTATAGTCGAGCGAGCCAGGGTCGTAAGTGGTCGTTGTGACATTGCTGTCCACAACGGCTAATGCATCGTGCGTGCCGAAAGACACAGTATAGGTGACAGGGCCGCCATCGGGGTCGCCGCCGCTCCAGGAAAGTGTGGTCGTGGTCAGCACATAGGTTGCGCCATTGGCAGGCGTGGGGTTACCCGGTACGTTGGGAGCTTCGTTCAGCATCGCATTTGGTGCGACACCGAGCGGCGATATGCTTTTTGACTGCACAGGAACCTCCGCAGCTTGTGCAGGGTAGACCGGAACGGCCCATCGGCTTAAGAGGAGGGCCACCATGACGACCAGAGAAGAAATGCAACGCTAGCGTTTTGGATGTCCTACAAGCTTCATCGCAATACCTCCTTCACTTGTTTTTTGAAATGATAGTTCAGAACGTAGCGGCTCCATTATGGATATTGGGGCGGGTCACACGGAGTGTGCAGTTCGCGACAACGCAGAATAACGGTAAAGGTTTCCCGCTTCCTGTAAGCGTCCCCTGGTTCTACCTGTCATTATAGCACATGCCGTGGAGAAACCATTAGCTTTTCCCTGAGAACACGGGCACAGTTGCTTCCTCACTCTTCCTGCCGTCCCATGCGCCAGCCAACCCACGCCATCGAAGCGGCGGTGACGGCACAGAGCACGAGCAAGTCAACAAGCAGACGCATCGTCACCGGGCCAACCATCACCTGGCGCAAAGCCGACGCAGCATAGGTCGCCGGGCTGAAGCGGCCCAGGAACACCATAAAGCCGGGCAACCTGTCAGGCGGGACGATGACCGGGCCGAGCGCCGTCATCACCAGCATGAGCAGGAACGTGAGATTGCCCGATGCTTGCTGCGTGCGGCCGGTCATCCCCAACGCGGCCCCCACCCCGGCCAATGGCGCGGTACAGCAGGGGATCACCAGCAGAATCAGCGGGTGAATGTGAACCGGCGCGCCGAGCAGCAGTGGCCCCAGCACCGCCGTGATGACCACCGAGGGCAGCGAGAGCAGCAAAAACGCGGCGACCATCGCCAGCACGAACGCCGAGCGGCGCACCGGCAGCGTGGCGACGTAGTCCAGGCCGCCCTGAAAGCGCAACCACGAGACCCTGCTCTCCACACTCGTCATCGTCCCGAACAAGAGACTCACGACGATGTTGCCCGTCACGACGTACAGCAGCGCCTCGCGGCCCGAATCACGGGCGAAGAAGCCGAGCGCCAGGAGGCTGAAGATCGGCGTGATTGTCCCCTGCAACAGCGACCCGCGCCAGCTCCAGCGCCAGTTGGTCAATTCCATCCGGAACAGGTCCCACCACTGCACGAGGATGGGCTGCCCGCGACGGTCAAGCGGCATAGTGGACATAAAGGTCCTCCAACGTGGGTGAATACAAGCGAAAATCATCCAGTCCTTCCAAATCGAGGCGTTCCAGCAGGGCGCTCGCCTCGCGGCGCTCGATGAGGGCGATCCAGTGACCCGGCTGTAGCTCATGGGGCGTCAATCCAGCGGGAAGCTGTGGCGGCGCATCGGGCGCGAAGAAGAGTTCCAGGCGCAACTTTTGGTCGATGTGCCGTTTGAGATCGCCGGGTCGGCCCACGGCGACCAGTTCGCCCGCACGCATGATGCCCACGCGCTGGATGACCTTCTCCGCCTCAATCGCATCGTGGGTGATGAAGAGGATCGTCGTGCCGCGCTCGCGGTTGATCTGGCTGAGCACGTCCCACACCAGACGGCGGCGCTGCGGCGCCAGCTCGTTCGTCGGCTCGTCGAGGATGAGCACGGGCATCCGCCCTGCCATAGCAACCGCCAGCCGCAGCAGTCGCCGCTCGCCGCCGGAGAGCCGCGTGCTGTATTTGTCGCGCAGCGCGCCCATCTGCCACAGTTCGAGCAGCGCGTCGCGCTCGCGGAGGGCGTCGGCGCGACTCATCCCACGTAAGTGCGCCGTGAAGTACAGCGCCTCTCCAACCGCCATATTGTTGAGCGCGTGCGCCATCTGCGGCATATAACCGACGTGCGCCGCCACGTGCTGCGGATCGCCGACGACGGGCTTGCCGAGCAAGGTAACGCACCCTGACGTTGGACGCAACAGGTTCACCATCTGCCGCACCAGCGTCGTCTTGCCAGCGCCGTTGTCGCCCAAGAAGCCAAAAATCTCGCCCTGGCGGATCTCAAACGAGATGTTATTGTTCGCCGGAGAGGTTTGCTTGGGGTAAAACTTGGTCAGGTTTTCGATTGCGTACACAACATCCATCAAAAGTCCCTTTTAGCCATTTTGATTATGGTAATCTTATACTATAATTGAGGTAACAACAAGCATTTTGAGAAAGAGAGCAGGCGATGACTGTCGAAATGGTGATCGAGTTAAGAGCAGAACAAGGCGCACAAGCGATTATCCAGGCCATTGAGTCCCAAAAGCGTAGGCTCAAGGCCAACATCGCACGCACGCAGCGCCGTCTCAAGCAATTTGAAGATCGCTACGTCGTTAACACCTCGCATTTTCTTGAAAAGATGACGGCTGAAGATCTTAATAACGGTGACATTGAGTACGTGGAATGGGCGGGCGAAGCGCAACTTTTGCAAGGGTTGAAAGCTGAACTGGCAGAACTTGAATATGCCCACTACCGACTTCCTTGAGTACAGTTATGCAATCCGAAATCTGCTTGACAATGCATTGTCGGCAGATGATATCGTCAGCTTCGAGCTAGAAGTGGATCAACGCTCCGCAATTCGTGGACTAATCACCGGACGATTGGAATTTCGAGATGCCAGTACCTTGCACTTTCGTGAATACATTGACCTGACTCAATTTGAGCCTCGACTAACGTATGCTTATCATTACCAGACGGCTGAAACCGCACTGATTTTCCGCTATGACAATGCTGCCCATCGTCCAATGCTACCCTATGCAGATCACAAACACACCCCGGACCGAATCGAGTTCTCCGAGCCCCCTACGTTGGCGCATGTGCTTGATGAGATACTAACACAAATTTCTTAAGCGTTGCCATCTGTCAACTATGAAACAGCCTCAGATTGACTCTGAGGCTGTTTTGTATTTCAGCCAATCTCGGTCAAACCATCGCAACAGTGTTTTTCGAGAAAAATCCCTCGTAAAACTATTGACAAAATTAAGTTATATATTATAATTATCAATATAGAGCTTAAAATTATAAAGGAGATGAAACAATGTACCCAGTTCCGACCGAATGTCCAGTCTGTCACGATGATTTACACGTCAGTCAATTGGTCTGCCGCACCTGCGGCGCAGAGATTCGCGGTCACTTCGAAATGGACCGCCTCTCGCAGCTCATCCCGGAGCAGCGCGCTTTCGTCGAGATTTTCTTGCTCTGCGAGGGCAAGCTCAACTGCGTGCAGGACGAACTTGGTATCTCCTACCCCACCGTACGCAACCGCCTGGATGAGATCATCCGCGCGTTGAAGCGCGAACGCGTCGCCGCCGCACCGGCGACACCCCTCCCTGCCGTCCCGCTGGCTCAACCGGTTCCACCCGCACCGGCTGCAAACGCGGCTCAACATCAAGAGATTCTGGATCGCCTCGCCCGTCAGGAAATCAGCCTGGAAGAGGCCCTCCAGCTTCTTGAAGAAATCTAAAAAAGGAGAAAAAAGCAATGACAACCCAAACGTTTGAAATCACAGAAGGAACCCATATTGTCGTCGCTGAGTGCCGGGGGAACCTGACGGTCGAGAGCGGAGATGAAGGCGCTCTCATCGTCAAGACCCCAGGCCCAGAGGAGGAAGCCGTCATCGTCCAGGAGGACGGCGCATTGGTCATCGAGACCTACGGGAATTGCCGGCTGACCTGCCCAGGCAACGTCGATTTGACGCTCAAGGCAGTGCGCGGCAACCTCAAGCTGGACGGTGTAGGCGGCGATCTCATCATCGACACGGTCAACGGCAACGCGACGCTGTCGGACATCGGCTCGCTCACCCTGCAGCGCGTCTACGGCAACTTGCGCGTCGAAAACGCGGAGGAGAATGTCGCCGTCACATCGGTGGCCGGCAATGCGCGCATCAAGAATGTGGCCGGCGAAGTCTCAATCGGTAGCGTCGGCGGCGATCTGCGCGCCGAGGGTCTGGCTCAGGGGCTGGCGCTCGAAGGTGCCGGTGCGGACGTGCGCCTGGGGCCTCCCTTCGCACCGGATATGGAGTACATCGTGCGCGCGGGCAGTGACCTCATCGTCCACCTGCCCGAAGACGCCAACGTGCGCTTCGAGCTACAAGCTGGCGGGGGCGTGCGCGCCAACATCCCCGACCTGGTTCTGCACCAGGAAGGTGGCAAGACCACTGCGACGTTGGGTGAGGGCGCGGCTCTCATCAAGGCGCAGGTCGGCGGGCGGGTGGTCCTCAAGGTCGCCGGAATGGAGGAGGACTATGGCGGGGACTTCGATTTCGACTTCAACATCGACCTCAGCTTCCTCGACGCTCTGAACGACCTCGGCCCGATGATCGAAGCGCGCGTCGCCCAGGCCATGGCCGGACTGGAAGCCGGTCTGCAAGAGGGCCTGCGCCACATCGACGGCGACCGCATCCGCATCCACATCGAACGCGCCGCCGAGAAAGCACAGCAAGCCGCCGAACGCATCGCCGAGAAAGCGCAGCAGGCTGCGGAACGCGAAGCCGAACGCGCCCGCCGCGCCGCCGAACGCGAAGCCGAACGCGCCCGCATGCGCGCCGAGCACGCCGAGCGCCGTTGGCAGCGCGCCAGTGGGTATCCCACGCCGCCCGAACCGCCCACGCCACCGACCGCACCCACCCCACCAACACCGCCCACGCCACCGGAAGCGCCCGAGGCTCCGGCCCACACCGCGGACGAGTTGCGCGAGGAACGCCTGCAGGTGTTGCGTATGGTACAGGAAGGTCAACTTACGCCTGAGGATGCCGCCAAACTCCTCGCTGCGTTACACTAAAATATGATCAGACGGATGGGGTTTCCTTCCGCCCCATCCGTCATAACAATTTTGTCAGGAGGATATGATGGAAAACCTCGGTTTGAACACCTATGTGCTGAGGGAAACGGCCATCCAGTGGCAGCAGGATGCGCTTAAACAAGCGGCGACACAGCGTCTGCTGAACAACTCAAGCGCCAAATACCTTAATATGCCCAACCGACAACCCCACCAATTTCTCCACCAACTCGGCTGCACTTTTGTGCAAGTCGGTCAATGGCTTGAACAACGCGCCGCACAGACGGCATAATTCCAACGACCCCAACCCCCATACGAACACCCCGGAAATCATCCCGGGGTGTTCGTGCGTAACCCTCCACATGCGCACAAGGGTTGTATAATGACAGTAGACAGTAAACGGTAGACAGTAGAGACAGGGCTTGCTTGACAAAGCCCCCGTCTACCGTCTACGGTCTACCGTCTACCAACATTACTATGGAGGACACAATGCACAACACAATCACAGTCAAAGGCGCGCGGCTGCACAATTTAAAAAACGTCACGGTGAGCATCCCCAAGAACCAACTGGTGGTGCTGACCGGGCTTTCCGGTTCCGGCAAATCCACGCTGGCGTTCGACATCCTGTACCAGGAAGGACAGCGCCAGTATATGGAGTCGCTGGGCATGGTGGAATACTTCAGCAAACCGCCCATTGACGGCATCACGGGACTGTCGCCGTCCATCAGCGTGGATCAGCGCAACACCAACCGCAGTCCGCGATCCACCGTCGGCACCGCCACGGAAGTCTACACCTACCTGCGCGTCCTCTTCGCCCGCATGGGACACCGCCCCTGCCCCACCTGCGGCAAGGATGTGCCACCCTCCACTTCCGAAGCGTGGGACAACGAGGCCAACGGCGGCATGGAAGACGCCGGCGACACGCTCGACCTGAGCGAGACTTACCCCTGCCCGCACTGCGGCGCGCCCGTGCCGGAACTGGGTATGGCGCACTTCTCCTTCAACAAACCGGCGGGCGCATGCCCCACCTGTACCGGTCTGGGGACGACACGCCAGCCCAACCTGAGCCAACTGATCGATCCACAGCGCAGCGTCGCCGAGGGTGGCGTGTTGATATGGAACAAAGTGCAAGCGCAGTACTACGGGCAGACGTTGCAACACGCCGGGCAGTACTACGGCTTCGACTTCGACCTGCACACGCCCATCGAGACGCTCGGCCCGGCCCAGCGCGACCTGCTGCTCTACGGGACCTACGGCGCAGCGTTCCGGCAGCACTTCCCCGATACGAAACCGCCAATGAACGTGGGCCAGGGCAACTTCGAGGGTATCGTCACCGGCCTGATGCGCCGCTACGCCGACCACGCCCGCAATCCCGACAGCCGCGACGACCTGGAACACCTCCTCATCACGCAGACCTGCCCCGATTGCCACGGCGATCGGCTGCGCCCCGAAAGCCGCGCCGTCACCGTGGACGGGCAGACCATCCTCGACCTCTCGCGGCTCCCGCTCACCGAACTGGCGACGTGGCTGGAGCGGCTGCCCGCCATCGTAACGGCGGAAGAGCAGGCCATCATCACGCCGATCCTCGACGACCTGCGCGCGCGCGTGCGCCGTCTGGTGGACGTGGGCGCCGGCTACCTCACGCTCCTGCGCGGCGCCCCCACCCTCTCCGCCGGCGAAGCGCAGCGACTGAGACTGGCCTCCCTGCTCGGCTCCGGGCTGACCGGCGTGCTCTACGTCCTCGACGAACCGACCATCGGCCTGCACCAGCGCGACACGCACCGCCTCATCCGCGTGCTGCGCCAACTGCGCGACCTGGGCAACACCGTCCTGGTCATCGAACACGACCTGGACATGGTGCGCGCCGCCGATTACGTGATTGACATGGGACCGGGCGCGGGGACGTTCGGCGGGGAAGTCGTCGCCGTGGGGACGCCGGACGAAGTGGCGCAGGCCGATACGGCGACCGGGCGCTGGCTCTCCGGGCGCGAAACGCTCCCCGCGCGGACGCGACGGCGTGGGAACGGCAAACAGCTCGTCATCCACGGCGCACGCGAACACAACCTCAAGAACGTCACGGCGACGCTGCCGCTCGGCCTGCTCATCGCGGTGACGGGCGTCTCCGGCTCCGGCAAGTCGTCTCTGATGCTCGACATCCTCGACCGGGCGGCGCGCCAGCGGTTCTACGGCGCGGGCGATCCGCCGGGCGAGCATCTGGCGATCACCGGCTGGGAACACCTGGACAAAGTCATCACGCTGGACCAATCCGCCATCGGGCGCACCACGCGCTCCAACGCGGCGACGTACACCGACAGCTTCACGCCCATCCGCCAGACCTTCGCCGAGACGGTGGAGGCGCAGGCGCGCGGGCTGACGGCAGCGCATTTCTCGTTCAACACGCCGGGTGGGCGCTGCGAGCGCTGCCAGGGCGCAGGAACGTTGACGGTCAACATGCACTTTTTGCCGGACGTGGAGGTGCGCTGTCCGGCCTGCCACGGCAAGCGTTTCAAGCGCGAGGTGCTGGACGTGACCTATCGCGGGCGCACCATCACCGACGTGCTGGAGATGTCCATCGCCGAGGCCGCCGAGTTGTTTGCCGACGTCCCGGCAGCCTACAGTCGCCTCGCACTGATGACGGATGTGGGGCTGGGCTACCTCAAACTCGGCCAACCGGCGACGACGTTGAGCGGCGGCGAAGCGCAGCGCGTCAAGCTGGCGAAGGAATTGAGCCGCAAAGCCACCGGGCGCACGTCCAACGGACGCACACTCTACCTGCTCGACGAACCGACCACCGGCCTGCACGCCGCGGACGTGGCGCAGTTGCTCAATGTGCTGCACGGGCTGGTGGACGTGGGAAACACCATCGTCGTCATCGAGCACAACCTGGACGTGATCCGCGACGCCGACTGGATTCTCGACCTGGGGCCGGAGGGCGGCGATACGGGCGGCTACATCATCGCCGAGGGGACACCGGAGGACGTGGCGCGCGTGGCGGAGAGTTATACGGGGCAGTTTTTGCGAGAAGTCATGTAGCCGCGATTTCCAGATCGCGTCCGGCCTGTAGGGCGAATTGGCAATTCGCCCTACAGCGGTTGAACGGGTACCGAGGGATTTGCAGGCATAAGTTGCCGGGCGCGCTTCGGGCGGGAGGTGCGCGTTTGCGCCTTCCGCTCAGAATGGATTGGTTTGCCGGTCACCTGGCTATACAGCACATCCGGGCATAAATCCACACCGTTAGGCCACACAATCGTTCCGGCCTCTGGATCAACCTGCACCTGCTTGAAAAACTCCACATCCTCCAACGGCGCAAACATGCCTCCACGTCCCACAACTCGCGCTGCAAAGTCGAGTTCGCCAACGACGCCATCCGCAAAACCTAGCTCCAGGCGATAATCGCCAAGATAGCGAACCTGTTTGACTCTGGGAAACATAAGCCCTCCTAATCCAACGGCTCAATCTGCACAACCGATTGGTTACATCTCAACCGTTCCCAGTTGGACATCAATTCCCGCTGATGCAAGGCTGCCCATTCTATCACCATAGAAACTGCACGGCGCGAAAGTTTTCCCTCAAGCACCTGAATAGGATCAATACCGACCTGCACCTCCCGCCCGGCATAAATTGCGTGAAAATGCGGCGGCAAATGCTCATCGAAATACATACGGATAACGATGCCGAAAAAGCGACTGACTTCGGGCATGTTTCTGATGCTCCTCACCTTTTGTCTCTATCATATCATAATCCGAGATCAGCGACAAGCAGGAAAACGGCAGACAGAATGACAGACCCCGCAGTCGCCTTGGAACGTCCGAAATCTATGCTACAATCCCCGAAGATCACACCTGACAGGTCATGCAAACCCTCGGTTTGCCGAAGACCTGTCAGGTGTGCGAATCCGTTTCATCCATTAAATCCGTTGACATAAGGAGAGCAATTATGTTGCGCTTACACCGCGTCGGCGACAAGCCAATCATGACCCCGCGCCATGATGTCCCCTGGGAGAAGAGCGCCGTCCTCAACGCGGCGGCGATCCACGACGGCGGGAAGTTTCACCTGCTGTACCGCGCCGTGGCGCACAACCCCGGCGATCCCAACCGCTCGTGCATCG
>DAOLUH010000089.1:0-15389 GCA_035420085.1 Anaerolineae bacterium
TGGGCTACCACTTCGCCAACCCTGATTTACTCCGTCTGGCCTTGACCCACAGTTCCACCGGCGCGCCGAACTACGAACGCCTGGAACACCTGGGCGACGCGGTGCTGGAACTGGCGGTGACCTACTGGCTCTACCGCGATTTCCCGCACTTCGGGCCGGGGCAGATGAGCATCTTGCGCGCCGAGTTGGTACGCGCCGAAAGCCTGGCGCGCTTCGCCCGGCAACTGGAACTACCCTGGGCCGTGCGCCTGAGCCTGCGCGCTGACAGTCGCGGCTTACGCCAACGGACATCGGTGCTCAGCGACGTCTTCGAGGCGGTGCTGGGCGCGGTGTTTGTGGACACGGCGCTCGACCGTGGTAACGCCGACCTGGCGACGGTGCAAACCGTGCTCCGTCCGTTGGTGACGCCACTGGCCGACACGGTGATCCACCGCAACCCCGGCTTCTACCGCGTGCCAACCCCGGAACTCACGCTGCATCCCAGCCTACCCTGACCCCGCACCCCGCGCGGAACGGGCAACTTGCAACCTGTAACCTGTAACCATTCCCCAAGGAGGTAACTCGTATGAACTCATTGTTGTCATCCGCGTTGGTGTACACCCGCGCGGGACTATCCGTGATTCCCTGTGACCGGCGGCGCAAACAACCGCGCCTGCGCCGGTGGAAGCCGTACCAGGACCGCCCACCCACGCCTTTCGAGGTGTGGCGCTGGTTCGGTCCCTGGGCGCAAGCCGACGCCCTGGCCGTGATCACCGGTGGCGTCAGCGGCGATCTGGAAGTGATCGACTTCGACGCGCCGGCGTTGTTCGCCCAATGGGTGGCGGCGCTGATGCAGTACGATGCGACGTTGCTCACACGACTGCCCCTGGTGCAGACGCAGAGCGGCGGCTACCACGTCTACTACCGTTGTGACGCGGCGATCAGCGGCAACCAGAAGCTGGCCGTGGACCCGGCCAAGCCGGGCGGCAAGTTCACGCTCATCGAAACGCGCGGCGCAGGCGGCTACGTGCTGGCCCCGCCGAGCGCGGGCTACACTGTGCTGCAGGGCGACCTGACCGCGATCCCGTTTCTGAGCTACGAAGAACGTGCCGCGTTGCTCGACACCGCACGGCAGTTTTCTCGCGTGCCACTGACCTGTGCCCCGCGCACCGCGATGACGCCCTGGCGCTATTCCGCGAATGCCCACCGACCCGGCGACGACTACAACCGGCGCGGGGACGTGGTGGGTGTGCTGGAACGCCACGGCTGGCGCTGCGTGCGCCACGTCCACGAGGCATCGTACTGGCGACGACCGGGGAAGCGGCGCGGGCACTCCGCCACCTACAACTACCGTGACTCACGCTGCTTCTACGTCTTCACCAGCAATGCCCCGCCGTTCGATCCCGCACGCGCCTACAGTCCCTTCGCCGTGTTTGCCTTGCTGGAATACGGCGGAGATTACCACGCGGCGGCCAGCGCGCTGCGGCGGTTGGGCTATGGGAATAGCGGTTAGCTATCAGCCGTCAGCGATCAGCAAGGAGTATCCAATGGAACTGCAGATGGGCACGCTCGCGTGCCGGAAATGTCAACACCTTGTACTACTCGTAACGCATTATGTCAACGGACGCAGCGTCATCACCCTGTCCGACCCGGCGCAACCGGGATTGGACACGATGGGTGTGCGCTGTCCGCATTGTGGGCACTACTACCGCCCCAGCGCGCGGCAACGACTGGCCGATAGAGCACAGCCCGCGCGCTTGACCCCCTTGAGTGCATCGCACTGAAAGGAACTCTGGAATGAACCTGAAACCCTATGTCAGTCTTGTCTACGTCGAAACATTAGCTGATTTTGAACGCGAAGTATCCCCTGACCGCCCGGTGCGGCTGCTATTGTCGCACCAGACGCAAGGCCATAGTCCGCTGCTCGTCCGCGTCTACACGCTGACGTTAGCCGGATTCAACGCTTATCACGAACTGGTCATCCTGGCCGACGAAGTGCGGATCGACCTCGACCCGCAGGGGCAACAGCCCTGGACGGCGGCGGGAGAGTCCATTGCCGATCAGGTGGCGACCTGGCGCGCCCTGGTGCGTGAGCACTTGGAAGCGCACGGGTATACCGTATGGCCGGCAATGTACGCGCTCCCCAAGGACTACACCGCCTTGCGGGGCACGTTCGAGTGTACGCACTGGCGCAAGACCGGGGAGACGTGGGCGGTGGAAGCGGCCACGCCCGAACCGGAGGCTACCGTATGCCCTACCGCTTGACCTACAACGACCGCCTGTACATCCAATGTGACGTCTGCGGGAAGGTGTATCCGCAGCTCTTTGCTGACGACTTCGCCACACCCTTGCCTTCCGGCTGGGACGGCGGGCCGTCGCACGTGCGCTGTCCGCGCTGTGAAACCACCTGGCCGAAAGTAGATGCCCACGGTTACGGTTGGGAATCGGGCACGCCCGTGCCAATCATTGATCACTGGACTGGCGCGCGATTAGGCCCGGTGTTCCCCGGTGAACCGCCGGAGCACTACCCGCTGGGCTACTTCCGTAGTTTCGGCGCGGCCCAAGTGCCGTACTTCTCGCGCAAAGCGAAGGTACAACTGCTGGGCCACTGGATTAGCAGTGCTGAACGGGTGCTGCTGACCTTAAGCCGCCTCGACCAACCGGCGCAAGAACGCCGCATCGCCCGCTGGCGAGCGGAGTTTGACGCGCTGTTGGCCGAGATCGCGGCGGACACACGCCCTTGAACTGAAAACCAAGCATCACCCTTGCAGGAGTTTCTGCCGCTCCTGCAACGGGAGCACGTGGCAGAAACTCCTGCGACATCTGAAAACCAAGTCTATGCAGGAGGAACTGAAATGGGAACTTTGCACACTTTGCCCTTACACGAACGCCCGGCGGCGCGCTTGAGCTACGTCGGCAGCGGTGGGGTCAGCCAGGTTGAACTCCTGGCGCTCCTCATTGGCGGCCCGGATCAGCTCGACATCGCGCAAGCCGTGGTGCAACGCTTTGGGGACACGTTGCCCCAGGCTTTGACCGAAGAACTGCTTGCCATTCCCGGCATCGGAGCGGCGACAGCCGCCCGGATACGGGCAGCCCTGGAACTGGGACGGCGTTTTGCCCACGGGCAAGACAACGACCGGCGACAGATCAGCAGTCCCAGCGACGCCGCTGACATCTTGATGGCCCTCATCGGCCACGCTGAACAGGAGTGCTTTGCTGTGCTGTATCTGGACATCCGCAACCGCGTGCAGGATCAGGAGATTCTGTATCGCGGCACGCTCAACACCACGCACATCCGCCCCGCCGAAATCTTTCGCGGTGCGGTACGGCGCAATGCCGGCGCGGTGCTGGTAGGCCATAACCACCCCTCGGGCGACCCGAATCCTTCACCGGAAGACCGCAGCATCACCCGTACTCTGATCCAGAGTGGGAAACTGGTGGAAGTGGATGTCGTGGATCACGTGATCATCGGACGTAACCGCTGGACGAGTCTGCGCCAGACCGGTGGTGAACTCTGGGAAGCGCCGTTGGAGGTGCTGAAATGAGCGCCGGTGTGGCTTCACCCGACGCCTGGCGCACACGCCAGTTCACTACGGTGTCAAACGACGGCGTACTGACGACGGTGGAAACCTGTCTGGACAGCCTTGCCACAGTGGAGACGCCAACACCGCCGACCACTGTGCCTACCCAATGGGAAGACCTGTTGGCCGGACGGCTGGCGCAGTGCCACTTACCGGCTGGCGTCCTGGAACGCCTCATTGCTGAAGCCGTGGCCGACACGATGTCGGCAATGGCCGCGACGTTGGAACGCCAGTTGCGCTTCCGCATCCACCGCGAGCAACGGGCGCAATTGCAGACTTGTGACGATTACTGAGTCATATCGTGTTTTCCCCGCAGGGAGACGTAGCCCTCCCTGCATCCCAGGGGAAGTTCCGGCGCTACGTCTCCTTGCACAAAATCCCAAGACCTGCAAGGAGAGAAAATGTCTGTCATCGCCCGTTTCCCCAAGTTGTCCGCTGTCCGTCCCTTGATCCACTATTGGCCTACGCAATGGTGGCAGTGGGGCAAGCTCGTTGGCGCATTGTTGCCGCTCTTGTGGCTGTTAGCTGGTGTGCGTCACCCGCTGGCCTGGGCCGTGGCGCTGCATCTGTTCTGCGACTTCACGGCGCAGAGTGCTGCGACCGTGACCGGCAAGGCGCGTCACGAATGGCGCATCCTGGCTTACCACGGCTTGATCGCCGGTGGCTGGCCGGGGTTGCTCGTGGGTGGTCTGCCGGGTTTGCTGATCGGTGCGGTAGCCCACAGCCTCATCGATGCCGCCAATAAGTTCGGCTTCGGTGATTGGCGCGGCCCTGTCCTCGACCAACTGAGTCACGTGGCATTGATCGTGTTGTTACATTTCTCCGCGTATTGGCCTACTCCGTAAGTGCTGACATCGTTTGACGATTCCAGCACACTGCGACTCTATGTCGCGCATCCGCAAGGGAAGTGGAGAGGATGCAAAACATCCTCCCCGCTTCCCCGGCCTTTTTCCTTGCACCTTGCTTCCTGCATCTTGCATCCTTTCTCACCCACAGGACCGCGCTGCGTGCGGCTCTGCTTTTCGCAGAATACGTTTTTCCCCGGCAGGGAGACGCACCGTTTCCCCGCCTGGGGGAATCTGTGTGCCACCTTGCCACTATTTCTTTTGAGCAAAGGAGGCTCGAAAATGCAATTAACCTGTTTGAACGAAACCTTGAGTGTTGGCCTGAGCCGGGTGGGACGTGCCGCGTTTCCCCGCGCAACGGCAATGCCCATTCTGGGCCACGTCTTGTTGGACGCCACGCCCGGCGCGCTGACCCTCGCGGCCAGCAACCTGGAATGGCACATCGTCCAGCAGATTCCCGCCGAGGTGGTTACCCCTGGGCGCGTCACCGTCCCTGCGGCGGCCTTCGCCGAGTGGGTCAAGATGCTGCCTGGCGGAGCGACTTCGGAACTGAAGCTGGACGCCATGTCTCTCACGTTGTCCGTAGCCTGTGAGCCGGTCAAGGCCAGCTTCCGCGGCCTGGACGCAACGGAGTTCCCGCTTCTGCCGGAACCCGATGCCGACAGCGTGGAAGTCGAGGCCACGGCCTTGCGCGCGGCGCTGACGCGCGTGGCGTTCGCCGCTTCGGAGGACGCTGCACGTCCGGTGTTGATGGCTGTGCTGGCGCACTTCGCGGGAGAAACCCTCACGCTGGCGGCTGCCGATGGCTATCGCCTGTCCGAGGCGCAAGTCCCGCTGGCCGCGCCGGTCGCTGCGCCCTTCGATGTGCTAATCCCCGCGTCGGTCTTGGCCGAGGTGCAACGGTTGTTGGGCCGCGAAGGCACGGTGACGCTCACCGTCACCGACCTGCGCGACCGCATCGCCTTGCGCTTCGACGCGACCACGGTGGTCTCCCAAGTCGTGGCCGGGACCTACCCCAACTACAAGGCGGTGATCCCGACCAGTACGGCAACGGAGGCGACGGTGGAACGCGCGGCGGTACTCCACGCCTGCCAGCGGGCGCGTATCTTTGCCCGCGACGTCGGCGGTATGGTACATCTGCACCTTGACAACACTGGCCTGACAGTGACAGCGGAGTCCGCGACGGGTGGCGAGGGGAGCACGGTTGTCCCGCTGGTGGATCAGCAGGGACCCGCGCTGGACATCGCCTTCCAGGTGGGCTTCCTCATCGAGGCATTGGCGGCGCTGGATACCTCACTGGTGGGCCTGCGCTTCAACAGCGCGCGTCAACCGGGGGTCATTGGCTTGACCAATGCAGACACCTTCGTTCACGCAGTGATGCCGATGGAAATGGCAAAGAATGAGCGAAGAAGCGAATGAGCGAATCAAGAATCAAAGAATCAGCGAATGCACGCAGCTTCATCGCCGATTCTGTACTCGCTGATTCAGACATTCGCTGATTCTCTATTCGCCAATTCACCATATCTGATCTAGGAGTTGAAACGATGAATCCGATCCTGACCTTTCAAGAAGATGTAAACCCGTTGTTGACCGAGTTGGACGACTACATTGCCCAACACCCGGATGTGACACTGCTGTGTCCTGTCGCGCGTCCGATGCCCGGCCTGCCAATGATCCCGGAGAACGCCGAACACCTCTACCGCAACTACCGGCACTATCTCCAAACCCCGTGGGGCCTGGCGACGTACACCGACATCCGCTATCACCAGTATCCGCAGCTCTCCTACGCCGGCCTCTACACCCTGGTCGAACCAAAGCCGGACGTTGTGTGTCCCCGGCCTACTGTGCCGGAACTGGCGGTGGCCATCGTCCAGCCGTTGAACGGCTTGACGGCGGTCTACGCTGGCGACCGCTTGACAGCGGAAGTGCTGGCGACGCCGCCGGTGTGGGAAGGCAAGCTCATACTGCCCGACCACTGGAACGAACTCGATGTGCTGGCACTGGTGCGCCGTGAGTTGGCCCAGGCGGGCGCGCCCTGGTATCCGGGGGCGTTGTACGCTGAGCGCGTGGCCTATCCCTGGCTCACGCCGGAGGGGTTGCCCACGCAGACGGCCTACATCGCCAACGGGGAAGTACGCTTGCCCGTCAGCGGCTACGTCATCGAGCCGGACAGCCAGGAGGTGGTGTACTTGAGCCTGGTGGGGCACAAGACCGCCGCGCGGAGTATCTGGGGATCGCTGAACACGATGCACCAGCGTAAGCTGACGCTGGACGCACCGAGGTTGCATACCACGGTGGTGTCCTCGCACAACTACGCCACTTACACCGCCAGCGTGGACGCCGACACCGGCCTGCTGCGGATGCAGATTGTGGACCGCCGCGTGTTGGCCGCCGACGTGGAAGACCGAGCTTACCTGGTCATCCCGCGCGGTCTGGACGCGGCAGCCAGCGATACGGCCTTCGCGGTACGGTTGGGGGCAGTGTTGCCTATCGGTGTGCCGGCGCAGTGGGGCAGCCAGTTGCGCGAGACCGGCGACGATCTGGGCCTGGTGCGCCCGTGCTTGTGCGGTGGGGACGTGGGCGCAGCCTATGCCCTCACCGCTGACGAACAATGGCTGGACGTGATTGCGGGACTGCTCCGCGACGATCCGGCCTTCGTGATTCCTGAAACGTTGTAAGCGCGAGCTTACACGGTTTGTTTCTTTGGACAGGATTTACAGGATTAACAGGATAACAGAGCTGGCATCAAGCCTTTCCTAATCCTGAAAATCCTGTTAATCCTGTCAGAAAATAACACGCCACGTCACGCTTGATTTTACACCCCGGGGGATGCACCGTGCATTCCCCCGGTAGGAATGTGCGGTGTGTCCTCCGTTAATCGTCAAATCTGTAAATCAGCAAATCACCAAATCACATCAATGGAGGTACACAATGGCTCGTTTGATCAATGCAGAAGTGTTGGGGTTCTTCGCGACCCCGCCGAGTGTCACCGCGTTACTCGCGGAATGGCTACAGGCCCCGCAAGGGGAGAAACCGTGGCGTTTACTTGACCCGTGCTGTGGCGAAGGCGTTGCGGCCGCGCAATTGGCGACCACGCTCGGCGGTCCGGTACAAACCTGGGGCGTCGAACTGAGTCCCAAAC
Source organism: Anaerolineae bacterium (assembly GCA_035420085.1). Classification (GTDB taxonomy): domain Bacteria; phylum Chloroflexota; class Anaerolineae; order B4-G1; family SLSP01; genus DSWT01. Next base: position 7,548 of record DAOLUH010000089.1, read on the forward strand.
GCGCGGAACGGGCCGCGACGGTGCTGGACAAGGTCCACAACACCGCCTGGCAAGCTACGCGGGTAAGCAAGGAGTCCGTCTCGTTGCTCTGGCTGAATCCCCCGTATGACAGCGACCTGGACGGCGACCACAAGCGCCTGGAAATCGAATTCCTGCGCACGGCGCTGTCTACGTTGGTCTACGGCGGGGTCCTGATCTACATCGTGCCCCAACACCTGTTGGGCTACCGCGACGTGGCCCGGCTGTTGTCCGGCCACTTCGAGAACATCAGTGTGCGCCGTTTTCCCGACGGCGAGTACGAACGTTTCAAGCAAGTCGTGGTGCTGGCGCGGCGTAAGCCCTACAACACTCCGACTGAGGAAAGCCTGGATGTGCTGCGCGCCCTGCGCGACGCCGACCTGCCGCCGTTGGGCACGCCGCCCGAACGCTGGCTGCGCGAGTTGCCCGCTGCGCCGTTGAAGGCCAAGTGTGTCCGTGTGGACCTCAGCGACCGCGAGCAGGTGGCCCTGGGCTATGCCTTGGACTGGCCGGAGGCACTGCGGCAAGCCTTGCAACCGCAAGGACACGTGCCGTTCTGCCCCCCGATCCCCCTCAAGAAGGGGCACGTGGCGATGCTGATGGCCTCTGGGCTAATGGGGACACTGCTCATCCGCAAGGACGGGCAGCGCCTCCTGGTCAAGGGCCGCGTGCGCAAGGTGCAGGACGTGAGCACCGAGGAGACGGAGAAGGGCGACGTGATTACCATCCGCCGCGACCGCTTCACGACCACGGTGGGCGTCGTGTCCGCCGACGGCGTGCAAGTGCTCGACGATGTGGCCGGGTTGACTGCCTTTATGGAGGACTACGGTGAGGAAATCGCCGCCGAAATCCTGAAACATCCCCCGCGCTACGACCTGAAGCCGACGCCCACCGAATGGCAGCACTTGGGCACACTGGGCAAGAACCGCGCGGCGCTGCCAGGCCAGGCCGAAGCCGGGTTGTTGCCGGTGCAGAAGCATGTGACGATTGCGCTGACGCGCACATTAAAAGTGCAAAGACACGCACTTTTGCAAGGGGAAATGGGTGCGGGCAAGACGACCATCGGGTTGGCCACCATCGACGCGCTCAACGCCTACCCCGCGCTGGTCATCGGTCCGCCGCATCTGGTGGAGAAATGGCTGCGCGAGGCCGCTGAGGTCATCCCCGGTGTGCAGGTGCGCGAGCTGCGCAAGGTGGGCCGCAACGGCGACCCCCACGACATCAACGATGCGCGCGACTTTGTCGCCGACTGGCAGGCCGGGCGCTTGGGCGATAAGGCCATCGCCGTCATCTCGGAGACCAGCGCCAAGCTGGGATCGGGCTGGCGCGGGGCCACGGCGACACGCTATACGTTGCTGCGGCCTAAGCCGCGCCGCGATGAACGCGAGGTCGATCCGGCGGCTGTGCAACGCGAGCAGTTCCGCAAAGCCGTACAAGCCTACAAGGAAGCACGCAAGGTGCTGCTGGAACTTCGTGCTGGCGACGATGCTACCACCCTGGCACAGCAACGCGCTACCGTGGAACGGCTACGCCGCGCGGCATTGCAGATCGCCACGCCCATCCCGGTGTGTCCTGACTGTGGTCAGGTGCAGCAGGAGCGCAATGGCTTGCTCTTGTCGGCGAGGCTGTTCGACAAGCAGCCACGCCACTGTGACCGCCCCGGCCTCGGCTGGGCGCGGGATGCGCAAGGCTGTAAGCTACGCGACGACGACGGGCATCCCACGTGGGTCTGGGACGTCGAGCACGAACACGCACCGCGCTGTACCAGTGCGCTGTTCGAGTTCGGGGATCAGTTCCGTCGCTGGCCCATCGCCGACTACCTGCGGCGCAAGTGTCGCCACGTCTTCAAGCTGCTGATCGCCGACGAGGTGCATCAGTTCCGCAGCAAAGACAGCGACCGCGGCCAAGCCTTCCATCACCTGATCACGGCGACCAGGTACCATCTGGGAATGACCGGCACCGTCTACGGGGGGAAGTCCACCTCGGTCTTCTACCTCTTCTACCGCCTATTCCCCCAGGTGCGCGCGGCGTTCCCCTTCAACGGGGAAAAACAGTGGGCGGCCAAGTACGGGGTGCTGGAAACGCGGCAATATGGTACGAAGGGCAGCACGGACGACGACGCGACTGAGTTCGGGAGCTTCAATGCCACCCGGCGCGGCCACGTCACCGTCACCGAGAAGCCCGGCGTCTCGCCGGCGATCCTGTCACAGATCGTCGATCACGCGATTTTCCTGTCCTTGAAAGACCTCGGGGTGGGCCTCCCGGCCTACCGCGAGGAAGCCTTGCCCCTGGCGATGACGCCAGAGCAGGCCGGGCAGTACCACCGTATGGAAGGGGCACTGCGGCTGCAAGCGCGGCAGTACCCCAGTTGGCTGTCCACGTGGCTGCAATGGTCGCTGTCACGGCCCAACTCCGCCTTCCGCCCGGAAATCGTGGAAAAGCAGCGGCGTGACGACGATGGCAATGTCATCGATGTCACCACGTTTATGGAGTTGCCGGAGATCGTTGCCGGGCTGGATGCCTCGACCGGCTCCACGGGAGAAGTCGTGTACGTGCCCAACGGCAACGACGGATTGCCCAAGGAAGCCTGGTTGGTGGACTTCGTCAAGGCCGAGAAAGCCGTGGGGCGCAAGGTGCTGGTCTTCGTGCGCCAGACGGCCACGCGCGACATCCAGCCGCGCTTGCAGGCGGTGCTACGCCGTGGGCAGTTGCGCGCGCAGGTGCTCTACGCCAATGTGGACACCCGCAAGCGCGAAGCCTGGGTCAACCGCCACGCACCGGGGTTGGATGCCCTGATCTGCAACCCGATTCTGGTACAGACCGGCCTCGATCTTGTCCAATTTGCCACTGTGGTATTCTTTGAGATGGACTATGACCTCTATGGTCTCTGGCAGGCGATGCGCCGCGTGTGGCGCTTGGGACAGACCAAGCCCGTCAAAGTCATCTTCACCTCGTACAGCGGGACGCTGGAAGAACAGGCGCTCCGGCTGATCGGTCGCAAGATGAAAGCCGCGCAACTAATGTACGGCGACGAGGTCGGCGGCGCAATCGTGCCCGACGATGGGGAGAACTTCCTCACCGAGTTGGCCCGCGCGGTGCTCGCCGATCAAGCCTTGCCCGACCTGAAAGCACTCTTTGCCGAGGCACGGCCCGAAACGGGCAGTCCGCTGGGCAGTCCCACGGCGGTCAGTCCACGCTTGCCGGTCATCAATGCCGAGCAAGTACGGCAATTGTGGGAAGTGCAGCGCGCCCGCGAGGTCGCCAAGGCGCAACAGCGCCAGGAACGGCGGCAGCAACGGGTTGTGCAGCAGTTGCACCAGGCGGGTATCAGTGTGCAACAACTGGGAATGTTCTAAGAGCCGTCAGCCATCAGCCGTCAGCGGTCAGCGTCTAGCTGGCCGCTGGCTTCTGGCTGATAGCTGAACGCTGATCGCTGAAAGCTAACAGGAGAATAACGATGAACGTATCAAATACGCTGTTTGAAGAACTAGAAACGCCGCTGATCTACGCGTATACCCGTGCCCAAGCCCTGGAAGACGGTGTGCTCGTCGATGTGTCAGACACGGCGCGCGAGGCCGGCTTTGTCTGGCCGGTGGCTCTCACCGCAGCGGTGTGGGCACTGGTGGAAGACATTCCGCCCCGTTATCGCGCCTGGCAGACCATCGAGGGGCGTTTGTTCGACGTTCTGTGGATGGCTTGCTGTGGCATCCGCAGTGCGGAGCGCAGTGGTACGGAATTGCGCTACACGCTGTTGCTGGATCACGGGCGACACCGTTACCTGACGCTCAAACTGGTCACCGGCCCTGGCGACCACGGCGAGCCGGTGGTGACGATTATGTTGCCTCACGAGGATTGAGGTTTCTGCCCACCCTGGCGACCACCGGTTGCCCTTTACGATAAAGACCCTGTGTTACGACACAGGGTCTTTTTCTTGGTCTTCGGTGGTCAGTCTTCGAGTGATTACGGTTGATAGACTTGTTCTGTATAGCTCAAGCTCTGAATCGAGCCTTCGAATTGCGCCAGGCGTTGACAAGTTTCAGGGGGCGTGCAAAGATACAATTCCGAGGCATCTTCTTGATATGCGCTCGCCAGATAGTGCGTTGCATCTACCCAGCCGTAGACACGATCAACGCTGAGGGCAATAGGAGCGTGTAAATCATACGTATCAACGATGTAAGGGAGATAATTATTATCCACAAGCAAAAGCCAGTGACCGTCAGGTGACCATCGCACGGAATCTGGAAATGACAACATCCCTTCCGAACCAGGGATGACCTGATCTCCACTGCCATCACGATTGGCCATGTGGATGCTGTAAGGGTAAGCATCGCGGTTATCATTGTAGATCAAGCGTTCAGTGTTTGGCTGCCACACGACATTGAAGGCGTTGGATAAGCGTCCGAGTTGCACTCGGGGGGCCTCAACGGGAATCCACCACAGTTCCAGGCCTTGACCTGCTGTGTCAGCGTATGGAAATGCTGCGACTAAACCGCTGCTATCATCAACCCATTCCAGATAGAATGGAAACAACGATTTGAGCAAGACTTGGTTCTTCTTACTCTCTACATGCCACAGGGTAATTGAACTATCGCCATACCCTCCCCATGGGGTAGATGTTGCAATCCACTTGCCGTCAGGTGAAAAATGGGGTGCCCCCCCGTCGCGCTCGGTGATTTGCGTGACTGTCCCGTCTACGACATCCACCTGCCACAAATCGCCAAAATACATATGCTTAATATCCCCACCACACGTGAAAGCGACATAACTTGAATCCGGCGACCATGTCCGGTCATAGATAAAACAAGTTTTTCCGGCTTCAGGTGAGAGTAATCGCCTTTCAGTATGATTGTGCGTATCGATGAGCCAATATTGTGGTACGGTTGAGTATTCTTCAGGATCACGGACGACAACTATCCAATGGCCATCCGGCGAGATGTCAGGAGAATAACCCTGAGTGAACAACTGTGGCGCTTCGTTTTTAGTCAATAGCCAGACGGTTTCGTCTTGCAAAGCGATAACGAGAGAACCAAACGAGTAAGCGATCTCTGGTGTACTTGTTGCCGATGGGGAAGGCACAGCCTGGTCTGGCGTCTGGCAGTCCGTCAGACACCTTGACGCTTCCCACCACTGTTGCCAGGCATCAGCGTCGTAGCGAAAGTCATGCCCGGTTATTTTCTCCAATGTAGAACGGATAGCCTCGCCCAAGTATGAACCCACATCATCATCTCTGAGTCGCTGGATAAGGACAGGAACCACCTCGTTCGGTTCGGGGCCGATGTTCGCCAATGCATAAACAGCGTAAAGGTCCGCTCCCCGGTCCTCTGCCACCACCTTGAGGAGAGCCGGAACAGCCTCCACTGCCCCCGGTCCAATCTTGCCCAATGCCTCAGCGGTGATCAAGCGCACCAGACTTTCCTCGTCCTCCAAAGCCTCTACCAGTGCCGGTACGGCAGGTATGGCCTCTGCTCCCATTTCGCCGAGTGCATGGGCTGCCGCGCCGCGTACTTCTTCGTTCTCCGCCTCCTTCAGGATTGGGATGAGTTCGGGGATCGCCGCCGGCCCGATCCGCCCCAATGTTCTGGCTGCTTTCCAACACGTCTCGTTTTCCGTAACGTACAACAGTCGTAGCGCCTGCTGCATTTCCCGCTCGACTGGATCGGAAGACGTGGCCTCTGGCGTTGCCTCAACTGATAGGATGGGGGTGGGTGTAAGCGTCGCTGTGACTGTAGGGGTGCTAGACGGCGACGGGGTTCTGGTGGCAGTTGGACTTGGCAGAGGTTCTGCACCTCGCCAACTACCGCAGGCACTCAAGACGATGACACAGCAAATGGCGATGACGATTCTTTTCACCAGAAGCATTGTAATCTTCATCGGATCGTGCATCTCTCCGACCTCCTTGCGATTACCAGTGGCTTTGCGTAAAGACCCTATGTTACGACACGGGGTCTTTGTCTTGGTCTGTATCCGTGAAGGCAGCGGTATACGGCAATGATGTTTCCAGGCCCCACCATATCGCCGCACGGCGCAGGTCAATCTGAGCGACCAACATAGTCCACACTGCGCCGACTAGCCCCCCGACCGCCCCGTATGGCACGTACCCTTTTTGCCACACTGCAAGCACAACTGCTGCCATCAGACAAACGCCGGCGAGATACGCGCCCACGAAACGCGTTGCCAGGCGCTTGACGGTCGCCCATTCCACCGGCCCAACGCGCAGGTTCAGTTGCTGTTCACTCTGTCGCCACAACGTGTCGCTCATCCACGACCAGATGAAGCGCATTCCCCGCCGCCCTTCCGTACCAGGCAACGTAAAGGAATACCACGGCCAGTTCACGTTCGGCTTTGGCTTGCGCAAGGCCGGCCACCACCAGCGCAGGCGAAAGGGCAATCGATAGCGCCACGGCCAGATCATAAAGCGCAGCCGTTGCCACAACGACCACTGCTGCGCTTTGTCCGCCGCGAAATCACGGATCAGCCAATGCACTGTGTATTCGCCGGGGAAATCAGGCGCAGGCCGCGCCAATTGCATCGCCGTCAGGATTTTCCATACCAGCGCAGCCTCACTGGCAGATAGTCCCCACGCGGCTTGCGCCAGGGGCAGATCATAATGCAAGAAATACGGCAGCTGCCCCAACGTCGCCAGGGCATATTGATGGCGAACGTCCAAGCGTTCCCAATCCATTTCCAGCGTGGCCCAGACATTGCTGTTTTCGTCGGCGAGGAACCGTTGCGCTTGCGCGCGTAGCGCCAAGTCGGTAATGATGCCGTGGATTTTGCTCCACTCAAGGTCGAGGGTTGCGGCCGCGGAAGCGACAACGACGGTGAGGTAGGGGTGGTATTCCAGCAAGGCTAAAACTGCCTCGGCTGTCGGACGCTGGGCCTCCGGGACCATCACAATCTTTTCAGCGAGCGCCCAGGCCTCATCCCGTTCCAGTTTCCCGATAGTCACACAGGCTTTCTCCGGAATACGCAACACGGCCATATCGCGGACCGAGCGTGCTGTGACGACGATGACGACGCGCGGGTCAAGTGCGTGCAGGGGTGCGACAACGGTGGGGTCGACGACGTTATCCAGTAACAGCAGAATAGGTTGGGCCGGTAGAACATCGCGCAACGCAGCGATGATTTCAGCGTTGTCCACATTGCCATTGGGGAGTTCTTGTCCAAATGCCTGAGCGATGCGTTGTACCAGTCGGTGCGTAGTCGTCGTTTGTCGCAATTCGATCCAGCGCACATTACCGGCAAAAGCGGCTTGAATAGCGGTATCGTGTCCGAGCGCGGCTAACAGCGTACTTTTCCCTACCCCAGTCATTCCCAACAGCGCAACCCACCCACCGCGCTCGCGCCGGGCCAAAGTCAGCTTTCTCAAGGTGGCCAGCTTGTTCTGCCGTGAAATGTATTGCTCAGGTAGTGGGGGGACGGCGGCCATAGCGTTGAGCCGGCTGCCGGCCGCGGGGACAGTGGCGCTGGTTGTAAGTTTCGGCGTGGTGCGCTTAGACTCAAAAATCTCGGCCAGGGCCTTATCGCAATACCGGGCCATGTCAGCCTCACGGAATAGATCGACGACCCATTGCTCTCCCAATTCGGGAGCGGCTTCGAGGCAAACGGCGGCAAAGCGTGTCAGATCAGCATAGCGCCGCACAGTACGACCGCGCCGCCAGCCGTTCACGGTACTTTGACCAACGTCGATGGCGTCAGCGATGTATTGGTCCGCCATCCCAATCAGCCTCAATTGCTCCGCGTGTTGGTAGGCGCGGATGCCCTGATCGGCCAGGGCCGCAAACTCACTGTTTTTTCCGGTCTGTTTTGACATTTTGTCACCTC
>DAOLUH010000090.1:0-15218 GCA_035420085.1 Anaerolineae bacterium
CGCGCAGCCGATCAAGACGGAGAAAGGCTGGCTGCTGATCTACCACGGCGTGGACAAGAAGCTGTGGTATCGCCTCGGCGCGGCGCTGCTCGACCTGGACGATCCCACCCGCGTCATCGCCCGCCAGCCAGAGTGGATTTTGCAGCCGGAGGCCGATTGGGAGATCGTCGGCGATGTGAACAACGTCGTCTTCACCTGCGGCGCTGTTTTGCTGGACCGGGAACTGTGGGTGTACTACGGCGCGGCGGATACGGTCATCGGCCTGGCGAAAGGCAACCTGAACGATTTCTAACTGGCACAACCTTCCGGGAAGTTTAGCACAACCTTGGAAAAGCGAAAAGTCGCTCTATCTCAGGGCTTGATCCAGTCATGCTCGCGCAGCTTCCCGGAAGGTGATTGATAGCCGACGATTTCTAACTTATTGCATACACAGCGATAAAGTGGTAGAATGTGGGTAATGAGCAAAAACCATGCCCATATGAAAGGAGCGTAAAATGGAAAAGCAAGTCTATGAAGCACCAGGCATCGTCTACGAAGGCAACCTGGAAATCCAGGCCGGCAGCCCATTGAGTGTGATCGAGGACCTCGACGAGTTCGAGTTCTAGTCCACGCGAACTGGCTCACCAACGCAACAGGCCCCGATGTGATCGGGGCCTGTTTTTTGCTAAATGCTTGTCAGGTTCTCTTTCATCAGCAGATTGAGCAGATGAAGCAGATTTTTTGCGCTTGTGGTCGTACTTTTTCCGTCCGAGCCATTCGTTTCGAGCAGGTTCCCAGGCCAATCTCGAAAAATCCATCTGACACGACGGACTTAAATTCCGGATTTGAAGATTCAGGCTTTTAACCGATTTTCCCTGGATTCCGGTGCAACTTGGGAAATTTCCGATTCCGATTTTGGCATTATCCGAAACTTTGAAAAGCTGGTTTCTCTCTGCATTCAGCCTTTTAAAATTCCAAAGGCTTTTAAAGCGTTAATCCGGGAAATCAGGCTGAAATTTTCGGGATTCAATTCGAATCAAGAATTTCAAGACTCGGCGATTTTTTAGAAGCTTTCGGCGAATCTGGAAAATCCCGGTGGAAAGTTTCGACAGAACCTTAAACCCTCGACTTTGGCAAATTCCGAAATTTCAAATCCCCAAATCCTCAATCTCCCAATCCTCAATCTTCAAATCTTTTCGCTGGATCGCGTCTGTAAACAAATGACTGGTGACAAGGCATTAAGGATCAGAGCAGCGCGGTCAGAGACCGGCCACAGCAACAGGAGCGTCGCACAATCTCCAAATCTTCAATCCCCAAATCTTCAATCCCCAAATCTTCAATCCCCAAATCTTCAATCCCCAAATCTTCAATCCCCCTGATCCCTAATCCCCGATCACAAATCACCGTAAGGAAGTCTGGGTGAGCGGGAACCTGTGTGCCCACCCAGATCTCCCTACGTTCGATCTCGAAGCCTTGGTTTACAACAATACCCAATGGTTCGTTCGACGCTGTATCTCCCGCAGTGCGCGGCTCTTGTGCTGGCGCACCGCCTCCTCGCTCATCCCGGAGGCCTGCGCGATCTCGCCCGTGCTGCGCCCCTGGAAGTAGTCGGCCAACACCTGCCGTTGCAGCGGCGAGAGCCGGGTCAGACCATCGCACAGCGCCGCAATCTGCTCCTGACGCTCGATGAGGCTCTCCAGGCTGGGATGGTCGCTCTCGAACTGGGCCAACGGCGCGTCATCCAACGCCACACAGCGCCACGACCGGCGGCGCGCCTCGCGGATCTTGTTGCGCGCGATGCCCTTGACGTAGGCCGTGAAGGGAATGTCCAGCCGGGGCTCGTAGCGCCCGCCCTCGACTTGCTCGTAAGCCGTCGCAATCGCGTCGTGGACGATGTCATCGTCGGGCGTCGCCGTGTCGTTCGTCACACGCACGAACGCCATCACCGCGGATACCCCCACACTCGCGTACCATTCCTCCCACGCCATCGCCCGATCCTGCGGATTGCGGTTGAGCGTTGGCAAGAGCCGTTCTACCAAGACTTCGTTAGACTTCTGTCGCGTTTCCACAAGCGTTCTCCTTTTATGTGAATGTGGCGACGGATCCAACGAAAGGGTCTTCTATTCAACTGTTAAGGAACGGGTTAGTCAGGCAGTCGTTAGTCGGATAGTCAAGTAGTCAGTAGTCGCATAGTCAAGTCGTCGAGGGATGAGGTGGGGGCTTGAGCGACCGGTTGGTATGGAACTGCCATGAACTTCATGCAGTGTACCACACTTTTGTGACAAGTCACGTCAGGATTATGGGTGGGGATTCTCCGGATCACGAATGACGGCGATTTCGCCGACGGGGGTGGCGCGCATCGCGGCGACGGCGTATTCGGGGAGCTGCATCAGACGCGCCACGGCACGGCGCGCAGCATCCGGGTCACGGCCTGCCAGCGCATCGACCAGGGTGTGCAAATACGCGCTCTCCAACGCGACGACGTCACCGGTATGCGCGGCGTCTTCCCAGCGCCGGAGGCTGCGCAGGTGCACCAAGGGAGAGGCCAATTGTTGCAGCACCCGATTGTGGGTAGCATCGAAGATCGCCCGGATGGCCCGTTGGAAGGCATGGCGCAGTTCCTCTTGCACGGTGGCCGGCGGAGTCTGCTCCGCCCATTGCGCCTGACATGCCTTGAACAGTGCAAGATAGGCTTCAACCAACTCGCGTACCTCCACGATCTCCGCATCGGTGGCGGCGGTCGCTGCCAGCGCGACGACTTCGGGGAAGAGGAGCTGCTCGAATTGTTCCACGTCCCACACGGTAGCGCCAGCTCGCCGCAGCGCGATCAGCAACGCATCGCCGAACGCCTCGTTCTGCGTCTCGGTGACGGTCACGCCGCGCCCCTGCGCCACCGTGACCAACCCCTGCGCCATCAGGATGCGAGTGGCGTCGCGCACCACCGCCCGGCTGACGCCGAATTGCTCGCAAAGCTGCGACTCGGTGGGCAAATCCGCGCCCGCCGCCAGTTCGCCGGAGAGAATCGCCTCGCGGATGGTCTCCGCCATTTGTTCCGCCAATGTTTGCTTTCTCACCGGCCGCGAAAATGTCACTGCGTCTGCCATAAAATGCTCCCCTCTAGTGTAGAACCCCATCCCGAACAGGCTGACCAAGAAGATGGTGCTGTTTGACGTCGATCTGCACGTACAACCCCAATGATACCACCAAAACGATCCCGCCGATAGTCCAGGCTGCCGGGATGGACAACCGTTCGGCGACGTAACCGAGGACGGTGCTACCGATGATGCTGCCCAGGTAGGCGACAAACGATTCAATGGAGAGCATAGCCGAGCGTTGTTGCGCCGGGATTTCACGGTTGAGCAGCGTCGCGTGTGGCGAGTTGACCACGGCCATGTTCAAGTAAACCAACCAGAAGGCCACTGTCGCCGGAAGAGCGCGCGTCTGAGCTGCCAGCGCGACAAGCAGCACCCCGCGTAAGCCCTGGGAAATGGCGCAGACCAGTCCATAACGCTCACGCAACCAGCGGCTCAACGGCGTGGCAAGCTGGTTCCCCACCATACCGGCGAGGAAATTTCCACCCATCACCAGGCCCAGAAGCAGGCTATTCTGCGCGCCGCCCAGCAAACCCGCGAAGTGCGGCTGCCAGAGCGCCTCCAGGCTGATGAGCGCCAGGCCACTGACGAACGACGCGCCCAACAGACGTCGTAAGACCGGGTTGCGGCGGCTCAGCGTCACACCGGTACGGATGATGTCCGGCACCTGGCGGAGACCCGCTTTCCAACCGGTGGCGGCACCGGCAGGGCGCGGCTCTTTGACCAGCAACAAGGTCAGGAGCAACAAGAGCGCCTGAACGCAAATCGCCGACGTCAGCGGGGTGGACAACGGTGTGAGGACCGCCGTCCCATCTGGCGGCAGTACTGCGAAGAGGCGCGGCATAGCGCTTCCCAGGAGCGCGCCGGTTCCGAGTGCCAGCAGCGTGAACGTTCCGGCTTTCGCCAGCGCGGGTTGCAACTTCACCTGCGGATCGACGGCGTGCAGGCTGTCCACAAACCACGCATCCAGCGCTCCCGACGAGAGCGCGCGGGCTATCCCATTGAGCACAAACGCCGCCAGCGCGACAGGGAAAGAAAACGTGTGCAAAAAGACAATGGAACCAAGCAGCGAGCAAGCGTAGGCCATCACCGCAATCTTCTTGCGCCCGATGGCGTCAGCCAATCCCCCTGTCGGCACTTCCAACAACACGATGGTCAGCGAATAGACGCCAAGCAACAAGCTGACCTCGAACAGGTTCAGCCCGCGCGCCTGCGCCAGCAGTACCGAGAGGGACATCGGCAGTCCTACCGCGAACCAGAACAGAGACAGAATCAAGTAATAAACCCGTTGAATTTGGCGCGTCGACTTCATTTTGATCTCCTCCAAATAGTCTGACAGTCGTTAGTCAAATAATCCTGTGATCATTTTCATCATCCGATCTGTACCGAAGGTTCGGTTATACTTCTCAGCCTAAAGTCATAATATGATATTATAATAATACATAAAAGCATTTTTGTCAAGAGATTTTCATCCTCTATGTCACACTCTCCCCCACATCGACATATAGCCATGCAGTCCCACATAGCCCGCGACGACAAGACTAACGACTACCCGACCAATGACTGACAACTCCGAGAGGTGAACGCAGAAAATGAAGACTAAAGAACAGACATTACAACGTTATTGGGCCGCGTTGGACAAGTTGACGGCACAGATGCAGGCCGACTACTATGTCCTGGCGGCGGTGCTCTACGGCAGCCTGGCGCGCGGCGAGCCGTGGGAGAAGTCGGACATCGACCTGATGATCGTGCTGCGCGACGACCCGCAGAACCGCGCGCCGGAGCACGTGTGGATGAGTGCGGACGGCATCAACGTCTCCGCCGACCTGCTCACGCGCAACACGTTCAAGCGCGCGCTGGAGGGGACGTTGCAAGGCTCGGTGTTACACTCGATCCGCTCACAGTTCCGGCTGCTCTTCACGAAAGACGACTCCATCGCGGCGTGGCTGGAAGAGTCCGCGCGCATCGGGGAGCGCGACCGTCCCTACCAGCTCTTGAGTACCGTGGCAGACGTGCTCTACCCGCTGGAGAAGGCGACCAAGTGGCTCGTCGCCAAGCGCGACCTGCCGTACAGCTTTATGTGGATCATGCACACGGTCAACAGTTTAGCCCGCGTTGAGGTCGTGCTCAGCGGTGAAGCGCCGGGCCGTGAGGCACTCGATCAGGCGCTCAAGCTCAATCCGGACTTCTTCAAGGCCGTCTACCTGGACCTGATCGACGGCCCGAAGACCGAGCCGGTCATCGCGGGCGCGCTGAAGCAGCTTGACGACTACCTGGTGGAACGCGCCGAAGTCCTCTTCGCGCCCGTGCTGGACTACCTGACCGAGGAGGATGCCCCGCGCACCATCACCGACCTGAACACGCACTTCGCCAGGAAAACGCAAACCCGCGATCTCGGCTTCGTCTACGACTGGCTGACGGATCATGGCTTCATCGAACGGCTCGCCTCTCCGCTGCACCTCACGCGCAAGAGCCAGGTGACGGTGGAGGAGCCGGCGTACTACTATGATAGAGGACCAGGGGATTGGGAGTAAGAAGTATGGAGTAAGAAGTAAGGGGGTACAGACAACCCCTACTCCATACTCCGTACTCCATACTCCAACTTTAGCAAACAATGAGGGAGAAGAAGACAATGCGAGACACGATAACCGTCCAAGGCGCAAAAGAACACAACTTGAAGAACATCACGGTGGAGATTCCGCGGAACCAACTGGTGGTGATCACCGGGGTGAGCGGGTCGGGGAAGTCGTCGCTGGCGTTCGACACGGTCTACGCCGAGGGGCAGCGACGCTTCCTGGAGTCGATGTCTACGTTTGCGAAGAAGTACATCGCGCAGCTCAAGAAGCCCAACGTGGACTTCGTTTTTGGCCTGTCGCCCGTCATCTCCATCGAACAGAAGACCGGCGTGCGCAACCCGCGCTCGACGGTGGGGACGATGACCGACATCTACGACTACCTGCGGATGCTCTACGCGACCATCGGCGTGGCGCACTGCCCGTATTGCGGCGTCGAAGTCCCCGTGCGCAGCGCCGAGCAACTGCTCGACCACCTGCTGACGCTGCCGGTCGGGACAGAGGTGGAGATCCGCGCGCCCGTCTTCAAAATCTACGGCGAGGACTACGCCTACCTCTTCGACCAGGTGCGCACGCGAGGCTACCGCCGCGCCTATATTGACGGGCACTTTGTAGACTTCAGCGAACCCGTTGACCTCGATGAGGACGAAACGTATCAGATCGACGTCATCGTCGACCGCTTCCCGATCAAACCCGGCAACGACAAGCAAATCCTCGCCTCCCTCAAACACGGCCTCCTCCTCGGTGAGGGCTTCATCAGTCTCCATATTTTGGACGCAGATGAACGCAGAGTCACGCAGATAAATACAGAAAAATCTGCGTTCATCTGCGAAAATCTGCGTCCCATAGAACTGGGGTGCCTGGAGCATAACACTGTTATGGGCGAGATGGAGGCGCAGTATTTCAGCTTCAACCTGCCCTCCGGCTCCAGCTCGTGCGTGACGTGTTTGGGGCTGGGGACGTACCGCAGTGTCCACCCGGAACTGCTCGTCCTCGACCCACACCGTAGCATCGCGGGCGGGGCGCTGGCGAAGGAGGCGATCAACCCCGACAAGAATTCATGGTCGGGGCGGATGGTCTACAGCCTGGCGCAGCACTACGGCTTCAGCCTCGACACGCCGTTCAAAGACCTGCCGCCGGAGATCGTGGACCTCCTTTTCTACGGGACGAAGGGTGCGAAGTTCCCCATCGTGATCCCACCCGGCGCGAAGACGGGCGAACGGTGGGAAGGGCGCGAGATGTCTTTCGGGGGCATCATCGCCTTCATCGAGCGCAACTACCGCCGCTACCGCAAGGAGGGGCGCTTCAACACCTGGATGGACGAGTGGCTCAAGAAGGTGATGGTGGAGCACACCTGTCCCGACTGTGGCGGCAAGCGGCTCAAACCGCAGCGCTTCCTCGTCACCGTAGACGGGAAGAATATCCACGAACTGGGCGACATGGCCTTTGCCGACCTCGTCGCCTTCCTGGAAGCCGTCACGATCCCGGAGAAGAAGCGCGCCGCCGGGACGCAGATCGTGCGGGAGATCGTCAGGCGCGTGCGCCTCCTGCTCGACATCGGCGTGGACTACCTGACGCTGAATCGCCCGTCGAACACGCTCTCCGGCGGCGAGTCGCAGCGCATCCGGCTCTCCACGCAGATCGGCTCCGACCTGATGGGGATGCTGTACGTGCTCGACGAGCCGACCATCGGCCTGCACCCCTACGACACGCGCAAGATGGTGGAGACGCTGCACCGTCTGCGCGACCTGGGCAACAGCGTGATCGTCGTAGAGCACGATGAAGCGATCATCCGCGCTGCCGACACCCTCATCGAGATGGGGCCGGGGCCGGGCCTGTATGGCGGCGAGGTGGTGACGTGCGGCCCGGTGGACGCCGTCTTGCGCGATCCGGCCTCGCTCACCGGGCAGTACATCGAGGGCGCGGCGCGCATCGCCCTGCCGGAGGCGCGCCGCAGCCCGAACGGGCACAACCTCGTCATCCGCGGGGCACAGGAGAACAACCTGCGCGACCTCGACGTGACCCTGCCGCTGGGCCTCTTCATCTGCGTAACGGGCGTGAGCGGCAGTGGCAAGAGCAGCCTCATCCACGAGATCCTCTACAAGAAGCTCTACGCCACCTTGCACGATCACCGCGTCTTGCCGGGCAAACATCGCGCGCTGGAAGGGGTGGAGTACGTGACCGACATCGTGGACATTGACCAGTCGCCGATTGGGCGCACACCGCGCTCGAACCCGGCGACGTACATCGGCGTGTACGACGCGATCCGCCAACTGTTCGCGGACACACCGGAGGCGCAGGCGCGGGGGTACGGGCCGTCGCGGTTCAGCTTCAACGTGAAGGAAGGCCACTGCGCGGAGTGCGCGGGCGAGGGCTACCTGAACACGCACTTGCAGTTTATGGCCGACGTGGAGACGATCTGCCCGGTGTGCAAAGGCGCGCGCTACAACGCCGAAACGTTGGAGGTGACGTACCGGGGCAAGAGCATCGCCGACGTGCTCGATCTGTCCATTGAGGAGGCGGTGGCGTTCTTCGAGGCCGACCCCTTCGACTCCGCTCAGGGCAAGTCCCACGTCCCACGCAGCGTCGTCCACAAACTGCGCACGCTGCGCGAGCTGGGCCTGGGCTACCTCAAGGTCGGCCACCCGGCGACGAAGCTCTCCGGCGGGGAAGCGCAGCGCGTCAAGCTGGCGCACGAGCTGGGGAAGATGAAGCGCGGCGCGCACAACCTCTACATCCTCGACGAGCCGACGACGGGCCTGCACGCCGCCGACATCGAGAAGCTGCTGGTGAGCCTCAACCGGCTGGTGGACGCGGGCCACACGGTGCTCGTGATCGAGCATCACCTGGACGTGATCAAGACCGCGGACTGGATCATCGACCTGGGGCCGGACGGCGGCGAAGCCGGCGGGCGGTTGGTGGCACAGGGGACGCCGGAGGCGGTGGCGATGGTGGAAGATTCGTATACGGGGCGATATTTGAAAACGGTGTTATGACGTAGGGGCGAGGCATTCCTACCAGATATCTTGTTGACCCGATGCCTGTGAAAGCAAAGATGCCTGTTCGAGAATAGTTCTTCGGGGAATGCCTCGCCCCTACTACACGCCCCAACAATGCGCGTCACGATTGGAAAATGATGACCAGACTCGCCACCCACGTGTAGATGATCCACCCCACCGCAAACACCGCCGCCAGCAGCGCCGCAAATCCCAGCGCCACGGGCTGTCCGATGACGGCGGCAACGCACGCGAGCACCACGAGCAGCGCCAGTCCTCCAGCGTAGACCGCCAACATGACGCGCCCCACCCCTTTGCTCGCGTGGAACACGCCCGCGACGGGCGGCAGCAGCGCCAGCGCGCCCACCGTTAGCGCGAGAAAGCCCCAGTTGCGCGCCAGCAGCGCGAGGAGCACGCCCAGTTCGGAGGCGAGCAGGCAAATCGCCATCCACGTGGAAGCGACCATATCTTCGTTGGAAAGCGCCAGCCGCCCGAAACGGTCGAAGCGCAGCAGGAGAGCGAAAAGCGGTTTGGCGACCCACGTGAGCAGCGCGAAGGCCTGGTAAAGCAGGAGCAGCGGCAAAACGACGATCCATAGCGGCGGGAACGCGCGCGCCACCACGCGCAGCGCCACGCGGATGCCGTGGAAGATGCCGATAACGCCCCACTGTTCGTCTTCGGTGAGGCGCGACATCCACAGGAAGTAACGCAGCAGCAGGCGGTAGATGAAGTTGCGCGCTTTCAGCGCCTCGACAATGCCTTCACGCGCCCAGCTCAGCGTGGGATCGAGCCGCAGCGCCTCACGGAAAGCGGCGAACGCCTCCTTCACCTTGTCGGCGTGGAGCAGCGCCCAGCCGTAATTGGCGTGGGTGAGCGCGTTTTCCGGCGCGCGGGCCAGCGCCGCCGCTAACGGGGCTTCGGCTTCCACTTTGCGGCCCATCCGCACCAGCGCCATCGCTTGCAGATTAAGGCATGTCACGTCCTCGGGGTCCAGCCGCAAACCTGTTTCTGCGGCGGTCAGCGCCCGTTTCCAATCCTTCTTGCGCAGGTAGATGCGGCTTACAACGGCGTGATAGCGGCTGGCGTTGGGATCGAGGCGCAGCGATTCCTGAATGGCGCGCAGGGCGTCGTCCGGGCGGTCGTCGTCCAGCAGGATCAGCGCGCGGACGTAGTGGGCGAAGGCGTCTTCAGGGGCCAGGCCGATGGCGGCGCGGGCTTCACGGAGCGCGTCGGCGTTGCGATCCTGGTAGTAGAGGGCCAGTGCCAGGAGCGAATGCGCATCGGCGTCATTCGGCGCGGCGGCGAGCGCCTGGCGCAGCGCGGACTCGGCGTCTTTGTAGCGCCGGGTTTGGAGGAGAAGGTGGGCTTCAACCAGGTGTTTTTGCATACTGAGTATTTTTTGTCAGCAGATTTAGCAGATTAAGCAGATTTTTTGATAGCTATCAGAAAATCTGCTAAATCTGCTTAATCTGCTGATAGAAAACAGCTACTTCATTGAGGCCACCGCGTTGGCAAGCCACGAATACAGAATCCAGCCCCAGAAGAAGGCTTCGCTCAACTGCGCACCCAACGCGATGCCATTCAGCCGGAGCAGCAGGCTGCCGACGGCCAGCAGCGCCAGAATGACGGTGTAGGCGACGAGGAACCAGCGTCGCTTTCCGGCGGGAAAGTTAAACAGCGAGGCGACAGGAACAACCAGCATCAGCATGTTGAGCGCCGTGGTCAGGAACAGAAATTGCCGCAGAAGCACGCCCGCGCCCAGGGAGCCAATCGCCGCCAGCAGGCAGACGGCAACCCAATTCGACGCGACGATGTCTTCGTCGGAGAGCGCCAGCCGGCCCATGCGATTGAAACGCAGCAGCAAGTTGAACAACGGGCGCGCCGTCCACGTCAGGAAGACAAAGACGGTGTAGAGGATATTGAACAGGAGGAAAATCGGCACCAGGCCCGGATACCGCTGTGCCAACTCGGAGACCAGGCGATTCGCAAAGTACACGCCGAGGATCAGCCCCCAGCGCGCCCCACCGCCCAGCCGCGACATCCACAGGAAATAGCGCAGCATCACCCAGTAGATGGGATTGCGCGCTTTGAGCGCCTCGACGACGCCCTCCCGCGCCCAGCTCAACTGCGGATTCAGGCGCAGCGCCTCGCGGAAGTGTTCAAGCGCCTGCTCGTGATGGCCACCGTGCAACAACGCCCAGCCCTGATTGGCGTGGGTCATCGCGTTCTCCGGGTCCAGCGCGAGGATCGCTTCGAGGCTCTGCCCGGCTTCGTCGCGCCGCCCCAACTTCACCAACGCCATCGCGCGGATGTTGTTGCATTGGATGTTCTCCGAATCGAAACGCAAGCCGGTTTCCGCCGCCTCCAACGCTTTCTGCCACTCGTGCTGGCGCAGGTAGATGTTGCCCATCACGGCATGGTAGCGCGGCATTTCGGGGACAAGACGGATGGCGGACCGGATCGCCGAAAGCGCCTCGCTGTACTTTTCCATTTCCGTGAGGATGATGGCTCCCGCGTAATGCCCGGAGGGATTGTCAGGCGCAAAACGGACCGCGGCCTGCGCTTCGAGCAGGGCGTCGGTCGCGCGTCCCTGGTACAACAAGGTAAACGCCAGCAGCGTGTGCGCCTCGGCGTCGGTGGGGTCTTCGGCGAGCGCGCGCCGCAAGAGCGCTTCTGCATCCTGGTAGCGCGCGCGTTGTAGCAGCAGTTCAGCCTGGGCCGAATGTGTACTCATGGATCTCCTTACAAAAATAGCCACAGAGAACACAGAGTTCACAGAGGAAGGACAATAACTCTGTGATCTCTGCGACCTCTGTGGCAGAAACTAGTTCACATGCCCCCGAAAAGTCCCTTGAGGCCGCCGGACGAGCTGCCTGGCAGTTTGAGATAGCCGAGGATGTCGTCGTAGAGGCCGCTCTGGTTGGAGTAGATGGCGTAGTTGCGCGCGGTGGCGAACCACTCTTTGGTCGTCGGATGAATGGTCTTGATCACATCAAGCAGATCGTTGGTGCGCACGGGGGCGACAACGCCGGTGCGCATCGCTTCGCGCAGCTTGTTTTCGACCGCCATATCGACTGCGCCGCGCAGGTCGGCGCCGGAGAAGTCCTCCGTCTGTTTCGCCAGCCGCCCGTAGTCAATCTTGTCCGTAGGCTTGCCGGTGAGCAGGATTTGCAGGATGGCGGCGCGTGCGTCCACGTCGGGCGGGGGGACGAAGATGACGCGGTCGAAGCGGCCCGGACGGCGCAGCGCGGAATCGAGGTGCCATGGCGCGTTGGTCGCCGCGAGAACGAGCACGCCCTCGTTGGACGTGTTCACGCCGTCCAATTCTGAGAGGAACTGGTTGATGACCTGCCGTCCGGCGCTGTAACGCATGTCGGAGCGGCTCGCGCCCAGGGCATCCACCTCATCGAAGAAGAGGACGCAGGGCGTGTTAGCGCGCGCCAGCTCGAAGATGGCGTGCAGGTTGTGCTCACTCTGGCCCAGGTACATATCCAGCACATCGTGCAGGCCGATGGCGAGGAAGTGCGCGTTGACCTCACCGGCGGTCGCCCGCGCCAGGTGCGTCTTGCCGCAGCCCGGCGGCCCATACATCAGGATGCCGCCACCGAGGGTTTTGCCGTAGGCGCGGTAGATTTCCGGGTGGATGAGCGGGTGGATGATCTTCATGCGAATCTCATCCTTGAGCTTTTCCATGCCGCCCACATCTTTGAACGTCAATTGGGGACGTTCGACATCGGAGGATGGCGGCGGCGCGGCCTCGTCACTGGCGGTGACGAACACCAGTTCGTTCTCTGGGGGCGGCGCAGTCGCGGTTTCCGGCGCGCCGCCGGTCAGTTGGCGCGCCAGGTCTTCATCCGCCAACGCCGGATCGGCAGCGATGGCGCGGCGGTAAGACTGCGCGGCGATAGCCTGTTCGCCGGTCACCAGGTAGGCTCGCGCGGCAAGCAGCAGCGCGGGGGCCGAAGGGTTCGGCCCCCGCAGGAGTTCTTCCAAAATCACCAACGCCACATCCACTTTGTTCTGCCGGTAGTACGCCTCGGCAAGCCCGGTCTTGATGTCGGCGTCATCTGGCGCGAGGTCCAACGCGCGGCGATAGGACTTTGCCGCTTCGACATAGTCGCCGTTTGCCATCAACAGGTCGGCCAGATGTTTGTGCAGCGGCGCAGAGTCAGGCGTCACCGCGACAGCCCCCTGCAGCGCGCGGATCAGATCTTCGTTGTTGGGCATCTTACTTTTCGATGCGCCACACGCGCAGGTCGTCGAGGCACACGGTCACGTTGCCATCGTCATAGCTTGCCCCGCCGATGCCGATCCGTCCAGTGGGGAAGATGTTACTTTCCACCTGTCCAAGCATCACGCCGTTGACGAAGACCGAGAAGTAGCCGCCTGTTCGTTCAATGCTCAGGTAGTTCCAACCGGTGGGCACGATGTTCTTGGATTCCGTCCAGTCAATGGGCGCTTCCTGCCATTCGTCATCCTTGAGCAGGAAGAGCGCAAAGGACTGCTGTTCCGGCGCAACCTCGAACCAGTAAAGGTTGTCGCCATCCGGACCAAATCCAATGCCACAGGTGGCGTCCGTCCCCTCATCAGGCGTGCAGGCGACTTCGGCGACAAATTGATCCGGGCGGAAGGGTTCGTACCACTCCCAGGCGGTCAGATCGGTGGCCTTGATCAAAATACAATACTGCCCATCTTTGGGCGGAATGTAGTACACGTCATCGGTTTCGCGCGTGGCCGCCCAATGGTTGCGGTTATCGCTGAAATCGTCCTCGAAGCGCAGCACGGCGTTGGTCGGCAGGTCGGTTTTGCCGACGACGTACCATGTGTACCAATCAACCACAGAGACATTGTAGATCGTTTCTATCGTGTTGCCGTTGGCGTCCTCAGCCTTCACATCATACGACACATCGTTCTCTAACCCCTCAATCACGTGAGAGCCGCCGCTCTTGAGCGCCACGTCGCCCAGCCAGTCCTCGCCCCACGAGTCGCTGTCGGAAGGGGAAACGTAGAGCGCCGCGATAATCTCGGTAGAGTTGTTGACCACTTCCAGCGAAGCCCCGCCGACCACCGTCCAGTAGCTATCTTCGGCGATGTCGACCTCCCATAAAGTTTCGATGACGCCGCCATTTTCATCTTCGGCCTGCAAGTCATACACGCCAGCAGGGATGCCAGCTATCGTATAGCTCTCGCCGGCGGGGATGATGTCGCCTGCCAACCAGTCGTCGCCCCAATCATCGGCATCGCTGGGAGAGATGAAGACGTACCAAATGTCGCGGCTGGATTGATTGGTGATTTCAAGCGACAAACCTTCTTCGACAACCTCCGTCGGTGCCGGCGTCGCGGTCGGCGCAGTCGTGGCCGTTGGTTCCGGCGTGGCCGTCGGGTTTGGTGTAGCCGTTGGTTCCGGCGTGGCCGTCGGCGCTTCGGTCGGCGCGACGGTGGGGGGTTCAGGGGTGGGCGTTGTACGACCAGCGTTGCACGCCAACGAGACAATCATCAACACAGTCACAATCAACACAATCCAACTTTTATGCTTCATTGCCATAACCTCCATATAACTGTTATCTTTAGCCAGACCTGTCGGGTCTAAAGGTAATTAGTAGATATATCTCTATCATAATCGGTTTTTAAGGACTGTCAAAACTGCGGATAACTGGATTTTTCGGCTCATTGCGGTAGAATGGTTAGTACCCTGGCGAAGGTTAAGAAACCTTCCCCAGGATAACGAGAATGGCAACAGGAGGAGAAAATGCCCAACCCCTACAATCCACAAGACATCGAGCCGAAGTGGCAGGCGCGATGGGAGGCCGATGGCCTCTACCGGTCGCTGATAGACCACAGCAAGCCCAAGTTCTACGCGCTGACGATGCTACCCTACCCCAGCGGTGATATCCACATCGGCCACTGGTACGCGATGGCGCCCAGCGACGTGCGCGCGCGCTTCAAGCGTATGCAGGGCTACAACGTCCTCTTCCCGATGGGGTTCGACGCTTTCGGCCTGCCCGCCGAGAACGCCGCCATCCAGCGCGGCATCCATCCCAAGACGTGGACGCTCACCAACATCGAGCGCGAACGCAAGCAGTTGCGCTCGATGGGCATGATGATCGATTGGGAGCGCGAGGCCATCTCCTGTCTGCCCGGCTATTACCGTTGGAGCGAGTGGTTCTTCCTCAAGTTCTACGAGATGGGGCTGGCGTACCGCAAGAAAGCGCCGGTGGACTACTGCCCCAACTGCAAAACCACGCTGGCGCGCGAGCAGGTCATCGGCGAGGAGCACATCTGCGAACGCTGCGGCACGCCGGTCTTCAAGAAGGATTTGGAGCAGTGGTTCTGGCGGATCACGAAGTACGCCGATGAGCTGCTGGATTTCTCCAAGATCGACTGGCCCGACAAAATCCGCCTGGCGCAGACCAACTGGATTCAGCGCAGCGAGGGCGCGGAAGTCACATTCACCGTCGCGCCGGAAGACCTCCCCGCGGACGCGGCCCCCGAAGAAGGCGATCTGGTCGTCTTCACCACCCGGCCCGACACGCTCTGGGGTGCAACATTTATGGTGCTCTCGCCGGAACACCCGCTGG
>DAOLUH010000091.1:0-14882 GCA_035420085.1 Anaerolineae bacterium
GCCTTCCACGGTGGTCAGTTCCGGCGGAACGTAGGCCAGCAATTGGGTGCTGCTGATGTACGTCGTCACCAGCGGAATAACGCCGCCGTCGCTGCAGGCGCCAGCGCTGCTGCAGGTGGTCGCCACGGGCACGATCCACTCCACGTAGGTACGCGACGAGAAGTTTTCGCCGTTGACCGTCAGCCAGAAGCCCGCGCCGCCGGCGATGATCCGGGTGGGCGAGATGCCGGTGATCGTCGGGGCGGGAGCTGCCTGGAGCGGGGGCAGGTCGTAGAGGGCGATGTTGGATGACAGTTTGTCGCCCGCCGTCTTGAAGTACCCACCCACCACAAGCCGGTTGTAGGTTGCCCCGCTGACCATCGCCAGCGTGCGGATGCTGCCGTCCGTGCCGCTGCCCAGCGCCGACCAGCGGAAGCCGTCCCAGCGGGCGATGTGATTGGCCGCGCCGCTACCCGCGTTCTCGAAATCGCCCGCCGCATAGAGCTGGCCGTAGGGATCCACAGCCAACGCGCCCACGCCGTCGTCCATGCCGCCACCCAGCGCCGCCCATTGCAGCCCGTTCCACATCGCCACGCCGTTGACCAGAAGGCCGCCGGCTCTCGCAAAGTACCCGCCGGCATACAGCCGCCCGTCTCCATCGAACGTGAGCGCCATAACGTAGTTGCTGGATAGCCCGCCGCCGAGCGCGTGCCACTGGCTGCCGTCCCACATGGCGATGTGGTTGACGTACAGATCGCCCGCCCAGGTGAAGTCCCCGGCGACATACACATTCCCCTGCGCATCGACGACCATACTGCGCACCGCGCCGTTCAGAGCTTTGTTGAGCGGCACGGTTTGCCAGGTCAGATTATGCCAGGCGAAATAAGCGACACGAGCGCCCCCACCGACCTCGGTAAATTCACCGGCGACGTACAGATTGCCGCTGACCGGATCGTAGGCCACGGCATTGACGTAGCCGTTGGTTCCGCCGGCAAAGGTCTGCCACGCGCCGCCATTCCAAGAGGCCAGGTGATCCAGCGCGCTGAACGCTCCACCTGCGTAGAAGCCGGACCCATATTTCGCCAGCCCGCGGATGTAGAAAGGCGCCGGGCTGCCCTCCGCCGCGCTCCAGGTCAGGTTGGTAAGCGTGGCCAGGCTATCCGTCATCAGGGAGCCGAAGTGGGTAATGGAGCCGTGGACATACACCGATTCGCCGTCCGCCAACATCGTATCCACCATATTGTTGACCCCCAACCCGCCGCCGAACGCCGCCCACTGGCTGCCATTCCACGTGGCCAGGTTGTTGACGACGCGGTCGCCGCTGAATTCAAACCTGCCCCCGGCGACGATCTGACCACTTTCGCTCATCAGGAGCGCGTTGACTTCCTCGGACGCTTCCACGCCCAGTCCATTGCCCAGCGCCTGCCAGGCGCTACCGGTCCAGCGGGCAATTCGGTTGGCGGGGATAGAGGATGCGCCAACGGCAGTGAAATCACCCGCCACAATCAAGCTATTATCGGCATCTACCCACAAGAGGGCTTCGACCCCATCTGACCAGTTGCGAGTGCCGTAATCCAACGCATACCACTGCGTCCCATCCCAGCGGGCGATGCCTTGTGCCTCGACGGTGGTGGGGGGATCGGCTGTGGGATCGCCCACCTGGCCGAATTCGCCCCCTACGTACAGGGAGAAGTTGCCGCTGCCCTCATCGCGCCACAGCAAGGCGTAGACTTCGCCGCCCAGGCTCAACCCGTAATCCAGCGCCTGCCATTGAGAGCCATTCCAATAGGCGACGCACAGGGCATCCACACCGCCGGCTTTGTCGAATGCGCCGCCGACGTAGAGTTGGTTGCAATCCGCGGTGACACACGCGATGGCATTGACGCCTTCGTAGGAGTTGGCGTCCCAGGAAACGCCGCCGCCAATATCGTGCCACTGGCTATCAGCAAAGAAGTAGCGCGCGATGTTTCGGGCTGGCGTCGAACCGGTCTGTGTGAACGTCCCGCCGACGAGCATTGTGCTGTCGGTGAGGCGGATGACGTTGACGCTGCCATACACGCCACCGGCGAGATCGGTCCAGGTGCTGCCATCCCAAAGCGCCAGATTGCGCACAGCGAGCGCCTCTTCGCCTGTACCGGCCTGGTTGAACCAGCCGCCGACATACACGTCGCCGTCAGCATCCACGGCCAGCGCGTAGACCCTGGCCGCGGATGTGCCGATGGAGACGCCGCCGCCCATATCGTGCCAGCGGCTGCCGTCCCACATGGCAATGTCGTTCACCGGCAAGCCGCCTGCACTGATCAAGTCGCCGCCCACGTAGACCTTTGCGCCGTCCCTGGCGAGCGCGTAGACGTCGCCGGCGAGGCCCGGCAGGTGGAAGCCGCTCACCCAGCAGTCGTCGCCGCCGCTGCACGCCGCCAGCGGTTGAGAAGGCGTGTCGGCCTCTAGCGCGGGGTGCGGAATTTCCGCAGTCGAGGGTCTGGCGATCGCAAAAGCCACAAGAAGCCCAAATACGATACAACCAACAATAATCAAGCGTCGCATGTTCAACTCCTTTTGAGATAGTCTGATAGCCTTTAGTCTCAGTAGATCGAAAATGTCAAAGACTACAAAAGTCTCAGCACGTATTGGGACTTGCAAACCTGTCGTTTAGCGCGCGTACTGGCTTAAACAGGGGCCTCGTGAGACTTTTGTAGTCTGACTCTGGCTGAAATTTCGATCTACTGAGTCTGATACTCTTTGGTCTGATAGTTGAAGCAGTGAATTGCCGTAGCGGCATCGCCGTTTCATCGTCCATAGGCGTCGAATCTCACCGTCGAATCAAACAGAGCACAGGTTGGCCGTCGAGGGTCAGCCTCAAGAGCAGCGTTTTCATCACGCCACACGCAGAACCACAGGCAGGAAGATGCTGTAATATCCACCGCCCCAATAACCGCCGGTTAGGGCATACACGCCGCCCTGAAGGGGGGCGCTGGCATCGGGCTGGCCGATGGTGCCGCGGACGGCATAGCGTCCGGCAGCGCTGACATCGCCACCGTTGTCGATGGTCCACCAATCGATACGATAGTCATTGGCTGGTGCGGCCATCAGCGAGCTGACCGCGCCAAGCAAGACCAGCGCCAGGATGATTATGAAACCGATCCGTGACTTCATCATGGCATCCCTCGCGGTTACGGTTTGGCCAGATAGGTGATTTCGGCCCCGACGACGACCATTTCTCCCGTGTAGGTTTCACCATTCCCGGCGGCGGCGCCGCGCTCGAAGTAGAAAAACCACATGGGGTTATCGCCGAAGTCATTGCCGGTGGTGACACTGCTGCCGAAGTACCAGGCGCCATACGTGGTACTCCACTTGGACACCCACGATTGGCTTTTCATCAAATAAAAGTGGCCCTCGGCATTCCAATAAGCAAGCGAGGGGGCGTCTTCTACCGCGCCGTAGTATATTTGATCCCAGCCCGAAGTGGCAGATGACTCCGGCAAGTTGAGTTGGCTGCCACCCGCGTGCAAACGCCAGCGGACTGAACCCGATGTGGTGGCCGTTGGTAAAGCAAAGTAGAGCGTCACAGTGAAGGGCGTCGTCTGATCCCAATCGTCCGGCTGCTTGACGCCAAAGCCGCCGAGTTGGGTTGTGTTGGGCCAACGCAGTCCCTTTTCGGCCATCACGAGGTTGGAGCCGGGCGTATAATTCATCGCGTTGGCGGGAATGTAAAGACTGCGCCAGTTGAGCTTGGCCGGCTTTCCGCTGACGCCGTCCCAGGGGACGCTCTGCGCGGTGGTCGCGCTGCCGGCCTGGATGGCGTAACGCGCGTAGGGCGCAGGCGTGATCTCCTGGCGGGGCGTCAGGGTGGTGAAGGCGTCGCTGCTGCCGCCAGGGCGCACGGCGATTTCCAGGTAAAGCCGCTGATCGCCGAAGATGTTGCCAAAGTCCAGCCGTACTGTGAATTGTCCGTGCGTGACCGCGACCGCCGTGCGGGTCAAGGGCGTGGTTCCCGCCAGGGGCGAACCGTTCTCCAGGACGTCGTACACGGTGAAGCGGAAGTCGTAAGCGCCGTTCGCGGGCGTGCCGTTGTCCTGCAACTGTCCCTGGTAGGTGAAGGCCGTGCCGAGGGCGGCCTGGGGCGCGTCGGGCGCCACCTCCTTGCTCCGCGCGCTGACTTGCAGCGCGAGCAAGCCCAACAGACAGACAACGCACATCACGACGATGTATTTGAGCAAAACTGGTTTCTTCATAGGTCTCCTTTCGCAAATGGCAAATGGCACATGGCAAATGGCAAATAGTAAATGGCAAATGGCACATGGCAAATGGCAAATAGTAAATGGCAAATGGCGAATGGCGAATGGCGAATGGCGATAGATTTCGACATTCCCGGCAGCGAGCTTAGGATGTGCAGATAAACAATTTCCCGCTCGGGCCGGTCTCTGACCGTGCCCGCACACGCTTGGTGCTGCGGTGGCGCGGCCTGCGGTGAACTCAGGCGAATCGTCAGAGACCGGCCACAACATTTCGGGAAGTTATACTTTTACAGACGCTTACGGCTCGTCCGCGATAAAAGCATCCAACGTTTCGAATTCACCGGGCCACTGATACCCATTGGCCGTCACGCCAAGCACGCCGACACGGGTGATCGCTGGCGTATGGATCGGGCCATAGACGTGTGGAAAGAGCGCGGCGTCAACGAGATGCGCGGTGCCCCCTCCCGCGATGGGAGCGGCGGCTTCGTAGCGGACCTCGGAGATCAGACGCTCCGGGTCGATCTCCAGCAGGAGCACCGGCCCGGCGGCCGCGGCGAAATAATCGTTGGCGACCGCGACGACCGACGCTTGCAGCGCGCAGTGGACGAAGCCAAAGTCCTCGAGACTCGCGGGGGCATACATGTCGCCGCGCAAGGACGCGCGCAGGTCTGACTCCGTCACGATATGGTAGATCATGGGTTATCCTCCAGATGTGATAATCCGTTTACCGGTTCAGACAGACATTCCAAGAAATGCCTCGCCGGCAATTTCCGTGAAGCCATTTTTCACGTAAAAACCATACGCGGGGAACGCTCTTTGTGTGGTCAAGATGATCGCGTTCATATTTTTGCCTTTGATATCGACCGCAATCCGCTTGAGCAAAAGCGTCCCTACCCCTTTCCCCTGTACGGCGGTATCGACAAAAAACTCATTGATGTAGTATTCGAAGCCGCGTTGCCACGGTTTGATAAACCCAAAGGACGCAGCAACGATCTTGCCATCATACACCGCCACATATCCCAGGAAACTGTTGAAGGCGTAATGCGATTCCAGATACCGCTTTGCATCCTGCGGGGATTCCCAGTGATCGTTCCAGGGTTCTCGCGCGAAAACGCTCAGGAACAGATCGGTACATGCATCGATCATATCCGGCGAGAATTCCGTAACACGAATCGCTTCAGGGGTGATGTCATCGTTCATCGTCGATATATCTTCCTTTTCTAAAATAATGGCTGCTGCTCTCCAGTCTGCTTCTCCTGCTTCGCCTTCTTGAAACTCAACTCACCCTGCGAAAGATCGACGTATTTGGGCGCTTCCGCGCCGGAGAGCAGGCCTTCGACGGTCAAAATCTGGATTTTGGGGAAGGCGTCGTGGTGCGGCGAGACGTAAAAGCCCGCGCTGGCGGCTTCGGTGAGCATCGGTTTGGTCGGCGGGGTGAGGGTGACGAACGGGCGGCGTGCCAATGTGTCTATGCCTGAGATACAGTTGATATGCATGTGCGGTTCAAAATACAGATGGACATATTGCTTTAGCGTAAGATTTGTGCAACCAGCGGCCAAAATGGTCAACTGGGCGCAAAAACACAAGTTTTGAACAGCGGCAGCGCCAGTTGAATGGCCGTCTGCCGGACGATATACAAAATGGAATCGGCTAATAGGCTGTGTTCGGTGAACCTTAACAAGCAACCTTGCTCAAACCACGTCACATAGGCAGAAGTGTGTGCCAGTGTCTGCACTTGGGTTTTCACTCCCGGTAAAATGGCGCGTGGCTGACCAGCCAGATCGATCTCCTCCGGCGATACCAGACACGCGGTGGTCAACCAGTGGGCCGCCCAGCGCACCAGATTAGCGGCAAAAACGGCGAACTGCTCTTGCAAGTACAAAGCCGCCGCGGAGCGTTCTTTGAGGTGATGCATCTGGAAAACGTTTTTGCCTTCTTTGATGCCCGCCTCGATAGTTTGCCGCCCGTTGTAGTCGCCAAACCAGGCTGGTAAGTCCGTTGTCACGGCATCTTGCCCATAGTGAATTAGGGCACTATAGCGTAAGATTTCCCCAGCATAGAAGCGTTCCAGGGCGACATCCAAGGGATAAGGACACTTGGACACGGGCTGGGCGGCCCAGGCCACCATCTCGGCATTCTTCCCCACGCGTGTCCACTGGGGGGGCGCATTGGTGCAACGTTGCAGGTCAGCTTTGAGCCACGGGCCATACGGTTTGGTGTACACTTCATAGCCTGGTTCGATCAGCCAAGCCACGTTTTCCGGGGTGCCGAAGCCCGCATCAAGGCGGAAGACGGCCCGAATCGGGGCGGCATTGGTCGCATTCTCCTGCTCAAATGTAACCAGACGCTGCGTCAACTGCTCTATTGCGCCTTGCTGCTGCTCCAGGCGCGCTTGCGCTTTGTCCAGACCTTGGGCCGCTTGCGCCACGGCCTGCGCGCGCCGTGCTTGCCGCCGTACGTAGAGCGCCACCTTGTGCCGGGTCTGGGCCAGTTGGCTGTGTGGACGTTCCATCTTGCCTGTGGCCTCATACAGCGCCTCTAAATCACTGCGCTGCTGCTGCCTGAGTTGCACTTGCTGGTCAACTTGCACTTGTGCCGCGCTGGCCTGCGCAAGGCCGAGTCGCGCCTGCTCCACCTGCGCCGTCAAGACCCTTTGTTCAACCTGTAGTTGGGCCAGACGTTGTGTCAGCAAGTCGGTCCGCCGCCAGGGCCGCGCTTTGGTTTGCGCTGCGGCGCTATGCACCATCGCGCCCAAAGCCGTGCAGGCAATCTTGTCACCCGGATGCGGTTGTACAGAGAGCCACAGGCGCCCAAAGGTCGGACTATGGAAGCTCACCAAGGCCGCTTGGTAGCCCAACGCGATTGCGCCGCTCATATGCCCAAACGCCACGTTGGGGTAACTCGTGCTGCTATTGGAGACTGGCCGGCCCGTAAGGTCGCCGTCATAGACCAGCTTGCCTTGGTCGCGCAGGGCCAGGAGCACTTCCCGGTCGATGAAAGGCTGGCTCACTTCCCGGAGGACTACCACAATCTGCTCAGCTTGCTCCAGCGTCAGGGCTGTCAGCGTGCGGCTGACTCCACTTTGATCTGCCCAACTCTCTTGTCCCCACGCTTCCGCTACGGCGCGGTCTTGATCCAAGGGGTGTGCGGATCGACTGATATCCTTCAGATAAGGTAGTCCGCCCAGGACCGCTACGAAAAACTCCAGCACTGTGCGTTGGGGGCTGTGCTCGACCTCTTTCTGATCGAGCGGCACGCCTTCGATCTTTTTGACCAAGCCAAGGTTCTGGGCAAATTCACCCCAAGCAACTAACATCGCATGTTGGGTCAGCAACGTGGTCTCGTTTTCGCTCATGGCAACTCCTCCAGGGCAAGATGCCATAAGCTTACACCGCAAGGTTCACCTGTAAAAGTTCTCTTTTTTAGTCGTTTTTCACAATTTGGCTGCTAGTTGCACAAAACTTACGCTAAGGCTCAACCGTCATTACACTTCCACAATAAAAATGGACCCTACAGGGACATTACCCTCGACGTAAATCCGGCCCCCGTGCGCTTCAACGACCAGTTTGCAGAACGTCAATCCCAGCCCAATCGCCAGATACTTCTCGTTTTTCAAATCGACGACTTCGAATTTATCGAAGATACGCTCCCGATATTCCACCGGAATACCCGGGCCTTGATCTAAAACCCGCAGCCGGACCGCCGGCTTCACCGCAACTGAGGCGGCGGGATCATCCCCAGCCACCAGGGGTTCTATGTGCAGGACAATGGCGCCCCCCGCCGGCGAGTGTTTCACCGCATTCGAGATGAGATTATCCAACACACGCCGAAACAAGTTCGCATCGAGCCATAGCTCCGGTGAGTGTGGCGGCAACTCCGCATGCAAATCAATCTGCCGCGCCTGCGCTAATACTTGATGATTATCAAGCGTCTCCAGCGCCAACTGGTTAAGATCGACCCGCGACAAGTTTAACAGTAGTTCGGTGGTCTCCATCTTGGCGAGGAGCAACATATCGTTCAAAAACCCATTTAGCCGGTCTGCCTGTAAGCGGATAGCGTCAAGGTATTGCACGTACTTGGGCATCGTGATGCCCATTTTCAACAAATAGGCAAAACTGCTGATAGCCGCCAGCGGACTGCGCATATCATGCACGATCATATTGGCTAAATCCTCGCGCAAATGTAGCGCGCCCTCCAATTGCACATTCTGTGCTGCCAGCTTGCGTTGCAGGTTATACAAAGTCAAATGCGTTTGCACCCGCGCCAGTACTTCTGCGGTTTGAAATGGTTTGCTAATATAGTCGACGCCACCCACGGCAAAGCCCTTAAGCTTATCGTCAACACTGTCCATCGCGCTAATAAAGATGACGGGGATTTCACGGGTACACGCCTCCGCCTTTAGCTGCTGGCATACCGCATACCCATCCATCTCTGGCATTTTAACATCGAGCAAGATCAAATCCGGCGGATCGTTCCGGATAGCTTGCAACGCTATCGCCCCACTGCGCGCCGGTAGAACAATATAGCCTTGCTCTTGCAGTATTTGAGCCAACAAGCGCAGATTGGCCGGCGTATCGTCCACGACAACAATGCGTCCCCGTTCTACATTATTCACAAGCTTATACCTCCGGTAAAAATGAACCGCGTAGTTTACGTCAACTCACGTGCGATCTTTCGCTTCTGCGGCAAAGACTATCTGCGTTACCGCTCCCCCATCGTTGTGCAGGGTAAGGGCGCCATCCAGGCTGCGGTTCAGTTGTTGAACCAAATGCAGACCCACGTCATATCGCTCTAGTCGCAACACGGCCTCTGGATACCCTGGGCCGTCGTCCCGATACGCGAAGTGGATCGTCTCATTTTCCTCAGTTATATCGATAATGACACGGCCTACCGCGCGCCCACACATGGCGTATTTGATGGTGTTTGTTACCAATTCGGTGATGATCAAGGCCAAGTAGCCAGCCTGGCGGGGAGAGACAACCACCGGTTCAGGGGTGATCTCCGCCTCAATGGTTTGCCCGGGCGGCAACGATCGACGCCGCATCTGGACGATCTGAAGGGCTAGATCGTTCAAACAGACTGGCCTCCATTGCGATTGGGAGAGCATCCGGTGTACCTCCGCCAGCCCCTCAACCCGCTGGATGAGACGCTCTAACATGGCTTCGACGACCCCACGGCTCTCTGGCTCTGCATAGCGACCCTCGGCATACATCAAACCAATAATCGCCATCAGGTTGTTGCTGACGCGGTGATTGACTTCGCGCAACAACTCGGCTTTGATGCGCGCGTCTTCTTGTATCTGCGCGTACAAGTGCGCCTGATACAACGCAATAGCCAGCGAATTGGACATTTCGAGGATCACTTGCTCATCCTCCACCGTCAAAGCAGCGGCGCCCACCAATGCCAGATTGAGCAAACCAATACAATGATTATGAGCCAGTAAAGGCAGCAGATAGTAACTGCGCGCGCCATAGTTTGTCATCAAAACGTAGGCCACGGAATCCACCGGAAGTTGTTCGCGGTCAAAATAGACCTGCCATGGGCCTTGCCTGTTCGCCGGTTCGGAAGGCTCACAATAGCGCGCAACAACGTGCAATCCGTTGATGAGGGGCGCCAGCGCGCTGCCATCAGCCAGACGCCCGGTCAGGTAGCGCATTGCGCCGATCGTATCATCCAGCTCCACAACCCAAACGTGAACGCTGGGGAGGGCCTCCTGCAAATAGGTGATGGCCACCTGCGCTATATCTTCAGAAGACTGTGCTTCGAGAATAGCATTCCCCATCTCATGCAACATTTCCAGACGCCCCGCATAGCGCAGCAATGCCGCTTCTACCTGCTTACGCTCAGTGATGTCTTCCTTGGTAGCGATATAGTGTGTGATCTTTCCACTGGCATCCACAACCGGCGCGATGGTAGCGGCTTCCCAATACAACGTTCCATCTTTGCGCCGGTTATGAAATTCGCCACGCCAGACCTGTCCCTGCCCAATCGTGCGCCATAAATCACGATAGTATGCGGCGGGATGTTCTCCGGATTGCAGGATGCGCGGATTTTGGCCGAGCGCTTCCTCACGGGTATAACCGGTGGTTTGCTCGAAGCGCGGATTGGTGTATTGAATAGCGCCTTTAACATCCGTAATGACAATCGTGCTGCCACTTTGTTCAATCGCCAACGAGAATTTGCGCAGTTCCAGGTTTTGCGCTTCCAGGCGGCTTTGGTAATCCTGCAGTTGTACCTCAGCGTGTTTACGCTCGATGGTCTCCCAGACCACATCGGCGATATAGGACACACTCTGCACATCTTGCTCGGTGTAATCACCCGCTTTGTTACCCACGCCCAAAATCGCCACCACACGCTCTTTCCTGAAGATGGGGACGACCAACTCGCGGATCAGTGGCGCGTGACCGGGCGGCAACCCCCGGCGCTCCGGTAGCACGGCGTAGTTATTGTGGATGATCGCGCGCCGCTGGCGCACGCAATCCACCCATACCCCAGCTTCGGCAATGGGATAGTGCAAGCCCTGACCTTCAGCCCGGCAGAAATCACGCGCCGTGCGGGTTGACCAGGCTTGCAAGGACAGAGTTTGTTGATCGGCATCCACAAAGTGGTAGAACCCCACCAGGCTGCCGGTGAGCGCTTCTACCTCATCCAACGTCTGTCGCAACAATTCCTCCAGCGTGTGCGAGGCGGCGAATTGCATCAGCCGCAAGCGCACTTGCATCAGCTCATCTGTCTGCTTGCGCGCGGTGATGTCAAAGATGTTGCCGGTAACTTTGACCACGCGCCCGTCTTCCAGCACCGGCCTGGCGACAGTCTGAATCCAGATCCGGCGGCCATCCACGCGCGTTAAAGGGCACTCGAGTTCATACGGCTCGGCCTGCTCGATACACCGGCGAAAGGCCGCCAGCACCACCGGGCGATCTGCCGCGTCATAACACGCCAGGCTCAGCTCGACGTGCTCCGGCGACCCAGCCGGAGGGTTGCCAGGTATCATTC
The DNA here is from genome assembly GCA_035420085.1 of Anaerolineae bacterium. GTDB lineage: Bacteria > Chloroflexota > Anaerolineae > B4-G1 > SLSP01 > DSWT01. The sequence continues at coordinate 11,211 of DAOLUH010000091.1, forward strand.
CGTGAATGTGATAGGTCTCGTCCGTCCACACCATCGTCTGCTGCGCCACGTCCCACTCCCATCCACCGACCTTCGCCAGCCGTTACGTGGCGTTCAGCAGATCGCGGCTCTCCCGCAGCGCAGCTTCGGCTTGTTTGCGCGCAGTAATGTCCACCGCGCTGCCGGTATGGCGGATAACCTGGCCTTGTTCATCTTTCACCGCAAAGGCGCGGGCATGCACCCAGCGAATTTCGCCGTCTGGTCTGACAATGCGATAATCCAGCGCAAACTCGCCAGTCTGCACGTACTCAGCGAATTCGGCCAATACCGCGGGCTTATCTTCTGCGATAACAGAATCCATAAACGATTGGGGATTCTCGTATAGGCTTTCGCAGGTGCGCCCCCACACCCGCTCGTAGGCCGGATTGATGTAAAGCATCCGCGTGTTGTCGGCGCTGCGCAGCCAGAACACCTCGCCGATATTCTCGGCAATCTGCCGGAACTTCTCCTCGCTCTCGCGCAAAGACGCTTCGGCCTGCCGTTCTTTTGTGATGTCCACCGCCACGCCCTCGATCCAGCCCTTGTCGGGCACCAGCCGCGCCGATAAGCGCACAATAATTGTGGTGCCGTCGTTGCGCCGGAAGGGTGCCTCGAAGTCAGTAACCTCCTCATTATTCTGCAGCCGGGTGAGCAGCTTTTCCCTGTCACCGCGATGCACGTACCGCTCGGCGATACGCACCGACGCAGCCAGCATCTCCTCCCGGTCCCGATATCCCACAAAGTGAGCCATAGCGTCGTTCGCATCCAGCATAAGACCGGTCTGGATTTCTGTCCGGAACATACCGACCTGCGCCTTAAGGAAGATATGCAGGTAGGTTTCTTCAGCCGTTCGTAGCCTTTCCTCTATCTGCTTCTGCGCGGTGATGTCTTGCGTCACACCAAACCAGCGGGTGTCGCCATTGTCCATCAAAGTAGGGGTGGATTCAAGCCGTAGCCACCGCGTTTCGCCCTGGATAATGAACCGCCCCTGCCATGAGAACGGCGTCAAGTTGCGCTGGACTTCCTGATTGTGCTTCAGGAATAGCGCTCGTTCTTCTGGATGCACCTGGTTATTAACAACAGCAGCATCAGCCAGCACCGCCTCGCGCTGCACTTGATGAATCTCACACCAGCGCTCGCTGACGTATTCAAATTCTACGCCGCCATCGGCGCGAAGCCAAACCACGTAGATGCCAACCGGGATACTCGTCACGAGTTTGTCGTAGCGCGCCAGACTCTCTCGCAACGCCGCTTCCATCTGCTTGCGCTCGGTGATGTCCCGCGAGTTAATTAGAATCCCTTGTAAGTCAGGGTCGTGCAAGAAGTTTTGTCCACTGGTTTCCAACCAGACCCACGAGCCGTCTTTATGACAAAAGCGGAATTCGACGAAAGCTCTGCCGCCTGGCGTCGCTGCCAACTGTTGAAATTGTTCCTGGATATAGCTTTGATCTTCGGGATGCACAAATTCCAGCGCGTTACGCCCTACCCGCGCTCCGGCTTCATATCCCAGGATGCGTTGCGTCGCGCGGCTCTCATAGCGGATGGTCGCATCGGCGTTCAAAATGTTCATAATGTCGAAGGAATTGTCGGCCAGTTTCCTGAACAGCGTATCCGTTTCCATCTTCAAGTCTCTTTCCTAAAAAATAAATCCGATTATACGTGATTTTGTACCATTTGAAAAAAACGCCATCGCTCCCAGGCCGATGACGCCCTTGAACCGTCTGCGCGAGAGTTCGTCGCGCAACAGGTCGATGGCGTTAACCTTCACGAGGATCTCCTTGTCGAAGCCGTCAATGCCGTAGTACTCGCTGCGGCTGTCGCAGTAGATACAATGATGATGGACAAACCACACAAAACGCTCTCATCCTTTCCACCCGCGTGGTCATGCCCAGGAGAGCGACTTCACCTGGCTTACAGAAATCGAGTTGACAGGTTCGTGTGAACTCGTATCATATAGCCATTGATAGTTTAGAGCCTCTTCCGAAATTTACCAAATCGGTTTATGATCAAAGAAAGTAACTATTAGGACAATGGCACATTATGCAGGATCTCTTGAATGGAAATGGAGTAGATCGCATTGTTTTCTCAAGCGCGATTGGCGCGAACGCGTACGATTAAGCAAATGAGTACAGACCAGGTCTTGTGCTTCAGCCAGCGACAACTGCCGCAAAGGCAGTGTAGCGCGCAACAATTCGCGCACGTTGGCCACCGACAGACTCGGCAGGATGTCCACGTCCAACTCAGTTGGCAAGGTAGCATCGGGCGGGAATTGCCTCCGCCACTCCCAGCGCGTTTCAGCGAGGAACCAACTGGCCAAGATGGTCAAGGCCAGTTGATGTTCCCAGGCGCGATACTTGAGTGCCTGGAATTCATCCCAGCCCAATTCGGATTTGGCATCCCGGATCGAACACTCCACAAAACCGCGCGCCGATTCCAGATACGCCAACCGCAACAAGGCGGTGTCGGCGGGCGCATTGCTGAACGCGTAGCGGATCTCCCCATCCGCTTCGCGCCGCATGACCAGCCATTCCTGAGTAGGAACCTCATCACGCAAGGTCCATACCTGGCGCGCCGCATAGGGCGCGAGCAACGCGCCCCGCTCGGTGGCCCGCACGCGCACGGTTTGCCAGACCGTATCCGTGTGCAGCGCTACGTCCCGCACCGCGATGGACTTCTCCGGCGACAACACACGCGCGCGGCGCGGTTACTTCGTCCGTTTCTTCGGCGTCGGCACGCCCCACACAGGACGATGCAGATACACGCGCGTAGTGCTGGGCACATCGGCCACATACACGATCGCCGCCGCGGCCAGCTTGGCACGGAACCAGTTGGCGCGCCCATACAGGTCGTCACAAGCGAACCAGTCAAAAGCTACGCCCGCTGCCCGCGCCCGCTCGATCATCTGCCAGCCCAGCAGCACTTTGGTTTGGAAGGTGCGACTTGTGGGCAGCCCGCTGCGTTGGCGACGGGGCAGCGCCGCCGGCGTGAACCAGGCTTCGGGCACAAACAACTCGCCATCAATCCACGTCCACAGCCCCCCACACGCCAGGGTCAAAAAGACCCCCCCCTGGCAGACATCCTCTTTCCCCAAGCGGCCATTATGTTGCCGCCCGCTGCCCGCACTCACCAGACCCGCTTTGGCATCTGCACTCTCGTCCAAGATCAACACGCGCTCCCGCTGCTCTGCCCACAACGCGGTCACTTCGCGCTGCACTTGGTTGATCACGCCGCGCCCCGACCACGGCGAATTGCTCATCAAGTGCTGAATGTTGTCGTCGCTCTCCAACACTTCCGTGGCAATCCCGCTAAAGGTGCGCTTGCGCGTCATGCGCAGCAGCCCGCTCAGATATTCGTAGCCATGCCCCCCTTGATCGCGGGTATGGGTCCAAAAATGAGGCCGATAGCGCCTCCAAATCTGCTGCAAGCGATCCGGCAATTGTTCCACCGCCGCTGTGGGCAGCCCCCACCGACTTGCTTCAACTGTGATTTTGTTAGCGGTCTGTTCGTCATTCGTTCATTTATCGCATATTGGTTGTTTTTCGCAAGAACGCAGTTTTTTGTTAGTAATGTGCCATTGTCTTACTATTCAGCCGTCGTCAAAAATTAAGGTTTTTCTAATACCAATCCAAATCTGATAGAACGCTGCTACTATCG
>DAOLUH010000092.1:0-13372 GCA_035420085.1 Anaerolineae bacterium
GCGCAGAAACCTTGCTGCCCGGCAGATGCCCGCCCTCGCCCGGCTTGGCCCCCTGTCCGATTTTGATTTCCAGCAGGTTGCTGGCATTGAGCAGCTCAATGTTGACGCCGAATCGCGCCGAGGCGATTTGTTGCCCGCGATTGTGAGGATACTTGCCCATCAGATCGGCAATCTCGCCACCCTCGCCGTTCAACGTGATGATGTTGAGGCGTTTCGCCGCTTCCGCATAGGCCCGGAACGCCGTCTCGCTCTGCGAACCAAACGACATGCTGGCGATGACGAAGGGCAGAGCGTGCCCTGTGAGGCCCGCGTCCACGTCCTCGGGGCGGATTTTGCGCGCGGCATCGGCCACCGGCGCGTTGAAGCCAATGACGTGCCGCAGCATCACCGGGCGCTGTTTCTCCTGCGCGCGCAGCGCGGCGAACGCCGTGGCGTTGTCCATAGCGCCCTGCGCCAGATCGCGCAGCGTCTTACCGACCAGCGGGTAGAAGCGCGGTATCGGCGCTAACGCCGGCTTGTCGGCGTTCAATGCCTGACGGCGCGCCTCGACATCCTTATCCAGGTCGGCCCACGTGAGGCCGCGCTCGGCGCTGCCGCAGTAATTGGGCATGTCCAACACCTCGACCAGACCCGTGCTCAGGCCGATGCTGGCGAAGATACGCCCGTAGCCGCGCAGTTCGTGGACGCCCATCGTACTGATGACTTTTTCCAGGCCGATGTTGAGCGCATGCAGCGTTTTGTCGAGCCGGTCGGCGACTGCCGCCGCGTGCGTTGGTGCGTCCACCGCTGTTTCCAGCAGCAGGTAGGGTGCAGCAGCGTCAGCGCCCAGGCCCAGGAGCAGAATCAGGTCATGCAGATTGCGCAGCGCAGCGCTCCGCACCACCAGCCCCACGTCGCGGCGACAAGCCCGCGCATCCGTGGCGGAACGCGTTGTGAGGCGCAACGCCTTGTCAATTCCGGCGACGGCCAGATGTGGGTCTACCCAGCCCCGCCCTTCGACGAAGGCCGCGCCGTCGTCCAGCGCCAGCAGCGTCGCGCCAGCCTGCACCGCCGCCACTGCCGCCGCTGCCAGACGCTCCACGGCAGCGCGGACGGATTCGCCTGGCTCCGTTGCCAGCGCCAGCACGTACACCTGCTCCGACGGAAAAGCGGACAGCACATCCTCGTAACGCAGCGTGCCGTGGCGCGTGGCGATCTGGCGATAGTCGTCGTCGGGGAGCAACGCATCCCCGGCGTGCCCACCCACCAGCACCGGCGACGCCAGCACGACGCACGGGCGCGCGGGCGCGTCGTCCGGCGTCAGCGGCGGGCGCGGCCCGATGACGACTTGCGTGGAGAAGTGCTCCTGTTCGCGCTCGCGGTCAATGGCGGGGTTCGTGACAACGGCGACTTTCTCCTTAAAGTAATCGCTCAGGTTGTGCAGTTGATCGCTCAATGCGGCCAACGGGCCGTCGTAGCCCAGCGAGGCAATCGGGTCCTTGCCCTGTTCGGCCAATGCGCGCGCCCAGGTCTGATCGTCGCGGCTCCAGCCGAACATGGTCAGATACGGCGACGTCGGTTCGACGGGCAATCTACTCATGCTCTGGCCGGTCTCTGACCGGGTCGGGGCACGGTCGGAAGACCGTCTCCGGCCATTCTGGATTTGAACGCTCTGGCTGATCTCTGACCGAGCCAGCGCCAGGCCATCCAGCGCGCCAAAGCGTTTGACTGCCAGTTCCAGCAAGCGTTGCTGAATAGCCGGGTAATCCAACACTTCGATGCCGCTGTTACGATGCACCGTTACGGCAATTTTCTCGCCCGGCGCGAGCGGCTTGGGATCGCCGTTAAGCAAATCCATCGGCACTACGCCCTTCTCTGATGAGAAGAAGCACTCCTTTTCGGTCTCCCCATACCACAACGGACGCAACCCCAATGCGTCTACACTGCCCACGCAGGTATCGCCGTAACGCGCGACAATCGCCGCCGGTCCCTGGCTGAACGGCCCAAACGCGCGACGATAGTAATGGTAAAGCGTCTGCAAATCGGCAGGCAGGAGCTCCACTTCGCTCAAAATCGGCGGAAAGATCAGTTCCAGGGCCTCGATCAACGTAAAGCCGTAGCGGTGGATAAACGTTTCAAGCAGCCGGTTGACATCCTGCGAATCGCTACCGCCATTCACCAACTGCGTTCCCAACATCTCGGCCTGCTCGCGCAAACGGGTGATGGTGTTGATTTCGCCGTTGTGACCGAGCAGGGTAAAGGGCTGCACGCGCTCGAAGATCGTGGTGGTGTTGGTGGAATAGCGCGCGTGCCCAATGGTGATCGCGGAGGTGTAGTCGCGGCTGCGCAGTTCGGGGTAGTAGTGGTACAGCGTCTCGACCGAGCCGCGCACTTTGTAGACGACGCTGTGGCTGGAAAGCGACGCCACGTGGATGCCCGTCTGCGCCTCAATCGCCAATTCGAGCGCGAACAGGCGGCTTTCGACGGCTTCGAGCGGGCAGCGGCTCATCACCCCGGCGATCTGCCAGAAGAGCGGCTCCTGCGCCAGCGCCAGACGCCCTAACGCCTGGCGACGTGTCGCGCCGGGACGCTCCAGCAGCAGGTCCGCGCCGCTTTCGGCAACGAGTTCCAACGCGCGCGCCTGCCATTGTTGGACGTGCGCGCGCGGGGCGTTGGGAATCATCAGATGCCCCACAAAGAAGCGCCGGTCGTCGGACAGCCACGCGGGCCGCCCGACCTCTTCGAGCGCGATGGCCCACAGGCTGCGCGGAATGTCGGTGAGGACGCCGCAGCCGTCTCCCTCGCTTTGCACGTCGCCGGAACGGTGGCCCATCTGGCCAAGCGCCTCAATCGTGCGTTTGAGGTTTCCGTGGGTGGCTTCGCCGCTCGTGCGGATCGAAGCCACGATCGCGCAGGCGTCGTGTTCGTCAACACGCGGGCGCAGATACCGATGCGTGAACAATGGCGTTTCCATAGGTCCCCCTCCTGTGGAAAAGTCTGATAATCGTTAGTCTAGTAGTCGGATAGTCGTTAGTCGGATAGTCGCGGCGGCAAGGCTGGTTGCCGTAGAATAACAATTCGCTCCCTGATGATAGGGAGCGGATGTTTTTAGCGACAGTATCTATTGTACCCTGTAACGCGGAGGAGGCAAGAAAGAAAAATCATGATTCATGATTCTTTTCTGCGGGCAGGGTGAAGTAGAAGCAACTACCCTCGCCGGGCGCGCTGATGACGCCGACTTCGCCACCAAGCTTCTCGACGATGCGCCGCACGATGGAGAGGCCCAGGCCGTGGCCTTGCGCGCGTGCCTGTTCCAGGCGGGTGAACGGCGCAAACAACTTGGCCTGGGCCTCTGGCGTGAGACCCGGACCATTATCCCGCACCCAGAATACGATTTGGGATTCTGGATTTTGGATTTTAGATTTTAGTTTTTCGATTTCGGATGATGCCATATCAAGTGAAAATTCCAAATCCACAATCGGCAATCTGAAATCCAAAATCGTGTAGCCGAGTTCCACGTGCGGCGGGATGCCCTCCTGGGGACGGCCACCGTACTTAAGTGCGTTGCTGACATAGTTGGTCCAGACTTCCTCCACCCACGGAGCATAGCCGAGCGCCACAGGCCATGTTGCCGGATCAGGGATATTGACACGCGCCTTTGTTTCCTGGATAAGCAACGCCAACCGTGTCAACGCCTCCGGCACAATGTCCCCCATTGCAAGAGGAACCGGGATGACCTCTTCTTTACGTATCCGAGCCAACAATAGCAGTTCTTTGATGATGACTTCAAGCTTCTCACTGTAACGCCGCATGGTCTGAATAGAAGCCTCAAGATCGGCAGAAGATAGCCCATGATACTCGTGTTCCAAAAACCGGGCATAACCAATGACCAATCCCAGCGGCTCGCGAAGGTCGTGGGCGACAGTATGCGCAAAGGCATCCAGTTCAGCGTTTTGCGCGGCCAATTGTTCGGCATTGAGACGCAGCGCTTCATCGGCTTCTTTGCGTGCGGTGATATCCTCCTTGATCGCAATGTAGTTGGTAATCTGGCCAGTAGCATCTTGTACCGGTGCAATGGTGGCCGATTCCCAATACAACGTGCCGTCCTTACGCTTGTTGCGGAACTCGCCGCGCCAGATTTGCCCACTTCTGATCGTGTCCCACAAAACCCGGTAGAACTCGGCGTCCTGCGCCCCCGAGTGCAAACAGCTATGATCATGCCCCAGTATCTCACTTGCCGTGTAGCCGGTAACTTCTTCGAAGCGCGGATTGACGTATTGTATGATACCGCTCGTATCCGTAATCACGATGATGTTGCCGCTTTGCTCAAGCGCCAACGTGAGCTTGCGCATCTCCAGATTCTGGGCTTCCAACTGCTCGGCGTGATCGCGCTGCGCCCGGTAAAGCCGCGCGTTCTCAATCGCCACAGCAGCCTGAGCGGCGAACGTCTCGGCCAGGCGGGCATGTTCTGGCGTGTAAAACCGCGGTTCGGTCTTATCCAACGTGATCATCCCGATCAACCGGTCCCCCACAAACATCGGCGCACCGAGCCAGGAACGGATGCCTGCCTCAACGTGGGGGGATCGCCGAAAGCCTTCATACACTGTCGGTCCGTCATCCACGATAAACGGCGCCCGCGAGCGTATCACCACACAATTGGGATTGTCCGATGCGTAAGGATCAAACATAACCCCAAGAATCTGCTCCCAATTGGTAAACCCTCGCCCCCCGACAATTTCCAGCCATTGCTTTCCCGTGTCGGGATCTTCACGCAGCAGTTGGACAGAGGCCGTGTCGTAGGGCACCACTTGCTGTAATTGAGCTAGAATACGATCCATCACCTCATCGTGATCGAGAGCGCTCGTGAGCGCCAATGCTGCCGCGCGCAACGTTTCCGCCTCGTGCCAGAGTGATTGCGACTCGCGCAGCAATAAAGATTTCTCCACCGCCAGGGAGATTTGCCGAGCCGTCTGCTCCGCCCGCATGATTTCATCTGGCGAGAAGAGATGCGACGTGTTGTAAGCAATCAGGGCGGCGCCTAATTTGCGCGTGCCGGCAATGAGCGGCAACCCAATCATCGAACGCGCCGGATATTGAGCCGCAATCCGCGGACTCAGATAAGGCGTATTGAACACATCCTCCGCCACCAGGGCATGTCCGGCAAGGAGAACGGATTCAGTCATTGTCCATTCGCGTGGTTCAGACGCACCTGTCACAGTAGAATGCTCTTTTGGATAGGTATCACGCAAGGGGCCGTAGGCAGCCGTGGGGATGACGCTTTGCGTGGCTTCGTCCCACAGGGTAATATAGCATCCGTCCGCATGGAACAACTCGCCAAGCCGGTCGGCCAACACTTGCAACATCGCGCGCAGATCCGGCGTTTTCAGGGCAATGTAGGTCACCTCATTGAGTGCTGCCAGAAACCGCTCGCGATCCTCCAATGCCTGGACCGTTCGTTCCAACAGCGCCTTACTCTGCTGCAAGGCTTCCTCGGCCCGCTTGCGCTCGATGATGTTCCAGATCACATCGGCCACGTAAGCGACCAGCGTCACGTCCTGCTCATCGTAATCCACCGGCTTGTTGCCCACGCCGAGGATGGCTACGATCCGCCCATCAGCCATGGTGGGTACAACCAGCTCGCGCTTGACTTCGGCGTGACCTGGCGGCATCCCCTTGCGATGCGGCAGCGCCGTATAATCGTTGTGGATGACGGGTCTTCGCTGGCGGACGCAATCAACCCAGACCCCGGCCTGGTCAATGTCGTAGTGCATGCCTGCGCCTTCGGCTTTACAAAATTCTTCCCGGGTACGGCTAGACCATGCCTGGAGCGAAAGCGTCTTCTGGTCAGCCTCCACAAAGTGGTAAAAGCCAATCGGGCTGCGGGTCAATGCGCCAATTTCATCCAGAGCGCGTTGCATCAGTTCAGTCAGGGAATGGTCGGCGGCAAATTCCAGCAATTGCAGCCGCAACCGGATAATCTCCTCGGCCCGCTTACGCTCGGAGATGTCACGGGTGACGCCGTGGACTTCGACACGCCCGGTGTGGGGATTGCGCACAAATCGCGTCAGGACTTCTGTCCACACCAGGGACCCGTCTTTACGGGGTTGTTTCGTCTCTTGGACACTAGATCGCTGGCTACCGGCTTCCTCATCAACAAGAAAGAGAGAGAGCCGTTCTTGCATCAGTTGGCGAATGTAAGCCGCGTCTTCTGGTAACAAAGCCGCATCCATCGGCTCGGCCATAACTTCTTCGGGGGTGTAACCACGGAGCCGTTCCACCGAGGGGCTGACATACGTAAAACGCAATGTCTCGACGTCAAGGGTCCAGATAACGTCGCTGATGCTTTCGGTGATGAAGCGATAGTGTTCCTCGCTGGCGCGCAGGGCTTCCTCTGCCCGCTTACGCTGATCAATATCATGGTGCGTGCCGATCATCCGCAGCGGATCGCCTTGATCGGTCCACTGAACGACTGCCCCCTGGTCGAGAATCCACTTGTACGTCCCATCTTTGCACAAGAGACGGTGCTCGTTGCGATAGAACGGCGTTACGCCGCTGAAATAAGCGTCCAGATCATGTTGACAACGCGCCATATCTTCTGGGTGTACACGAGTCAGCCACTCATCGAGCGTGTCGTTAATCTCATGCGGCGCATAGCCGAGCATCGCCTTCCACTGCCGCGAGAAGTAGACTTCGTTGGTCTGAACGTTCCAATCCCAAACACCATCGCCGGCGCCTTCCAGGGCGAACTGCCATCGCGCTTCGCTCGTTCGCAACGCCGCCTCAGCCTGCTTGCGCGCGGTGATGTCGCGCACCAGCGTTTGCGCCGCCGGCTCGCCCTGATAATCCAGCCGCGCCGTGGTGACTTCGACATCAATCACTGAGCCATCCACGCGGAACAGTTTTTCATCAATCAAGGGCGCGATCTCGTCGGCAGCGAGCGTGGCGGCAATACGCTGCGCGGCTAATTCGCGGTAATCTGGGTGAACGAAATCCAGCACTGGCTTGCCGATCAGTTCCTCCGGCCCGGCAGCGCCGAGTAACGCCACCATCGCCGAATTGACAAACACGATGACGCCCTCGCGGTAAACCACCAGCGCGTCAGGCGAGAGGTCAATCAACTGCCGATAGCGCGCCTCGCTCTTCTGCAAAGCCGCTTGCTGGGTCTGCACATCATCAAACAGACGCTGGCTAAACATCAAAAAGAGACTGAACGCCACTGCAATGGCAAATATCTGATAGAGCAGGAGTATAAGGGGGTCAAACAAATTGGAGCCTTGCAGAAAGTCGCCCGTCGTGGGTAAGAACGCATTGACGAGGACGCGAACGACGCCCACGAAGCCATAAGCGATGAACAAAAACCCGGCTTGTCTGGTTATTTTACGCATCTCTGGCGCAACACGATACAGCAATAACCAGACACACTGCCAACAGATAAACACCATCAGCGCGCTGATATTGATAATGCGCATCGTCAGGTTGGGCTGCGCGTAGGTGAAATAGATCTGTAAAAGCATGAACAGCGCGAACAACACGCTATTGTAAATCTGGCGGCTGGGGCGTCCCACAAAACGTTCCAACCCGATATACAAAAAGAGCACACCGCAGATCAAAAAGAAGTTTCCACAGATGATCGAGAGCCAGTCCGGCGCAACACCACGCAACGCGACCAAGGCTATACCAACAGCCTGCATCACGTAATAGACGATCCAACTGCCTAGGCCGGAGAAGTGTCCGCGATTCTGTCGCCACAACAATACCATCACCCCGGCGCACAGGGTATAGCTGAGCACCTGAGTCAAGATAAGCGTGCGAACGTCAATCGCGATCATAGCCAAATCTCCACGGCGCGCTCACAAGGCTTTTCTCATCTGAAAGATAGGCTTCCGCCACAGCACAGACGCCTGTAACACCATCCTGGTCATCATCATGCTACCCATCTATAGTTTATCCTCTTAATCTCAAACAGGCAAATATACACAATAGATGAGCAAAGTTTTGACGTTTTGACGTTCTAACGTTCAAACAGCGGATGCAATTGCCCGGGATTGCGGTATACTCACACCATCTCAAAACGCGGAGCGCAATGGTGATCGAGTACGAGATGGATTTCCCAACCCGGGTCTACGGCATCCAACTGAAGCTGGCGCAGTACCCCATTCTGGCCCGTAAAATCCGGGAGCAGATGCGCCAGGAACTGTTTTCCAAAGGCATCATCACACTGGCCGAATTTGAAGCTGAGGTACGCGAGAAGGCCATCCTCTCGCAGTACCGCGAAGGGCTACACGATCCTTTCGGCCAGGAACCGGAACGCGTGTGGAACGAGCGCCTGGCTGTAGTGCGCGATCAACTGACCGACTTCTATTTCGCCTACAATCTACCCGCCGACCGGCTGGAAGAGATCGTCCAATCCGTGCTCGCCAGCCGCGCCGCCCCGCAGGAGCAAGGACTGGCGCTGACGTTCAACCCGGAGCTGGCCTCCTGGGATCTGCTCTTCAGCCAGGGCGAAGAATACGAGGCGCTCGCGCCCGAAAAACGCGCCGAAGTGCAGCACCATCTGCGCGAAATCGTCGTCGTGCTCATCAAAGGGATGCTCAGTGACCAACTGGAGTTCGTTGGCGTCGCCAAAGAGCTGTTCACCATCCGCGATCTCGTTGACATCCGGCGGCGCTGCATTGGACGCGGGAAAATCGGGGGGAAGGCGGCCGGGATGCTGCTGGCGCAAAAGATCCTGCAAAAAGCAGAGGCCGAAGACACGCTAGACGTGGGATGTTGCGTTGAAATCCCCGATTCGTATTTCATCGGAGCCGACGTTTTTTATGACTTTCAGTTAATCAACGGCTTTTCGCGCTATATGAACCAGAAATATCGTTCCCGCGAGGAGATTGAAGCCGATTATCCGCACATCCGACAGGCCTACATCGAAGGCCACTTCCCCGGCGAGATCATCTTCAGTCTTGGCCGCGTTCTGGAACGAGTCGGTAGAGCGCCGTTGATTGTACGTTCGTCCAGTTTGCTGGAAGTTCATTTCGGCGCTGCGCTCGCCGGAAAGTATGAAAGCGTCTTCTGTCCCAACCAGGGCACGCCGGAAGAGAACCTGGCGGCGCTGCTCAATGCGGTGGCGCGCGTGTACGCCAGCACGCTCAGCCCCGACGCGCTGCTGTATCGCCAGCGGATGGGTCTGGTGGACTACGACGAGCGTATGGCCGTGCTCATCCAGAAAGTCGAGGGGACGTACTACCGCAAGTATTTCTTCCCGATGGTCGCAGGCGTAGGCTACAGCCGCAATCCCTTCCGCTGGAATCCGAAAATTCGGCGCGAGGATGGTTTTTTGCGCCTGGTCAGTGGATTTGGCACACGCGCCGTAGAGCGGGTGGCGAACGATTACCCGCGCATCGTCGCCTTGAGCCATCCACAGTTGCGACCTTACGTGGGTGTGCGAGAGACGCGCAAGTATTCGCAGCACTTCATTGATGTGGTAGATATGGAAGCTAACGCGCGCAAGACCTTGCCGGTGCGCGAGGTCATCGAGGACGACTATCCTGCGCTGCGCTACCTGGCCTCGCTGGACAAAGGCGATTACCTCGCCCCCATCATCTCACGGCTGGACGCCAAAGACACGCGCGACCTGATTTTGACCTTTGAGCAACTAACCAAAGACAAACATTTCGTCACGCTGATGCAGACAATCCTCAAAAAGCTGGAACGTTCCCTGCAATGGCCGGTGGATATCGAGTTCACCGTGGATATTCGACCAAAATACCCCCATGCCGATTACACCGTCCACTTGCTACAATGCCGCCCGCTGGTCAGCCAGAAACAAGTTAAGAACGTCGAAATTCCCGACTCTATCCCGGAATCGAATCTGATTCTCAAAGCCACCAAACTGGTGCCTCAGGGTGTCGTCTCAAGAATACGCTACATCGTCTACGTTGATCCCAAACAATACAGCCTGGCGCCCAACTACGAGACGAAGTTCGAGATTGCCCGCATCATCGGACGGCTCAACAAGCGGCTGGAAAACGAAGCGTTCATCCTCGTCGGGCCGGGGCGCTGGGGTAGTTCCGATGTTGATCTGGGCGTGAAAGTGACCTACGCCGACATCTTCAACACCAAGGTGCTCGTTGAAATCCCGCTCGTGCGCGAGGGCAGTACGGCGGAACCCTCGTATGGCACGCATTTCTTCCAGGATTTGATCGAAACCGGCATTTTTCCGCTGCCCATCGCGCCGGGGCCAGGCGCGATGCTCAACACAACGTTCCTCAACAGCGCGCCTAACCTGCTCGGCGAGCTACTGCCCGGCGACGAAGCCTACGCGCCATACATTCGCGTTGTTGATGTATACGCCTTCAGCAAAGGCCGTTACCTCGAAATCGTGATGAACGACGAGCAAGAGCGCGCCGTCGGATATTTGAAAGCGCCATGATGCCCTACTCTTGTGAAGGTTCAGAAACCTTCGCAAGGGGCAGAAAACACCGGGCCTGCAACTGCAAGGCCCGGTCTACCGTCTACCGTCTACCGTCTACCGTCTCCCCAGCCTACACCCACCCGCGCAATTTGCAGGCTTCGGCCACACGCCCCACGGCCACAACGTAAGCCGCCATCCGGTTATCCACACCGTATTTCTCCGCCGCCTGGGCGACCGCGTGGTAAGCCGCGGTCATCTTCTCATCCAACAACTCGTGGACTTGAGCCTCTTTCCAGTAGTAGCCATAGGCATTCTGTACTTGCTCGAAATACGAGACAGTGACGCCGCCGGCGTTGCACAGGAAATCAGGCAGGACGTAGCGACCATTGGCATAGAGTACCTTGTCGGCATCCAGCGTCGTCGGGCCATTGGCTAATTCTGCGACAATTTTCGCCTTGATGCGGGAGGCATTCTCGCCCGTGATCTGGTTTTCCAGGGCGGCCGGCGTCAGGATGTCTACATCCAACTCGAGCAATTCCGCGTTCGTCACACTGTCCGCGCCAGGATAATTGACGACCGATCCGGTGTCCTGCTTGTGCGCGATGACCGCCGCGCCATCCAAGCCCTGCGGGTTATAAATGCCACCCTGCGAATCGGACACCGCGACCACTTTGATGCCCAGGAGTTCCGGCCCCAACGTCGCCGCGTACTGTCCGGCGTTGCCGAAGCCCTGAATCGCCATCGTCGCGCCTTCCGTTTTTAAGCCAAGTTTTCGCGCTGCCTCGCGGACGCAGTACATCCCACCGCGCGCCGTCGCGTCGCCGCGCCCGGCGGAACCGCCCAATGGCAGAGGCTTGCCCGTAATCATGCCGGGGACGTTGTACCCGCGCATAAAGGCGTACTCATCCATCATCCACGCCATGATCTGCGGTGTCGTGTAGACATCGGGCGCAGGGATGTCCATGTCCTCGCCGAGGATGCGCCCCACCTGGCGGATGTACGCCCGGCTCAGCCGCTCCAGCTCGCTCGGCGACATGGCCTTGGGATTGCAGATGATGCCGCCCTTTCCTCCACCCAGGGGAATGTCCATCACGGCGGTCTTCCAGGTCATCCACGCTGCCAACGCGCGCACCGTGTCAATCGTTTCGTGCGGGTGGAACCGCAAGCCGCCTTTGGTTGGGCCGCGCGAATCGTTGTATTGCACCCGGAACCCGTGAAAAATTTCAGTGGACCCATCGTCCATCTTCACCGGCAGGGTCACGTGCAGCTCGCGCACAGGCCAGCGCAGCAGTTCGTGGACGGCCGGCTCCAACTGCATAATCTCTGCCGCAATATCCAACTGCTTCTGCGCCATCACAAACGGATTTAACTCTTCTGTTGACATCTTTCCTCTCCTCCCTCAAGATATAACAAACCGGCCGAGGCCCCCTCGCCGGTTTGCAGTCAGACATGATCTTATAATGCTACTGGCGTCAACCAGCCATACCGGTCCTGCATCTCGCCAGCCAGGATGCCGAAAAACGCCGCCTGGATGCGTTCCGTGACCGGGCCGCGCCTGCCGTTGCCGATTGTGACGCGGTCAATCGAGCGGATCGGCGTGACCTCAGCCGCCGTTCCAGTGAAGAAGACCTCGTCCGCCATATACAGCATCTCGCGGGGCAACATCTCTTCCTTCACCACGTAACCCAAATCACGGGCCAGGGCGATAACACACGCGCGCGTCACGCCCTGCAGGATCGAAGCGTAGAGCGGCGGCGTGTAAATGACGCCGTCGCGGACGACAAAGATGTTTTCACCGCTGCCCTCGCTGACGAAGTTGTTGATGTCCAACGCGATGCCTTCTGTGTAGCCGTGATCGGTGGATTCCATCGCAATGAACTGCGAGTTGATGTACTGCCCGCCGATCTTGGCGACCGCCGGGAACGTGCCGGGTGCCATCCGCCGCCACGAACTCACCCCCACATCCACACCTTGCTCAATCGCCTCCGGCCCCAGGTAGCGTCCCATCTTGATAAGAATGATGCTGACATGGACAGGCAGTTGTCGAGGATCAAGGCTGAATCCTCCCGAACCATAGAAAACCAGCGGGCGAATGTAACATTCTTGCACCTGGTTAGCCTTGATCGTGTCACAAATCGCCTGCTTGATTGTCTCCGGCGTGTACCCAATCTCCATCCGATACACCTTGCACGAGTTGAACATCCGCTTGACGTGCGCATCGAGACAAAAAATGTTCGGCTGCCCCTTGATCTCGTAAGCGCGAATCCCCTCAAAAACGCTTGAGCCATAGTGCAGCGCGTGCGTCGTCACGTGGACGGTAGCCTGATCCCAGGGAACCAGGGCGCCATTGAACCAAATATACTCCGTTTTATCGAATGCCATTTCCTCTCTCCTCTCTCCTTAAATTGAGTAGACGGTAGACAGCAGACGGTATACGGGGAGCACCCCCTGTCTACTGTCTACCGTATACCGTCTACTTTAATATCGCCCCTTCACTGGCCGATGTGACCATTCGCGCGTAGCGGGCCAGCCAACCGTGCTGGATTTTGGGCGGATTGGGCGTCCAGCCTTCGCGCCGCCGGGCGATTTCGGCGTCGGGGACGTGCAGCGTCAGCGTGCGGTTGGGGATGTCGATCTCGATTTCGTCGCCCTCCTGCACCAGGCCGATGAGGCCGCCGCTTGCCGCCTCCGGTGAGACGTGGCCCGTCGCCGAGCCACGCGTCGCGCCGGAAAAGCGCCCGTCGGTGATGAGCGCGACGTTGGCGTCCAGACCCATCCCCGAAAGCGCCGACGTAGGCATCAGCATCTCGCGCATCCCTGGACCGCCGCGCGGCCCCTCGTAGCGGATCACCAGCACGTCGCCGGGTTTGATCGCGCCGCCAAGAATCGCGTCCATCGCCGCTTCCTCGCCATCAAACACCCGCGCCGGGCCGCGATGATGCGCCATCTCCGGACCAACCGCCGCTGCCTTGACCACCGCGCCGTCGG
>DAOLUH010000093.1:0-13300 GCA_035420085.1 Anaerolineae bacterium
AGAAAACCGTTTCGACAATTCCAAAAACCGTTTAAAAAATGAGCGAACCAAGAGTGAACATATAACACAGACAACAACCCAAACACAGAAGAAGGAGTGAAAATGATAGCCCATGTCAGACAATCACGATAACCATAGAACACAAGAATTCGATAAGGCTTATAGTGCCCAACCTGTCTCTCCAAAATCTGTGCTATCCTATCCAGCGGCGCAAGCTTTGGTCGATCAGGCCTTGTGGCATTTAGGCATTGATCCACAGGAAGCCATTGATGAAGACGGGTGGCGACACATCGCGCTAGGCACGGCACAAGGGCGGCTCAATGTGATTGAGTGGGAACCGGAGCTTTACTATCTGGTGGTTTGGTCGCCCATTCTGCGTGTACCGGATGATATGCGTTTACGAGCAGAACTATTCGAAACGCTATTGCTGCTCAACCACCACGAGACGGGGATGGCACGGTTTTCATTGAAGGATGGGTTGATTGTCCTGGCTGCCGCACGTCCGATTCAAGGACTAGACCTGGAACAGGTCTTGGATATGATTCGGATGGTGATGGTGACGGCTGATCACCTGGATGAGCCGTTACAGCAGGCATTTGCCATCACAATGCCACACATTGAGGTGAATGCAGCCACCGCCGCGGGCATATTGAATGTTTTGCGTCTATGCGATGGGCATACGCAGACGATCTTTGATCGTTTGATGGAAGGCTGGGTTGCTCAAAAAGGAATCGTTCAAACGGGAGACAGTGCGATTCAACTTCGCAGTCGCACCGATAAGCAAAAAACGTTAGCTGGGTTGGTAGGGTATGCGGCGGAAGGCCCCCTAGTAGTTATTGGCTGGAACTCTCTAGCAAAGACCTGGGGAGTGCCAGCGCAAGACATTACCATGTTCCAACAGCTTGTTCCACGGCCCAAACGCTTCAAACTGACTGCCAGTTCTGCCCATTTACCCGTGGATGAAAGTTTCACCGCCGAAATGGCAGATGCATTGCTGATGGCGCTAGCTCAATTGGATGCAGCGCTGGAGCATGCTGTGCCGCCACAGCAACCAACACCTCCCGATCTGAAGGAGAAATGGGGGCTAGAGATAATGGTCGGTGGAGCGACACAACAGAACATCGATGCTGTGTTGACCACATGCTCTGCTGCTGCGCAGGCAAGCTTCATCCATTTGCTGCAGGGCTGGCACAACATCCAGCAGAAGATTTACACAAATAACCCCAAGTTGATTTATCTGCGCCTGACCGTAGATAAGCACACGTTCGCGCTGTGTACCTTGCGGGGTGCTGACAAAAAACAAGCCGCACGCATCGAGCTTTTCTATCCGCTGACCTATTATTTTGAGCGGTATCCCGAACCCCGTAGACGATATGAACAGGCCGTGGCCAAATTACCCGGATTTACTGTCCATAATTCAGGCGCTACGATTGTGATGAATGATTCATTCACATTGAAGAATACAGAACAGCTATTCAAGGCACTCCAGCGCCTGGTTACCGATGTGCAGTGAATTGAACGACCTGCTCTATGACTTGCCCGCTTACGGCGTCAATGTCCGCGACTATGGTGCACGGGGCGATGACAGCACGGATGACGCCTCGGCCATCCAGGCGGCATTGGATGCCAGGCGCGGCCTGGTGACGATCCCCTACGGCATCTATCGCATCGGGCGCACGCTGCGCGTCCCGGCGCACACACATCTGCGTGTCCATCCGCACGCCCGCCTGGTACTGGCCGATGGCGTGGGCGTGGATCAGCACACCTTCCTGCTCACCAATCAGCGCCCGGAGCGTGGCGACGTAGACATTCGCATCGAAGGCGGCATTTGGGACGGGAACAACGTCCACAATCCCCGTGGCCCGGACGCGCCGACGAGTTACACCGGCGTGTTGCTGAACTTCGCCAACGTGCGTGGGCTGACGTTGCGCGCGCTCACCTTGCGCGACCCGGAGTCCTACTACATCCGTATGTGCCAGGTGCAGGACTTCACGGTGGAGGATATCCGCCTGGAAGCGCCACACCTGCGTCCCAACCAGGACGGTGTGCATCTCGGTGGCTACTGTGAAGATGGGGTGATCCGCAATATACACGGCATCGGCCCGGGCGTCCCCAACGATGACCTCGTGGCGCTGAGCGCCGATGACGCCACTCACCGCGCGCAAAACCTGGGCAAGCTATGCGGCCCGCTGCGCCGGATTCGGATTGAAGACCTGCACGCCACGGATTGTCACACCTTTGTGCGGCTGTTGAGTGTCCACTCCCCGGTCGAGGACATTGACATCCGCAACCTGCACGGTGGCTGCCACGTGGCGGCGCTGAATCTGGATGCGTGCCGCGAGTGTCGTGTGCCGCTGTTCGACCCGGATGATCCACAAGTAGCCGACGGCGTAGGGATGATTGCGCGCGTCCGCGCGCGTGGCATCCACGTTCATAAAGTAACCCCCGCCAACCGCAAACCGTTGGTTGACTTGCGCACCCGTGTACGTGACTTCGTGGTGGAGGATTTTACGCGCGACGCAACGCGAGACGCCTGTCCCGAGGCCGCGAGCCTGCTGGTCGCAGCCATTGGAACGGGAACGGTGCTCCTCAACGGCATAACAGCAGAACAAGTGACCGCGCTGCAGAAGGCTTCGACGGTGCAACAGGCTGTTGAGCAGCTCACGGCATCTGTGAATGCTATAACTTGGCGTCGCGGAACGTATATGTTGGAACGCTCATCGCACCTGGTGCTTCCAGCGGATGGCTGGGAAAGATTGACAGTCAATATGGATGAACCATCATTTTGATGCCGATCCCCCCTTGAAATCAGGGGTTTGAATATGGTATAATAGATATACACCTGGATACAGCATCACGTTCCAGGCGCGAAAAGTCCGGGGCTTCGGCTCCAAACCGCAGGAACCTCCAAGCCTGCGGCGCTCTGACCGGGTAACACCGCGATGAGAACAAAAGGGGAGGACACGGGAATGATCCCGCGTCCTCCCCTTTTTCGTTTTCTTGGACAGGATTGACAGGATGAACAGGATGGAGAGATGCACTATCCTGTGAATCCTGTCGAAACAAACACATTCATACATAGGAAGGTTCACACAATGTCATATTTGATCCTGGCCTTACATATCCTGGCCCTCGTCCTGGCCCCCGGCGCACTGCGCTGGGTTCTGGCCCCGATGTGGGGCGCGGCGCTGGCGCTGGCCTACTACAAGCCCGACGACCGCGCGGCAACCACGAACTACATCTACTTCTTCCTCGCGGGCAACGCCGGCCTGCTCTTTGCCTACCGCATCGCGGCATTGCTGGTCACCGGCACGCCAGAGCCGGGCGCGACGACGCTCTACGGCATCTCGGTGTGGCTGCTGGGCTTTGCCGTGATGTCGGCCATCGGCTTCTACGCCTACGTCCTACGCTTCCTGTTCTGGGACCGCCTTACGCCGTTCTTCGGCGGACGAATGACGACGCGCGATGTACTGCGACAGGTGAAGCGGCAATAGTAGACAGCAGACGGTAGACAGTAGACAGGGACGGAAAACCCGTCTACCAACCGACAAGGAGACCAATATGAACGAAAAAACCAACAACACCTTCTCAATGACCCTCACCCCCGACGGCGCATCGCTGCACGCCTATGCCTGGGCCTTGCCCCACGGTTGGCGAGCCTGGTCGCCGCACGCATTGCGCATCTTGCGGAAGCCCTACCGCCACGCGCGGACGCACCTGGAACTCACCGATGATGTGGTAAGCAGCCTGTACGATCCGCAAGGGGCGCGCAACACGGCTGCCGCCTTTGGCCTCGCCAACGTGCCGGAACTGGGCCTCGTCCAGGTCTACGGCGGAGTGGCAACCGCAGAAACTCAAGAGAAGGCCGTGCAAGCCGCCGCCCTGAACTCGGCGCGCCTGGTCGCGGCACTGCAAGGGCGCTTCCGCCAATCGCGCTTTACGCTGTTGTCCGCCAATGAAGCCTCGGCCTTGTACAATCACCTGTGGGCCTGCCGCTACACCGCGTCGCTCATTGGCCAGATCGTGCCGCGCCTTGCACCCGGAATGGGATCGAGCCACGGCATCAACCAACTGGTCACCACCGACGCGCAAGAGCAGCTCGAAGTCATCGCCGCCGCGCTGGCCGGGGAACCGTTCGCCGTGCTGACCCTGGCGCATCCCTTGCACGCACTGGACATCCGCCGGATGTTGACCGACACGGCCCAAGCCCTGAGCTACTTTGCTTCCAAGGTGAAGCAGAGCGAGTCGGCGAACGTGAGCGCAGTGCTGCCGCTGTTCCTGAATCCGGTAGCCGTCTTCAGCGAGCAGACGCATCGCGCAACGCAGGTGACGCGGGCCGACCAACGCTTGCGCACTGAGCAGAACGCCCATCGTCTGGCCGCGGCCAGTCCGATGCGGTCAGCGCCTATCGCCGTGAGACCGCAAGCCACGAGGCCCATCAGGGGCAGGAAAACACCGCCTACGCCGACAGGCAGCGCATCAGCGAACGCATCAACGAGCACGAGGAAGCGCAGGTCAGCCTGGAACGCGACTATGCTGACAGCTATTCTTTGTCGCGCTCGTACAGCGGCAGCGAGGCCGGCGTAATGCAGACCCAGGGCGCGCGCGATGCTACCCAACAGGGCAACCGCCAGCAGCACACCGATGAGACGGGCCAGTTGCACAGCGTCGAAAGCATTGACGAACGGGTTGCCGGCGTGCGTTCCGGGGCAGGCAGCCGATCGAGCGTCGAAGCCTTCAGTGTAGGAGAACGTTACACCGGGGGCAGCAGCCGCACCTGGGAAGGGGGCTACAACGAACAGACCGAGCGTTCGTTCAGCGGCGC
This sequence comes from Anaerolineae bacterium, assembly GCA_035420085.1. Taxonomy (GTDB): domain Bacteria; phylum Chloroflexota; class Anaerolineae; order B4-G1; family SLSP01; genus DSWT01. The sequence goes on from DAOLUH010000093.1 coordinate 4,826, forward strand.
GGGCAACGAACACACGCAGGGTGGCTACCAACAGGCCGAAATCGGCGTCAGCAATGAGTCCAGCAGAGAGGGCTTTGTGCGCAGCACCGAAAGCAATGTGCAGGGCGACGGGGCGCAGTTGCAGACCTACGCCGATCAGGGCATCGAAGCCAACCTTGCCCCGCGGATCTTCGGCATCGGCGGCGGCGAGACAATGGAAGCCGGTGAACGCGGCAATATGTACGAATCCCGCGACCACGAACTGGCGGACGTCACCGGCAGCCTGGAAACCGACCGCGGCAGCCAGCAAAGCGCGCTCACCGGCGGACTGCAACAGGCCAACAATGCCTACGAGCGCAGTGGCAATCAGCAAGAGACGCTGGGCCAGACCTGGCAGGGCAACGAGACGGTGCAGACCTCCGAATGGCGCAGTGGGGGCGGGGTACGGTCGACTCAAACCAGCTATGGCTACAGCGAAGCCTACCAGGACGCCAGCCACACCGACCGCGCAGCGCAGCGCGCCTGGGAGAGTGCGGTGGATCAGGACGCGGCCTGGCAGCAGGCCACCCGCGATGGCTATCAAGGGGTCGAACACTTTGCCCGCACCTTCGGCGGCAGCTATGCCGAAACCGGGCAACGCAGCGGGCATCTCTCGCAACAAGATACCCTTGTCGCCGACCGCGCGCTGCAACGCGAGACCGACCGCGTGGTCAACGGTTTCCGCAGCGAGACCTTCGATGGTTATCGCAATTCACAAGAACAGGTGGACGGGGCTGAAGCGCGGCAAGAAGCGATGATCGGCGAGGGACGCGAGTATGTACAGGCTCAGGCCGCCGAGCAAGTCGGGGCGACGATGGCGAACGTGGGCCGCACCCAGGTGACGACACGGGGCGTAATGGGGCCGTCCGGCGGTTCGCTTGTAGCGGGCCTGGCCTTCGCGCGGCAGATCGTGGATACGCAGCGCGACCTGGTGGCGCAGTTGCTCGACCAGCAGGTACGCCGCTTGAGCGCGGGGCTGGACACGGGATTGTTCCTGACGCAGGTGACATTGCTGGCCCCCGACGAGGCCCGGCTAGAGCGGCTCGCCGCCGCGTCCATTGCGGCGATGCGCGAGGAAAACGTCGTCGTACCCGTCGCTGCGCGCGCGGGGGACGAGACGCTGTGGCAACGGGCGATTACGCTGGACTTCGATGCACGCCCAGAAGACGCCGGGCCGTTTGATACGCTGCGCCACGCGCAGACCTTGACATCCAACGAGTTAGCGGCGCTCGTCCACCCGATCCGCATCTCGGACGGCACGATTTCGGCCTCGCTGGACGCCTGGCCGGACGACTTGTCACATCGCCGCACCCAGGGGGAAATCGCGTTGGGCACGGTGCTGGACATCAACTTACAGCCTGATCCCAACAACGTGCATCGTTTTCGCGCTGACGAGTTGATGCACGCCGTCATCGTCGGGGATTCCGGCTCCGGCAAATCCAACTCCGCGCTGTGGTTTGTGTCGCAGGTGATCAATGCGCTGCGGCAAGACGAGCACGGTATCCCGATTCACACGCCGACCACCGGGCCGGTATCCATGGACAGACTGGGCGGGACGCCGCGCATCGGGGTGACGGTCTTCGACCCCACCGGCGAATGGCGCAAGTTGGGCTGGCTAATCCCCCAACAGGATTTCCAGTTCTACTCGCTGTATGGACAGGTCAATGCCGTCGAAGGCTCTACGAGCATCGCCCTACCCCTCCTGGAATTCAACCCCTTGCGCATCCCTAGCCCATACCTGGACCCGGCGAAGTGGGCGGCGGCATTTGCCAAGCATTGGCTGCTGGCGTATCCCGCCGGGGCGACCGGCTTCCACCAACTCAAAGGCGCGGTGCTGGACGCTTACCGCGCGATGGGCGTCATCGAGGAGGACGGTAGGGTGTACCCGGAGCGTTCGGCGAATCTGTGTATGAAGGACTTGCACACCGCCCTGGTCGCGCGTTACGCGCTACTGAGCAAAGAACGCACGGATGCAATCACGGCGGGTGTGGTCAAGCGCATCATCGACAAGCTGGAAGAGTTCCTGCCAAAGGGGGTCTACTATCGCGCCTTCGGGCAACCGGGCGGCACGACCGTGGCCGAGTGGACGGCCCCTGATAAAGCGACGGTCATCACCGGGAAATTCGGCGATGACGGGCCATTGAAGCAGTTCATCATCGGCCTGATGGTGTCCGGCATCTACCAGCACGCGGACGAACGGTATGAGGCCTACCTGCGACAGCGCAAGCCCATTCCGCAGCATCTTTTGTTCGTCGAGGAAGCCCACGTAGTGATGCGCTCGGACGCCTCGACCCAAACCGAGATCGCCCAGGCCATCGGAGAGGATGCAGGACTCTGGAACAACATCACCGACCGGGGACGCAAGTTGGGCCTGTACCTGTGGACATCGGCGCAGCATTGGGAGCCGTTGCCGTCCGGTGTGGTCACTTCCAGTAGCATTGCGATCATCCAGAAGGTCAGCACGGTGAAGGACGCGGAGATCGCGGTGTCGAAGGCCGGGCGCTTGCCGGGGAAGACCAGCCTTGACGATTACTCGAAGTGGACGCTGAGCGTGCTCAATATGCCCACGGGGGTCGGCTATGTGCGGCGGACGCGCAAGACGTTGAACCAGGAAAGTGAGATGGAAATCTTCCCGGTGCAGTTCGTGGACATTTCGGGGATTGTGCCGCCGGCGGATACGGAGTTGGAGAGGATTGTGAAACGAGGATAAGGGGATTTGACGCCAGTGTTGCTATTCATCATTCAGCAGCACTGGCGACGACAATTACACTGTGCTGAGATCAGAACCACCCTCGGTAGCAGGCGTGTCAGCATTGAGCGCCTGCTCCAACAGCGCGAACACCGGTTCCAGACCCTCAACGCCAGCAGCGCGGATAAGTTCCAGGTCGCGTAGGGCGTCACGCACAACACCGGGAGCAGAGGTGATATCCAGCGCGCGGCGATATTCGGCAAGGGCCGGGGTGAGAAGGTCGGTGCGTTGAGTGGCTTCGGCCCAGCGGGGATCACAAATAGCTTGACCAAGAAGGGTCAGTGCCAAGGCATACTGTGGCTGATAGAGGTCCCGCGTCTTATCCAGCAACTCCCGGCAATAACTCACCGCCTTTTCAAAGATGACTGACACAGAGTTGTTATGACTGACCAGGTACACGAGTCCTAAACCAAGTGCTGCCATGTAGTTCACTGTAGGGACAGCCAAGGATAAAGCCTGGACAAAACACCGTTCAGCCTGTGCATATTCTCCCGTCATCAACAAAAGCTTTCCCAGTGCGCATAGCTGGATGCTTTCTCGACGGGGATCGCCGACCTCGCGAAAGATAGTCAAAGCTTGTTCGTAGAGTTCGCGTGCTTGTTCTGTATGCCCCAGATCACGGTAAATGTCCCCCAAATTCTCGAGGCGAGTTCCCTCTCCCCAATGATCCCCCGTCTTTTTTGCCAAAGCCAGGGCTTCTTCGTGATAGCTGATAGCCTGCTCAACTTGTCCCTTAACACGAGAGATAAGCCCCAGGCTGCCAAGGTAACGCCCTTCTCGGCGCTGATGGCCAATATCACGAACGATGTCCAAAGCCTTCTGATATGCAGCCTCGGCTTGCTCAATCTGCCCCAACATTTGATAAGTAGTGCCCAGACGACCCATACAAACAGCTTCGTCACGCCGGTTGTGAAGTTCACGTGCGATTTCTAGCGCTTTCTCATAATGTGTCACCGCTTGCCGAATCATACCAAGATCTCGATAGATATTCCCCAAATCACTGAGGCGACTCCCTTCCATCCCACGTTTGCCAATCTTTTGGGCAATTTCAAGACTCTCCTGGTAACACCTGCGAGCATCCTCTGTTTGCCCCAGGTCACGGAAAGCGGAGCCCAGATAGCCCAAGTGCCATCCTTCTCCCTCGCCGGCATCCCCGGCGACCTCACGGTCTATGTCAAGAGCCGCTTTGATGAATTCCACAGCCACACGGGCCTTTCCTATGTCTCGATGGACCAGGCCCAAGCGGCCAAGCCACTTAGCCTCATTTTGCCGGTCAGTGGCTTCTCTAGCGATCCTCAAAGCTTTTTCGTAGAGATCAATGGCTTGGACACTATGCCCCAAACCAAGATGGGCATTTCCCAAGTAACCTAGATTTGTTGCCTGCCAATAGGAATTTGCTAATTGATTGAGCAGTTTCTCATGCATCAAGACAAGTCGGTTATAGTATCCCCACCTGAATAGGTAGTCAGAATCGATGGAATACAAAACCTGGCAAGCGTGTTCGTGTTCTCCAGCCCGAACCCAATGCTCAAACTCTGCCAATTGTGGGGCCAGATCCGTTATGGATTGCCACTCCTGTTCTGGCTTGCGGATGCTGGCGTAGTATTCTGCGGCGCGCAGTTCAAGATTACGGCAGACGTAAGGATTAGGAATGCTCATCCAGCACTCCTTCCAGAAGTTCAAATACTGGTTCTAATCCCTCAACGCCGGTAGCGCGGATCAGTTCAAGTTCGCGGAGAGCGTCACGCACAACACCGGGCACAGCGGTGATTTCCAAAGCCAGCCGATACTCACCCAATGCAGAGGCTAGAAGATCGGCGCGTCTACGGACATTGTTCCAAAGTGGGTCACAGATGGCAACGCCTACCTTGGCAGTAGCAAGTGCATATAACGCCCGGTAATTATCCTGGGTTTTATCCAATAGCACTCTACTACGGACTATCGCGTCCCCAAACGCGGCTGCAGCTTCAGGTTTTCCAAGTGTCAGATAGGTCACAGCCAATCCCAATGCCGCACGGTAAGCTGAATCCGGTAAGCCCACGTCGAGTGATTGCCTAAAACAGTCGATGGCTCTGGAATAGGGTCCCATTGCCAACCAGGTTTTGCCAAGGCCAACGAGATGATATCCAACTTGCCGGGAGTCCCCTATCTCACTACTGATCTTGAGAGCTTGCTCATACAACTCTAGCGCCTGGTCATATTTGCCTAACGTGTAGTAAACACTGGCTATGTCGCCCAGGTCTATCGCCTCTCCTTGGCGATAACCGGTTTCACGCGCTATTTCAAGCGCCTGCCTGTAACATTCAATAGCATAGTTGATGTCGCCCAAGGCTCGATACGCACCGCCCATACTGGATAAAGCAAAGCCCTCAACACGCCGGTCGCGGGTTTGTCGCGCAATATCTAGAGCCTGTCGGTAGTAAATCAAAGATTCCTCGATTTTACCGATCGCGCGCATAGCGCTGCCAAGGCTACTCAGGTTGGCACCTTCCAGAGCACGATTGCCGATCTCCCGCGCAATGGCGAGAGCCTGCTGATGATACTGGATACCTTGGTGCATTGCGCCGAGACTTCGGTAACACATCCCCAGGTGTCCAAGTTGATCACATTGTAAACGGCGATCCGCGACCTCCAGGGCCAGTGTTAAAGCCTGCTCGTAGAACTCAATAGCCTGTTTGATCTTGCCCAAAGCACGATACACGCTACCCAAGTGGCCAAACAGCACACTTTTTCTATATGAGTCATCGATTGTGCCGCCAACATCCAAAGCCTTTTCGTAGTATGTAACTGCCTGAGTAAATTTGCCGGTAGCGCGACAAACACGTCCCAGACCAACGAGGTTATCCATCACCAGACGAGGAGTTTGCAGGTTCCCCAACAATTGGCTGTGTAAGTCGATCAGTCGTGCGTAATACCCCCAAAGGTAGAGGTAATCATAATCGATTGCCCGGAGAGTTTGACTAGCGCCTTCGTAATCTAACGCACACACCTGATGTCTGAACTGTGTAAGTTGCGGGATCAAATCCTCGATAGATTTCCACTCATACTCCGGCTTACGTATACTGGCATAGTAATCCGCCGCACGCAATTCTAGAGCCTGGCGTGTGTACGACATCGGCCCACTGTTGAAAGCCTGCTTATCTTTCACGCTTCCTCTGGAATTCTTCGATACACATACTCACGATCCATCGGGTGCAAACTATACTCCCCCGTCGCCCGGTTGAAAGTCACGAAGTAGCTGTTGACCAGCCGTCGCAGGCTGGCACGCACATCCAACGCAGGAAACCAGGGTTGCAGCAGGAACGCAATAGCCGTAGCATCTACAGGTCGATTGAAGACAGCCAACGCTTCCATCACGCGGCGTTCTTCTTCTCCCAGGCGTTCATATCCAGCAGCAATCAAGCCTTCCATCACTTGTTCGCCAAAGACAGTTTCATCAGCCAATAACTCGGTTAGCGTCAACGTTGGGTCCCGATCCAGGATACCGGCCAGGATCTCCAGTGCGCGCGGGATACCTTGCGTAAGCTGTACCGCCCGGCGCAAATCGGTTTCCGGCGCGTCACGCAATCCCAAGCGACCGTCACCGTCGAAGTCACGTAACAAGGCCACGGCATCATCTTCCGGTAATCCCTCCCGTAGGGGAATGTACCGTGTGCTTCGCACGGCCGCCGGTGTCACAGCCATTTGCTCCCGCGAGGTCGTGATCAGTCGCGCCCCACCCGGTTGTAGCATACAGCGTTCTACGAAGAGCCGTAGTCCTTCTTCCTGAATGGCATTATCGTCACCCAACACATCTTCCAGGTTATCGAGCAAGATGACATATACACCTTCTTGCAACGTTTCCAGCAGGTACTCCACCTTGGCAGTCAATGGCGTGTCGCGGTCGGCCCAACGTGCAGCCAGACGGCTGGCCACTGGATCACCCAACATCCGCCCCACATCCGTATAAATGCGTTCCAGGCTCAGTCCGGTACTCCGTGCGCTCAGATAGAGTATCCCGTCCACAGGTTGTACGGCTGTCCCGCCCTGTGCCCCAGATAGCGGTTCGGTCGGCGTCTTGGTCAATACAGCCAGTTCCTCCGCCAGTTCTAATAAACGGCGCTGGTTGGCATCACCGTATTCCGTTTGTTCGCTCAGGACATGCAGTAACAACACCAGCGCATTTTCTGGATAACCAGAAGCATCAGCCGTGTGCGCAAACAGGAAAGCAATCGTTCGCTGAATACGGGCAAAGACGCTATCTGCTTCAGGGATTTGGCTTTGCCAGGGCGACAACCGCGCATCCACAAAGATCGCACGCAACGCCGCGTCACTGTCGAATGCCCCGCACGTCTGCAAAGCCGCGCGTAAGCGACTGTAAAGCGCCGGGGGAATCCCAGCCGGTCGTTCACCAGGCACTGCTTCGGCAACGGGTGCGATCATCTCTTCCAGATCGGCGAGCACGTGGCTGACCAATGCCGTCTTTCCCATTCCCCCACGCCCTACCACACTGACTAAACGCACCGTGCCATCAGTCAGGTGCTCACGCAATGCCAGAGCTTCACGCACGCGATCCTTGAAAGTGTGTGTGACATCCAGAGGGCGGACATTGACCACACGCTGTCGTTCGCGCCGCTCGCGGCGATCAGCATCGTCCCAGTCACGCTTGGCACGCCACCAGGTCATATCCGCTTCTAGCTGCGCCTGCGACCAGGCGGCGATGGCTGCATCCCACGTCACATCAGGGCGAATGGACTTGCCGGCATTCACCAATTCATAGACACGATCTTCCTGGACGATACGCTTGAGTAACTCGCGCGCCTTATGGCCTTGCTCTTGAGCCGGCAAAGCATCGTAATCCAGGCCCAAGTCAAAGCAGAGCGTGTCCAAGTCATCGGCAGTCAACTGCGTTGCCAGTACCTGGCGTAACGGGCTGAGATGCTGGGTCAAACTGGGTGTCGTCATAGGGTATCCTCCTGTAAGCTCGTGAGCGATGGCAAAGCGTCATCCGGTAAGGGTTGCCAATCAGCTATGGCTTGTTCTAACAAGGCAAATGCCGGTTCCAGGCCGTCGATGCCGGCAGCACGGATCAGTTTCAGATCGTGAAGCGCATCGCGGACAACACCGGGAGCCGAGGTGATATCAAGAGCACGACGGTATTCTGCCAAAGCGGGATCGAGCAGATCAGTGCGTTGATTGGGATCGGACCAGCGAGGATCACACACAACTTGACCAACGAGAGCGGTGGCAAGGACATATTGAGGAGCATACCATTCCCGATATTGAGTCAGTAGTCTCTGGCAACGCAAAATGGCATCCTGGATGATTTCGGGCGCTTTTGCGCTTCTTTGGTATAGATGTCCGATTCCTAAAATCAATGCGATGTGATAATCGACTTCTTCTGCATACGATGAAAGGGCCTCTTCACATAGTTGTTGCGCTTCTGTAAGGCTGCCAGTCGCCAGTTTTATCCTCGCCAATCCCAGCACACTGTATTCTTGACCTGTCCTGTAACCGATTTCTCGGCTAATTCTCAATGCCTCTGTATAGTACTCTTGAGCTTTTTCATAGTCATCAAGATCCACATAAACGTTGCCCAAACTTCCGAGGGTATTTTCCTCTCCTACCCGATAGGCTATGTCGCGACTCCGAGCAAGAGCTACCTGAAAGAAGGTTACTAGCCACCGGACACTTTTAGTAAAGAGGGTTGATTGACACTGAAATCCGAG
>DAOLUH010000094.1:0-13180 GCA_035420085.1 Anaerolineae bacterium
GGCGTGGACTCGCGAGCCGCCGCCGTCTCCGAGGCGATTCAGCGGGGATGGTTGGCGTAACGAGCGGGGCCAGCTGGTGCAATGGTTTTTTCTTTGGACAGGATTTACACGATTAACAGGATTTACAGGATATGGAACCTCTTTCATCCTGTTAATCTTGTAAATCCTGTTAATCCTGTCAAAAAAAGTGAAGTGCGTAATGGCGGAGGTTTCCATGCGTGTGTTTATCGTCGGCGGTACCGGTTTTATCGGCTATCATACTGTACTTGAGTGTTTGCGGCGTGGGCACGCTGTAACTGTGCTTGCGCTGCCGCCCTTGCCGGCAGACGACTTGTTGCCCCCGCAGGTGACGATCCAGTTTGGGAACCTGAACGTGCTCCCCGACGCCGATGTGCGCGGGCTGCTGCGCGGGCATGAGGCCGTTGTCTATGCCGCCGGCGCGGATGACCGCGTCACGCCTAAAGCGCCGGCGTACCGTTTCTTCTATGAGGAAAACGTCAAAGCCGCAGCGCGCTTTTTCCGCCTGGCGCGCGAGGCCGGCGTGCAGCGGGGCGTGCTGCTCAATTCGTACTTCGCTACCTTTGACCGTCTCTGGCCTGAAATGGAACTCACGCGACATCACCCCTACATCTGGAGTCGTGTCGCGCAGGCCGAGCAAGCGCTCAACGCCGCCGCCCCCGACCTGGCATTGATGATTCTTGAGCTAGGCTACATCTTCGGCAGTATGCCCGGCCGCGTGCCGCTGTGGAAGCCGGTCATTGACTACCTCAACTCCCCGCTGCCGTTGTTCTACCCCAAAGGTGGCACGAATATGATTGCCGTCGAACACGTTGCCGAAGCGATAGCCGGCGCGCTCGAGCGCGGCGTGGGCGGCGGGCGTTACCCGGTCGGCGACGAAAATCTCACGTGGGTTGAATGGCTTGGGCGTCTGATGGCCTTGTTGGGGAAACATAAACGGGTGATTACTCTTCCCACCGGGCTGGTCCGGTTGGGGGCCGGATTCCTTGCCCTGTCACACCGGCGGCAGGGACGGGAAAGCGGCCTCAATCCCGTGAAATTCGTGGATGTGCAGACGCGCAACACGTTTTTCGACCCCACACCTTCCTGCGAAGCCCTCGGCTATGGGTGCGGCGGGCTGGATGAGGCGCTGGCGAAGACGGTAGAGGCGTGTCGACGGTGACGATAGATCGGTGCTGTTTGGGCCAGTACACCTCCCTGTAGGAATCAAGCGATTGGCTCCTTTTTTCTACGGTTCTATCCCCACCAGAATGAGCGGTACTGCTGGTACACCTCGCCCTTGCCGGACAACATTGTAAAACTCGCCTTCATATTGGATTTCCCGCCAAAGATCTGGCTTGTGAACGAGTAGAAACTCAAGTCCGTTTAAGTGCGAGTAGGTCTCTGCAATCTTCATTCGTCGCTCTCTCCGTACTTGGGACGTTTTTCGAGTAACGCCATCTGTGTGGAATCTTTGCTCCAGGGGGCAATGGTAAGACTATTTCCAGCCTCAATGGGATTATAGACCGGTCTGTCCATAGGACGAGTCCGCAGCGTGCCGGCTAATTCCTGCTGGATTCTCTGACGGGCAAGCTCAATGTACTTGGGAACGGTATCTGCACCAGCTCCACGACGTTTGTGGCGAATGGCGGCAATGATTGAAGTGCCTGTTCCAAGGAATGGATCCAGTACCCAATCTCCTTCATTTGTTAGAGAAAGCACCAGTCGTTCAATCAGTTCGACAGGGAATTGGCATGGATGCTCGGTTTTCTCGACATGGTTGCTCTTGACATTTGGGATCACCCACAGGTCGCCCGGGTTTTTGCCGAGGGGGTTAGATGAATACTGACCGGCTTTCGGGCCTTTGAAATACTTCTTTCCAGGGTACTTCTGCGGTACACGCACGGGGTCGAGATTAAAGGTATACTCGTCCGATTTTGTAAACCAGATGATCGTTTCATACCGCCCGGAAAACCGGCGACTGCAATGCAGCCCGTGTTCGAAGTGCCAGATAATGCGATTTCGCATTCGTAGGCCGAGACCTGAGAAGATGGGATACAAGATGGTATCCAAAGGAATGATGGCCCCTCTGTCCACGTAGTTTCCTACCTGCCAGCAAATGCTGCCTTTGGGTGATAATGCACGCACACATTCACCGATGACTTGTGCTTGCTGTTCGAGGTACAAATCAAGATCGAGCTTCTTCTCATACTCTTTCCCAATGTTATACGGTGGCGAGGTCACAACGAGTTGAAGCGATTCATCCGGGATAGATTGCAGCAGATCGAGACAATCGCCTGGATATACGACGATAGATGCTGACAAAGTGAACATGTCTGCAATCTTTTGATCCTGGCTAAATAGCGTTTTGTTATCGAGTGTCATTATTTTTACTCCGACACCAGTATACGTGCTATGTCTTTGCCGGTCAAATATGATGCGGTTCTCTACGACTACCTCATCGCACGCAGCCGTGGTTCACAGCGCAGTAACGCGAACGCGCTTGGCCCATCGATAATTTCCCCGCTGTGGACCATCGCCAATGCTCTGTCAATCGGGGTGGGGTGGATTTCGATGAGTTCGCCCGGCTCCAGGTGATTGTCCCCCAACCGCACGTCCGTCGCCAGGTAGATGTGAAATTGCTGGTCAATCAGCCCCACGCCGGAGCGGTACAGACCGACGAATTCCAGCATCTCCGCCTCGCCGCCGATCTCCTCGCGCAGTTCGCTGCGCACCAAATCCGCTAAATCGTCGCCGTAGAAGTCGTGGGTGCCGCCGGCCGGCAGTTCCCACATCCACGCGTCCACGGTGTAGCGGAATTCGCGGATGAGGACAACTTCGCCGCTCGCCGTCACCGGCACGATGATGATGGCGGGACCGACCTCAATGAAGGCGTAAGGCCGTTCCACGCCATCGGGCCAGATCGCGTGATCGCGGCGCACGCGGAACATCCCAAGCGGGTGGACGTAAGGGTATTCGATCCGCAGTGTTTTCCAGCCGTTGCGCTGGGCGTTAGGGCGTTCTGCATACGTGGGATTCGGGCCTGTCTCGATCATTGACCTGTCCTCGGTTGATTGAACTGCGTTGCCAGTTGCGCGAAACGTTGCAGGAGCGTTGTCCCCGACGGTGTATCGCGGCACGTCGCCAGGCAGCGCTCGGGATCCTGGCCTTCGGCGCGGAGGATGTCGGCGTAGGCGTGGATGTAGGCGCGCGTGATGTCGGCGTCGAACTCCGGGTGGAACTGCACGCCCCAGACGCGCGGGGCAAAGGCGACGGCGGCGTGCGGCTCCAGCGCGCTGGCGGCGAGCACGCGCGCGCCTTCCGGCAACCTCAGCGCCGATTGGGTGTGGCCGACGTGCCCCTGAATGGGCGAGGCGAATCCGGTAAACAGTGGGTTCCCATTGGCGCACAGCTGCACATCCACTGTACCGAATTCCCGCCCGTTGGGATTGTCGCCAACCTCGCCGCCGAGCGCGTAAGCCAGCAGTTGATGCCCATAGCAAATCCCCAAGATCGGCGCGCCCGTCTTCACCGCGTCGCACAGCCATTGCGCTGTGTACTCGCTCCACGGCAGGTGCTCTGTCACCATCGCGTGCGAGCCGCTGATGACGACGCCGTGAACGGCAGCAGGCGGCGGCAACGGCTCACCTTTCGTCACATCAACGATAGCGATTGCCGTTCGCGGCAGCCCTAACCCTTGCGCGATCCAATCCTCAAAATCGCCCCGGCGGGCGACGAGGTCGGGCAGCGAGCTGCCGGTTTTGATAATGAGCAGCGGGCGAGCCATTGCTTATACTTCCGCAACAGCAATCGCCATCGTCTCATCCCCGCGCAGCGCCATACAGTTGACGCCCTGCACGACGCCCTCTTTCGGGGGCACTTCGGCGGCCTGGAAGCGGATGATCTTGCTGTTGCGGGAGATGATGAAGACGTCGCTTTCTGCGCCGACCGGCGCGGCAGCCACCAGCTTGTCGGTCTTGAGCGCGACTTTGCCCCCGCCGCCGGGACTTTTATTGCCTGCGAAGCCCGTCATCAGCCGAATCGTGCCCTTGCCATCCGCGCCGAGGAGGAAGACGCTGGTTTCGTCGTTGGCGGCGCAAGCGGCGACGACGGCGTCGTTCTTCTCCAGGCGGATGCCCAGGCAGCCGGTCTTGGGCACGCGCTGCGCTGGAAAACGGATGGCGAAGCCCTGCTGCGTGGCGATGAACACTTCATCGGCGCTGCCGGGAATCCAGCACGCCGCTGCCAGCGGGCCGTATTTGGCTGCGTCGTAGTACACGACGCCGGGGATCATATTCTTGCCCACGAAGCTGGCGCGCACGGTCATCACCCAGCCGCGCTGCCCCACCAGGGCGATTTGCTCGCCGCCGTCTTCGGGGAGCGCCGCCGCGAACCGTTCGCCAGGTCGCAGGGGAAGCAGTCCCGCCAGCGCCGTCCCTCTGGCGCGGATCGGCATGTCGGGCAGGCGGTTCACCGGCAGGCGGTACGTGCGCCCTTGATCGCTGAACAGGATCAAGTTGGCGCTTTCGTCCGCCAACGCGAGCAGGGCCGGCGGATCGTCGTCTGGCGCGTCCAGGTCGAAGATGCCCATCCCGCCGCGCCGTTGGCGACCGTAGAGGTGGCGCGGCGTGCGCTTGGCGATCCCCGCCTTGCTCATGGTGATGAGGTTGATGGTAGTCGGCGGTTCGCAGAGTTCTGGCTCTGTGTCCGGTTCCGGCTCGGCGACAACCTGTGGACGCGCGCGCCGGGCCGGTTGCGCCGCCAATTCCGCTTCCAGGCTCTCGATGTAGGCGATTATGTCAGGTGCTACGTTGGTCAAATCAGGGCGTTCGATAGGCATAGGTTCCTCCGGGTAAAAGTTAGAACGTTGGAACGTTGGAACGTTCTAACGTTCTTTGGTGTGGTTTCGAGCAGCGTCCAGCCTAGCCGCTCGCCGATGGGTTTGTCGTTCATAAGGCAATCTCCAGCGTCTCGAAGGGCGGCACGCCGAGGATGACGCTGTGGCGGATCGGGTCGCTCACGACGACGCCGTAGGCTTCCCCGTCGGCTTGCACGCTGCGCGGGGCGCGCTTGAGGCCGTTGAGCGTCAGTTCGATGTGCTCGTAGGGCGGTGTGTAATTCCCTGTGTGTTCCCAGGTCACGGTCAGGCGATCGTCTGTCTGACGTAGCGTGAAGCGGTTTAGACGGTAGTCACCCTGCTGGTAATCGAAGCCCTCACCCGCATCCTCGTATAGTTCGCTGACGGCTTCACCCGGTCCGGCGAGCGGATAGACGCTCAGGCGCAGAAATTTCTGCACGCGCTGTTCGACGCTGGGGCCGTATTCGCCCATCGGCAGCACTGTGCCGGCGCGGACGAAGAGCGGCAGGGTTTCCAGGGAGGCGAAAGCGTCAACGGATTGAACGGATGGAACGGATTGCAGGGCGTTGGTCCAAAAATCGTACCAGGCGCCGGGCGGGAGAAGGACAGGGCGCGAGGTGACACCGGGTTCGCCGACGGGCGCGACGAGGAGCGCGTCGCCGCACAGGAAAGCGTCGTCGACGTCGAAAAGCGCATCCTCTGCAGAATCCCACCATAGCGGGCGGATGACGGGCCAGCCGCGCGTCGTCATCTGCCAGACGGCGGTGTAGAGATAAGGCAGCAGCTCGTAGCGCAGTTGGATGAAGCGCCGGACGATGCTCAAGTAAGGTTCGCCGTAAGACCACGGCTCCTGATCCGGCGTGCCTGCGATGGTGTGCGCGCGGAAGAAAGGCAGGAAAGCCGCCATCTGAATCCAGCGGGTGAACAGCTCGCCGTCGGCAGCGCCGTTGAACCCGCCGACATCCGGTCCGGTAAAGCCCAGACCTGAAAGCCCCAGGCCCATCACCATCGGCGTGGTCAATCTCAGCGAAGCCCACGTGCTCTCGTTGTCGCCCGTCCACGAGGTGGCATAGCGTTGCACGCCGGCCCATCCCGCGCGTGTGATGACTACCGGGCGCGTCTCCGGTTGTTGCGCGAGCAATCCATCGCGGCTGGCGCGCACCATCTGCATCCCGTAGACATTGTGTGCCTCACGGTGATCGCCGCCGCGCCCTTCGAGGCTGTGGCGGATGGGCGCGGGCAGCGTTTGGTCGCCGTTTGGATTGAAGATGGCGGGTTCGTTCATATCGTTCCAGAAGCCGGCGATACCGGCTTCCAGCAGCGGCTTGTACTGCACGCCCCACCATTGCCGCGTTTGTGGATTGGTGAAATCGGGCAGCGCGCTCAGTCCAGGCCAGACCGGCGCGTGGTAAACCTTGCCGTCAGGCGTTGTACAGAAATGCTTGCCCGCCAGCCCGCTGCGATAGACGGCGTAGGCAGCGTCTTTCTTGATGCCGGGATCAATGATCGTGATGAGCTTGATGCCCTGCGCGCGCAGGTCGGCAGCCAGTTGCGCGAAGTGCGGGAAGCGCCTTTTGTCCCACGTGAAGCAACGGTAGCCGTCCATGTAATGAATATCCAGGTGGATCGCGTCGCAGGGGACATCGTGCTCGGCGAAATCCCGCGCCAGCTTGTACACGCGCTCTTCTGGATAGTACGACCAGCGCGATTGCTGGTAGCCGAGCATCCACAGCGGCGGCAGCTCGTGCCGTCCGGTCAACTCCGTGTAGCGTTCGAGCAAATGTGGCGTTGTCCCAACGGCAACGTAATACCGCAGCTCCCCGCCCGCAAAGCGATGTTCCGCCACATCCGGCGCGCTCTCGCCCAAATCGAATTCCGCGTAGAACGGGTTTTCGTAGAAGGCGAGGTAACTGGTAATCGGTAATTGGTAATCAGTAATCAGGGATTGGGGATTGGGGATTGGGGATTCATGATTCATGATTCGTGATTCATGATTCATGATTCCTACATACACCGGTATATTGAGATTGATCGGATCGTCGTCGTTGGTGTAGCCGGACGGGTCGCGGTTCCAGAGGATGTGCGTGCGTCCCCGGCGCTGCCAGAGCGTGGCGCGCTCGCCCAGGCCGAAGAGACGCTCTTCTGGGGCCAAGGCCGTGCGATGACGCAGCGTGCCGTTCTTGTGCCAGGCCACGTCCACATCGGCGCGCAGGAGGCGGCCCTCGGCATCGGCGATGAAGACTTGCGCATCCGCCAGCGCGATACCCACGGTGAGCGCCTCGGTGCGCAGCAATAGCGCCTTCTCCGCCTCAATGGGGACAACGGCAGGCGCAGGCCACGCTTCCAGCGGTTTGGCGATGGCGTAGGACGCCGGTTCACGGTCGCCGTGGATGTAGGGCCGGTAACGCACCTGCACGAGGTCTGCCGCGAAGAAGGTGATGTCGAGCCGGCAATGCGTGGTCGTCAGCGTCGCGCCGCGCTCGTGCGGCGTGATGAAGCGCACTTTGCCGGGATGTTCCCACCGTGTAGGCCACGCCGGATGTTTTTGGCGCAACTGGCGGTAGAAAGCCAGCCATTGCGCGATGCCGCGCCGGGGACGATTAGTGTGCTTCCAGCGGGCCTCGGTCCAGGCTTTGCGGGTTTGGTAGACCGCCGCGTGCAACGCCGGTTCAATACCGATGATGCGGACAGCGCCGAGCAGATCGTCGAGTAATGTTGGCATAATGGATTCCTTATGGATTAGGATAGTAAGCTGTCAATAAGACGGGTTGATCTTCGACTAAAACCTCCCAGAACGGGAACCACGCCAGACCGCAGAAACGCACGTCAATGTCGGCGCGGTTGGCGCGCACGACGACCTCGCGGATGTCGTTTAGCGCGCCCTCCCATTTCTGGATGATCTGCCGCGCTGTCGCTTGCCACGCGGCTTCGAGTTGCTGCATTTCTTCATCGTAGAGTTTGAGCGCCTCCTCGGATTCCTCGACTTCGGCCTGGGCTTCTTTGACATAACGCCGTTGGCGCGACGTTTGTGAGAGCGGCCGCAAGGTGTGTCGGCGCTTTGAGAACAGGCTTAGCACCGATTCCGCGCCGCTCAGCAGTTCCTCGCGCTTGCGCTCCGACAAAATCTCTCGATCCTGGTCGAGTTCCAGTTCCTCTTTGCGCACTTTGGCCGCGATCCGCTCCATCCGCTGCTCGAATTTCAGGCGTTCGGCGGCCAGGGCAGCTTCCTTTTGCCGCTCCATCTCCTGGCGGCAGCGATCCAGGAAGGCGCGCTTGTTCTCTTGGGGTGGGCTGTAGAGCTTGAGCGCGCTGCACGTCCAGATAGTGATCTGGCTGCGCTGGTAAAGATGCGTCCTGAATGCGCTATCGCGTTTGGCGTGCGCGGTTTTATTGCCGAGGCCCTGCGGCAGCGGCTCGAAGACGGCTTCAGCAGAAGGGGCTGGCAGTAGATCGTCTATGCGTAGGTCAATCATTTCGCCCTGCTCCCAGCGCAGATTCCAGCTTCCGCCCGACGCGGGGTCAATGCGCCAGACCTGTTCATCGCGCACGGTGATGCCGGCCGGTTGGTTGAAGATGTGCGTGACGCCCGCGCCTAGCAGATACGGGCGGTAGACAAGGTGCGCCGGCGCTCCGGCGGGGAGCGGCGCGCTGTGATTGCGCATCGCCCACGCCGCCGTGACGGTCGCCGGCAGAAATGCCTGGGGAACGTCGGGATCAACGGCGGGCGGGCGGGGCGTGCGCTGGCGCAGGTCTTGTCGGGTCGTCGCGTAGTCGGGTAGTCGGGTAGTTTGGTAGTCGGGTAGTCGGGTAGTTTGGTAGTCGGGTAGTCTGGTAGTCGGGTAGTTGAGTAGTTGAGGCGTTGGCGGGACTGGCGCTGATGCTGAAAAGTCGGTGTTGGCGATGTCCACTTTGGGCTGCGGTGTCGCCAACTGTTGGGCTTCGGCGACGGTCAGCGGGCCGCGCAGATACGACATCGTCCAGCGGGAGAAGAAGAAGCGCAGTTTGCCTTCTTGCGCATCGTGCATCAGGAAGATGCGCGGCTTGAGGCGGCTTAACGCAGTTTCCACATCGCCCAGGCGCATCCCGGCTTCAGCGATAGCGCCGCCCATCCCTTCCAGCACGCGCGCCTTGTCGCGCTCTGTCCGCAGCGCGCCGACGAACCATGTGCCGATGTTGCCCAATCCCTTGTAATCCAGGTCGGCGGGATTTTGCGTGGATAGAACGATGCCCAACCCGGCGGCGCGCCCCTGCTTGACCAACGCCATCAACGGCTCTTTGGTCGGCGGGTTGTAGGGGTGCGGCGGCAGATAGCCGAAAATCTCGTCGAAGTAGAGCAGCGCGCGCAGTGTGCGGGTTCCCGCCTGGTTGCGCACCCACGTGCGCAGCTCTTCCAAAAAGAGGGTGACGAAGAACTGCCGTTGTTCCTCCGGCAGGTGCGCCAGGTAGAACACTGACGCGCGCGGGCGTCGCTCCGGCGTGTAGAGAAAGCGGTCAATGTCCAGCGGTTCGCCCTCGCGCCAGCGCGCGAAACCCGGCGCGGCGATGAGGTTGTTCAGCGTCAACGCCAGGTCGAAGCGCGCTTTCTGCGGGAAGAAGCTCTCCACGTCGAACACGCCGATGTGCTCCAGCGGCGGCTGCTGTACCTGGCGGATGAGCGTGGGGATGTCGAATATACCTTGCGTATCCCAGGTGTGGCGGATTAGCGTGGTGAGCAGGATGTGCTCGCGGCTGCGCAACGGGTCGGCGTTGACGCCGGCCAGACCGAGCAGCGCCGAAGTCAGCCCTTGCGCACGCAGCACGGCGGCGTCGGGATCGCCGGTGGGCGGCGCGCTGAAGCGGGCGAGAATATCCACCGGACGACCGCCGCGCAGACCGGGCGTGTACAGCGCAATGTCCGCATTGTAGCGCACCTGCGCGATGTGCTCTGGCTCCAGTCCCCAGCCTGCCAAACCGGTGCGCCAGCGTTCCGCCGCAGCTCTCGCAGCCTGGTCGGGCGTCTGTCCCTGGCGCTGCGTGACGTCAGGGTCAATCCAGGGAGCAAAATCCTCCGGCGCCAGGTCGGGGAAGGTCAACAGCAGGTTCGCCAGGTCGCCCTTCACATCCAGGAGCAGCGCGGGGATTTGAAGGCGCAGCGCCTCCTCGACCAGCGCCAACCCCAGGCCGGTCTTGCCGCTGCCCGTCGCGCCGAGGAGCAGCGCGTGCGTGGTGAGATGGTCGAGCGGATATTCAACGGGCCGGTCGGTGAGCTGGTTCTGCTCATCAACGAGACGGCCGAGATAGAGTGTGTTGGATTGATTCATTGAGCCTCCGGGTGACACTAAAGCGTAAAACGTAAAACGTGAAACGTGCGGCTGCAACCTTAGTTTTACGCTTTACGTTTTATTCACAGATTCACTACGCATCCCAAACCGGGAACGTCTGTGGCGATCAGCCAGCCATCTTCGACCACAAAGCGCGCGACGGTGGGGTCGTTTTCCACGTCGAAGTGTCCGTCCAGGTCGCCGTAGCGGACGGCGGGGCTGCTCAGGGCGAAGGCCAATCCTGCCGCGATGAGCAGCGCCGGCTCGCTCAGGCTGCCCACCATCGTCGTCATTTGCGCGGCGCGGGCGATGGCGTCCATCTGCCGGGCGCAGGCGATCCCGCCGCACGTCGCCAGTTTGATGCTGATGCCGTGTGCGGCCCTGCGGCTGGCGATATTCAACGCCGAAGTCGCCCCGACGACGCTTTGTGAGGCCAGAATCGGCGTTTTGCTCTGCCGGGTGACTTGCCGCAGCGCCTCGACGCCTTCTGCAGGAGCAATCGGTTGTTCCAGCATCTCCAGCCGCCCGGCGAGCGCCCGCGCCACATCGAGCGCCTCGCGGATGCTGTAGCCGCCATCCGCATCCAGCCGCAGGGTGCAGTTGGGGAATGCATCGTGGATGGCGCGCACACGGCGCACATCCTCTTCAGGATCGAGGCCGCCCTTGATTTTGAGGAGACGAAATCCCTGCCGGACGCGCGCGTAAGCCATTTCGACGGTCTCTTGCACCGTGCCTAGCCCGACCGAAACGGACGTCTGAATCCGGTCGCGGTAGCCGCCCAAGAGCCGGTACAGCGGCATACCGGTCGCCAGTCCTAGCAGGTCGTGAAAGGCGATGTCGAAGGCGCACAACGCTGAAGGTGTGTCGCGCGTCAGCGCGCCAAGTTCAGCGAGCGCGTACTCGGTGTTGAGCGGGTTCAGGTCGCGGGCGCGGTCGGCGCAGGCGCGGCACGCGCGGGTGACGCTGTCGAGCGTTTCGCCGGTGAGCGCCGTATCGAAGGCTGCGCAGCCCCAGGCGACGTCGCCCTGCCGCGTTTCGATGCGCACGAAGACCGCCGCCGCGTGTTCGACAGCATCTTCACGATGGTAGGCCGTGCGAAAGGGCAGGCGCAGCCGCAGATCCACCGGGATGACTTCAACATGTGTGATTTGCATAGCGGGTACCTCCTCTTAAATAAACCGCTAATCTCGCTAATCTTGTACTCATCAGGATGATATTGAACAACCGCCAAGACGCCAAGAGCGCCAAGTTTTTAAGATTTCTTGGCGGACTTGGCGACTTGGCGGTAGAAAAAGCGCGTTACCCATGTGTTCAATATCCTCTCGACTATTATATAATCTCGCTAATCTACGCGAATCTTCTAAAAAATTAGCGAAGATTCTGCGAATGCAGACATTCGCGCAATTCGCAGTTAAAATTTTCATTATCGGCGCTGTACCGTAGTTTCTTTTGCACTCCTTGCGTAAAACGTAAAGACGTGAAACGTAACGTTGTCTTACTCCTGTGGGCGGACTTCCAGGATTTCGTAGGCGTTGCGTTTGATAGCCCAGCGTGAGCCGCGTCGGTAGCGATGCAGATCGGCGCAGATGGGATGGTAGGGGTACTCGTTCCCTTTGTCATTGGTGAAGGTGACAGTGCAGCTTTCGGCGCGCGCGCCTTCGCGTTGGTTATCGGCCAATTGCACCTTCGGCCAATAGATTTCGGCATCCGTTCCCTGCGCTACGGCCGGCTGGATGTTGACCCATTCCCAGATTTTGTAGGTATACCAGGTCTGGTACACAGGCACGCTCTCGTAGACGGGCACATTGTTGCATACGTACTCGTTGGTGCAGGTGCGCTCGTCGCGGTAGACGTCGTGTTCATCGCACGTGCCATCGTCGTAACAGGTGCGTTCGGTATGATCGTAGACCGATTCTGTCGTGCAGCTTTCCTCATAGCCGCATTTTTCTTCAGTACCGACTTGGACTTGATTGTATGAAGCGATGCGCTCTTCCTGACTGATGAGGTCGGCGCCGGCGGGCAGCGTCCAGTCTCCGTGCTCGTTGTACTGGTATTCCTCGATGGCGATGGTGCGTTCCCAGGCGATGTCGGTGACGGCGGCGGTTTCCATCCGGGGGATGCTGGCGATGATCCCGCAGCACGTGCAGAGACATGCCAGTATCAGGATGATGATGGCCAGAATGAAAAACTGTGGTTTTTGCAGGAAAGCCGGCAGTTTGCTCATCCACGTGAGGGGTTGTTTTGGAGGTTCTGCCTCTCGGTGCGCGATGAGTTTTTCTTCGGTTGCCGCGCCGCAGTTGGGGCATTTCTCGGCGTTGGATTCTCGCCCGCACGCGGGACAGGCGCGCGTCGTATAGCCCACGTCGCCTAATGCTGCGCCGCAGTTGGGGCACTTTTGCGTCCCCGGTTGGAGCTTCGCGCCGCAGTAGCCGCACTCTTCGTCCGAAAGGTGCTGCGTGGGATCAACGCCCATCGCTTTGAGTTCGTCCGGCGTGAGATAGGCCGCTTTGCCGGTCGGCGCTTCGTACTGTTCGCCAGCGTCCTTGGGATTGTTGCAGCTTGGACAGCGTTTGAGCCGTCCAGGGATGCCCGTCCGCCCGCACGAACTGCACGTCCACTGCGCTTCCAGCGTACCTTGATAGACTTTGCGCGTCCCTGCAGCCTGTGTCTGCCCAACTTTGTTGGGATCCACATAGCTGGTTTGTGAAATAATGCGTTTTTTGACCACGGTTTCTCCCTGGCTGATCACTGAAAGCTGCTGGCTGAAAGCTTACCCTTATTATACGCGGCTTGTCGGCTTGACAAAATCGGTCTTTACGGTAGAATTTTCCTCGTTCGGGCCAACATAGCACCTTACACTGCACGAACATGCCGAAGTGGCGGAATAGGCAGACGCGCTACGTTCAGGGCGTAGTGACCGTACGGTCGTGTGGGTTCAACTCCCACCTTCGGCACCACAAAGCCCCCGGTTTTCCGGGGGCTTTTGTTTTGGAATGACAATTTCTGCCACGAATCTACACAGATT
>DAOLUH010000095.1:0-12863 GCA_035420085.1 Anaerolineae bacterium
CCGTCACCTCCTGATGCGCCAGCGGCGTCCCGTCCGGCTTGCGCACGGTCACGGTTGCGTCAGCCATCCGATGTGAAAATTCGGTTGATTTGTTCATTGCTATCCTCCGTCTGATAAGCTACCACGCAAAACGCAAAACGTAAAACGTAATTCGCTTACGTTTTACGCTTTACGCTTTACTCCCCAACCCGCCACCGGTCGAGCACGTCGCGCACCTTCGCCACCTGCACGGCGACTTCGGTGTACTCGTTCTTGCCGGTGTGATGTTCGACGCCGTAGTAGCCGTTGTAGCCCAGATCGCGCAGAAGCGTCATGTACTCGGCCAGGTTACCCTCGGTGATCTGCCAGGAGAAGTGCGTGTGCATAGCCCACGGCGCCATGGTGACGTTGTCCGCCATTTCACCCTTGAAGTGCAGCAACACGCCAAACGCGGGGTGATTCACCGCTTCGCAAAGCTTCTTCATATTCTGGGCGTTCATCTCCGCGCCCCAGTGGTTCTCCGGGCCGATTTTGTAGCCGTTATCGTAAGCGCGCTGGGCGAATTCTTGATACCGCTTAACGATGAACTCAAACTGCTCGTCCGTCCAGTTGGCCTCGCGCCCACCAGCGTCAATGCGGATTGTCTGCGCGCCGAGCACTTCGCCGGCGTGGAGCGCCGCCAGCCCGTTCTGGTAGTGCTGCTCACGCACGGCGGGATCGTCTTCCCAAAAGTGCGCGCCATCCACGCAAAGGTTCGCCAGCGCCAGACCACGCTCATCGAGCGCGTCCTTCACCTTCGCCAGGTAGTCGTCATCTGTACTAAGCAGCATCCCGTTCCAGATGTCAGCGGCATCCAGGTGATAGCGGTACTTGCAGCTTTCGAGATAGCCGAACAAGTCCATTTTACCTGCGCGCAGCAGGCCATGAAAAGAATACGATGCGACTGAAATTTTGTACATAACCTCATCTCCTGTTGTGTAATATAAGAATCATGAATCATGATTCATGATTTTGTGTTGCGATAATGTTTGATGTAGCGGCGACCATACGGGTCGCGTGCGCTGAGGAAGTCGGCGGCGCGGGTTGTCTCGATCAGTAAAGGCATACGGGGATCAATGATGGCGGCATCCAATCCCCAGGGAATTGCCGCGATAAGGTAAGCCAGCTCGATGTGCCACCGGTTGGGCATACCGTGACCGGCGTTGCCCACGCCGAGCACGGTGGCGACGCCCAACTCCTCGTGGAAGCGGCGCAGCGTCTCCAGCGTGACCAGCATCGAACCGGGTTCGACGGCGGCGGCCAGGCAGATGGCATCCATCACCACATCCTCTTTGGGAATGTCGAGACGCGCGGCGGCGTCGAGGATCACGCGCGCTTCATCCATACGTCCTTCGACATCCTTGGGCATCCCATGCCGGTCGCCGATGGGCATCCCGATGATTGCCGCTTTGTGCCGCGCGGCGATGGGCAGCAGCGTCTCCAACGCCGTGCGCTCCGCCGTGACGGAGTTGATAAGCGCCTTATACGGATGCAGCGCCGCCAACGCCGCATCCAGCGCGGCGGGATTGCGTGAGTCCAGCGCGATGGGGCAACCGATAGCCTCGTGGACGGCTACAGCAACGCGCGGCAGCAAGGCCACTTCGTCCAGGTCTGGGTGCTGGATGAGGATATCCACCATATCCATCCCGGCGGCCTGACCCGCGCGTGTCAGTTTGACCAGGGCATCTACATCCCCCTGCTGTAAAGCGGTCAACATTTCCGGTTTCTTGTTGTTCACCCGGACGTGTCCGTTGATCAACACCACCGGCAAACCGGGGCCAAAGGTCAATTCGCCATTGCGTGCGGTCAAAGTCGTCATCTGTTCAATCCCCCCGTCTACCGTCTACAGTCTGCCGTCTACCGCAGATCAATCGCATCATAGAAACCCTTGCTCTGGTTCGTCTTGATGCGTGCGACCTGTTTTGCCATATCCAGCGACTCATGGATGTACCGTCGCAGATCGCTCTCCTGGCTCTTGGTATCGCTGCGGTCGCGGTTGCGCCAGGCCACCGTGACCTCTTTGATGCGATAGCCGCACTTTTCCCACAGGTACAGCAGTTCCACGTCGTAAGCGGTGACCTTCCAGCCGGTGGGGCGCTCGGCCTGCTTGAAAAATTGAAGATGTGGGAACGCACGGAGCGCCGCTTCCCGCGTACACAGCTTGAAGCCGCACTGCGTATCGCCGATGTCGCGCAGCAGGAAAAGCTGACGCACGGTGCGGAAGACCACGCTCCCCATCTTGCGGATGATCGAGAACCCCTCGCGGGTGAAGCCGCGCGAGCCGATGACGACCGCATAGCCTTGTGCGTACCACGGCAGCAGGTTGCCCAATTCCACGATGGGCGTGGACTGATCCATATCGGTGAAGAGCACCACCTCGCCGCGCGCGTGCTGGATGCCGGCCCACACCGCCGCCGGTTTGCCGCCGTGGGGG
Organism: Anaerolineae bacterium; assembly: GCA_035420085.1. Lineage (GTDB taxonomy): Bacteria > Chloroflexota > Anaerolineae > B4-G1 > SLSP01 > DSWT01. Next base: position 2,453 of record DAOLUH010000095.1, read on the forward strand.
ATATCCACCAGCGAAAAGCGCGGTTTGTCAGCGATGAAACGCTCGATCAAGGCGCGGCTGTTGTCCGTCGCCTCGTCATTGACGATCACCACTTCCCAGGAATAGGTTTGTTGGCTGAGATAGTCATTCACCTCATCCAGCACCCCTGCTTCAAGGTTCTTCGCCTCGTTGTAGCAGGGAATGATCACAGAAATATACGGTTGCGATTCCTCGTTTGGCATAAAAGCTCCTCTGTAAATAGCCACAGAGAACACAGAGTTCACAGAGAAAAATAAAAAATACTCTGCGCTCTCCGCGTGCTCTGCGGTAAAATTTTCATTATCGGGGCTGTACCCAGGTTCGGTTGCGCTCCTTTAGAATGGTGATTGGTAACTGGGTTTGCCTGATTACTGATCACCAATCTCTGATTACTGATTACCCTAAATCCGGCGGCAAATCAAACGGCGCGACTTCGTCGAATGACAGCGGCTCGTCGGCAGATGGCATCGGCGGGTAGTCCGGCAGCTCCAGACCGTGAACCAAATCGTCAATGTAGATGAGTTTATTCGTCGCCATCGAATGGTTTGCCGCGACGCCGGTAAGGATCGAGTAGGCCCCCGCGCGCTGGTCGGCGGCGTGCTTGTATTTGTCTGCCGGCGGATTGGCGCCGAAGATGTCGTCCAACAAGCGCTCGTCGCCGCCGCCATGCCCACCCGCGCCCGTCCACACCTCGACGGCATACGCAGGGCCAAAGTGCGGCATAATGTGCGTGTAGGTTTCACGCTTCACCGTCTGCCCCGGAACCGTGCCGTCGGCGTTGATGTAGGAAGACTCCACCGTTTTGTGCTCCAGACGCCCCCGCGTCCCGTTGAAGGTGATCGTCAGACCCTCCCACGGCATAAACGTGTTCAGCGAGTAGCTCATCTTCACACCGTTTTTGTAGTTGACGACCAACTGCATCGAATCCTCAATGTCAATCAAGGCGCTGAACACACAGCGGTCGCGGAAATAGCCGTCGTAGTGCTCGTTGTCGAGATACAGTTCACGCAAACTCGGATACTGGCGCATATCCAGGCGGAAGCGGCACTTGTCTTCAGGACAATCAAGGCAACGTTCTGTGCGCCGCGTCAGGCCGTAGCGTGCTGCCGTTTGCGGCGTGTAGAAGCGGCGCTGCCCCTGCGCGAACACCGATTCGGGCACAGTCGAGAGCAGCCAGTTGATCAAGTCGAAGTGGTGGGTAGCTTTGTGGACCATCAACCCGCCGGAGTTCTCCTTATTGCGATGCCAGCGCCGGAAGTAATCCGCGCCGTGGCGGATGTCGAGCATCCAGTGGAAATCCACCGAAATCACGTCGCCGATCACGCCCGCCATCAACAGCGCCTTCACCTGCGTGCGTGGCGGCGAATAGCGGTAGTTGAACGTCACCGTACACTTTTTCCCCGTCCGTTTTTGCGTGTCAATGATGCGCTGGCATTTCACCTCGTCCGTCGTCATCGGCTTTTCGGTAATCACATCACAACCCAGTTCCATCGCGCGGCAAATGTATGCGTCGTGATAACAATCCTTCGTGGTGACGATCACTGCATCGGGTCGGCAGTCGGCGATCATCTGATCGAACTGCGCGGCGTGATAGCCCTTAACGTCATAGCCCATCCACTCACGGACCCGTTCCCGCGCGTAATTTACACGCCCCTCGTTCACATCACACACAGCGAGCAGCTCCGAAGTGTCTGCATACGTGGCGAGCACCGCCCGCGTATACATCGCGGAACGCCCGCCCAGGCCTACCTGCACATACCGTTTCTTCTCCATAAGCAATTTCTCCTCGTGGTAGGATACACCACCTATAATGGCATAGAATCGAAGCTAGTCAATTCAGGAAATGATCGCGGCCAACTGTCCCACACAAAAATACAACCGTAATTGACTTTGCTGGCATGTCAGTGTATTCTAATAATGTTCTATGGTTACTTTTATGTGAAGCGTATACAATCACATTTTTGACGAAAGGAGTCGCAGCAATGGTCCAGCAAGTTCCACCCATACCGCAAACAGATGAAAACAAAACTCCGGCGGCAGCCGGCAACGGCGAACTCGAACGTGTTCGGGACATCATCCTGGGGCCTGACCGGACGCGCACAAGGATACAGGGCGCGGAAGTTGACCGCCTGCGCCAGGTCATCTTTGGCGCGCAAATGGAAGAATACGAACGGCGTTTCACCGACGTGCGCCGGGAGATGGAACGCATCCTCGCCGATTTGCGTGTGGTCCAGGACTCTGTCAGCGAATTCGAGAAGAACCAGACCAAACGCATCGAAGCGCTGGAGCGTGACATGCGCCGCAGCAACGATGAACTGCGGCGGGAAATTGACCGGTTAGGTGGACGCGAAGCCGTGCTGCAACAGCTCCTCACCCGCACGCAGCAACAGGAACTCAGCAGCAAGAGCATTGCGGAGAACATCCACGAACTGAGCACGACCCAAAGCCAGCACGAGAGCGAAGTGCGTGCTATCAAATCTGCACTGGCGGAGAATCGCGATCAGCACGAACGTAAGCTCGACGCGCTCAAACGCGAGGTGCGGCAGGCTGAAGACGAACTGCGTGCGGAACTGCGGCGTGTGACCGACCGCCTGAGCGACCAGAAGACCGATCGCAAGGCCCTGGCTGCGATGCTTATGGAAGTCGCCACACGTCTGGAGACCGGCAGCAGCGTGACCGGCTTGCTGGAAGGATTGAGCGTCGCCGCCAAGGAATAACCGATGGCATTTGAGCCTCCGACCACGGATGAAACCGTAACTGGCGACACAGAGGGTGCGGGGCTTCGAGAACTGCGGAACGTCATCCTTGAACCGGGCGCCCTGGTTGACAAAATCAGCCCGGTCATTGCAGAAGTTCTCGAAGAACAAATCAAGCACTCTGGGGACGAAATCGCGCAGGCCATTGCGCCGGTGATCGGTGAAGCGATCCGGCGGCAGGTCTACAACGCGCGCGAAGACATCATTGATGCGTTGTACCCCGTCATCGGCCAAACCATCAACCGCGCCGTCACCGAGGCGCTGCGCGATCTGGCGCGTAACGTGGATCAGCGCGTGCGCCACAGCGTCAGCCCACAAAGCGCTGTCAAACGGCTGCGCGCGCGGCTGAAAGGCGTCTCCGGGGCCGACTACACGCTCCGCGAGTCCATTCCCTTTGCCGTCAATGAGATTTTCCTCATCCACCGCGAGTCGGGGCTGCTGATTCATCATCTGACGAGCAATCCGGAGACGCCGCCGGACCGCGACCTGGTCAGCGGCATGTTAACGGCGATTCGGGACTTCGCGCGTGAAGCTCTCGGCGACGCCGAAAGCGGCGAACTGGACGCCATCGCGTATGAGACGCAGAACATCCTCATCGAAGCGACGGGCGCAGCCTATCTGGCCGTCGTCATCCAGGGAGTCGAACCGACAGGATTGCGGCAGCGGATGCGCGAAGCTCTGACCGCGCTCCAGGAAAAACATTACAACGAAATCAAGCACTACGACGGCAGCAGCGTACAGCTCCCGAAGACTGCCGAAACCCTCCTGGCGTCCTTGTTCTCCGAACCGCCGAAAAAGTCGCCAGCGCCGCTGTCGCTGTCGCAGCGGATTGTCTTGATTGCCCTCTTCCTACTCGTCGCGCTGCCGCCATTGTTAGGGTGCGGATGGTGGATTTGGCACGTTGAACACCGCCTGGCCTCCCTCGCCATTGCGCCGCCGACGGCCACCAGCACCCCCACCCCGACATCCACGCCCACGCCGACGGCCACGGCGACGCCGACCGCCACGCCCACGCCAACCGCGACGCCCACATCAACCGCGACGCCCACATCAACCCCCACGCCGACCCCTACCGCGACCTCCACCGCCACCCCAACGCCAACCGCCACGCCGACCGCCACGGCGACGCCCACCGCCACCCCGACGCCATCGCCGTACACCGGCGTGATCATTGGCAACGTCTTCCTGCTCGACATCCCTGATGGCGAAAGGACTGGCACGGTCGCGCGCCTGGGCGACTATGTCGAAATCATAGCGCAGTACGGTGAGTGGTACAAAGTGCGCGTCAAATCAGCCCAGCTCACGGATGTCGAAGCGACCGGGTGGGTGCAAGCGCGCTGGGTGACGTTACTCAGACCGGTGCCGCCGGAGCGCATCACGCCGACGGTTGTTCCATGAACGATCCACAATTCTGGCGCGCTATATTGCGAGAGCTGAAAATCGCTTACGCGCTCTTCGATGCCGGGTACCATCTCATAGAGCATGATGAGTCTTTCGCGGCATGGCCGGCCGTCCCCCGTTCTGATATGCTGGGGATGCATCTCCTCGATCTGTTGCCCGAACTGATAGGGCAAGGTCTTGATGGCAGTGATACCGGTGCTTCCCCAGTCTTTCCCATTCACGTGGAAAATGTCAATCGGCTCACGTCCTCCGGCGAGATACGCTACTTCACTCTGACGGCTATGCCGTGCCCGCCTTATCTTAACGCCACATTTATAGTATTGATCGCCGATGTGACCGAACAGGGCCAATACATTCAGGAGTTGATGCAGAGCCACAACGAGCTGCGCCTGCTCAGAAGGCAGCTATCCAAGCTCAACGAACAACTGGACTTTTTGCTCAGACATTATCTCCCGCCTGACGTGGCCGAAGCGCTGGTGAACGGGACGCTCCGCCCGGAACTGGGCGGCGAGTTGCGCGAAGTCTCGATCCTTTTTGCCGACGCGCGCGACTTCACCGCGATTGTGGCTAACCTTCCGGCTGAATATGTGATGACCCTCCTGAACGATCATCTCAGCATCGTCGTTGATGCCATCAGCGCCTACGGGGGCACCGTCAACCAGTTCCAGGGTGATAATGTGATGGCGATTTTCAACACGCACAACGATCAACCCGATCACGCCGTGCGCGCCGTGCAAGCCGGGATCAGTATACAACAGGCGCTTTTCCGCTACCACAAACAGCGCCGGCGAGAAGAACGCTGGTTCAACTTCGGCGTTGGCATCAACACCGGGCCGGCCATCGTGGGCAACAGCGGCGCCCGCTGGCGCTACACGTACACCGCCATTGGCGACACAACCAACATCGCCTCACGTATCACGGCGGCAGTGCCAGCCTACGAAGTGTGGATCAGTCAATCAACATACAACCAGCTTCATAACGCCTTTGACGTGGTTCCCCTGTCGCCGATGCAATTCAAGGGCAAACTACAACCCACAGCACTCTTCCGCGTGTCGCTAAATCTTGAGCCTTAGTGCACAGTCGGTTTGACAATTCACTCTAAATGCATATAATCTCCTTCCGCAGGATGTAGTAAGGTTCCAAGTTTGTGCCATATCGCTAACGCCTGGACTTACCCTCCGGGCGTTTTGACGTAATGGGGACTTGCTCCTTACACACGAAATACCATAGTTATTGAAAGGAAGAAAAGAGCAATGAGTGAGCGTGAAACTGGTGTTGTCAAGTGGTTCAATGCCTCCAAGGGTTACGGCTTCATCTCCCGCGAAGGCAAAGATGACGTGTTTGTTCACTACTCAGCTATCCAGAGCGAGGGTTTCAAGACCTTGAACGAGGGACAGCGCGTGGAGTTTTCTGTCGAAAAAGGCGAAAAAGGGTTGCAGGCGACCCACGTCACCGCACTGTAAACAGAAACACCGCCAGGCTGATTCCTGAAAGAAACAAATTACGTGATAGCAAGAAGGCCATCCTCAAGGATGGCCTTCTTTACTGATACTCAGTATTTCCGTCCCCAATCCTCGTCGCCCCAATCCCTGACTGCGCCCAACACGCGCCCGGTCACCAAACTGAACACCACGATCACCCCGCCAACGATTTGCGCCCACTGCGCCTGAACGACGATGTTGAGGAGCAACGCAATCAGCAAGCCAATCAGCGCACCGACGATCATCAACAACCATTTTGCCGGAAAGTCCGTGATCACAGTCCACACGGTCGTTTTTTTCTGCGTGCTGCGCCGCCGCGCGGCAATACGCTGCTGCTTGGCGCGTTCTTTGGCCGTTGGGTCGCGCGCATTGAGTTGCTCATCACGCAGACGTTGTAAACGTCGAACCTCGTCATCCTGCCCGCCCATCATCCCACCTCACCTTGGCTCAACCTTTATCGCGTTGACATCCGCTTGAATAATGTTATCATTGCCTTGTTAAATCGTCAAGAGATAAGCTATGCAAAGTCTACGTACACAGAAGCCCATCTATACAATCCTGATCGCCATCATCGTGGCAACCATACCCTGTTATTGTCTGGGATTTGTCGCGTTGGCGGTGCGTCCCACGTCCCCAACGCCTACCCCAACAGCCACACCAACGACGACGCCTCAGCCAGGTGCAACCAACACACCCTACCTGGTTGGCCCAGGTGGGGGAGAGACCAATAAAACCTTACAGCCCACCCCGACGCAATGGTTCCCGCCCACACGCACGCCGACCCCGCTTCCGACTGAGACGCCGACCGTGACGCCAACGCCGACCCAAACAGCCACCGGCACGCCGCAACCTACCGACACGCCTACAGCGACGCCAACCAGCACGGCGACGCCAACGGAGACGCCGACCGCGACGGCAACGCCAACCGCAAGCGCCACACCGACCCTTGAGACGCCCACCGAAACACCGACGGCAACGTTGACCCCATCGCCAGAAGCGGCCACGCCCACCGAGACCCCCACGCCAACCGACACGCCGGCCACACCTTGAAAGGATGCCCGTGAAATCAACTTTTGATCTGCTCAAAATCCTCACCGAAGCGCCCGGCCCATCTGGACGCGAAAACACCATCCGCGACGTCATCGCCGAGCAATGGACGCCGCTGGCGGATGATATGCGCACAGATGCGATGGGGAGCCTGATTGCGTTGCAACGCGGCTCAGCGCCAACCCCACGCCCGGCCTTGATGGTCGCTGCCCACATGGACGAAATCGGGCTGATTGTGACCGGTATTGAGGGCAGTTTCCTGCGGGTTCACACCCTCGGTGGCATGGACCGGCGCGTCATCCTGGGCCTGGAAGTCACCGTCCACGGGAAACGCGCGTTGCCGGGCATCATCGGCAGCCGCCCGCCGCATGTGCTCTCCGCCGAAGAACGCCGCAAAATTGTCGCCTGGGAAGAGGTCTTCGTGGACACTGGCCTGCCAGCGGACGAACTCGCAGCCCTGGTCACCGTCGGCGATCACATCACCGTGGATCGTGAACTGGTCGCGTTGAAGAACGACCTGGCAGCCGGTAAGGCACTCGACAACCGCGCTTCAGTGTTGGCCGTAACCCTGGCGCTGGACATGCTGCGCTCGCGCAATCACGCCTGGGATTTCTACGCCGTCGCCACCACGCAAGAAGAAGTAGGCGTCAAGGGCGCCATCGCCAGCGCCTACGGCCTCGCGCCACAGATCGCCATCGCTCTGGACGTCACATTCGCCAAACAGCATGACGACGATGGGCCAGGAACCTTCGAGCTTGGCAAAGGCCCGACCATCGCCCAGGGGCCGAATTTCCATCCGCACGTGGTGGAGCGCCTGGTCGCCGCCGCCAAGGCCGAGGAAATCCCTTACCAGCCGGAACCCGTGTCCGGCGGCAGCGGCACCGATGCCTGGGGCATCCAGGTGGCGCGCGAGGGGATTCCCACCGGGCTGATTGAAATCCCGCTCCGCTATATGCACCAGCCGGTTGAGACCGGCTCGCTCCGCGACATCGAGCGCGCCGGGCGGCTGCTTGCCAGCTTCGCCGCTCGCCTGGAAGCCGAGTTCCGCCCACGTTGGGAGGATGAACTATGAGCTACACCCGCAACGAGACGCTCATCACGACGCTACAGACGCTGGCGGATCTCACCGGCATCTCAGGGGACGAAACGAAAATCCGCAGCGCGATCAAACCGCTCGTGGAACATCACGTAGATACGCTGCGCATTGACGCGCTAGGGAATCTGATCACGTACAAACGCGGCACAGCAGAAAAGCCGCTGCGTGTCCTGGTCACAGCGCATATGGACGAAGTTGGCTTTATGGTCGTTGGGCATACCGGCGAGGGCGGCCTGCGTGTCGAAGCCGTCGGCAGTATCCCGGAGCGGCTGCTGCCCGGCAGCCATGTCTGGGTCGGCAAGGAGCACACGCCCGGCGTCGTCGGCGTGCAGGCTATCCACCGCGCTCACGGCAACCACCAGGCCGCGTCGGTCGAGGATCTGATCATTGACATCGGCGCAAAGAATAAAGAGGAAGCGCAAGAAGCAGCGCCCCTGGGAACGTCTATCACCTTCGCCACCCGCTTCCGTGAGATGGGTGCCGCACTCACCGGAAAAGCCTTCGATGACCGCGCCGGATGCGCCATTCTGGTCGCTTTGCTGCAAGGCGAACGGCTGCCCTGCGATCTGTATGGCGTTTTCACGGTGCAGGAAGAGGTGGGGCTGCGCGGCGCGCGGGTGGCGGCTTACGCAGTCGAGTCAGACGTGGGCTTCGCGCTGGAAGGCACCCTGATTGACGATCTGCCCAAGCGCGAAAAAGACGTCAGCCCGACGACCGAACTGGGCAAAGGTCCGGCCATCACCGTAATGGATCGCTCTTACACGACACCGCCAAGACTGCTCAGTCACGTCTTGAAATCCGCCGAGGCTGAGGGCATCCCCTATCAAATCAAACAGCCGGGCGTCAGCAGCACCGAGGCCGGCAGTATCCATCCCGCACGCGGCGGCGTTCCGGCCATCACCATCGCCGTGCCGTGCCGCTACATCCACAGCCCGCGCGCGCTGCTGCATCCTGACGATCTGGAGAACACCTTGCGCCTGGTGCGCGCTGCCATCGCGCGCCTGACGCCGGAGACACTCGCCATCGCGTGACAGACTAGCGTCACCTGACAACCCAACTAAGGACTACGCGACTATTTTAGGAGACACCTTTGAACCTGGAGCTTTTGGAAAAACTCACGCAAACATTCGGGCCTTCGGGATACGAAGACGAAATCCGCGCCGTCATTCGCGCAGCAGTTGAACCACTCGCCGACGAGATTCATGTTGATCCCCTGGGAAGCCTGGTTGCCCTCCGCAAGGGAACGGGCGGTGGGAAAAAGATCGCGCTCGCCGCGCACATGGACGAAATCGGGTTGATGGCGACCTATGTCGAAGAGAAGGGCTTCGTGCGCTTCACGGTCATCGGCGGCGGGATACGTCCAGGCAACGGAAGCCGCGTGCGCTTTGCGAACGGCGTCACCGGGGTCATATACGTCGAACGCCGCGACGATCCGAGCACGCAGCCCGAACTTCAGCACCTCTACATTGACGTGGGCGCGACGAGTCGGGCAGATTGTCCGGTGGCCGTCGGTGAACCAGGGCAGTTTATCGGCCCGTTGGTACGACAGGGACAGCGCCTGGTCAGTAAAACGATGGACGACCGCGTCGGGTGTTACGTCCTCATCGAAGTGTTGGGGCAGCTCAAGGACGCGCCGCACGATGTCTATGCGATCTTCAGCACGCAGGAAGAGATCGGGCTGGTTGGCGCACGCACCACAGCCTTCCGCGTTGATCCCGACATTGCGATCTCCATTGACGTCACTGCGACCGGCGATCTGCCCAAAGCGCTGCCGATGGCTGTCGAATTGGGAAAAGGGCCGGCCATCAAGGTTAAAGACGGCGGGATGATCGCTCACGCTATGGTGCGAGATATGCTCGTCGAGGCCGCCAAGCAGGCCGGCGTCCCCTACCAGATGGAAATCCTGCTCGGCGGGACTACCGATGCAGCGGCTATGCAATTAGTGCGTTCCGGTGTGCCGAGCGGCTGTCTAAGCATCCCCTGCCGCTTCATCCACAGTCCGTCAGAAATGGTAGACGAGGCCGACATCCATAACGCGGTCAAGCTGCTGCTTACCGCACTGCGCACTTGCGAATAAAACGTAGCCGACCTCCTGGAGGTTACCTTTCAAGGGTGTTTTGTGCAAGCCACAAAACACCCTTTTTGTCGCACAATCTCCTCAACCTTCGGTGGAAGGACAAATTCCGCCGCTGGCATTTCGCAGTTTTCAAGTATTATGTTATGATATAGCCAATCGCTTTAGTCACTATACCTATCCAGGAGGGGAGAACAATGGACACAAAACATATTTTGCGGATCGTAGGCGTTTTTATGGTGATTGTGGCCCTGCTGTTGACTGCATGTGGCGGTGGAGGGGAGACAACGCCGAGTGCAGACACCAGCGTCGCCGAAAGTGAGAGCACAACGACAGAGAACACGGAAAAGAGCGCCGAGACATCGGGTGAAACCGCCGAGCAGCCCGCCGAACCTGAAGCGCCGGCGGAGCCAACGGCAACGCTTGAACCTAAAGACAGAATACCGGATATTTTGGTCGTGCATCCTGATGCTTTCAACTTCGAACTCTTGGTTCGCTCATTTTTTAAACGGTTTTTGGAATTGTCGAAACGGTTTTC
>DAOLUH010000096.1:0-12747 GCA_035420085.1 Anaerolineae bacterium
TTGGCTGGATGGAAAGGAGCACGCTTGGTTACACAACTTAGTGAGCAACAGTCTCCTAACAGCAAGTATATTATACATCAAAAGTCCAAAAACTTTTCTGAAGGGCTATAGCAGCGCGGTCAGGTGCGCCACGGTAACGTTCCAGTGTAACGAATTTCCTGCCTTGTTGAAGGTATACGCCCTGCTGTTTTGGCCCCGCGGGTGCGGACAATGCGAATATACTCAAGGCGGCAATCACGCAGAAGCCCAGGATTCCTACTCCAACCACGGTGCTATCACGATGATCAGCCGTTTATTTTTGGTTTCCATACAAGCCTCTCAGACTTGAAATCTGATTTGTGGAACTGTTGGCATTCGACAATGTTGATCTGATGCCAGATGTAATTACTCCATACTGGGCCGGGAAGTGGTATCTCTCTCAGTTTGGTGGACCTATGCTTACCTCCTTGAGCAAGTGAAAGACCATAAGTTACCCGCATAGCACAGCTTTGTGAACGCGGCGCAGAGTAAGCAATCGGTGAATTCTAACTGGCGCTTGCAAAAGAGCTTTACTGGTGCGTAGCAAGGAGTAAGCGGATTTGATATTGCACCTTTTAGCATCGCAATGCCTTAAGAATAGCATGGTTTTGGGATAAAGACAACTACCCCGCATCCCCTCCCCACATCCTCATTTTCCTCAGTAGCTTAAGAATCAAAAGAGATGTATACTTTTGTCGTGCGAGTTGCCAACTCGCACGACAATGTTGGAAGGAGGAGCGTATGGCAAGTTTCGGCATCAACAAAATGAAGAGCAATCCGGTGGTGGACAAGCTGCGCAGCGGGCAGCCGAGTGTGGGGAGTTGGCTCTCGCTGTGTTCGCCCGTGGCGGCGGAGACGATGGCGGGAATGGGGTGGGACTGGCTGGTGGTGGATGTGGAGCACAGCCCGGTGGGGTTCGAGACGATGGTGAACTGTTTCCGCGCGGCGCAGTTGGGCGGCGCGGTGCCCATGGCGCGCGTCCCCTGGAATGACACAATCTGGATTCAGCGCACGCTGGATGCCGGGGCGTTGGGGCTGGTCGTGCCGATGGTCAACACGGCGGAGGACGCGCGGAACGTGGTGAGCAATATGCGCTACGCGACCAAAGGCCAGCGCAGCTTCGGGGGCAGCCGCGTTGCGGCGTACATTGACGGGGATTACCGCACGTGGACCGACGACAATCTGGCGATCATCGTGATGATCGAGACGGCGCAGGCGGTGGAGAACGCCGAAGCGATTTTGGGCACAGAGGGCGTCGTCGGCTGCTTCATCGGGCCGAACGATCTGGCGCTGTCGTTGGGCGTGTCTCCGGGCGAGACCGGCCCCGGCACAGTCCACGAAGCGGCGATCCAGGCTGTGCTCGCCGCCGCCAAAAAGACCGGCAAGGCGGCGGGCAAGCATTGTTTCACCGCGCCGGAGGTCACGCTGCGCATCCGCCAGGGCTTCCAATATCTGGCGCTTTCGAGCGATCTTGGCTTTATGGCGAAGGCTGCGCGGGAAGACTTCAACACCATTGACTTCACCGGTGCGGCTGAGGGCAGCGCGGTGGGGGCCAAGGGGAGCCTGTATTAGGATGGGCGCGGCGATCCAAAGCGTCACCGCGCGCGAAATTTTTGCGCAACGCGGGTTGTTGTCGTTGGAAGTGACCGTTGTGACCGAAGACGGCGCGCGCGGCGTTTCCACACCGGAGTCGGGCGTCTCTACCGGCAAGCACGAGGCAGCGTTCTTGCTGGACGGCGGTCCGCGCTACAAGGGCCTGGGCGTCCGCCAGGCTGCCGCGCAGATCAACGACGTGATCGGCCCGGCGCTCAAGGGGATGGACGTGACCGTGCAAGGCGAGATTGATCAGGCGATGATCGAGTTAGACGGGACGCCGAACAAGGCGCGCCTGGGCGCAAACGCCATCGTGGGCGTCTCGCTGGCGGCGCTCAAAGCAGCAGCGGCAAGCAGCCATCTGTCGTTGTATCGCTACATCGGCGGCGCGAATGCCTGCACGCTGCCTATCCCTATCGTCGGCATCGGCACCGGCGGGCGTTACCGCGACCCCGGCAATTCGCGCTGGTTCAAACCGAGCTACGAGTTCTGCGCTTACGGCGCGGGCGGTTATGCGCGCGCGCTGGAGATGAGCTGGGAGTGCGCCGAAGAGACGAAACGGCTGCTCAAGGCGCGCTATCCCGACACGTATTTCCCGGCGTATCACGGGTCCAGCCTGGCGGGCGTGATCGCCCACGACCGCGAGTTGCTGGAGATCATGACGGCGAGCATCGCGCGCTGCGGATTCGAAGGGCAGGTGGGCATCTACTTCGACTGCGCGGCGGACTGTTACTACGAGCGCGATATTGACCGCTACGTGGGCCTCTTTTCGCCCGGCGAAAAGACGCGCGATGAGGTGATCGCGCTACTGAAGGATTTTGTGACGACGTACCCGATCCTCTCGCTCGAAGATCCACTGCACGAAGACGATTTCGCGGGCCACGCGCTGGCGACGCAAGAACTGGGTATTGAAATTGTGGGCGATGACTTGTTCACCACGAACATCGAGCGGTTGCAGCAAGGGATCGCGGCGGGCGCGGCGAACTCGATGGTGCTCAAAATTTCGCAGGTGGGCACGGTGAGCGAGGCGCTGGCGGCCTGTCGTCTGGCGCTGGCGAACGGCTACAACGTGCACCCGTGCGGCAGTCGCGGCGATCAGGACAGCATCGGCGACTTCGCCGTGGGCCTCAACGCCGGGCAGGTGCGCGCGGCGGGTCACAACCAACTGTTGAGCATCGAAGACGAACTGGGCGCGACGGCGGTATGGCCGGGCAAGGCGGCATACAAAGGCTGGCGACATCGCCAGTCAGCGCCTTCGACTTGAGACTTTGGACTTTCGACTATTTTACAGGAGGTTTTGTGCGATGAAAGTGTTAATTGGTCCAAGTATGATGGGACTTGAGGCAGCGATTCCTAACCTCAAGGCAAAATATCCCGACATCGAATTTGCGTACTGTGACGGGCGCGATACTATGCCGGCGATGATCGCCGACGCTGACGTGTATATGGGTTGGCTGGATCGCACTCAATTCCTCGCGGCGAAGCGGCTCAAGTGGCTGCAATCACCCAGTTCGGGCGTCAACCATTACCTGGTGATCCCCGAATTGGTAGCGAGCGACTTGATCCTGACCAGCGCGAGTGGAACGCACAGCGCGTGTCTGGCCGACAGCATCTTCGGCATGATCCTGGCGTTCACGCGCTGCATCAAGGATTTCGTGCTGAAGCAACAACAACACGCATGGGCGATGCAGGAATTCCGCTCGCAGATGCTTGAGTTGACGGGCAGCACGATGGGCATCATCGGGCTTGGTACGGTGGGGCTGGCGACGGCGCGGCGGGCGGTGGCTTTCGGGATGCGCGTCGTCGCCGTGGATGTGCAGCCGCTGCCAAAGCCGGATACCGTCGAGGCGCTGTGGGGGCTGGATCGCCTGCCCGAACTGTTGAGCACGTCAGATTATATCGTCGTCACCGTGCCCTACACGGCCCAAACCGATGGGATGATCGGCGCGGCGGAGATCGCGCAGATGAAGCCTGGCGCATTTCTTGTGGGCATCTCGCGCGGGCGCATTATTGACGAAGCTGCGCTGATCGCGGCGCTCAAGAGCGGTCACTTGCGCGGCGCGGCGTTGGACGTCTTCGCGCAAGAGCCGCTGCCGCCGGAGAGCGAGCTGTGGGATATGCCGAACGTGCTCATCACCCCGCATGCGGCCGGTGGAACGCAGTTCGAGGCGCAATACGTCCTCAACATCTTCTACGAGAACCTTGATCGCTTCCTGCGCGGCGATTTCCCACTGCACAATCAGGTGGATAAGCAACGCGGATTTTAGTCGGCAGATTGAGGGCGTAGTGGTAGGATCGGCGTTTTTGCTGTACCCGACAGCAATTTTTCGCGCACAATCTGAGGGAACGAGGAACAAAATCGTTAAATTCAACGTCCTGGATTATAATGGAAGAGTTACTCTCCGGATTTCGATTGCGTGAGGAAAGTTGTATGGAAGACGTGCCAGAATCATTCTATAATCCAGCCCCGCCGCCGGGAGCGCCGCGCTGGTTTTATTTCGTCATAGGATTTGCCGGGATTGGCTTCATCGCCATCTGCGCGATGTTGGCGCTGGCTTTACGCGGCGTCGGTTTGCTCCCCACGCCGACGCCGTTACCCCTGGATAAGACGCCATTGCTCAGTGTGTCGCCAGCTATCGGGACGCCTGGGGCCGCGGTCAGCGTTATGGGGGTGGATTGGCCGCCCAATGTGGCCGTGGACATCATCCTGATTGATCCGCAGACTGGCGAGAATAAACTGCCGCCGGTAGTGACGGCGCTGGTCAAGCCTGATGGCACTTTCACCACAACCTTCACCCTGGCAGGGACGTGGGCCGGTTACGCCGTCATCGAGGTGCAGGGGCAGGTGCCGGGCAGCAACGCACGCGCCAGCGCGCCTTTGACCATTGCCACCCCCTTGCCATCCCCGACGCCAGCGCCAACGTCAACCCCAACGCCGGCGCCGCCAACATCAACGCCGACGCTCACGCCAACCGCGACGCCGACGCCGTCGCCATCGCCAACGGCGACGCCCAACATCACGGCCTGGCGCGGCGAATATTATGCCAATGCCACGCTGTCTGGTTCGCCGGCGGTAGTGCGCAATGACGCCGATGTGGATTTCAATTGGTCGGGTGGCGCCCCTGCCGATGGAATCCCTGCGGATAATTTCTCGGCGCGCTGGACGCGCGCGCTGGCCTTTGAAGGCGGCACGTATCGCTTCTCCTTGACGATGGATGATGGCGCGCGCCTTTACATTGACGGCAATCTGATCATTGACCAATGGCGTAACGGCGCGATGCGTACCGTCACTGTTGACGTCCCGCTGACGGCGGGCAACCATTCCCTGCGTGTAGAATACTACGAGGCGACCGGACAAAGCGTTATCCGCCTGCGTTGGGAAAAACAAGCCACCTTCCCCGATTGGAAGGGCGAATACTGGAATAATCGTACCCTGGAAGGCAACCCGGTGTTGACGCGCAACGACGCCAGCCTGGATTTCGACTGGGGAACCGCAGCGCCCAATCTGGGGCTGCCGGTTGATAACTTTTCGGCGCGCTGGACGCGCACGGCGACGTTCGAGGCGGCGACCTATCGCTTCCGCCTGCTGATGGACGACGGGGCGCGGCTGTGGATTGATAATCAACTGGTGATTGACGAATGGCGCGACGGTTCAGAGCGCGAAAAGACAGTCGAGATGCCGCTGGCGGCTGGCGACCACAGCCTGCGCGTGGACTACTACGAGAGCAGCGGGCAAGCGCGTCTGCGTCTCACTTGGGACAAGATAACGCCGACGTTCACCGATTGGAAGGGCGAATACTGGAACAACGCCACTTTGACCGGCAGTCCGGTTTTCATCCGCAACGATGCTAAGATTGAGTTCGACTGGAAGTACAACTCACCGGCAATTGGCTTGCCGGTGGACAACTTCTCCGCACGCTGGACGCGCAGTTTGGATATGACGGCGGGGATCTATCGTTTCTCGGCGATTGCCGACGATGGCATCCGTATTTTTCTGGATGAGGCGCTCATTATGGATGAATGGCGCATCAGCCGGGGGGATCGGACGTACACAGTGGATGTATCGGTGGGTGCGGGCAAACATACTGTGCGCGTGGAATACTATGAGAGCGGCGGTGCGGCTTTGGTCAAAATGTGGCTGGAGCGGCTGAGCGTCCCCACGTCAACGCCCACGATGACGGCGACGCCTACGTTGACACCGACGCCGACGTCTACGGGGACGCCCACCATCACGCCGACATCTACGGGGACGCCCACCATCACACCGACGCTTACAGCAACGCTCACGCCATCCCCGACGCCGAGTATAACGCCAACGCCATCCCCCACACTGACGCCAACCGTCACGCCTACGGAGACGCCTACGCCAACGGAGACTCCGACAGAGACGCCAACACCGACAAACACGCCGCCCAGTTCCAGCGTGTCGCCATAATTTGCTGCTTTATGGGTTGACAGAAAACTCCCGATGGTGGATACCATCGGGAGTTTTTGGGTCTGGCGTTATACCTTCTCGCCGCACTCCGGGCAGAACTTCGCGCCCGGCGTTAGCTTTGTCCCGCAGTTCTTACAGTGCAACTCAACCTTGAGCTTGGTCCCACACTCCGGGCAGAACTTGGCGTTGGTTGCTAATGGGGCGTGGCAGTTGGGACACGAAGCGACGATGGTTTCCCGCCAATCTTTCTCGCTGAGGTTTTTGTCTTCCTCGGCCATGGCAGCGTGCGCCCATACCTCTTCGACGGAGCGGCTGGACTGCGCGGCGGACATTTCCACGCCCAGATCGGGCGCGCAGTTCTTGCACAAGCCACGCTTGGTGTTCCAGCAGCTTTTCTTGCACACCCACGTCGAGCAGCGTGGACACTGGATGAAGTTGGGGCGAATCTTCTCTGAGGCCTGAGCGAAGGCTTCATCGTGCGCTTTCTGCCAGGCCGCCGAGCGCGCGCGCTCCGCGACGTTGGCCGCAGAACCGAAGACGCCGCCGAACAGGCTGCTCGCCGTATCCAGCGCCGAGGCCACCGTGCCCATTGTCCATGCCTGGAACGGTGTGCGATATCCTGTGCCGCAGCGGTTGCAGGTAAACTCGAACTGAAAGCCCCGGTCGTTGCTCAGATCGTTGTAATTTGATACGAACTCGATTTCTTCCGTCATTGATCCAATGCCTCCTGCAGATTAGTCGAATAGTCGTCAGTCTGGTAGTCCGAACGTTCTGTGTCAGGTATAGACGCATTGTATCACGAATGACCATTTTGACCACGAATTTTCATGAGTCTGCACCAGTCTTTCTATTCGTGTAGATTCGTGGTTTGTGCTTGGGGGTGCTAATTGCGGCGCTTTTTCTTGCGCAGCGCCACAAGGATCAGCACAACGGCGACACCCGCGACGACACCCGGAAGCCAGGCGGGCGGTTCGGGTAGGGCCTCCGGCAGTTGCGCGGGCGGCGTTTTGGCGGCGTCCCAGTTGACTTTGCTGGCGCGCGCGCCGGTGGTGTTCGCGCCGGTGAAGTCCGCGCCGGTCACGTCAACGCGCTTGAGTGTGCTGCCGGTCAGGTCGGCTTCAGTCAGATCGGCGTTGATGAGATTGACGCCTGTGATCTTTGCGCCGAACAATTTCGCGCCGCGCAGTTGGCTGCCTGTCAGGTTCACGCCCATAAAGCCGCTGTCCGTCAGTTCTGCGCCGGAGAGGTCGCTCTTTTCGAGGTTGACGCCCATAAACTTCGCGGCGGTCAGCTTGGCTTTGGTGATCACGGCCTTGAGCAGGTTGACGCCCATGAATTTCGCGCCGACCAGGTCGGCGTCGGCGAGGTTGGCTTCGGGCATGTCCGCGCCTGCGAAGAGGCCGCCGGGGATGTTCGCGCCGGACAAGTCTACGCCGGGCATTTTCACGCCTGCGAACTTTATGCCTGCCAGATCAAGGCCGCTGAGATCGGCATTGGTCAGATCGCGTGTGGTATGCAGCGCCTCAAGCATCTGCTCGCGTGTCAGCTTGCCGGTTGGAACAGTTGTGGTGATTGTTTCGTCACTCATTTCGATATCTCCTTTCGCGTATCGTTTATTGAAAAATGCCCGTGCTGTATTTTGCACGGGCATCTATAGATACGGGAGCCGTAGGAGGAAAGTTGCGGTGACTCTAACGGCATAGCATGTAGAAGCGTGTTACATTTGCGGAGTGTGCGCCGGCCCTGAATAATCAGGGAGCATTTGGTACACGGATTTCACGGATCACACGGATTTTTTATCTTTATCCGTGGAATCCGTGTTCATCCGTGTACTATAAGGGTTCAACGCAGCGTCATCTAAAATTGGCGCGCTGGTCTTCTCCGGCGGTGGCTTTGTTGCTGGGAGGGTTGCGGGCGTTCTTGAGGACGCGGGGCTTGTCCCTGCGCCTCCGGGACGAAAGCGCCGTAGTCGAAATCGGGCAGCCGCCGTCGCTCGATGCGCGTCTTCAACACTTTTTCGATGTCGTGCACCATAGGCTCGTCCTCCGGCTCGATGAAGGTGAACGCCTCGCCGGTCTGATCCACGCGGCCCGTGCGCCCGATGCGGTGCGTGTAGGCGTCCACCGTGTCGGGGATGTCGAAGTTGATGACGTGCGTGATGTCGGTCACGTCGATGCCGCGCGCGGCCACGTCGGTCGCTACCAGGACGTCGAACTTGCCGTCGCGGAAACCGTCGAGGGCATTCTGGCGCTGGTTCTGCGACATGTTGCCTTGCAGCGCCGCCGCGTTGAATTTTTGTTTCAGCAGATCGCGCGCCAGGTTGCGGGCGCGGTGTTTGGTGCGGGTGAAGATGAGCACGCGCCCGGTTGCCGTCCGGTCGAGCAGCGCCAGCAGCAAGTCTTTCTTGAGCGTGCGCGGGACGGGGTAGAGGGCGTGCGACACGCTCTCCGCCGGGGCGATGATGCCGATTTGCACCGTCACCGGGTCTTTGAGGATGTACTCCGCCAGCTCGCGGATTTCGTCCGGCATGGTGGCGGAGAAGAACAGTGTCTGCCGTTGGGTAGGCAGCAGCTTGAGGATGCGGCGGATGTCGGGCAGGAAGCCCATATCGCACATCCGGTCGGCCTCGTCCAGCACGAGCACTTCGACGTGCGACAGGTCAACGTAGCCTTCGTTGTGCAGGTCGAGCAAGCGGCCCGGGCAGGCGACGACGATCTCGACGCCGTGCTGCAGGGCCGCGATCTGCGGGCCTTTACTCACGCCGCCGTAAATGGCGACGGTGCGCGCTTTCGTGCGCGTCCCCAACGCCGTACTGACCTCGTAAATCTGCTCGGCCAACTCGCGCGTGGGCGCGACGATCAACGCGCGGATCTGGCGCAGATTGCCGCGCGTCAACCGCTGGAGAATGGGCAGGATGAAGGCCGCCGTCTTGCCGGTGCCGGTCTGCGCGATGCCGAAGATGTCGCGCCCGGCGAGCACCTCCGGGATGGCCTGCTCTTGAATGGGCGTCGGCGTGGTAAACCCCGCCGTTTCGACCCCCGCAAGAATGCGCGGGTCGAGAGAAAACTGATCGAAACTCATGAAACGTACTCCTTGACTGTATTGAGCCAAGTCGCACGCTTGACCCTGAATGGTCACGAACCTGTTGTTCGTAGACACGAAGTATCATTATACCCGGTTTCGGGGAAATTGCAGTTGGATGTGAATATAGCGCAACCCTCTGGTTTGTGTCTGGTAAACAGACCCTAAGGTGCAAAGAGGGCGGACAGGGCATTGAGGAGTGTGGTTTGCGTCGCCGTGTCCAGGTCGCCCAGGGAGTCACCCAGACGCGCACGGTCTACGGTGCGGAGTTGATCCAGGACGATGTAGCTGTCACGTTGGGCGATTCGGCAAGGCGGGCGAAAAGGGTAGGGATGGCTTTGGGTCGTTAAGGGAGCGATGATGACGGTTTGCAATTGCCGGTTCAGTTCGTCGGGCGAGACGACGACGGCGGGACGGGTTTTGCGCAATTCATGGCCGCAGGTGGGATCCAGATCAACCCAATAGACGCCAAAGCGGTGCGGCGTTACCATTGCCACTCTTCCTCTTCCCAGATAGTGGGCGTCTCCGGGGCGAGTAAAGCATCTTCGCCACGCGTAGCCAGCGTGGCCGCGGCAGCTTCCCACCCGGCGCGCGGATGGGTGGCCGGTCGCACGATGAGCGCGCCGTCTTGGATTTCCAGCGTGACTTCATTTTCCAGGTGGAGTTGCTTCAACAGCGGTTTGGGAATGCGCACGCCCTGCGAATTCCCGATAGGAACAAGCCGGGTATGCAGCTTTCCGGCGGGCAAGGTACTTTGGGTCATAGCAGATTCTCCTTCCTTTATGGTAATTACATTGTAATTCTGATCACAGGACTGTCAAGAGCCAGTAAACGTGAACTGTGTTCTATCCGGTATAGATTGCAGTTCTACCGCGCCATGCTAGACTTGATCCTATACAGTTGGATATCTGAGGAGGTGACTGTTATGAAAATCGTGCATCTGATGCTTTTGTTGGTCGCCGGGCTGTTCCTGTGGACGTCGTGTACGACGCCAGAAACGACACCCACGCCCGCGCCTACGCCGCTTCCCACGCACACCCTCGACCCCACGGCAACGGCGACGCCAACTGCCACACCGCCTCCCACCGCCACAGCCACGCCCACCGCCACGCCGACCGCCACCGGCACGCCTACACCAACCCCAACACCCACACACCCGCTGATGATCGCCGTGATGCGCGAGCAAGCCTACCCTGGCAGCGACATCGTCATCGAGCAAACGCTGTCGCCCGGCGTCAACTACGACCGCTACGTCGTCTCGTACCTGTCCGAGGGCCTGAAGATTTACGCGCTGCTCACGATCCCGCGCGGCGAAAAACCTGCCACCGGCTGGCCGATCATCGTCTTCAACCACGGCTATATTCCGCCTGCGCAGTACCGCACCACCGAACGCTACGTCGCCTACGTGGATGGTTTTGCGCGCAACGGCTACATCGTCATCCGCCCGGACTATCGCGGGCACGGCGACTCGGAGGGTGAGCCGGCCAACGCCTACGACACCCCGGCCTACACGATCGACGTGCTCAACGCAATGGCCTCGGCGAAGCGCTTGCCGGAGGCCGATCCCGACCGCGTGGGCATGTGGGGCCACTCGATGGGCGGGACGATCGCGCTGCGGGCGATGGTGGTCAGCGACGACATCAAGGCCGGGGTGATTTGGGCCGGCGTCGTCGCCGATTATCCGGAGCTGATGGATCGCTGGCAGCGCCGTTTCCTCACCCCTGTCGCGGCGGGGACGCCGACGCCGCGTCGTTGGGGCGACATCCTGTTCACCTACGGCACGCCGGACGAAAACCCCGCCTTCTGGGCTTCGATTGACCCGTGGGCCTATCTCACCGAACTCTCCGGCCCGCTGCAACTGCATCACGGCACGAGCGACACTTCCGTCCCCGTCGAATACTCCGAAGACCTGTACGCGCAATTGCAGGCCGAGGGCGTCGCCAGCGAGTTGTACATCTACCCCGGCGACGATCACAACCTCGTCGGCAACTTCAGCGCAGCGATGCGGCGTTCGGTGGCGTTCTTCGATCTGTACGTCAAAGGTGAATAGCGTGCGTTCGTCAAAGTGAAAAAGTCGATTATAATGAGCTTATAGGACAAAATGTACGAAAGGAGCGATTGATGGAGACGCAGTCTGTTACCTTGACGGAATTCAAACAGAACCTCGGCGAATTGGTGAACCGCGCCGCGTATGGGAATCTGCGCATCGAACTTGTCTCGCGGGGTAAGGTAAAAGCGGCGCTGATCAGCGTGGACGATTTGCGTCGTCTGGAAACGCTGGACCAGGTTAATGATCGTCAGTTCTATATCCAACAACGGCGAAAGGCATTGAATGAAGTACGGGAACTGCGTGAACGCTTGGTCATGAGCGATACTTCGCAAGATAGCATCGAAACGATGCTCGATGAACTTCGTGAGGAACGCACCGATGAACTTATGGGTCTGCGTTGACGCGAATTTGGCGCTCAAACTTCTGCTACGCGAGCCGGACAGCTACAAGGCCCATTCGCTGTGGGATTCCTGGTTGTTAAGCGATTTTCATATTGCTGCGCCGCCTCTATTGCCAATCGAAGTTACGGCTGTATTACGCAAGAGCGTGTACCGAGGTCGAATCACAACGCAAGATGGCTGGAATTTGTTGAGGAAAGCTCCTACATTAGAAGTAGAAATCCTCAACTTTGACGATCTGCATGAGCGCGCCTGGCTGCTGGCGGAAAAACTTAATCGCCCGACAGCTTATGATACGCATTATCTGGCCCTGGCGGAGTTGCTCCAGTGCGACTTCTGGACGGCAGATCGCCGACTGTACAATGCGGCGGCTACCCTGCCGTGGGTCCATTCACTGGATGAAATCCCGGAATAATGAAACTCGACTATCTGACTAACGACTATCAGACTATCTCAAGGAGAACCCTGTGAAAGATCGAAAACTACTGATGATCCCCGGTCCTATCGAATTCGATCCTGCGGTGCTGGCGGCGATGGGCGCGCCGACGACGAGCCACGTGGCACCGGACTTTATCGAGGTCTTTGGGCAGGCGCTGGAGCGGATGCGCGAGGTTTTTCTCAGTCCCGATGGGCAGCCCTTCATTGTGGCGGGATCGGGCACGCTGGCGATGGATCTGGCCGGTGCGAACCTGATCGAGCCGGGCGACAAGGCGCTGGTGGTCAACACCGGCTACTTCGGCGACCGCTACGGCACGCTGCTGGAACGCTACGGCGCGGAAGTCACGCACGTGCGCGCGCCCGTCGGTGGCTGCCCGACGCTGGAAGCGGTGGAGGCGGCGTTCAAAACCGCGCGCTTCAAGCTGATGACGGTGACGCACGTGGATACCTCGACCGGCGTGCTCACCGATGTGCAAGGCCTGGCGGCGCTGGCGCGGCAGTACGACACGCTCATCGTCGTGGATGGCGTCTGCTCGGTGGCGGGCGAGGATCTGCGGATGACCGAGTGGGGCGTGGATGTGGCACTCACAGCGTCGCAGAAGGCGGTGGGGACGCCACCGGGGTTGGCGCTGCTCGTCGCCGGGCCGCGGGCGATGGCGGCGTTCAAGGCGCGCACGAGGCCCGTCCTCAACTTCTACGCCGATTGGACAAACTGGCTGCCGGTGATGGAAGCC
>DAOLUH010000097.1:0-12544 GCA_035420085.1 Anaerolineae bacterium
CTCCAACGCCGTCGCCGGATAAATCTGCTCCGGCTTGGGCGGCATGGGATTGTAGACCCAACCCACGGCGACCGTCCCGCATGGCAGTCCGCCGATGCGCCGCACGCCCTCGAAGGTTCCACGCAACAGCACGGTTTCCATAGATAGCGACATCCCGAAAACGGCCAGCGGCACGCCCTTGGGAATCGCGCGTAGTTCATCCCCGAACGCGCCTGCTGCGAAGATTACCCGTTCCGTGTCAAGCGCCTGCGCCTGGATGACGGGGATGATGACCGGGTAGCCATCCTCGCCGACGTAGCTCACGAACTTGAGGTTGTCGAGTTTGTTCAGCAGGCGGCGCGTCCACATGTTGAGCACGGGCGTTTGGGTTTTGCGGGCCAGCGTTCGCGCGAGCATCGTTTGCACCGCCGAAAAGATCACTTGTCCCATCGGTAAGACCTGCCGTCCGCTGTGCGCTGCCAAATCCATATAGTAAACCGTGTGGATGCCGAAGTAGGCGTTGTAGCGGAACATCGGGATGTTATTGTAGGCGTCGTACTCCGGCCCCTGGCGCGCGGTGTGCGTGAAGGTGGCTTTCCCCCGCCAGACCTCTTTGTTCAGCGTCATCACCATAAAGCCCACCTGGGGATGCCGCCGGATGAACTGTTTAGACAGTCCCTCGGTGAACTGCCCCCACGTCAACTGCGTCGGCGAACTGGCCCGGATCGTTGAAATCAGTGTGAGATGCGGCAGTCCCGCATCGTTGACCAGCGCCAGCAGGCCAATCTTCATCTCCGGCATAAAGGCGGCGATGTCGGCTGCGGAGAAGGTGGTGTGCGGCAAATGCGTCATTGTCCCTCCGTGGCGAATTACGTTTTACGCTTTACGTTTTAGAATTGGTGCGTTTCCCGCGCAATAATCTCGTCCTGCAATTCTTTGCCGATGCTGGTGAAGTAGGCGTTGTAGCCAGTGACGCGGACGAGCAGGTGGCGGTAATCTTCCGGGTGTTGTTGGGCGTCGCGCAACATGGCGGCGTCTACCATGTTCACCTGCAAGGCGGTGCCTCCGTTTTCGACGTAGCCACGCAGGAACGCCTTGAATTTCGCCTGCTGTTCCGGCTCACGCAAGAGGGCGGGGCTGAAGGTCATCGTGTGGCTGCCGCCGTTGGGGAGCAAGTTGACGAAGTCGCCCCAATCGCCGTTTGATCCGCGCCCGCCGAGGACTTTGCCCACGGAGTTGACGTTGGCGGTTGGCCCGCGCGTGTCGGCGCCGTTGGACGGGCACAGCGCGTTGGAGAGAAATTTGCCCTTGGGTCGCCCGTCGGGGCTGGCGGGCAGGATGAAGCTGTCGGCGATCCAGTAGTTCCAGCTCAACATGCCGGGGCGGTACTGCGCGCCCGTGGCTTCGGTTTTGTGCTTCCAGGTTTCCTCAGTCCACAAGTCCATCACCTGCCGGGCCAGTGCGTCGGCGGCGGGATCGTCGCGCCCGTACTTGGGCGCTTTGCGCAGCGCGCGCGCCTGGAGGACGGCGTGCCCCTCCCAGTTGTCGCGCAGCGCCTGGACGAGTTCCGCCATCGTGCAGGCTTTTTCGTCGAAGACCAGATACTTGATCGCCAGCAGCGAGTCCACCGTCGTCGCGTAGGTGACGGCCTCGATGGTAATGTAAGACAGTTCCGCGCCGCCCTGGGTCACGTCCAGGCCCTTCTCAGCGCAGCCGCGCACCAGGCACGAGAGGTACGGGGTGGGCGAGAAGCGCGCGCGGAGAGCATCCGTGCGATTGTAGAGTTCCACGCTCTTTTCGATGATGAAGCGGGTTTGGGCAGCATAGGCGTCCCAGAACTGCTCCCACGTGGTAAAGGTGGTTGGGTCGCCGGTATCTGGCCCGCTACGGGTGATTGGCTCGGTCTTGCCGGTCAGCGGATCGGTGAAGGGCAGCAGGTCGTAGCCGCCGGTGAGCGCCAATTCGACGGCCTTGAGCAGGTTGAGGTTGTTATCGACCGTGCCGGAGCGGTCGTTGCCGACCATCGTGTTTTCCAGGCAACCGACCGGCGCGTAGTCGTGGACGTTGCCGGGGTGGATGAGGTGTTCGACGCCGGACTTACGCGCTTGCAGCAGCATCCCGGCCATCGAGCGTTCGTCGAAGTTGAGGAGGAACGGCGCCCCCTGGCTGTCGGCAATCATCGCCACGACTTTGTCGAGCAGCGCGTCGGGCGTGCCGCGGTGCAGGCGCACATTGGGCTTGGGTTCGAGGATCGGCGACATCTCGTCGAGCACCTCGAGCATGGCGAAAGTGAGATCATTGGTCAGGTCGGCGCCGCCTGCCCCCATGCCGGAGAGCGTGAGCAGTTGCCCGTAGCCGGCGGTGATGCCCTGGTTGCCGCCTGTGCGAATCATCGCGTCGTAGGCGGTGTTGCAATGCACCCAGAAGCACTTGAGGATTTCCTTGCCGAATTCCCGGCCTTCGGCTACGCTCAGGCCAAGTTCCATCCCCGCTTCCAAAGACGCCTGCCAAAACGGGTAGAGGTACTGGTCAATGCGCCCGAAGGAGACGCCGGGGCCGGGGTAGTTTTCGTCGCTCATCACCAGCATGTGCGTGAGCCACAGGGATTGCACAGCCTCCCAGAACGTCGTCGCCGGTTCCCAGGGGACGCGCCGGAGGTTGGTTGCCATCTGCTCAAGTTCGGCGCGACGGGTGGGGTCGGATTCGGCTTCTGCCAGGTGTAGACACTCTTCGGCGTAGCCCGCCGCCACGTCCCGCGCCATCGTGGATGCGGTGAGCATCGCCCGCAATTGCGCGCCCTTCGCGCCGCGTTTGTCGGCTTCCGGGAGGGCGGCGTAGCGCGCTTCGAGGTCAGCGTGAATGGCTTTCCAGCCGTGGTTGAGCACCTGGGCGTAATCGGGAATCAAGTGCCCGCTCGTCGCGCCGCAGTTGCCGTAGCCGTGATCGTGATACGCCTTGATCGCCGCGCGTGTGCCGTTTTTGCCGTAGATGAGGCGATTGTAGTCGCGTGCCTCTTTCTTGTTGAGACAGGTGGACGTCATCACGTTGAAGCGCGCGCCCGCGAGCAAGTCGCCGGGCAGGATTTCCTGGGGCAGGTAATGCGCCATCACCTCACGGTTGAACCACGCCTTGCGCTCCGGCAAACTCCACGTCCAGAAATCCGGGTGTAGCGCCACGGGCCGCGCCGTCTGCTGGAAACAGGAGCGAAAAGTTTGGAAAAAGGCGTAGGTCTCCGGCACAATGTAGAACGAGATTTCCTCGTACTGAAAATCCCACGGTGTCCCAGTCGTCCAGGCGGTCATCTCATTGTTCCAGCGACGTTGGACGCCCTGGAAGTAGTAATCTCGCAGCCATTGGATGCGCGGCGAAAGATTTTTCGGCTGTTTGATGCGATATTGAGGTTGTTCAATGACAGCGGCGCTCATTTTGCCCTCCGTATGAAAACGTTGAGACGTTGAAACGTTAGAACGTTCAAACCTTATTTCTCCAACCACACTTCCAACGTCCGCCCGATGGCTTCGAGGCTCGCGGCGGAAACTTTGTCCGGCGTGTCCTGCGTGGTGTGCCAGTAGGGGTAGTCGAAGTCAATCATATCCACAGAAGGAACGCCCATGCGGATGAATGGGATGTGATCGTCGAGCATCGCGTAGCGGTATTCGGGGATGATGCGCTCGCCGTAGCCCAACTGCGCGGCGATGTCCCACAGCGCCTGGCTGAGAGTAGGATCGGAGTTGCGCTCATAATACACCTGTTGGTCAGCATCGCCGATCATATCCACGAGGATCATTGCGTTTAGCGGTGTCTCGCCGTTTTCGCCCCAGTGCTCCGCCATATACGTGGAACCTACGATCCACTCCCATCCGTCGAGCCGCCCGTTGTCCTCGGCGTCGAAGAAGGCCAGGTAGATGCGCCGGTTCGCCGCGTCCCATGCGAGCGCGCGCGCCAGTTCGAGCAGCACGGCGACGCCGCTCGCGCCATCGTTCGCGCCCATCACGGGCTGCGACGGGTCTTCCTGGTCGGCGGAACGGCGGGTATCGTAGTGCGCGCCGACGAGCACGGCCTCCCCTTCGCCCTTCCACGCCAGAATGTTGCGCGCGGCGACGCCCTTGTAGGTGAACGGCTGCTCTTGCACAGTCCAGCCCTGGGCGCGCAGTTCTTTGATGATCATGTCGCCGGCCTTCTGATGCGCGTCTGTGCCGGTGATGCGATAGCCCAGGTCGCACTGGCGCGTCACCCACGTGTAGGCCAGATCGCCGGTGAATGTCTGCGGCGCGGTCGGCGTTGGCGTCGCGCAGGCGGCGAGAATCACGACGAGCAGTAAAATGATGAAGCGACTTTGATGTTTCATAATCAAGTTCCTCTGAAAATAAACCGCTAATCACGCCAATCTACGCGAATCTTGTCCGAAAATAGCCACCGAGGATACAGAGATCACAGAGGAAGGAAAAAACTCTGTGTGCTCTGTGCTCTCTGCGGCTCAGATTTTCTCATCGGTGAATCATCAGTTCATGTAGAGCAAACTGTCAGTTTGCTCTACGTGAATTTGCTTCGCTACGCTTGTGCAATGTGCCGGTTGCGCGCAAAAACGGCGGGCAGGAGCGGGAGCGCCAGCACATTGAGCGCGGTGACGATAGCGAACGTCCAGCGGAAACCCACCGCGTCCGCCAGCCCGCCGCAGACGGCCATCCCCACGCCCTGCGCCACGTTCGTCACCGCCATCAAGATGGAGAACATGGACGCGGCGATGCGCGGGTCGGTGTAGTTCATCGCCAGCGCGTAGTAGAGCGTCTGATAGACGCCGTAGGCCAGGCCGAAGAGCGCGACGACGGGCCATGCCAGCAGCGTGTTGGGCGTCAACGCCAGCGCCAACACCGATACGAACGTGACGACCAACGCCGCGCGGACCGCGTTGCGGTTGCCGAGCCGGTGGATGAACCACCCGCCGGTCGCCCCGCCCAAAACAACGCCGATGCCCCACACCGTCGTCAGCATCCCGGCGGTGCTCAGTGGGATGTCGAACTCGGTTTCCAGGAAGGGGTTGACCATCTGGTTGGCCCCGGCAATGATGAAGAAGAAGACGAAGCCCAACCCCGCCAGCGCGATGACGGACCGGTTCTTGAACGCCTTGAACGCGCCCCAATCAAACGCGCGCTCAACCGGGCGTTCGGCTTCGCGGAGGCGCAACACCATCGGCAGCGGAAGTAGCGTGAAGAACGCCAGCAGCCAGAACACCGCCACCCAGGAGACGTACTCGGCCAGCAGTCCCACCACAGAGGCCGTCAGCACCACCCCCAACGCCCGCCCACCGACCATAAAGCTCTGAATCGTGCCCTGTTCTTCTTCGGGGATCGTATCGAGCGCCAGGCCGTCGGTGCAGGTATCGTAGAGCGCCATCGCCATTTGCAGCACGAACGCCAGCGCGACGAAGCCCCAATACGCCCCCGCCGGATCAATGAACGGCGCGGCGATCAGACAGAGCGCCTGGATCGCTAACCCGATCAGGATGTACGGCTTGCGATAGCCCATTCCGAACAGGTTGACCTTGTCGCTCAACATCCCCAGGAAAATTTTGATGACGAAGGGGATCAGTGCAATGGAGGCGAAGATGCCCACATCGCTCATCGTCAGCCCCTTCGAGAGGAAGTAGATAGCGTTGAGCGCGGTAAAGTAGCTCAGCACCGTCCCCTGAGCAAAGTAGAGCAGGCCGAACATCAGATAGGACAGACGTTTCTGTTGGGACATAAGTTTCCTCCGATTCTGTTGGTTATGGGTTGTTGGTTATGGGTTGTTGGTTATGGGTACTCGAATTCCCCCATTCGCTGATGCGCCCATTCTCCCATTTGCTGATTTGCCCATTTGCTCATTCGCTGATTCGCTCATTCGCTGATTCGCTCATTCGCAATTTGCTCCTCAACACCTGCCGGTACGCGGCGATGCGGGCGGCGCGCAGGTCGCGGCGATGGCCGATGAGCCATTTTACGCCTTCAACGCCGATTTGCCAAACGTATTGGGCGAGCAGCCACAGGCGCAGGGTTGCGGCGATGGCAGCGCCGTGATATTTGCGCGCGTAGCGGACTTTGCTCGATTGGAAGTAGATGTGCCGCGCAGGGACGACTTGCTCGCTACTCTTACCTTCGTGGTGGATAACGCGCGCCTCCGGGAAGTAAACGACGCGCCAGCCGACTTCGCGGATGCGGCGGCACCAGTCCAGCTCTTCGGAGTACATAAAGAAGCCCTCGTCCATCCCCCCCACTTGTGCGACGACCTCCCGGCGCGTCAGCATCGCCGCGCCAGTGATCCAGTCCACGTCCTGGACGAGATCATCTGGCTGTTCTTTCGCATAGTAATGGCGCAGCGCCTTGCGCGGCGCGAGTTTTTCGAGCCAGGTGCTTTCGAGGAAGAGCACCGGCAGGGTGGGGAAGCGGCGGCGCGAGGATTGTACGCTGCCGTCAGGGTTCAACAATTGCGGACCGAGCATTCCCACGCCGGGATGGTTGCGGAGATACTCGACCATGCGCGGTAAAGCGTCGCCCACGATCTCTGTATCGGGATTGAGCAGCAGCAGAAAGTCGCCTGTGGCGGCGGCGAGACCCTGATTGTTGCCGCCGGTGAACCCACGATTTTCGGTGTTGGCAATGACCTGCACGTCGGGGAATGTTCTGCGCAGCATAGCGACGCTGTCATCGTGGGAGGCGTTGTCCACCACGATGATTTCCAGCCCCAGACGTCCATCCCACGCCGCATAAACCGACGCAATCGCGCGCTGGAGCAGGTCGCAGACATTCCAGTTGACGATGATGACGGACAGGCTGGTCATAGTTCAGTACTGTCGCCGCACGGCAAAAGCGGCGATTTCTTCCATCGCCGCACGATAGGGCGTGTGGGGATAGACGGCCAGGAGCGCGCGGGCTTCGTCGGCGCGCGTCGTCGCTTGCTGCATCGCCCACTCGGCGGCGTCGGAACGGCGCAGATCGGCGACCAGAGCCTGGGTGGCGGCTTCGTCGCGCGGAAGGTCGAGCACGGCCTGGATGCGCACGTCATCTGGATGCTGTTGGCTGTAGTGCAACACCGGCAAGGTGACGATCCCCTGGCGCAGGTCGCTGCCCACGGGTTTGCCTAGCGTGGCCTCGTCGCCCATAAAATCGAGCACGTCGTCAACGATCTGAAACGCTTCGCCGAGCAACTTCCCGAAAAGATTCAACCTGGCAATATCCGCCTCAGCCTGGAGCGCCAAAATCGCCCCGGCTTCTGTCGCCAGGGCGAAGAGCGACGCCGTCTTGGCGAAAATGCGGTCGTAGTAGGCCGCTTCGGTGGGCAGGCGGCCTTTATCGGTGAACATCTGGCTCAATTCACCGTTGCAGATGGTGGCTAATGTTTCAGAAAAACGCTGCACCAGGCGGATGTTGTGGCTGCGCGTCGCCAGTTTGGCCGCCCACGCGAACGTGACATCGCCGGTGAGCACGGTCGCCGCCGGGCTCCAGTTGGCGTTCAACGTTTGCGTCCCACGCCGCATCATCGCGTTGTCAATCAAATCGTCGTGGATCAGCGTGGCGGTGTGAAGGGTTTCAATCGCCGCCGCTACGGGGATAGCATGGCCCATATCGGCGCCGAACATATAGGCGGAGAGCAGCGCAAGCGCCGGGCGGAGCCGCTTGCCGCCGCCGTTGATGATCGCTGCCAGCGCAGGCGCGACGGGATCGGGAAGCTGATGGCGGACTTCGAGCATGGTGTCGCGGACGGCGTGCAGTTCGTTCCGTAGGAGCGTGGTATACTGTAATCCCTCTGATTTCATCGGCTCTCGCACTGGCGCTGGATAGCGTTCATTATACCACAATGACGGTAATTCTAACCATTGGTCACAAACGGAAAAGGCGTTGGGCGTTGGCGGTGGTTGCCGCAGCGATGGTTTCTACGGGAATGTCCCGCAGCGCCGCGATGCGCCTGGCGACGTAAGGCAGATACGCCGGTTCATTGCGCCGTCCGCGGTAGGGGTGCGGCGTGAGATAAGGAGAATCCGTCTCCACCAGAAGGCGCTGCAAGGGGACTTGCCGGGCGACCTCTTGCAGGCTAGTGGCCTTCTCGAACGTCACCGGGCCGTCCATCCCGATGCACAGGTTCAACGCGAGCGCCTCCGGCAGCAGCGCCGGGCCGGCGGCGTAAGCGTGGAGCGTCCCCGTGCGTTCAGGATGGCCGCGCATCCAGGCGCGCAGGATGTCCAGGATGTCCGCGTGAGCGTCGCGGTCGTGGAGGATGACCGGCAGCGACAGTTCAGCCGCCAACGCCAACTGCGCTTCGAGGGCGGCGTGTTGTTGCGTCGGCTCCGCGCACGGCCAGCCGCGATCAACAATGCGCGGCCAATAGTAGTCCAACCCGATCTCGCCGATGGCGACGACCCGCGGGTGAGCGGCCAGTTCTCGCAGTTCAGCCAACGTTGCGGGCGTGAGGCTATCCGCGTCGGTCGGGTGGATGCCGACGGCGGCATAGAGCGCGCAGGGCGTCCCCGTGTAGCGTTCCGCCAGGACGACGGCGGCGCGGCTGTCTGCTAATGTACTGCCCGGTACGATAGCGGTGGTCACATCACATTCGGCGGCGCGCGTCAGCACTGCGGCAAAATCGTCCGCAAAGCGCGTGTGTTGTAAATGGGCGTGCGTGTCAATCCACATAGGATGATTATACCCTTTTCCAATGATTTATCTATGCGCTGCTGATGTAATTCTAATATGAGTGTGTTATAATCCCTAACGTTAGCGCTATGCGTGACGCTTGACGCGCCGGACTGTGATCCGGCGCAAGAATCGGGAAACGCGACTTTTAACTTTGGACATGCGACTTTTGACTTATCTTACCTGGAGGGCTATATGTTACCCTGGTTTAATACACAAGAACAAAATATAGACGATTTGATCCGGCGTATCCCGGAAGAATTGCCCATTTTGCCGCTGCGGAACACCGTAGCGTTCCCTTACATTGTGATGCCGCTCGCGGTGGGCATACCGCGCTCGGTGCGGCTGATCGAAGATGTGGATCGCGGCAATCGCGTAGTCGGTTTGGTGGCGATGAAGGACCCATCGGTGGAGATCCCTGCTACGACACAGGTGTATCAGGTAGGCACGGCGGCGATTATCCATCGCGTGATGCGCTCCGACGATGGCACGCTCACGGTCTTTATCCAGGGCCTTGAGCGGTTCCGCGTCGTCGCGTGGACGGTGGAAGAGCCGTACCTGAAAGCGCGTGTGCGTCTGACGCCCGACATTGTCGAAGGATCGGTGATCGAAGAGGCGCTGCGCCGCAGTTTGTTGGATGTCGCCACGCGCCTGGCCGAGTTGATCCCGCAGTTCCCCGACGAGGCCATACGTTTCATCCAACAGTTGGAGGATCCGCGCCTGCTCGTTTACCTCTTGGCGTCGAATATGCGCATCGAAATGACCGAGGCGCAGCAGCTTTTGGAAGCTGATCGGCTGACGAACAAGATGGAGCATCTGGTCAAAGTGCTGACGCACGAGCTGGAAGTCCGCGAAATCGGCCAGCAAATCCAGGAGAAGGCGAAAGAGGAGATCGAAAAGACGCAGCGCGAGTATTACCTGCGCCAGCAAATGGACGCTATCCGCAAAGAGCTAGGCGAGGGCGAAGAAGGTCGCCGTGAGGTGGAGGAATATCGCCAGAAGATTGAAGAATCCGGGATGACGGAGGAGGCGAAAGAGGAGGCGGAGCGCGAACTGGCGCGCCTCGAAAAGATGCCGCCGCAGGCCGCCGAGTACTGGGTCATCAAAACCTATCTCGATTGGCTGGTCGCGTTGCCGTGGAAGGCGCTGACCGAAGACCATCTCGACATTTCCGACGCGCGCAAGGTCCTTGACGAAGATCACTATGACCTTGAGGACGTGAAGGAACGCATCCTGGAATTCCTGGCCGTGCGCAAGCTGCGTCAAGAGCGTGGTCTGGATGACGGCGACGAATCCGATTTGCAGGGGCGCAGAGTCGAAGGCTCCGGCGCGATCCTTTCGCTGGTGGGGCCGCCCGGCGTGGGCAAGACCTCGCTGGGACAGTCTATCGCGCGGGCGCTGGGGCGCAAGTTCACGCGGATGAGCCTGGGCGGGATGCGCGACGAGGCCGAAATCCGCGGGCACCGCCGCACGTACATCGGCGCGATGCCAGGGCGGATTATGCAAGCCGTCAAGCGTACCGGCGTCAAAAACCCCGTTTTTATGCTGGATGAGGTGGACAAGATCGGCTCAGACTGGCGCGGCGATCCCTCGTCGGCGCTACTGGAAGTGCTCGACCCGCAGCAAAACCACGCCTTCCGCGATCACTATCTCGACGTGGACTTCGACCTGAGCCAGGTGCTCTTCATTTGCACCGGCAACACGATTGCGACGATCCCGGCCCCACTACTCGACCGGATGGAGACCATCGAGATTGACGGTTACACGGAATACGACAAGTTGCACATCGCCGAACAGTATCTCATTCCACGGCAGTTGAAGATGAACGGTCTGTTGCCGGATGAGATCACCTTCGGCGAGCCTTCGATTCGCGCGATCATCCGCGACTTTACGCGCGAAGCCGGCGTCCGTCAGTTGGAACGTGAGATCGGCAAAATCTGCCGCAAAGTGGCGACGCAGGTCGCTGAAACGAAAGAACAACAGCGGTTAGCCGCGCAAGCTGAAGGCGCTGAAGCCGAAACGACAACGGATGCCGTGGCTTTTGAGGCGGCGGCGTTTGCGACTACCTCTGCTGAAGTCGAAGCGGCTGAAGCGACTGAACCGCCTGCTCCGATTGAGATCACGCCGGAGAAGGTGCGCGAATACCTGGGCAAACCGCGCTATCGCTTCGAGGCGGCGTTGCGGACCGAACGTCCCGGCGTGGCGACGGGCCTGGCGTGGACGCCCACCGGCGGCGAGGTGCTGTTCGTGGAAGCCGCAGCGATGCCCGGTCAGGATGGCAATCTCATCCTCACGGGGCATTTGGGCGACGTGATGCGCGAATCCGCGCGCATCGCCTTGAGCTATGTCGAATCGCACGTGAAGGATTTGGGCCTGGGCGAGGAATGTTGCAAGGGGAAAATTCACCTGCACGTCCCCTCCGGCGCGGTGCCGAAAGACGGTCCGTCGGCAGGCATCACGATGGTGACGGCGCTGGTGTCATTGCTCACCGGGCGCACCGTCTACCCCGACCTGGGGATGACGGGCGAGGTGACGTTGCAAGGCCAGGTGCTCCCCATTGGCGGCCTGAAGCTGAAGGTGATGGCGGCGCATCGCGCGGGCTTGAAGCGCGTCCTCGTCCCCAGGCTGAACGATGTGGACCTGGACGAACTGCCGGACAAAATCCGCGACGAAGTGGAGTTCATCCTGGTGGAGGACGTGAACGAAGTGTTGGCGCACGCGCTGATCCCCAAAGCGGAAGAGCCGAAGAAGGAACCGGAGGTCGCGCCTGAAGCGACGGCGGAGGTTGAAACGCCGCCGCCGTTGGAAGTGGCATAAGGTAAAAGTAGAATCCCGGTTTCTGAAAGAAACCGGGATTCTTTTTGTCACTTTCGCTTTCGTTCATCTGACGCTATAATCCCAGGCATGACCCGTGAACACACGATTGACGCCTTTACCGACCGGCTCATTGCTGGCGACGCGCTGGACGTGCTGCCGCAGATTCCACCGGCGAGCGTGCATTTGGTATGCACCGATCCGCCGTACAACCTGGGCAAGGACTACGGCGCGGTGGTGGACTGGAAGGCGTGGGACGAGTACGAGCGATTCACGCGCGCGTGGCTGGCACAATGTGTTCGCATCTTGCGCGACGATGGCAGCCTGTACGTATTTATGGGCGTGCGGTTCATTGCGCGGCTATACGGAATCCTGGAAGAAATGGGCCTGCTCTTCAACGGCTGGATCACCTGGCATTACACGCAGGGCACGGGGCGGACGATTGGCTTTTCGCCGCGCCATGGGGACATCCTCGCCTTCACCAAGAGCGGCGACTACACCTTCAACCTTGATGCGGTGCGCATCCCGCAGAAGTACTACCGCGAGCGCAACAACATGCGCGGCGCAAATCCCGGCGACGTGTGGACGTTCTCGCACGTCCACTACAGCAATCCCGAACGCGAGGCGCATCCCACGCAGAAGCCGGAGGCCCTCATCGAGCGCATCGTGCGCGCCAGCTCGAACGAAAACGACGTGGTGCTCGACCCGTTCGTGGGCAGCGGGACGACCGCCCGCGTGGCCCAGGCGCTCAACCGGCGCTATATCGGCATCGACATCACGCCGGCGTACATCGCCATGGCCGAGCGCCGCCTGGCGCAACCTTTCGCCGGCTTCGATTCCGTAGACCCCCGCGCGCAGCGAAAATCACAGGATATGCCTGACGGGGATATAAATTTGTCAGCAGATTTAGCAGATTAAGCAGATTTTTTCTTCTTAATCTGCTAAATCTGCTGACTATAAAAGGGGTGGTATGGACGAGATGATTGTTTTGGCGGGAGCGCCAGAGTTGGAGTTTGACTATCTGGCCGATTTTCAGCAGCACAAGAAGGTGCGGCAGAATTTGTTTTACACGACCGAGGGCGCGGAGA
>DAOLUH010000098.1:0-12395 GCA_035420085.1 Anaerolineae bacterium
ATGGCCTGCTGCCCGTCGTCGAAGACGGCACCATCACCCTCATCGGCGCGACGACCGAAAACCCGTTCTTCTCCATCATCGCGCCGCTCCTCAGTCGCTCGCGCATCTTCCGCTTCGAGGCGCTGACGGTTGCGCAGATTGAGGACTTGCTGCGGCAGGCGCTCGCCGACGCAGAACGCGGCTATGGCACACGCGCTGTCGTCGCCGACGCAGAGGCGCTGCATCACCTGGCCGATCTCTCCGATGGGGACGTGCGCACCGCGCTCAACGCGCTGGAACTGGCCGTGGAATCCACCCCGCCCGACGCCGACGGCGTCCAGCGCATCACACTGGCTGTCGCGGAGGAATCCATCCAACGCCGCGCCATGCAGTACGACAAGTCGGGCGACGAGCACTACAACACCATCAGCGCGTTCATCAAGTCCGTCCGCGGCTCCGATCCCGACGCGGCGCTCTACTACCTGGCGAAGATGGTTGCGGCAGGCGAAGACCCGCGCTTCATCTTCCGGCGATTGTTGATCGAAGCGGCGGAGGACGTGGGGTTGGCGTCACCGATGGCGATTGTGGTGGTGATGGCCTGCGCGCAAGCGTTCGAGTGGGTGGGGATGCCGGAAGGCCAGTATCACCTCGCGGAGGCGACGCTGTACATGGCGACATCTCCCAAATCCAACAGCGCCGGCGCCTATTGGGAGGCGCTCAAATATCTCGAAGAACACGGCTATGATGCGCCGCCGGCCTATCTGCGCGACAAAAACACGCTTCTCAGGGGCGAGCGGGACACAACGCCGGAGTATAAGTATCCCCACGATTATCCAAACGGCTGGGTCGAACAACGTTATCTGCCGCCGAGCGTGCCGGGAGGATGGTTCCATCCCAAAGGGCACGGGTACGAGCAGCGGATTCTTGAATTTTTGGACAGGCGCAAACCAAAGCCGTAGACATCACGACATTATGGAGTACGTATGAGAGATCCGATTACCGCGCGCGTCGCACAAATTCTGGCGCAGTCACAGCACATCCTGGTGCCGATGGCAGACCTTTACAACAGCCTGGTTGGCGAGGGGCTGATGTCCCGGATTGACCTGGACATGTTCATCTATCTGATCGCCTCAGATGGCGCTTTTGAAATCCTCGGCGGCCTGGAGGAGTTAGAAGTGTTTAGTCCGCTCCTGCGGGCCGAATTGGAAGTGCAGGGCTTTGGGAGCGGGCCGCTGGTGATGTTGCGCCGGCGCGCGACCGAGCCGACGTTGATCATCCAGGACGCTCTCATCCATCTTTATGAGATGAATGCAGCTTTAGAGTCGGCCTGGAAGGCGCGTCCTGCCGACGATCCCGAAGCTGAAGCAGAATTACTCCAGATGTTGTTGATGAGTGATATGTTGGCGCGTGAGATCGAAGGGGCGCTGCAGGTACATGCTGAAGCAGAAGACCCCATGGCGCCGCACACACACGATCTTGAAAGCATGTGAGCCTATTGTCCGTTTAACGCGCACGTTCCAGGGTGAGGAGACTTTCTTGACTGGCCGGCTGTTGCCAAGAAGCTGCCGCGTTGCGTGGTGGGTATGTCTCGTGTTGCTGCTGGCGTTGCCAGGCGCGTGTTCAGCGCCGCGCGCCGACGCTCTGCGCCGGATTCAATCCGCGGGTGTCCTGCGCGTGGCCCTCGATCCCTCGTTCCCTCCCTTCGAGTTTGTGGATGGCGCAGGGCAGGTGGTCGGGCTGGATGTTGACCTGGCGCGCGCCATCGCTACACGGCTGGGCGTCGAGACGCACTTCGTCACCACCGGCTACGACGCCCTCTACGACGCCCTCACCGCAGGTCGCGCCGACGTCATCATCTCCGCGTTGTACCCTGATCCCACGCGCACGCAGACGTTCGCGTTCAGCCCAACGTACTTCAACGCTGGCGAAGTGTTGGTGGTGCCGAACAATTCCTCCATCACCGGTGTGGACGATCTTGGCGGGCGGCAGGTCGCGCTGGTTTTCGGGACAGAGGCGCACATGATCGCGCTGCGCTGGGAAACGACGATGAGCACCCCCCCTATTGTGTTGACTGGCGACAGTGCAGAAACCATCATCTCGGTGCTGGCTGCCGGGCGGGTGGATGCGGTCATTGTTGATAACGTGACCGCGCAAATATCGTTGCGGCAGACACCCGGCTTGCACACACTGTCTCCCCCCGTCACCGACGAACCGTACACCATAGCCGCGCGTAAGGAAGACAAGAGCCTGATTGACGCAATCGGCGCGATCATCACCGAGATGCAGGCTGACGGCGAACTGGACGCGCTTATTCGTCGCTGGATGCAGTAGCGCGCGGGATTTTGACAATCGCTGTTGCCTGTGTACAATGCCGTCTGGAAATAACGTTCAAACGATCTGTTCTCATAAGGAGAGGCATGGCCAAAGTATACGTTTCTGATCACCCACTGGTAAAGCACAAATTGACCCATCTGCGCAGCAAAGACACCGACCCCAAGAAATTCCGCGAGTTGATCCGGGAAATCACGCTCCTTTTGGCGTATGAGGCCACCAGGGATTTGGAAATCGCCCCCGCCGAGGTGGAAACGCCGCTGACCAAGACGATTGGCTATAAACTCAAAGAACCCATTGGCCTGATTCCCATTCTGCGCTCGGGCCTGGGTATGGTGGAAGGGATTTGGGAAATGATCCCGGCGGCGGAAGTCTGGCACATTGGCCTGTTCCGCGACGAGCAAACCCTGCGCCCGGTCTCGTACTACAATCGCTTGCCAGTGCACCCGACGGTGTCCGTGTGTCTAATCCTCGATCCGATGCTGGCGACCGGCGGGTCGGCGGTGAAAACAGTGGAGATTTTAAAGGAATGGGGCGCGCGACGCATCAAGTTTATGGGACTGATCGCCGCGCCCGAAGGCATTGAGGCGCTCTCGTCACAGCACCCCGACGTTGACATCTACGTCGCGGCGGTGGATGATCGCTTGAACGAACACGGCTACATTGTGCCGGGCCTGGGCGATGCAGGCGACCGGCAGTTCGGTACAGGCTAAGGCAGCGCTGTGAGCCTGGGAATCCGGTACGCGCTGATTGCGCTGGCGGGCTTTGTGCTCGCGCTGGTCGTCACGCCGTTGGGCGGACGCTTGGGGCAACGTTGGCGCATCGTGGCGCTCCCTGACGCGCGCCGCCGTCACCGGGGCGCGCTCTCCAAGCTCGGCGGGATCGGGATCGCGGCGGGGTTCTTCGGCGCGCTGGCGCTGGCGCGGTTTATCGCTATCCCCACCGCCGATCTCAACGAGATGCGACGTTTTTGGGGCCTGGTGATCGGCGGCGCGCTGACGTTTGTGTTGGGTCTTATTGATGACCGTTACGATCTGCCAGCCTGGGCGCAATACGGCGGTTACTTCCTTGCCGCCGTCGTCGCCATCAGCACTTTGATTATTCTGGAACGCTTTAACAATCCCCTCACCAACACACTGGTTGTCCTGCCGGCCTTGCTGTACATTCCGTTGACCCTTTTCTGGATGACCGGCATGATCGTCACGGTGAACTGGCTGGATGGTCTGGACGGCCTGGCAGCCGGGGTCGCCGCGATTTTGGCGGCGGTGTTGAGCGTTCACATGTTTCGTTCGGGGCAATACAGCGTCGTCCCGCAGACGTTGGCGCTGTTGGGCGCGTCGCTCGGGTTCCTGGTCTACAATATCGCGCCAGCGCGCGTCTTTATGGGCAGCAATGGCGCCTTTATGCTTGGCTACCTGCTCGGCGCGCTTGGTTTGGTGGCGGGGGGGCGCGTGGCTACCGTTTTGTTGGTGATGGGCATCCCCATCGTTGATGTGGCGTGGACGATTCTGGATCGCTGGCGGCACGGAGCGAGTCCGTTTCGGGGAGACCGCCGCCATCTGCATTTCCGTCTGCAGGACGCCGGGCTTTCGACGCGCACGATCGTTGTGGTCTACTGGGCCTTTTGCGCCATTTCCGGCGCGCTAGGGCTGGCGTTGGCTTCGCGCCTGTACAAGCTGATCGCTCTGGTGTTGTTGGGCGGTTTGACGTTGGCCCTGTTGTTCTATCTCAGCCGGAAAGCAGAAGCCTGATTGCGGTTTCCGAGGAGACTTCCTGATGATGAGGAGCTTGTTGTGATACGCCGGGTCGTGATGCTTAGCCTGGCTGCTGTTGTGCTGGCTGCTTGTTCTGCTGCCGCCACGCCCACCACATTGCCGGCGACGACTCCCGCGCCTCCCGCAACACCAACCGTGGCGGCCACAAAGACAGCTGTTCCCACGTGGACGCCGACGCCCGAACCCACGCCTTATCCGCAGGAACTTGTGTTGTGTGCGACAGAACCTGCTTACGCCAGTCCGTTCATCCCCTCGCAGGCCGGCGATGATTTACTGGCGCTGTTCTATGAGGAACCGGTGGAACGGGTGGGGTATCGCTGGGAAGCGCGGCTTATTGAGCGTGTGCCCTCCCTGGAAGCTGGCGACGTGTTCACCCAGGCGGTTCCGGTCCCCAACGGCGCGCTTTACGTGGATGAGGTCGGCGCTGTGCTGACCAACGCAAGCGAGGATGTTCTCTTGTTGCCCCAACTCGTCGTGACCTTCACACTGCAAAAAGAGTTATATTGGTCGGATGGCGAGCCGTTGACGGCGGACGACGTCATCCTGGGGTATTACCTGGCGCAAGCGCCGGAGGCGCAGGGGCGTTGGCGGCAGTTGGTCGAGCGCACAGCGCGCCTTGTCGCCGTCAACCCGCGCACAGTGCGCTGGGAAGGCATCCCCGGCTATCTCAGCGCCGATTATCCCGGCTTCCTTTTTCCGCCGCAGCCGGCGCACCGCTGGAAAGACAAGAGTTTGGCGCAAATTCTCGAAGATCGCACCCCGCCGGCGACCGGACCGTTTCGCATCGTCGCGTGGGAGGCCGGGCGGGAGGTGCGGCTCGAACCTAACCCCTATTACAGCGGGACGCCGCCCACCTTGAAAAAAATCACCTTCCGCTTCCCCAAGCTGAACCTCAACAGTTGGGGGCAACTACTGCTCTCCGGGCAATGTGACATTTTGTTGCCCGACCCGGTGATGACTAC
Organism: Anaerolineae bacterium; assembly: GCA_035420085.1. Taxonomy (GTDB): domain Bacteria; phylum Chloroflexota; class Anaerolineae; order B4-G1; family SLSP01; genus DSWT01. The sequence continues at coordinate 5,048 of DAOLUH010000098.1, forward strand.
TGACTGGCAAAGCTGGCTTGATATGCTTGGGCAGGGACAAGCTATGATCTGGGCCAATGTCTCCCCCGTGGTGCTGCGACTCGATTTCAACGTACAGCCCATCAATAACACGCCTACGCCTTTGACGGACGCGCGAGTGCGACACGGATTGGCCCAATGTATTGACCGGACGGCGTTGAGCGAAGCGGCGGCGGGGCAAGCGTTTGTCCCGGCCAGCGGTTTTATTCCGCCCGGACACCCGGCCTATAATCCGGCGGCGCTGCTGCAAACGACCTATAACCCCGACATGGGGCGGTCGTTGCTGGACGAGGCCGGCTGGCGCGACGAGGATGGCGACGGCCTGCGCGAGGCGCACGATGTCATCGGTTTCAAAAATGGGACGCCGCTGAGTCTAACGCTGCATTTAGCACCGCAGTATTTCGTTACAGCGGCTTACGTGGCGGCGAATCTGGAGGCGTGCGGTGTGGGCGTTCTCCCGCAACCCACCGAACCGCAGCTTCTGTATGCCAATGACGCCGTCAGCCCGTTGTTGGGGCGCACTTACCAGATGGCGCTGTTTGGCTGGCGCGCCGAGTTGCCCGAATTGTGCGGCGGCTGGCTTTCTGACCGGATTCCCACCGCCGAGACGCGCTGGACGGGCGAAAACTTCAGCGGCTACGTCTCCGAGGTGTATGACGCCGCCTGCCGCCACGCGCTGACGACGATTGACATCGCCGAACAGGACGCCGCGCTGCAAAAAGCCGACGCCCTGCTGAGCGCCGATCTCCCCACCGTCTTTCTGACCTGGCGGCCTTTCTGGTTTGTGGCGCGTCCCTATGTGCGCGGGCTGAAACCCGATGATACGGCCTACGGGACGCTCTGGAACAGCGAGGAGATTTATATCGCAGCAGAGGAGTGAAAGCTGGACTTCTCTATCCTGCCCATTCAATCCATGTCAGCCCCTCTGGCCTGGCTTCGGCGATGATGCGAGCTGTGTAGCCCATCGGCTGGTTCAAGACAAATTCGAAATCGGCATTGACCAGCACCAGCGGCAGCATACAGCGATACAGGCCGCCGTGTCCCACCAGTACGATGTTGGCCGCAGATTCCCCGTATTCTGCGCTCAGGCGCTCGATGAAGGGAACGAAACGGTCGCGGATGTCGTTGAAACTTTCGCCGTCCTCGATGCGCCTTCCCCACTCTTTGTGTTGGACCCACGCCTCGAACACCGCAAAGTGCATTTGCCACGCGGCCTCATCGGCCCGGCCTTCCAGGATGCCGCAATCGTACTCGCGCAGCGCGTCGGTGATCTCGTAAGGCACGCCGAGTGCCTCCGACAAAATCTCCGCCGTCTGTACAGCGCGCATAATCGGGCTGGCGAACAGCCGCGTGACGGCCATCCCCGCGAGGTTGCGCGCCAGCGCCGCAGCCTGCTCCCTGCCCGTGGCCGTGAGCGGATGCCGGAATCCCCGGTTCGAGTGCTCGCGCAAGAGGTTGGCCTCGCTCTCGCCGTGCCGGGTGAAATAGATTTTCATGGCGCGCTGCTCCTAACCATCCCAGGCGCTTGCCAGCCACGCGATATCCTGCGCGAGCATATCGGGGTTGTCTTGTGGATAGACGCCCACACAGACGGCGTCCCCGTTCCGCATCTTGCTCGCGGCAAAAGTCAGCGCGGCCTGTGGGTCATTCCGTCCCGCCGCCAGGACTTTGTAGTGAACCACCGGGCGCGAAAGCTGTTGGATGAGGTCGGTCATCACCCGGCGATCTTCGTCGAGGAACCATTCCTCCATCCCGCTGACGTGTTCGGCGCGCTGATCCCGGTGCGCGGCGTTGTAGTACGAGCACATATAGTAGTCCACGTCGAGGTGCTCTTCCGCCCACTCGAACACCTGCGGATTGTGTCCGGCGATGCCGGCCAGCATCCCCCGGTCGCGGATGGCCTGGATGACGTCCGGGATCTCGCCGATGCGCCCCTGCGCCAGCAGATAGTCCATCACTCCGCCGTGGATGTGACACGCCTTCGCCCCGTTGGACGCGGCGCGGTTGATGCAGGCATAGTGATCGCCCACTTCCGGGCAGGTCTGCGCGAACCACTGGATGGCGCTGCCTTCGTCCCAGTACTCCATCAGCAAACGCATCACGTGATAGTCGGTGCGCGCGATGATGGTGTTGACGCCCAACGCCTCCGCCGCGCGGATCGTCGCTTTGATGTTCGCCGCTGTAAAGTAGTGTTTCATCGCCAGGTCGCGCGCTGTCCCCTGGTGCGAGAAGCCGCTGAAGGGGTTGCTGCCGAGGATGAAGCGGCTGACTTTGATTTTGCCAATGTGAATGTAATGCATACGCTATCCTTCCGAAAACAGGTTTGTAGGGCAAACTGTCAGTTTGCCAGCCCGCAAACTAACAGTTTGCGCTACGTTTTTGTTGGCAGATTAAATAGATTAAGCAAATTATTATCGCAACAGTTTTATCCCCAAGCCAATTCCTAGAACTGCCAGCAACAGCCAGATTGCGACAATAACCGCGGCGGCGGCGCGGCTGACGGGTTTGCCGTTCGCCAACGCCTCCTGCGCTTTAGTTCTGCTTTCCGCCATCACCTCCGGCGGGATTAGCTTGAGCGCCAGCCAGATGCCAAACGGCACGAGCACCAGATCGTCGAGATACCCTAACACCGGGATGAAGTCCGGGATCAGGTCAATGGGGCTGAACGCATAGCCCACGACGATGGCAGCGAATAGCCGCGCGTACCACGGCGTGCGCGGATCGCGGTAGGCCAGATAAAGCGCGTAGGTTTCGGCCTTGAGTTGCCGCGCGCGCTGCTTCCAGGTTTCCATCTCCGTTAAAATCCGTTCAATCCGTTGACGAGCGCAGCCCTTTGAACAGCCAGACGCCTGCAGCAACGAGGGCCGCCAGCACGCCCGCGCCGATCCACACGCCGCGCCAGTCCAGGGGAATCTTCTGGCTGCCCTCTGGCATCAGCGGCGTCTCAGGGTCGAGATACGGGTAGAGCCGCCCAATGTTGGGGGTGGGGACCTGCGTGGTGCGCGCGAGCGTGAGAAACTCGTCGGTGAGGTGTTTGATCTCGTCGCGGGCGGCGTTGGCGTGCTTCACCATCGCAATCTCCATCCGCTCATCGGCGAAACGTTTGCGGAGCACCCACACCAGCAGCGGCTCCGGCAGCCAGGTGAACATCCGAAAACTCGCGGGGGTCAGCGGCAGCCCTTTCGCTCTCAACACGCGAAACCCCTCGTGGACGGCGCGAATCGCCAGCACAATGGCATCGCGCGTGCGAAGCAGCCGCATCCGGTCTGTGCCGCAGGCATACAGCGCCGGGGCCAGCGAGGGCATCAGCAGCGCGACGTGATACTTGAGCCAGACATCCATATCTGTGCGAATCTCGGCTTTGAGGCCCGGCGCGGCATCGAAGGCCGCCGCGATGCGCCGCGTGCGCTCGGTGATGCTCCCATCCACTTCGCCAAACGGGATGGGATACGGTTCGTTTGCTGTTCCTGTCAGGCAATGGATCACGTGTCCATCACGGTATCCGGCGGAGGCCGGGAAGCCGACCAGTACACGTTCTTTGCCTACCGCCTCGATGAGCTTTTCCGGCCCGGCGGCGTTGTTCATGAGGAACATAATCGTGGGCGTTCCTGTGTTGGCGGCCAAAATCGGCAGGATATCCAGCGCGTTGTTTTTGCGCATGATGACCATAATCACGTCGTAGACGTCGTCCGGCGCAAGCTGCTCCACAACATTGACCTGCGCCGTGATCCATTCATCGTTGTAGACATTGTGAATCACCACGCCGTGCTCGCGCAGATCGGCTAATCGCTGTCCCCGCGCCAGAATCGAAACCGCGTGTCTCCCCTGGTGGAGTTTTGCGGCGAACACACTGCCCAACGGGCCAGCGCCATAAACAAGGATCTTCATCATACATCTCCCGTTTAGAACCGAGAATCAGCGAATGGAGAATCAGCGTACTTGAGCTTCGATGCGCTGATTCTGCATTCTTTACCTTCCATCGCAAGCGGTTGCGGCAGGTACAGGTTCGAAGGTTACGTGGTAGCGTTCAATTCTGTCTCCCACTCGGCGAGGAAACATTCGTGGGCGGCGACGACCGCATCCAGTTTTTTGGTTTCCAGCACCCCGCGCCCAATCCAGTCGTCGCCCTGGCGGGCGTAAGCATCCTTGAGGAATTGGCGGATATCCTCCGGCCTGAAGGTGGGATCGGTGCGGATACGTTCTTCGAGATAGGCGAAGATGGCTTCGAAGGTTTCTTCGTAGACTTGTCTGGGAAAATCGTCGCTGTCGCAGACGGATGATGGCATAGGTTACGCTCCTTGCTTGCGTGTGACGCGGGCCATAAAGCGCGCGGTATCCACGATAAAACGCTCGTGGTGGCCCTCGCCGATTTTCTCCACGGCGTCCCAGGCCTCCACGCGGAAGCACACGCGCGGGAGGGCCACCTCAGTCACTTCGGCGCGGATGCGAACAGCTATCCCGACCGGTGTGGCAGCCAGGTGGCGGATGTCAATGCCTGTCCCCACCGTGCTCTGTCCAGATTCCAGGTAAGGTGTGAGCGCCGTCCGCGCCGCGTTCTCCATCAGCGCGACAAGGTGCGGCGTGCTCAACACCGGGGCCAGCCCGCTGCCATAGACAGCAGCCGTATCGCTTTCCGCGACGATGTGGGTGATTTCGTTGGTCAAACCAGGTTCGATGGGCATACAGGCTCCTGAGAATCAGCAAATCAAGAATCAGCAAATCAAGAATCGGCCAATGGAGAATCGGCGAATGAATGAATTCCTGGTTTAGGTTACGCGATTACCGATCCCCGATTACCGATTCCCAATCACCGCGTTAGAATGGGGACGATGAAGCCAAACAGGCACCAGACGTCCAGGGCGGCAAACGCAGCGAGGAGTCCGCCGCCGAGCAGACCGCGCCAGCGTTGCGGGACGAAGGCGGCGACCGGCAGCGCGATCATCGCTGCGGCGAACAGCGCCATAGACCAGAGCGGCAGGTCGCCGGCAATCCATCCCACGACGCCGGCCACGATGAGCGCGAGCAGCATCAGCAGCGCCGTGCCCACCGCCAGTTTGCGGTCCAGCAGATGCTTCAATCCGCCAGCGATGGCCAAACCGACGAGCGGCAGCGCCGGGAAGAGGTAGCGGCCTTGATGTTGCACGAACGTGAGGTTGTAACCGGCGAACAACCCCAGGGTGATGAAGGCAGAGGCGCCGAGCAGCAGCAGGCCATCGCGTTGGCGCGCTTCCAATCCGGCGCGCAGCCCCGTCGCCAGACGCCACGCCGCGCCCCACACGCCGATGACGGAGAAGATCGCCAATCCCAGGTAGATGCGCGCATCCAGCACCACGCCCATCCAACCGAACTGCCCCCAGAATGAGCGGAACGTCGTGCGGAACGCGCCGCGCAGGAAGGGGAACAGGCCATCGCGGGCGATCCAGTCCGCCGTGCGCGGCTGCCCGACGACGACGCTGTCGTGGCGGAGCAGGCCCATCACGTCCGGCCAATCGTAGACGGCGACGTTGCGTATCCACCACAGCGCGCCCAACACCAGCGCCGGGCCGAGGATGAGGAGCACTTCGCGCGCGCTCCACCGCAGCGATTGCCCCGTGCGCCGGGCGCGCAGCGCAATCGCCAGCACGGCCAGCACAATCGCGCCGTACCCCGTGGATTTGGTGAGCAGCAGCAGACCGAGCACGCCCCCCAACAGCCACGACGCTGTCTGTCCGCGCAGATAGCGCAGCGCCAGCCAGAGCCAGAGCCACAACAGCGCGAGCGTGAGCGCGTCGTTGTTGATCGCGGCCATCATCGCTATAAACTGGGGGATGAAGGCGACAATCCCGCTGCCCAACCAGGCCAGCCTCGGACGCTCCGGCCAGAATTCGCGCAGTATCGCCATCACCATCGCCACGCCCACGCCGCCTAACAGCAGCGAAAACAGCCGCAGCGCCACGACGGAGCCGCCGCCGAGCCAGTAGATCGGCGTCGCCAGCAGGTAGTAGAGCGGCGGTTGGTGATCTTCGTATTCCAGCGTCGCTACCGAAAGCTCCGGTGGGAAGCCCTCGGCGGTGAGGCGCGAGAGGTACCCCTGGTCGTAGTCGCCCGGCTCCATCACCGGAAAGCCGCGTCCTTCGGCCAGCGCGCGGATGTAGTTGTAGTGTGCCGGTTCATCGGGCGCTTGCCACGCGGGCGTGTACACGGCGTAAAGCGTCCCGACCACCAGATAAGTGATGAGTATAGCGATCGCGGGCCAGTTCCCGATAAACCAACGCTTACTTCTTGCTTCTTGCATCTTGCTTCCTTACCGGTACTCTATGCGCACGCCTTTGACGCGCTCCAAAATCTTCTGCGCGACGAAAATCGCGGCGAAGAAAGGCAAATCCACCAACAGTGTGCTGCCGCCGAGTAACACCATCAAGCGCACGGCGACGGTGAGGAACTGCCCTAATCCATCCAGCAGCAGCGCGCCCCCGCCGAGCAGCAGCACGATAAACGCGAGCACCGTGACCACAAATCCCACATAAGGCCAGGCGTGAATGTCGGAGCTGCTCGGCAGCATCGTATTGCCGATGGCGAAAACCAGATAGGCCCAGATCCACACGTCGGCGGCGTGCAGGGCGGCGGAAAGGCCCCGCAACGCGGCGAGCCAATCCTGCGCGACGAGGGCGGCGATCACCTCCGGCGTGCCGAAGACCTTGTAGCCCAACGCGATGACGGCTAATCCGCCACAGAACAACGGCGCTGCACCGATGAAACTGGCGCGGATGAAGTCGGTCTGCTGCACCGGCACGAAGCCCAGTTGGATACGCTTGCCCACTTTGCGCGGCAGAATGTTGATGCGCCCAATTTTGACGCCGACGATGGCGGCGGCCAGCGCGTGGCTCAACTCGTGCAGGAAGACGCCGGGGAGCAGGATGATGGCGTAGAGCCAGATGGCGATTTCCTCATCCCCGCTCAGGAGGTACATCACGCCCTGGAGGTGACGATGCAGCCAACGGTCGGCCCAGAGCAGCAGCCCCAGGACGACGAAAAGTTCCGCCAGCAGCACCACCACTGGATTGAGCGTGTTCACGGTTCCTCAGAATGTGTCGAAAGTCTAACGTCGAAGGTCGAAAGTCGGTCGTTATCCCAATGATTATCCCAAATGATACCATGAAAGAGCGAATGAGCGAATGAAGAATGAGCGAATGAAGAATCAGCGAATGAGCGTAGCAGATTACGCTTTACGCCGCGCGCACGCTCGCTGCCCCCGTCTCGGGGGCGGGTGTTGCCGGGCAGCAAGCATAGTTTTCCGGTAACTATTCAGCCGTCTGCGGTGAGAGGCGGGAGGCAGGCTGGTCGAAAGGGT
>DAOLUH010000099.1:0-11869 GCA_035420085.1 Anaerolineae bacterium
CCACGCCATATCCGCCACGTGAGCAATGAGCGGACGACCCTGCCAGGGCAGCAGTTGCTTGGGCGCGCCGAAGCGCGTGGAACCTCCGGCGGCCAGGATGACTGCGGCGATAGTAGGTTTTAACATGAACAGCCTCTTTTTCCGTCAGCAGATTGAGCAGATGAAGCAGATTTCTTGTTGTCTACAAAAAAATCTGCTCAATCTGCTTAATCTGCTGACAGAGATAATGACTTTAAGTGGCAGAAGCCTCTGAATGCGCCCAGAACCGCTGAAGGATTTCCTCGTCCAGCCGGTCGCGCATATAGGCGAGCGGGACGCGCTCCACCGCAGAACGGAGAAAGCCTTGCACGATCAAGCCTTCGGCGTCGCGTTTTGGCAGGCCGCGCGCCTGGAGGTAGAAGAGCTGCTGCGGATCGATGCGCGAGGTCGTGGAGCCGTGGCTACAGCGGACATCGTTGCAGCGGATTTCCAGGCCGGGGATCGAGTGCGCGTGCGCGTCGCCCAGGAGCAGGTTGTTGTTCGCCTGATAACCTTCCATCCCGGCGGCTTCTTGCTCGGCGCGGATCATCCCGTAGAAGACGGTGCGCGCCTGATCCCGCAGTACGTTGCGGTAGAGCAGGTTGCTGAACGTGTTGGGAGCGCGGTGATGCTGGTAGGTGCTCTGATCCACGTGCTGGTCGCCCACGGCGAAGGCGTAGCCGTGCATCTGCGCCCGCGCGCCGGGGGCATTGAGCGACGTGGTGAGGAAATCCTTGCTCATCCGCCCACCGAGCGCGCCGTTGACCCACAGGAAGTTGGTATCCTGCGCGAGGTTGGCCTCTTGCACGCTCAGCGAGTAGCGATTCTCACCCCAGTGCTGAAAACTTGCATAGCGCACAAAAGCGCCTGCTTCGGCGTAGATTTCGACCATTTCCAGGTTGAGTTCGGGCTGGCGCTCTTGCGAGACGCGATCCTGGATCAACGAAACGCGGCTGCCCTTCTCGGCGATGATGAGCGTGTGGTGCAAGCCGCTGCCGGAGTCGGCGTCGTAAGCCACCAGCGATTGCAGCGGACGCGAAACCCGCGCCCCTGCCGGAACGTAGACGAACGTGCCGCCGTGCCACAGCGCCGCGTGCAGCGCCGTGAACTTGTTGAAGTTGGAACGAGTGGTCCGGCCTTGCATCCAGTAACGGCGGATCAGGTCGCCGTGAGTGTGGAGCGCGCGGTGCAGGTTGTCGAAGATCACACCACTGCGAACGTCTTCCGGGCGCATGGTCCGGTACGAGTTAGCGTCGTTGCAATGGACGAGCGTGCCGGAGACCAGATTCTCCGGTGCCATATTATGATGCCAACACGGCGGAAGATCATCCAGGGCAGCGGATTCACGGTGCGCCAACACCACGCGCAGCGAGTCCAGCGGGAAACGATGCAGCGGTGTGCGCCGCCACGCTTCTTCTTTTTGGTGCGGGAGCGGCATCTCCTGCGCCAGCTCCCAGGCGTCACGCCGCGCCGCACGCATCCAGTCGGGTTCGGCGTAGAAATCGGACAGCGCGTCCACCACGCGCGGGTCGGCAGCGGAAACAGGCATGGCGCTCATCCGACGGAACCCTCCATTTGCAGGTCGATCAAGCGGTTCAACTCGACGGCGTATTCCATCGGCAATTCCTTCACAAATGGCTCCAGGAAGCCGCTGACGATCATCGCCGCCGCTTTCTTCTCCGGCAGCCCGCGACTCATCAGGTAGAAGAGCTGGTCCTCGCTGATTTTGCTGACGGTGGCTTCATGTTCGATGTGCACATCGTCCTCGTTCACGTCCATGTAGGGGTAAGTGTCGGTGCGCGATTCGGGATCGAGCAGCAACGCATCGCAAGTCACTTTGGACTGCGCGCCCACCGCGCCCTTCGCTACGCGCACCAGTCCGCGGTAGTCAGCACGCCCGTTCCCTTTGCTGATCGACTTCGAGGTGATGAGCGAGGACGTGTGCGGGGCCAGGTGAATCGCCTTCGCGCCGGCATCGAAATGCTGGTTGTTCCCGGCAAACGCAATCGAGAGCACCTCGCCGTGCGCCCGCGCGCCTTTGAGGACAACGGCAGGATATTTCATCGTGATGCCACTGTTATGCACTATGAAACCTTCTGCAATGAAGTTTCCAGTGCCCTCAACCTCAATATCCCACGTCGGCATAGCTTCGGGGGAAGGTTCACCCACCGTCACATCAACAACCTCAACGTTCTCCGATAACTCAATACTGGAACGTCCAACATGACGATGATATTGAATCGTAGAGGCAGGCACAGACAACAACTTTTCTCTGGTGCTCTCACATACATAATCCAGTAACCGGGCATCAATCGGTAATTCAATCCGGTGCGAACCGTGCGCCGTCGTGGTATAGCCCATAATGACAACTTGACGTTCTTCAGCATATTCCGTATAAATCCGGGGTGTGATGCCCAAGGTGATCGCTAATCGCGCCACATCTTGTAACAGTTGCCGGTTCACGGATTTGATCAAAATTCGTCGTTTTGAAATCGGCACCGTACCATCTGCATCAATGTACCCGGCCAAAAATGCCAGACGATGACTTTCTGGCGTCGAGAATACCCATTCCGGGATACGTTTTGTGTCCGCCGTTCCTTCGAGGCCTTGCAAACCAAACAAATCGGCCAACTCAACCGAATTCCACGTCAATTGGACACCGTCTTTGCGCTCGGTTGGCGGGGTGTCTATAATTCCGGCCATACAATGGACTAATTTGGCGCGTGCGCGATTGTTGCGCGGGATAGAAAAACCCACTTTGGCATACTTCGTACCGCCATTTTGTGCTGACTGACGGTAAATGTTGCCATCGCCCAAAAACAGCCCAAAAAGCCACATCAAATCCACGGTACTGTATTCTGGCAACGTGACACGTGAAGCGCGCTCACGTGTAGCCTCAAACACATCTGTATGTTGATTGCGAGAGATAAAGGTTGTTTCAAGTTCTGGTATCTTCAATAGATAAGGAGCACCAAAATCCACCGAACGGCGGGGAACAATCGCCTGCCGCAATTGGTCGGCGCGGACGTAGGCCAGTTGATAGCGCCCGGACTTTCTAGGTCGCTCCGGGGTATAGACGTAAGAGTAAAACGGGTGATTGTCCGTAACCCACAACCGTCTTTCGCCATGCGCCACTTCGCGCACCGGCTGGTGACCAGAAAAACGTTTTGCCAAAACCTTGCGAAAAACTAACTGCCCGCTTGCTTCGTCGAACGATAACACCTCATCGCCGACTTCCAGCTTCTCAATAGGGCGTACCCCATCAGGCGTTGTAACGGTCATCCCTTCGGCCAGACAGCCTAAGTTTCCGTCCACCCAAAACATAGAACCGTCTTCTTCCACCACCGCGCGCTGCGTGACCAGGTTGTAGACGTTGGTTGACCAGTTCTGAATCGTCGTATAGCGCGCTTGCGCGCCCTTGCCGACGAAGATCTCGATGACGCCGGTGTGCAGGGCTGCGGTGGTGTATTGAGGCGCCGTGCACCCCTCTATGTAGTGTACAGAACTTCCATTTTCAGCAATAATAATTGTGCGTTCAAATTGTCCCAAACTTTGCGCGTTGATACGAAAGTACGCCTGCAAGGGGATTTCCACATCCACGCCCGGCGGGACGTAGACGAAGCTGCCGCCCGACCAGAAGGCGCTGTTCAACGCGGCGAATTTGTTGTCGGCAATGGGGACGACGGTGCTAATGTATTTCTGGACAATGTCGGGGTGCTGCTGCACAGCGGTGTCCATATCCACGAAGATGATGCCGTGGCTTTCCCACTCCGCCTTGAGCGAGCTGTAAACCGACTCAGAATCCATCTGCGTTTCGACGCCGGCAAGGAATTTGCGTTCGGCTTCAGGGATGCCCAATTTGTCGAAGGTGTCTTTGATTGCATCAGGGACATCATCCCAGGTACGTGCTTTTTCGGGCGCGGCGCGCATGAAGTAGTAGAACTCCTCGAAATCGAGCGCGCCCAGGTTCACTCCCCAGGTGGGCATGGGCATACGGTTGAAGATATCCAGCGCCTTGAGGCGGAAATCGAGCATCCACTGCGGTTCGTTTTTGAGCGCCGAGATGCTGCGCACCACGTCCTCGCCGATGCCGCGCCGCGATTGGTGCGCGTAAGCGATGTCGGTGGTGAAATCGTATTGCTGTTGATCCTTGAGATCGCGTAGCTCAGTGTGCGGCGTCACCATAGCCTCATTCCTCTCTAACCTCAACGGATCGAACGGATTAAACGGAAAAATATCCGTTAGAATCCGTTAAATCCGTTGACCATCTTTGACCCAGTCGTAGCCCTTTTCTTCCAGCACGTCCACCAGACTCGCGTCGCCGGATTGAAAGATGCGCCCATCGTAGAAGATGTGGACAAACTGCGGATAAATGTAGTTGAGCAGCCGTTGGTAGTGCGTGATCACGAGCATGCCCATATTGAGTTCCTGTTGCAGCCGGTTGATGTTCTCCGAGACGGTGCGAATCGCGTCGATATCGAGGCCGGAGTCGGTCTCGTCGAGAATGGCGAATTTGGGCTTGAGTAACGCCATCTGCAGGACTTCGGCACGCTTCTTCTCACCGCCGGAGAAGCCTTCGTTGAGGTAACGCTGCAAGAACGCCGGATCCATCTTGAGCTTGTCCAGGTCCTCGTTCAGCTCTTTGCGGAAGTCGCGCATCGGCATCAAGTGCGCGTTGAGCCGTCCGCGCGCGCCGGTCTGCACCTTGTCGCCGTAGCCGCGCATCGCGCTGGTGGCGGCGTGGAGGAACGATTGGAGCGTCACGCCGGAGACAGACACGGGATACTGCATCGCCAGGAAGAGGCCGCGCCGGGCGCGTTCGTCGGGCGATAGCGCCAGGAGGCTTTCGCCGTTGATGAGAATATCACCCTGCGTCACTTCGTAATGCGGATGCCCCATCAACGTGTACGACAACGTGCTCTTGCCGGAGCCGTTCGGTCCCATCAGCGCGTGCGTTTCGCCCTGCTGCACCACAAGGTTCACGCCTTTGAGAATTTGCTTGCCTTCCACGTTGACGTGCAGATCACGAATTTCCAGCGTCACAGGCTCCATACTTTCGCTCCCTTTGCAACCCGACTATTTCTGACAAAACGAAGTGAGGGGTAGGGGTTTGGGGATGGGTGCAGCCCGCCCCCAAACCCCACTCTCTTCATTTTCACCAGAGTAGTATAGGCGAAAGCCGGATTTTGTCAAGGTTTTTTCTTACAAATTATGTCGTCCAACAAAAACGGCCAGCACACAATGATGCTGGCCGTCGAGAGACAAACACAAGCAGGCTAACCGCTGAACGCCCCGCTCAGTGCGCCCGCGCCAATCATCCCGACGCCGAAAATCATCCCGATGACCAGGCTGACGATGAAACCTACTACCCAGCCAATCGCAACGGTGGCGATAGTCTTGCCAGTGTCGAGGTCCAAACCCTCCTGAATCGCCAGGAAACCGGTGTAAAGCGACAACAACCAACCAGCAAGCGAAATCAGCCAACCAACACAGGGGATGAACGAGAACAATCCCAATATCAATGGCGCTTGCGCAAATCCGATCACGCGCAGCATCTCGCCCAGGGTGGCTTCTCCATGGAAAAGCGTCGTTCCCACAAAGTAGGTCACAGCAGACCAGACTACCCAACTGACGAAGGCGGAAAGAATAGCGGCTAAAAAGGCAGCCACAAAACTGGAGCCGCTCGACGAGATTAATGCCCCAATCCCACCGCCAATCGCCGATAACACCGCGACAATCGCCACCACCATCGCGGCCTGCGAGGTCGCCATCTGGTCGGCCTCAACTTCACCATAGACACTCTTGTCCAACTTGATCACACGCAAAATCCGGTCAAACATCGCTCAACTCCTTTCCTTGAAATGAAAAAAAATAAAGAACGTAACGCCTTTTATTATACTGTGACTTCCGTACCTGGAGAAGCGCTACGATATTCTCATGATGTTTTACACCCTGGGCTGTGGAATCTCGTCATTAAACCCATACAAGTTTTCCACAGCCCTCACATCCCCAGATTGTAGGGTTATGGTGCAATCCCGCCACAATAAGTAGGGACATCCTCACAGAAAAATTCCTGTTCCGCCACACTGACAGTGGGGGGCTGTGGATAACCAGGGTGTTTTTAGTGGAAAACTATCTGTTTTAGGGGAAAACTATCCGTAGTGATACGTTTTACGGCCAGGTAGCGAACTTCGACCAGAAGCTGGACGCCCCAAAAACTGCGGCCTTTTCCTGGCCTCCACCCACTTGTCAAAAGAATTTCGTTTGTTTATCCACAGTACGTTAAAGTGCAACACAGGATATATAGCTATAATACGTAACTGGCGCCCTATAAGTTGTGGCAGAAACCAGTTCTCCCCACAACTCACATCTCTACTATGAAGACTACATTCTATAAATTATTGACAACAATGAAAAATTTAGAGATGCGCTAGAACAACGACAATTGCTCAGCTTCGGGCGGTGGAGCGAATTCTTCCGGCACCAGGTTTCCCTCTAGCAACTCACGAAGCAGATTAAAATCCGCTTCGACAAGCCCCCGTAAACTTGGTTGATGGAGCGCCGCAGCGGGATGATACATCGGGAAGTAGGTGTAGTTCCCCACTTTACGCGGTTTACCGTGAACGACCGAAATTTTTTCTTCCGGGAACGCCCGCGCCATCGAATAGCGGCCCAGCGTTACAATCACTTTAGGGTTGATGATCTCTATTTGTTGATCGAGAAATGGACCGCAGGCGGCAACCTCCTCCGGCAATGGCTCGCGATTGGCGGGCGGACGGCACTTGATCACATTGCTGATGTACACCGTGTTACGATCAATCCCTGCTTTGTCCAACAGTTCGTTGAGCAGTTTCCCCGCTGCCCCGACGAAAGGTATACCTTGCTGATCCTCATGGAAGCCAGGCGCTTCGCCGATGAACATAATGGTTGCATTCACCGGACCATCACCGGGGACGGCGTGTGTCCGGCCAATGTGGAGTGGACAGAGCATACACTTGCGCACCCGCGCGTGGACGGTTTCGAGTGCTTGTTCTCGGTCGTAGTTCATTGTGTTCCTCCTCTTAGTGGCTTTGTCCCTATGACTTGGGGTTCAAAACGCGCGATAAGCATGGTATAACGTTTTTGCAGATGTTGTTGATACGCCAATCCGGTCACGTCTGCGCGCATAAAGTAAGCATCTTCTCCATCGGAATAATATCCTCGCAGACGTGAGACCTGCTCAAAACCATATTTGGTGTAGAGATTGAGGGCAATGGTATTGGAGACGCGCACTTCCAGCGAAACTGTCTCCGCGCCGTGGTGGATGGCCTGGTCAAGGGCTTTGTGAAGCAACAATTCGCCCAAGCTCCAGCCGCGCCACTCAGGGCGTATAGCCAGCGTGCTGATGTGCCCGCGATCTATTTCAACGCGCACGCCCACAAACCCGATGATTTGCGACGCCAGCGCCGCGCGACGCTCGCTCCACGAACGTGTGGGCATCGCCGGTGTCAGTTGCAGAACGAAATAATGCGCATTCGGGTTGAAGTACAACTCTTGCACATACGCGGACTCCGGCCACGGATCCCGAAACACCAACCGGTCAATGCTGGTGACAGCGGGGATGTCCTTAGCCTCTAAACGTCGAATGTTAAAAGGCAGTCCGTTATCGTTCATCGCGCGTACAGGGGTTGCAGAGTAGTGGGATCGTCGGTTTGCCCGGCGCGCAGGCGCGCCCAGGCGAGATCGGCCAGAAAGCCGGCGCGTCGTAGATGGTATGCGGGTGACGGCAGCGTGATCTGTGTGTGGGGTAACAGGTCCACCGCCTCGATTTCACCGACAAAGAGCGCCGGTTCGTCAATCTGGGCGATAAGTTCTTCCCAGGTTGCCACAGCAACTTCAGTTTCGGTGCGCCAGATGCCATCATGACAATGATAACGGGCATATCCGGCGCGTTTGCGTCCGGCGGCAAAGATGGTATATAGCGGTCTGGCGTCGGGCGGCTGCGCGGCGGCGAGAATATCCAGCGTGTGGATGCCGATCAGGGGCAGGTGGCGCGACACCGCCAATCCCTTCGCGAAGGCAGTGCCAATGCGCACGCCGGTGTACGATCCCGGCCCGATGCAGACGGCCACCGCGGTCAAATCGGCGGGCGTGACCTCGGAGGCTTCAAGCATCTGGGTGATGCGCGCCGCGAGCGTCGTTGTGTGCCGGTTGGCGGCTTCCCAGGTACATTCGCTGCGCAGCGTTTGTCCATCGTGCAGGGCGATGCTGGCGCGCGCGGTGGCGGTGTCAATGGCGAGTAGCATAATTAGTATCCGGCTAACTCCTTGCGTAGTTTTTCCAAAATGGCGCGGTGGCGGTCGCCGTGGGCGCGGAAGGTGAGCGAACGCCGTTGTTCATCCAGTGCGCGCAGCGTGACCCATAACATTTCTTCGGGAAAGAGTTCTGCGGCGCGGTCGGCCCATTCCACCACACAGACGGCGTCTGGATCACCTAACAATTCTTCCAAACCTAAATCCACCGCTTCCTGGACGGAGGCGATGCGATAGAGGTCAATGTGATAGAAAAGACGGTTATCCTGGTGGCGGGTGTGGCGGCGGATGAGGATGAAGGTTGGACTGAGCATGGGCGTTGTTGCGCCCCAGCCAATGCCGACGCCCTGCGCGAACACGGTTTTGCCAGCGCCCAGCTCGCCTTCCAACGCGATAACTTCGCCGCCGGTCAGGAACATGCCCAGGCGCGCTCCCACGCGGCGTGTCTGCTCCGGGTTGCGGCTGATGAATTCTAAGGCGTCTGCACTCAGGATTGGCATAACGTCATTATACTACAAAGGCGACGCCTTCCAAAAATCATCTTTCGCCATTCGCTCCAACAACTGCCGGGCGGCGGCCTTTGCACCGGGTTCGCTCTCCCCGGCCGGGCCGACGCATGAAGGGCAGCCGTCTGCGCATGGGCACGTCCGCACCCGCTCCAACGTCGCGGCGACCAACTGCGGCCACAAGTCCATCAGACGCGGCGATAGCCCGGCCCCGCCCGGCACGCCGTCGAAGACGATGATTGCGGGCAAACCACTCTCTGCATCGCGCGCCTCCACCGTTGTGCCCAAATCACCGGGATCGCACATCAGGAACACGGGCGCGAGGTTGCGCAGCAGGTACGCCAGGCCGCTCAATGCCGTCCGCGCGCCGCGCGCCCGTTCCAGTTTGCGATGGCACGGCGGGCAGACCGTGAGCAGATTGTCGGGCGCGTGCGCCCGCCGCAGCGCCTCTTGCCGGGGATATTGCGCCAGGAACGCGCGCACGCCGGTCAGGTGATGCACTTCCAGCGGATGCCCCGGTTGCGCCGTGATCCCACACACGCGACAGCGTTGGCCGTCACGATCGAGGATCGTCTCGCGGATGTGCGGCCACGCCGGGCCGTAATCCAGCGGGGCGAGCAGCACGCCGGCCTCCGCCAGGTCTTCCACCAGCGCCGAGGGCAACGTCAGCCGGAACGCCTCCGTCTCCATCACCTGCTCTGGCAAATTGATCTCGCCCCAGCCGAGCGTCTCGTGCGTGCCCTGTTGCATGCGACGATAGACCGCCGGTTTGATATGCACGCACACTTCTTCGTCAGTGATCTGTGGCGTGGCGTCGAGTGCGCCGATCTCACGGCGCAGCTTCAGCCGCTCCACCTTCGTCGAGGATGTGGCAATGGTGTAGTAGTCCAATTCTGTGGGATGGGCCAGTGCGATGCCTCGCTCCCAATCCAGCGACTCGATCAAATACATCTCGCCGCTGTGTAAGTAGACAGCGCCTTCGTAGACAAGGGTTGGCGCGCTGAGCCGGTCTATGGTCCCAATCACAGTTCCTTCGGTGGATTGGATGACGACGTTATCCGCCGTGGCTGAGCGCAGCGAGAGACCCTGAGCCGGATAGAATTCTCCGACCCAGGTGAACCGCCCGTTGCGCTCGTGCAGCACGTCTTCCGCGCTGAGGGCGGTCAGCAGCGCGCCGACATCCTGCGCTTTGCCAAAAGGTTCACCTTGCTCGAAGGGCAGCTCGAACGCGGCGCAAGTGAGGTGCGCGGCGAGCAGGCTCAACGTGTCCGGGTTCACCCGCGCCTCTTCCGGTGAGCGCCCGAAGAAGTATTCCGGGTGCGAGATAAGGTATTGATCCAGCGGCGACGGCGTGGCGATGAGCACGGAGAGCGACGCCCCCGCCCGCCGCCCGGCGCGTCCCATCTGCTGGCGCGTCGCCGCAATCGTACCGGGATAGCCGACCAGAATCGAAGCGTCGAGCGCGCCGATGTCAATGCCCAGCTCCAGCGCATTGGTGGCGACGACGACGCGCGTTTTGCCCTCGCGCAGGTCACGTTCGATGGCGCGGCGTTCCTGGGGCAGATAGCCGCCGCGATAGCCCTGGATGGCAGTCGGGGCGAAGCCGGCCTGAACGGCGCGTTCGCGCAGCTCGCGCAGGAGCAGTTCCACGGTCATACGGGCGCGGGCGAAGAGGATTGTCTGTACACCAGCCTGGAGCAGCTTCAGCGTCAATGTGATGGCTTCACCGGCGGCGCTGGCGCGCAGGCCGAGATCGGGGTTGAGCAGCGGCGGATTGTAGAAGATGACGTGGCGCTGGCCGTAGGGCGCGCCGTCCTCTTCTACCGTGACGACCGGGTCTTCCCACACGGCCTCGGCCAATGCGCGGGCGTTGGCAATCGTCGCCGACGCCGACACGAATTGCGGTTCCGCGCCGTAGAAGCGCGCCACGCGGCGGGCGCGGCGCAGCACGTTGGCGACGTGGCTGCCGAAGACGCCCCGGTAGGTGTGCAGTTCGTCGAGCACGATGTAGCGCAGTCCGCTGAAGAAGCGCACCCATTGAGTGTGGTGCGGCAGGATGCCCAGGTGCAGCATATCCGGGTTGGAGACGACGATACGCGCCTCGTTGCGGATGGCGGCGCGATGGCGCTGCGGCGTGTCGCCGTCGTAAGGACGCAAATTCAGCGGAGCTTGCAGCGCGCCAATCCACTGCTCCAGCGCCGCGATTTGATCGTGCGCCAACGCCTTCGTGGGGAAGAGCAGCAGCGCCGTGGCGGTGGGATCGCGCAGCAGCGTGTTGAGCAGCGGCAGCGTATAACCGAGCGTCTTGCCAGAAGCCGTCCCCGTGGCGAGGATGACGTTTTCGCCGCGCAATGCCGTCTCGATGGCGCGCGCCTGATGGGTGTACAGTGTCGCAATCCCCAATGCACGTCCCGCCGCTGCCAGCCGGGAATCCAGGCCGGCAGGCCACGCCATCGTCTCCGCTCCTTGCGCCGGCAAAATCTGCCACGCCGTTACATTACGAACAAACTTCGCGTCTGCGCGTAATGCGGTCGTTAAGGCTTCTATAGACATAGCCTTCTCCATTCACCGCCACCCTCTCGCCCGGGTCGGTCTCTGACCGCGCCCGCGTCAGTCTTGCTTGCCTCTGCGCGGTCTGAGACCGGTCACAGCATAAGGTTTGCTCGGGCCGGTCTCTGACCGTGCCCGCTACAGCCAATATCATCTCACCATTCAATTGTCGCCATAATCACATCTGGTTCGCCCGCTGGCTCCAATAGCCAGTAAGCCGCTGAGGAAAATCGCCAGGCGGTTGCCTCGCGCACCAATCCTTTACGCCGTGGATTGTCATGCAAATAATCGCTCTTGGTTTTCTAAAATGGGAGTGAGAAAATTGCTTCTGGGTGACGACTTTGTTGCCAAAACTGCCGCACCCGGTCGGTACGCACTGGCACTTGTATTGCTTGACGAAATACGGGGGGCATTTTCTGTTCAGAATAATTTGCTAATTGTTGTCCAGTGGTAACTATTCAGCCGTCTGCGGTGAGAGGCGGGAGGCAGGCTGGTCGAAAGGGT
>DAOLUH010000100.1:0-11705 GCA_035420085.1 Anaerolineae bacterium
TTCATAGACTGCACAGTGGAGCTTTCCCCTCACCCCTCCACCGCCAGCACCCTTTCCCCGTCACCCCCATCGCGCGCAAGGTCTGCGCCACGGTCTGTACCAGGTGACCTTGCGCCGTTACCCCCGTTGTCGCCAGCTCCATCCACAGGCGTTCGGTGTCGGTGGCGCGAGGAAACACCAGGTGCGCCCCCGGCTTGACCACGTCCAACTGCGGCGCGTGCCAGGCGCATCCCCAGGCGCAACCCGGCGGAGGCGGCGTCGGGGGAGCAATCCAGCATCGCACCGGGGTCCCAGGGCCGTCCCCCGACGATGAGCGGCGCAGTATCCGGCGCTCCGGCCTGCTGTTCGACCTGGACCGGCAAGTGGGCAGCGAACAGGCAGATGATTTTCATTGTACGACTTGGCTCCAACGGTATAGAACATATAGAACATAAGTTCTATTTCATTATAACGAGCCAGCAGGTGATGGTCAAGTATATTCACAGGGAGGAAGACGGGGAACATATTTTGGTTGCAAGAAAAGAATGAGGGTGTTGGCAGAGTATTGTGTGAAAAGAGGCACGCATCTGTTGGGCAAAGTTGGATTTGACGTTTGGGCGTTTTGCACTAGACTATGAGTTAAACGCTAAAAGCGTTATATTCTGTGTACAGATGCGAAGAACGGCATGTCTTATGCAATGTTTCATTCAGGAAAGTGGCATACAGCAACTTGGAGGTGCAACTTTGAATCCCCAAATCTTAATTGAACGCTTCCGTCAGTACTACGGTCACACGAACTTCAAAGATGACCATTATATTCCCGATGAATATGCATACAAGTTCGATCGCGGACGTGAGATGCATGAGTGGTTAAGCAAAGATACCTTACGTCGGCTTATTGAGCAAAAACAGTATTCCGAAATCTGCCAACGGGTGGTACGCTCTTTTTATATGACCAGTGGAGCATTGGCCCGTTGGGATGAGTATCAATGGGTGCGCACACTCGACGTGGAAGAACAGCGCGATTTCGCATTAGCCCTTGAACAATTCCTGTATGGCGAGACCGCCTTCGGAGAACGCTTCGACCAATTTGTTGCTGAGGCTACTGCTGTGTATCAGCGTTTTCGTAGTCAGGATCCAGCTCAGCAAAAACGCTACAACTCCAATAAACTAACTTGGCCCTTTGTATCCTATTTCCATTTCATGATGTGGCCGGATCAAGAGTATGTGTTTATCAAGCCCATGCCTTTGAATGAATCTGCACGAATTGCTGATTTCGACATTCAATACAAAGCTTGGCCGAATTCTGCAACTTACAGCCGGGTGCAGGAATTCTATCGTCAGTTGTGGCCAACGGTGCAAGCACATGGTGGACGTGACTGGATTGATGTGCAGACATTAATCCATGTGGCCGGTAGTGGATTTGGCACGCCTGAAGGTGGCTGGCTAGACCAGCAGAAAATCGCCAGCGATGAATGGCGCAATAAACTCCAGGCCTGGTTGCGGCACAACCCCAAGACGATGCCAGAAGAATTGCAGCGTTTGCGTGCGGAATTTGTGCAACGCTTCCCAAAAGAACGTCTCGGAGAAATGACGTTGGAACAATACGCATTGGGGCTGGAAACGTCCAAAGAGAGCTTCTGTTACTGGATCGAACGTCAAACGAGAGAATTGGGCAGCATTCTCGGCGGCAGTTCGCGCAAGTTTGGTGTCTGGTGGCACAAAGACACTGGGCGGTGGCGTTGGAATAAAAGTTTCAACACACAATCGCCAGAAGAAGCATTAACACAGATTAAAAACGGTTTGTTGCAACTGATAGAGGCTGTGGAATCCGGACGCTTCGCCGAACTGGACGCTATTGGCGCACAAACTTTAGGCCCTAATCGCTATTCCCTACGGGCTAAACCTTTGTATCTGTATTTCCCTGATGATTTTCTGCCCATTTCCAATCCTGAGCATCTGCGGTATTT
Source organism: Anaerolineae bacterium (assembly GCA_035420085.1). Taxonomy (GTDB): domain Bacteria; phylum Chloroflexota; class Anaerolineae; order B4-G1; family SLSP01; genus DSWT01. The sequence continues at coordinate 1,950 of DAOLUH010000100.1, forward strand.
CCTGCGAAAGTTTGGGCAACTTCCACAAGGTGACCTTCATGCGCTGAATCTACAACTGTTGGACTATCTCCGTGACCTGGATGAATTCGCGGAGTTCGATACCTTACAAATGATGCGCTTTCTTTATGACACGTTCTCACCCAGTGAAGCTGATCCAGAGCTAGGGCCGGAAGAAGAAGTGGAAGGGGAATCTCGGCAGCCTCCCTCCTTACCGGCCATTCTAGACTACATTGCGCAATCTCCCTATATCTTCGCGCCGGAGAACATCACGAATTATCACCTTTCCTTGTTGACTAAACCATTGGTCATCCTCACTGGACTTTCCGGTACCGGCAAAACGCAACTGACGCGCCTGTATGCCGATGCTGTTCACCAGATTCCGCGAGGTAGCGATAACCCTTACTATGCGATTATTGCAGTACGACCTGACTGGACCGACCATCGCGGGTTGCTCGGCTACTATAACCCGCTGACCCAAACCTACGAGGCAACAGCTTTCTTGCGTTTCTTGTTACGCGCGGCGGGCGATCCCGCACACTGGTACTATGTCTGCCTGGATGAAATGAATCTGGCACGAGTGGAATATTACTTCGCTGACTTTCTCAGCGCCTTAGAAAGTGGCGCGCGGGTACAACTCCACAGTTATGCTGGGCAGAGTGTCGCAACACAAGCGGGAACAGAAATCGCCAGTCGAGTACCTACCACAAAAGTGATGTTTCACAATTATCTGCTTGATGGAGTGTTGTATGTACCTGACTCTCTGCCAATACCGCCCAACCTTTTGATTGCCGGCACAGTCAATGTGGACGAAACCACTCATGCTTTTAGCGATAAGGTCCTGGATCGCGCCAATTCCATTGAGTTCAACCACACAGATATCGCAACCTACGCAGCCCGGTATCGAGTACGCTATCCTGACCGTGCGGACTTACTAGATGAAGTTTTACCGTTGCTACAGCAAGTCTATTCTATCCTGGAACCGCGTTATCTGCATTTCGGATATCGTACCCTGGATGAAGTACTTGGCTATCTATGGCACAACGCCAGGCTGCCGGAAGCGGTGCGTTGTCCACAAAAGTTAGCACTGGATTACCAGCTTATGCAAAAGGTGCTGCCCAAACTACGCGGCGATGAACGCATCAAGGAAACGTTGGAGAAGTTGTGCGACGTGCTGAACCGTGAATTAGGCGCAGACAGCTACGCTGTGCGTAAACTCCAATGGATGCTTGACGAATTAAGTGCTTTTGGATCAACCCATTTCTGGCGGTAATGAGTGGAACTTTGGATCGCGCAAGAAGGTGAGACAGGATTAGGATATCAACTGTATCCCAATCCCCAATTGCCCGAGGGTTGGCTGACGGCTGAAGGTGCTTATGTATTGCGCCTGACTGGTTTTACGTCCGCCGAAAATCTGGCAGGATGCCACTTGTTATTGGGCGATGTTGATCAGGGTGCGGGGCGTTATGAACGAACCGGCACATTGAGTTGGCGTTGGGAAGCACCCGACTACGTTGGAAAGGTGACGGTAGGACTGGAACGCCCCAATGGTGAATCGTTTTGGCCGGTACGTGAAGTCATCGTGGACCCTCATCGCCACAAGTTAACCCGCGATCAATTTGCGACAATGATTGAAGATATTAATGCGGAAGCGCTACTGGCCTATAGTCTTTCACCGGCAACGCGCCAAGTGGCTTTGAGTCAACAACAGCAACATCTGGAGTTGGCGCAGCTAGAATATCTCCGCCAGCAAATGCTGGCGCTGTGTCGCGCAGTTGAAATGATTGCCCGTTCTCCACGTCGCACTTTGTTCCGCGAGTCACAATCTGTCCCTCTGGCACACAGCCCGGCAGTTGATGACCAGGATATTGTCCGTATATGGCAACATCCCGACGTCTTACAACAGCCTGAGCCGGCCCAGGTTCCTACTGGCGCACGCGTCTTGTACCAACAGATGGGGGGTACGCTCCCTGAAAGTGTCTCTACTGGGCGTCAGCAGATCAGTTACAATGTGTATGAGAATCAATTTCTCAAGCACTTTCTCGTGCGGCTGAGTCGTGTTGTCCATCGTACCCAGATGCATCTATTTGACGCTGCACGAGACGGCGCTTTGGATCCAGCATTGCGGACTTTGGCACGACGACGGTTGGACGAATTAGCAACCTACCGTCGAACGCTCTACAACTTACTCGAACTGGATTTCCTTAAGGGGGTCAGCCCCTTGCGGACCGTCCAGCCAGTTACACCGACGTTACGTAAAGACCCGGCCTATGCGCGCTTTTACGCACTCTATCGCCAGTTTGATCGGGCGATTACTCCCTTCAGTGGCGGTCCCTTTGAGTTGAGTCTGGAGAAAACCTGGCAACTGTATGAGTATTGGTGTTTCTTTCAGGTCATTGCTGCTTTACGTAAGATTGTAGGTGAAACCTCGCAGTTTGACGCCCGATTCTTGCAACCGCACGCTGACCGTGTCAGTCTGGCACTACCGCAGGCCGAAGTTCACCTCAACGATCACCTACGCGTGTACTTTCAGAAAACCTACAGCTATTACGGGTGGCAATCGACACGGACACCCACCCGCTCCGGCACCTACTCTCACGAAATGCGTCCGGATATCAGCATCGAAATCGACACCCCTGATGGGCAAATCGCACAAATCGTGGTGTTGGATCCTAAATATCGCGTGAGCGAGAATAGCCTGAATGAAGCAATGAACGATTTGCACCGTTACAAAGATGCCATCATTGGGGCTGACCGCCGTCGTCTGGTGCAAACTGCTCTAGCATTATGCCCTACCGACGCCAGGGGCAAGGCACTGTATTTTCAGGGAGACTACATCCGCACACATGGATTGGGCTGTGTGGTTTTATGTCCAGGTGCGACAGATAACGTAACCTCCCTGGCAACTATTTTGACGCGATTGCTGCCCGTGTAAGGATTTATTCGGTTTGTACGTCGCTTCGTGGCTAAAACAAAGGCATAACCATTCAATATGACAATCCACCTCTACCTCTCCCCCGCCGCCAGCGGGAAGACTACCTACCTGGTCGCCCAGGCCCGCGCCCTGAGCGCCGGGCTGACGGCGACGCCGCGCGTCGTCGTGCCCGCGCAGCTTCAGGTGCGCGCGTGGCAGCGCCGCCTGGCCGAGATGGGGGGCGCACTCGGCGTACGTGTGGGGACGTTCGACACCCTCTACCGCGAAATCCTCCGCGCCGCCGGGGAAGTCTACGTCCTGCTTACCGAACCGATCCAGTACCGGCTGCTGCGCGCGCTCATCGCCGAGGCCCCGTTGCAGCACTACACCCCGCTCCGCAACCGGCCCGGCTTCGCGCAGGTCGTCCAGGGGTTCGTGCGCGAACTCAAGGCCGGCGGTGTTCCTCCCGATGCCTTCACCCACGCCGTCGAAGCGCTGGGCGGCGAACCGCGCTTGCTGGAACTGGCGCAGCTCTACACCGCCTACCAGGAGCGCCTGCAACACGAAGGCTGGGCCGACTTTGCCGGGCTGGGCTGGCTTACGGCGGAAGCCCTCGCCCGTCATCCTGATGTGGGCGGCGATTGGTCACATCTCTTTGTAGACGGCTTCGACGACCTGACCTCAGTGCAGGTGGACGTCCTGCAACACCTAGCCGGGCGCGTGGGCGAACTGGTCATCACCCTCACCGGCAGCCCGGGCGACGATGTACGCGCCTTGATCAATCACCGCTTCGACCGCACGCGGCGCCGCCTGGAAACGGCCCTGGGCATCACAGCAGAACCCTTGCCCGCCGGCGTGACGCCCGATCCGCGCGCGCCCGCGCTAATACACCTGGAAGCGACGCTGTTAACCGGCGACGCCACACAATGCGCTGCTGGCGATACTGTCACACTCATCGCCGCGCCCGACCGCGAGGCCGAAGTGCGCGCTGCACTGCGCTGGCTCAAGGCGCGCGTTGTCCGCAATCACCTGCGCCTCAGCGATGCGGCGCTGCTGGCCCGCGACATCGAGCCGTACCGCCCCTTCATCCAGCAAACGGCGGACGAGTTCGGTATGCCGATCCACATCCTCGACGGCCTGCCTCTGCGCACGAACCCGGCGATTGCGGTATTGCTCGACCTGCTACGCCTCACGCTCCCCGACAATGCTGACGGCGCTTTCCCCTGGCGTTTGACGGTGGAAGCCTGGCGCTCCCCCTACTTCGATTGGCACACATGTGGGATCACCGCAGAAACCGCCGAAAGCCTGGATCGCCTGGCGCGGTGGGGGCGCGTGGTTGCCGGGTTATCGCAGTGGGAAGAAGCCTTTGCTTTGGCAATCAACGCCGGACCGTGCGAGACCCTGGACGAAGACGCTGCCGAAAGCGACATCCCCTTGACCGCCCCCTCCGGGGCAGCGGCGGAGGCATTGCTCTCAACATTCCACTGCTTTGTGCAGCGCGTCACCCCGCCGGAAGGGGAGCACGCTTGCCGGACGTTCGTTGCCTGGCTGGAATCCCTCATTGGTGACGACGTGCTACCGGAGGATGAGGCTACTCTTCCCAACGACCTGGGCGTAGTGCGGCGCGTGTTGGCCGGGCCACTAGAGTTGCGCGAGCGCGACTTAGCCGCGCTCAATGCACTCAAGGATGTGCTGCGCGGGCTGGTGTGGGCCGATGAAGCCGTGGCCTGCGCACCTGTGACGTTCGCCGCGTTCTGGAGCGATCTCGAAGGCGCGGTGGAGGCTGCGACATATCGTCTGCCGCTGCCCGCCGACCGCGAGGCATTGCTGGTCGCCGACGTGACCCAGGCGCGCGGCGTGCCCTTCCACACCGTCGCCGTGCTGGGACTGGCCGAGGGTGAGTTCCCGGCGGCGCTGGCCGAAGACCCCTTCCTGCGCGATGCCGACCGGCAGCGTCTGCGGGATGACTTCGGCCTGGCTCTCTCGCCCTCCCCCGACAGTTCCGAAGCCGAATACTTCTACGAAGCCATTGCGCGTCCGCGCGCGGCGCTGCTGCTCACGCGCCCGCGCATCGCCGACAACGGCGCACCGTGGCAGGCGTCGCCGTACTGGGACGAGGTGCGCCGCCGCGTGGCCGTGGCACCGGTACACCTGACCAGTCACAGCTATCCCGCGCCGGACGAGGCCGCCTCGTGGGAGGAATTGCTCCTGGGACTCAGCGCCCAAGGGGATGCAGCGGTTTGGGAAGCATTGGCGCGCCGTCAGCCAGTGTATCACGCCGCGCTGGAACGAGCGACGCGCGTGCTGGCGCAGCGCCTGGGTACGACTACAACAGGACTTTACGACGGCGATCTGACCCTGGTCGGCGACATCTTCACCCAACGCTTCAGCCCGGCGCGATCCTGGAGTGCCAGTCGCCTGGAAAGCTACCGCGAGTGCCCCTTCCGCTTCTTTGTGGGCAGCGTCCTGGCATTGGAACCGCGCGCCCGCCCCGTCGAAGGGCTGGACGCAGCGCAGTTGGGCACCCTCTACCACCACATCTTCGAGCGACTCTACCAGGCCGTCACCGATCCCACCGCGCTTGAACAACTACTGGCGGCTATACCTGACGTCGCGACGCCGATATTGGACATCGCCCCCCGCGAGCAGCAATTCCGCCCGACCGCGTGGTGGACGCAAACCCGCGACGAAATCATCGAGAACATCCGCCGCTCGCTGACTGCTCTAGACGCCCTGCGGGACGACTTCGTCCCGTTCGCGTACGAGGCCAGGTTTGGACTGGATGACCAACCGTCGCTAATCATCCGTGACGGAGCAGACAGTTTCCGGCTGCGCGGCCTGATTGATCGGGTGGACCGCACGCCAGACGGACGTTTGCGCACCATTGATTACAAAATCAGTGGAAAGGGCGATTTTACCGTAGCCAACGTTAAGAAGGGGAAGAAACTGCAAGTGCCCCTCTACGCCCTGGTCGCACAGGAGGCGCTAGGCCTGGGGAACATCACCGACGGTTTCTACTGGCACATCCAGGCCGCCGAAGCCAGCAGCTTTACCCTGGCGAAGTTCGCGGACAAAGAGGCGGGGCTGTTCGGTCCAGCAGGCGCGATGCACACCGCCGTCACTCACGCCTGGAAAGCCGTGCGCGGTGCGCGGCAAGGCCACTTCGTCCCCACCTCACCCGACGACGGCTGCCCCGCCTACTGCCCGGCGGCAGCCTTCTGCTGGCACTATCAGCCCAAACAATGGTGAGGCAAGAAACAGGAAGCAAGAGGCAAGAAATGAGTAACGAGAAACGAGTAACAAGTAACGAGTCTCCTATGTCCTGCATCTTGCATCCTTTGCTCATCCAGATGCTTCCCAGCCCTGAGCAGACGCCGCCGATCCTGGCGCGGGGCGCGGACGTGGCCGTGACCGCCGGAGCTGGCGCGGGCAAGACGCGCACGCTCGTGGCGCGCTACCTGTCCCTGCTGTTGGACGATCTGCCGCTGCGTTCCGTGGTCGCTATCACCTTCACCAAAAAGGCCGCACGCGAAATGCGTAACCGCGTGCGGCAGGAAGTGCGGCGTTACCTGGATGAAGGCCAACTCACCGACAAGGAGCGTGACCGCTGGCAGCAACTCTACGAGGCTCTGGACGCGGCGCGCATTGGCACCATCCACAGCCTGTGCGGGGAACTGCTGCGCAACCATCCCGCCGAAGCCGCCATTGATCCACGCTTCGAGACGCTAGACGAAGGCCAGGCCGCACTGCTCCTGGCGCAGGCTGTCGAGGCGGCGTTGGCCTGGGCCGCCGACGATCCGCAGGCCGCGCGCCTGTTCGCCGACTTCGGCGAATGGGAACTGCCGCGACTTCTGACCCAACTGCTCAAGCAACGGCTGGACATTGCCGCCCTCCCCCGCCCGGACGATTGGTGGGCCGTGTGGGAACCGCATCTGGTGGCCCGGCTGCGCGCCTTTGTGGAAGACGACGCGGTACAGGCAGACTTTGCCGATCTGCTGGCCCTGCGCGCTGACGAAACGCTGGCACGCGCCGAAGCCGCCGGGGACAATCTGGCCGCGCCCTTGCGTGAGTTGTTGCGTCTCTGGGATATCATCACGACGGCACATGCAGCGGACGATTGGGCGACGGTGTCCAAACAACTCGCGCCGTTGCGGGAAGCGATGAAACAAGGTGGGCGACAGGCTAACTGGTCCCCCGCCAATCCCAAAGCCATCATCAAGGAACTGCAAAACCGTTACGACGACAGCCTTGCCGCGTTGGTGGGGAAAGGCATTGACCTGGCGCTGGATCAGACTCTGGCGCAGGCGATTCTCCCGGAGTTGCTGCGGCTGTACGACTACGCGCTGGCAACCTACACACGCCTCAAGGAAGACCGCCGCGCCCTCGACTTCGACGACCTGGAAGCCGGCGCGCTGGCGCTCTTGCGCGATCACCCCGCCGCCCGCGCGCGCTGGCAGGCCGAAGTGCGCGCGCTGCTGGTGGATGAATTCCAGGACACCAACGCCCGCCAGCGCGATCTGCTGGCCTTGCTCAACGGCGATGCGGGCAAGCGCTTCATCGTCGGCGACGGCAAGCAGTCCATCTACCGCTTCCGTGGCGCGGACGTCACCGTGTTTCGCGCCGCTCAGCGAGAGATCGCTGTTCAGGGCAAAGCATACCTCCTGAAGACTTCCTACCGGGCGCACCGCGACCTTATCACAGCTCTGAACGCCCTGCTGCAACCGGTGCTGGGCGTGGACGAAGACCCGACGCGACCTTACGTCGAACCGTTCGCCGCACTCACGCACTCCCGCGAATCGCCCCCTGCCGGACTAACGTCGCCCTTCATCGAACTGCACCTGGGCGTGGGTAGCAAGACCGGCGGCGCGCTGGACAAAGCGGCGGAGGCATTGGTCACACGGTTGGCAGCATTGGTGAAAAGCGGGCACGTGCAACTGACGACGCGCGATCCCGACACCGGGCAGGCACAAACCCGTCCCCTGGACTACGGCGACATCGCCATTCTCTGCCGGGCCTCGACGTCCTTCGCCCCCTACGAGAACGCGCTGGAACGCGCCGGCATCCCCTTCCTCACCGTGGCCGGGCGCGGCTTCTACGAACGCCCGGAAGTGCGCGACGTCCTCAACGCGCTGACCGTCCTGGCCGATCCCACCGACGACCTGGCCCTGGCCGGCCTGCTGCGTTCCCCGGCGTGTGGCCTTTCCGACCTGGCGCTCTATCGCCTGACCGAGGAACGCACAGCGCAAAAGGCTCCGTCGCTGTGGTCGGTGCTCAACAATGCTTCGCTGGATTTTCTGGCCGACGAAGCCCCCTGTGCGGTGGAAGCCGTTGCCCTCATCCGACATCTGCACGCGCAGGCGGGCCGGGTGACGGTGGCCGCACTCCTCAAGGATTTCCTGGACACGACGCACTACCGCGCGGCGCTATTGCGCGCAGGACAGGCGCGGGGTGCAGGCAACCTCGCCAAACTGCTGACGGACGCGCACACCAGCGGCATCGTCAGTGTCAGTGAGTTCCTGGACTACGTGACGCAACTGCGCGACGCGGGCACGCGCGAGGGCGAAGCGCACACCTTGAGCGTGGGTGCGGTGCAACTGATGACCGTCCACGCGGCCAAAGGGCTGGAATTCCCGGTCATCGTCATCGGCGACGCCGGGAAGGCCGCGCGCGGCGGGCGTGAAGCGGTGGTGGACTCACTTCTGGGTGTCGTGCCGCCATTGAAAAGCGCAGGCGAAGACGAAGCCCCTGCCGCCACCTCGCTGGCCTATCGCCTGGCGCACCAGGCAGCAGCAGATCAAGAGGCGGCGGAATCGGACCGGTTGTTGTACGTTGCCGCGACGCGGGCACAGGATATGCTCATCCTCAGCGGGACGGTGAGTGCGCGCAAGGACGGCCTGGGTCTTGGCGGCTGGTTGGAACGGCTGGACACGGCGCTGCACCTCAGTGACTCCGCGCCGCCGTGCGATCCTGAGGGGGAGGCAATCCAGCACGTGGCATTGTCCGCCGGAACACAGCCGGTGAGCTGCTTCCTCTATGAGGGCAACGCGGAGATCACTGCACCGAGCGTGTCCACCGCGCCGTCTGTGCAGGCTGCCTTGCCGGAGACCTTGCCGTTGCTTGATCCGCTCATCCCCCCACCCTCCACAACCAATGATGACACCGAAGCCGCGCACCGCGATCCGCCACGGCGGGTATGGCGCGTGGTTCCAGAAAAGCCCCGTCCCACGGCTCCGGCCTGGGTGGTGGGGACGTTGGTACACGGCGCATTGGAACAGTGGATCTTCCCTGATGGCGCGCTCTTCGCGCACTGGGCTGAAGCCGAAGCGCGCGGGCGCGGCATCACCGACGCCGCCGAACTGCGCAACGCCGTCCAACGCGCGGCGCGGATGCTCACACGCTTCCAGGCCACCGAGTTGTACGCAGCAATGAACGGCGCGACGCAACGTCTCCACGAAGTCCCGTACACGCTCTCTACGCCGGACGGCGCACTGGAGCGCGGCACGCTCGACGCATTGTTCCGTACCGATGGGCAATGGACGCTCGTGGAGTTCAAAACCGATCACGTCACCGATCAAGCCGCGTTGACTGCGTTACTCGACAATACGGACTACCGCGCACAAGTGACGCGCTATCTGGATGCAGCAGAGCGGCTGCTTGGCGTGCGCCCGCGTTCGGCGCTGTGCTTCCTCAATGTTGGTGGGGCGGTGCGGGTGATCGAGAATTTATGACCCGTCTCTTCTACATTCACAACACGACTATCAATACTCTATTGCAAAAATCAAGCATGAACACTCTTGGTTCGCTTATTTTCCAGTGAGTTTCCGAAATTCAGTCTCGTAATCAAA
>DAOLUH010000101.1:0-10659 GCA_035420085.1 Anaerolineae bacterium
TCGAGACGCCGCTGGAAGACGGCCCGTGGGGCGCGCGCGGCGTCGGCGAACACGTGATGGTGCCCACCGCGCCGGCCATCGCCAACGCACTCTATGCGGCGACCGGCGTCCGCTTCAACAATTTGCCGCTTTCGGCGGAGAAGATCTTCATGGCGCTGCACCCTGAGGGACCGGAGTTAAGCTGCGAGTTGCCGGGACGCTAAAATCACAAAGAATCGAATTGAGGGCGTAGGGCGGGTTGTTCCCGCCCTACGTTTACGTTATCGTACAGACACCGAGAAATGCCCCCGCGCGCAAAATGCGCACGAGATCCGCGTCGTCCGCCGGCTCTTCCTTCAATAGGTTATACCCCACCCCAAGCGACCGCGTTGTATGGGCGTCAGAATTGCATACCCACGAGATGCCAAGTTGCTTTGCCATCTCACGGATACGCAGTTGGTTGGATAAAGCGATATTGCTTGAACAGCTTTCCAGCGCGTCGGGTGGATAGTGCGCGATGTCAATGACAATATCCGGGTGATAGCGGAAAGGATGCGCCAGCGCAATCCACCCCCCCCGTTCACGCACAAAGGTGTGCAATTCTGGATAAGTCCACTTTATGGATTCCAACAACGGATCGTGGACGCCTAATACCAGCAGGTCTTCGTTCTCTTGAACGGTGATTTCCACCCCGCCAAAAACGCGAAACGGCGCATATCGCTGGTTTAACGCCGCGATGTGTTCCTCTGGTACCAGAAGCGCGTGATCGGTAATCGCCAGCGCATCCAGGCCCCGATCCATCGCCGTCAGAATTTGTTCTTCCTCACCGGAAACCGCACATGGTGAACGTTCTACCGTGTGAACATGTAAGTCAATTCGCATTTGTCACCTCAAACCGCGATTTTGCCACTTGCAAAAATCGGCCAAATAATTTATAATATAATTATATACTAAATATACTTTATACGATTAAGGAGAAAACAATGATCACAAGAACCGCATCCGCAGTATGGGAAGGGAATCTGGTCAAAGGCAACGGCACAATGAAGCTTGGCAGCGGCGCATTCGAGGGCGTCTACTCCTTCACCTCGCGCTTTGAGAACGGGATGGGCACGAATCCCGAAGAACTCATCGGCGCGGCGCACGCCGGCTGCTTCTCGATGGCGCTGAGCCACATGCTGGCCGAGGCCGGGTTCACCCCCACCCGTGTGGCAACCAAAGCCGCCGTCAAGATGGATAAGGTCGAGGGCGGCTTCAAAATCGTGCGCATCGAGCTGACCACCGAAGCCGAAGTCCCCGGCATTGACGAAGCCACGTTCCTGGCACACGCTAACGCCGCCAAAACCGGCTGTCCCGTCTCCCAGGCCCTCGCCAGCGTCGAAATCACCCTGCAAGCGCATCTGGTATAGGACTAAAGCGTAAAACGTAAAACGTAAGCGTTGCTTCACGTTTTACGCTTCACGTTTTAGCTACGGTCGCGCCGGGCTGCCGTCAGGCCAGCGGGTCTGCGTCCACCACTCGATGGTATCCTGACACGGATATTTGGCCGCCAGGTCTTCGTCAATGTCAATACCCAGGCCGGGTTTGTCGCTCGGATACATGTAGCCGTTGCGCACTTCGGGCAGACCGGGGAACATGGCGTAGACGTGCTCCGGGAAGCGGCACCATTCCTGAATGCCAAAGTTGGGCGCCCACAGGTCGAGGTGCAGGTTCGCGGCGTGGCCCACCGGCGAGGTATCGCCCGGTCCGTGCCACGCCGTCTTCACGCCGTACATGTTGGCGAACAACGCGACGGCACGCGCGGGCGTGATCCCGCCCATCTGGCTGACGTGCATCCGCAAGAAGTCAATCAGGCGCTCTTCGACGAGTGGCTGCCATTCGTGCGGGCTGTTGAACAGCTCGCCCATCGCAATCCGCGTGGCGCACTGCTGGCGGATGTGGCGGAAGTAGGCGATGTCTTCCGGCGCGAGGTCGTCTTCCAGGAAGAAGAGGTTGAGCGGCTCCACGTCTTTGGCGAAGCGCACCGCGTCAATGGGTTGCAGGCGCTCGTGGACGTCGTGCAGCAGCTCGATCTCGTCACCGACTTCCTGGCGGACGTGCTCCATCATCCGCAGCATGTTGCGGCAGTACGCGCGCGGGTCGTAGTACGCACCTTCGGGCGCGCCTTCGGGCTTCACCATCGTGTCGCCGCGCCCGCCGTAGCCGCCCATCTGGATGCGGATGTAGCGGTAGCCCTCGGCCATGAATTTTTTGACGTTCTCGGTCACTTCTTCCGGCGAGCGGCCATCAGCGTGCGTGTAGACCGCCGCGCCCTCGCGGCACTTGCCGCCGAGCAAATCGTAAACCGGCATGTTCGCCAGCTTGCCTTTGATGTCCCATAGCGCCTGGTCAATGCCGGAGATGGCGTTGTTGAGCACCGGGCCGTTGCGCCAATAGCTATGCACCATCGCCATCTGCCAGAATTCCTCGATGCGCGCCACATCCCGCCCAATGGCGAACGGGATAAGGTGCTTTTCGAGCGCCGCGACGACCGCGTGGAAGCGCTGCGTGAACGTCGCGCAGCCCAACCCGTACAGCCCCGGCTCCGAGGTGATGACCTTGACGATCACCAGCCGCGAACCGGCAGGTTGGGTGAGGATCACTTTTACGTCTTTGATTGTGATTGGTTTTGCCATAGTAGCCTCCTGCCAGATTGGTTTCAAGTTACAGGTTACACGTTGAAAGTTAATGAATGATAGGACAATTGTAGGGGCGTCGGCGGAAGTGTCAATGCCCGGACTTGTCGCTCCCTACCCCGGAGACGGAGGCAGAGAGCGACAAAGAGTCACAGAAACGCAGAGAGCGCAGAAGCGGTCAGGCTTCTACGCTCTCTGCAAAGAAAGGAAGAAGAAACAAGCAATACGCGACTGTATACAAAGGAATCGCAGGCCCCATCTGCCATTCCCAAGATACCGAAAACCGTTGGAACGTTTGGATGTTGAAACGTTGGAACGTTCCTACAGATACAGAAATTGCTGGATCAGTTTCTGGCTGTGCGCGTCCAACGCGGCAACGTCGGGAATTTCGTAACGCGCCTCGTTGACGTCAATCAGCAGCCAGTGCCCCGGCGCGACCTCGCGGGCGTAATGGATCACGCTATTGCGCATCACAAACTCTTTACGCCCCTTGTCGGTCTGCACCGTCCAATACAGAAATCCCAACTCCTCTTTAATCTCGAACACCTGCGTAATCTCAGGGACAAAGTAGTGTAAGCCCAACTCAGCGGCCACTGCAGCGCGACTGTCGGATTGCAACTGACTCCAATCCTCGATGATGCCCAACTCAGGCAACGCCTCGTCGGTCGCATCGCGCACCGAGAGGAATTCCGTGCTGTCGGAGACCGGGAAACACGCCCGCAGCGCGACGCGCGGGTAATGGATGATGTTGGTTGTTCCGTCGGCTGCGCCATCGGGCGCGGCATCAGTTTGCAGTGTCAGGCTCAAGGTATCGCCTTTGCGCTCAAAGGTGACGCGCTGCGGGTCCAGGTAGACAACTTCAAAGGCTTTGGGCATCGCGCCTCCTTACACCGCCGCCACGCCTTCGAGGCTGGCTAACTGCGTCTGCATCTGCACGAGATGGTAGAACGAGCCTTTGTTGTCCATCAATTGCTTGGGCGGACCTTGCTCCTCCAACTTGCCGCGATTGATGACCAACACGCGATCCGCATTGTACAGCGTCGAAAGGCGGTGCGCAATGGCGATAGTGGTACGTCCCTTCACCAACTCGTTCAACGCTTCCTGGATTTGGCGCTCGGTGTCGGTGTCTACCGACGAGGTCGCCTCGTCCAGGATCAGGATACGCGGATTGTGCAGGATCGCGCGCGCGATGGAGATGCGCTGCCGTTCGCCGCCGGAAAGCCCGGCCCCACCCTCGCCCACAATCGTATCGTAGCCTTCGGGCAGTTGCGTGATGAAGCCATGCGCGTTTGCCGCTTTCGCCGCCTGGATGATCTCACGTCGCGTCGCGCTGGGCTTGCCATAGGCGATGTTCTCCGCCAGCGTCCCGTGGAACAGGAACGGCGTCTGCAAGACAATGCCGATTTCCTGGCGAATCTCCTCCATTGAAAGGTCGCGGAGGTCCACGCCATCAATGCGGATTGCGCCGCGCGTCACATCGTAGAAACGGCAGAGCAGGTTCACCAACGTCGTCTTGCCCGCGCCGCTGTGCCCAACGATCCCAATCATCTCCCCCGGCTCGACGGTAAAGCTGATGTCGCGGAGCACCGGATAGTAAGGGTCGTAGCCGAAGGTTACTTTGTCGAACTCGATCCTGCCGCCCGCGCGCGCGCCGCGCACCGGCTGCGCTGGCGTCTTTTCCGGTTCTTCATCCAACAGCTCAAACGTGCGCTGCGAAATGGTAAGGAAGCGGTTCAACGCCTGGCTGACGTGGGTGAGGTTGGAAAGCGGCCCGTAGAACATCCCCAGATAGCTCAAGAAGGCCATCAGCGTGCCCAGGGTGATCTTATCAGCCAGCACCGCGCGCCCACCAGCGTACCAGATAATCAGACCGCCCGCGCTGAACGCGAACGAGATCACCGGGAAGAACTTGCTCCACGCCAGGTCAACTTGCAGACGCGAATCGAGCAAACTCACATTGCGGTTATGGTAACGCCGCTCTTCTTCGTCTTCCTGGGCGAATGCCTTCACCACGCGCACGCCGGAGAGGAACGTGTTCAGCATCGCGTTCAAGCGCCAGCGGGCCACCCAGAAGCGGCGGAAGTGCGGCTGCATGTAGCGATAATAGAGGTAGGCCGCCGTCACCACAAAGGGCGTAGGAATCAAAACGTACAAGCCCAAAGATGGGGCCATCGTAAACAGCACCACGCCAATGCCGATGACCAACATGATGTTCAAGGTGAACGTCGTCATCTGTGAGACAAGCCCTTGTAGCTCCTCCGTATCCTGGTTGACGCGCGTCATCAGGCGCCCGGCCTGGTTCTTGTCGAAGTAATCCACAGAGAGCTTTTTGAGATGCGCGAACAGTTGATCGCGGATACCCGATGTGAAACGGGCGCTGACGTTAATCGTTGACCAGTTGGTCACGATTGTGAGGAGCACCCGAATAACCTGTATGCCCAACAATCCGCCAACCAGCCAGGGCAAGAGCGTTGGGTCGCCTCCCGCAGTTCCATCAATCCTCAGTACGTCATCAATAAGAATGCGGGTCAGGTAGGGAGGTAACAAGTCCACCAGGACCCCCACTACCAACAGGATCACTATCAGGCCCATCTTGCCCCAGTAGGGGCGGGCCAGTTCCAGCAAGCGGCGGAACAGCTTGCCACGCTGGATGCAGTTGGGGCAGACTTTGGACGATGTATCGACGAGGGAACGCCCGCACACCAGGCAGGTGTGACTGTCTGCCGCCGGGTCAGGCACGGGAACGTCTGCCCCGTACTCCGCGCGGGTGTGCAGGTAGTGCGCCACCCGTCCAAAGCGGTCGGTCAGCTCGTTGGAATAATGCAACAGGACGTGCGGCTGCTGGTCCACCGTCACCTGCATCAGGCCGTTGCCGACGCAGCGTTCGACTTTTGCATCCTCGATTTTATCCAGGGGGAACTTGTGCCGCAGATTCGCGGTGCCGTTATGGCGCTCGACCACCCACAGGTCGTGGGGGTTCAACAACAGCCATTGCTCGCCGAACTGCCCATCGGGAGCCAGATCTGACTGTACCGCCAGGGTTAATTCGTCGGGGCGGACACCTTCAGCCCGCAAAGTGGTCAGCACCGAGGACGGCAATTGCGCCGCGAAATTCGGTGTCACAACCGCCGGTATGGCTACCGGCTGCTCTATATCACGCATCCAATCCTCCTTATTGGTCAAAACCTGTTTCGGCATAGCGAAACTTCACCAATAAGGCGCCCTAAAAAGAAAAAGGGCACCTTTCAACACCAGGTGCCTTCTTCCACGCCTACGAGGTTAGCTGTCGGACTCGGGCCGAAGAAGCTCGCCCTACGGTCTTACCGACCGACTCGCCCCCCATTTGGTTCCCCCGTTGCCCCATCTCACTCAGACAGGGACATTAGGCGTATAGGTTATAGGGTATGTGCAACTACATCCTAGATGATAGCATAACTTTGGGTTCTGTCAATAGCCTTTAACCCAATCATAACTTAACCAGGTTGCTCTTTTTTATTTAACACGCTATCATATAGCGTATAAAAGTTGGGGAATTTGCTAACGCCCAATCTCTCACCACCGTTCCCGATCTACAAGGAGGTCCTGATGAACGAAATTTACAGACTCAATTTGGGCTTGGGGAGCTTACCGCTGCTCTCTGATGCGGAAACGCGCTCGATTTCTGCCGAAAATCCAACCGGTGCGAAGGGTGGTGGGGCGCAAGCCGTTCCTGACGCCAACAACGCCGGATCCATGTTGGGGCAGGGATGGAAAATCCGCCCCTGCATCACGTTGGAGCCAGGTACGACGACGACGCTGGCGGATATCGAAGGGCCAGGCATCATCCAGCATATCTGGATCACCGTGGATCCGCGTGCGTACCGCGATACAGTCCTGCGTTTTTTCTGGGATGACGAGGCAACGCCCTCCATCGAAGTCCCGCTGGGCGATTTTTTCTGCAACGGGCACGCGCTGCGCTACAACGTCAATTCGCTGCCGATGGCGGTGAATCCCGCCGGCGGTTTCAATAGCTATTGGCCGATGCCGTTCCGTAAACACGCGCGCATCACCATCGAAAGCCAACACAAGGACGCGATTGGCGGCTTCTTCTACCAGATCACCTACGCGCTCACCGCCGTTCCCGACAATGCGGCTTATTTCCACGCGCAATGGCGGCGCGCAATGACGACGCGCGACTATCCAGAGCACGTCATCCTCAACGGTGTGCGAGGACAGGGACATTACGTCGGCACATTCCTGGCGTGGACACAGCTTTCCAAAGGCTGGTGGGGTGAAGGGGAAATTAAATTCTACATGGACGGCGACACAGAGTTTCCCACCATCTGCGGTACAGGCACCGAAGACTACTTCTGCGGCGCGTGGGGGTTCAACGGCGAAACTTATTCGACGGCGTTCCTGGGCTATCCACTGTACCGGAAAGAGCCGGGGGAAGTACCGCGTCACGGTCTCTATCGCTGGCACGTGTTCGATCCCATCCGCTTCAAGCGCGATCTGAAGGTGACCATCCAGGCGCTTGGGTGGTGGCCCAACGGGAAATACGAGCCGCTGACCGACGACATCGCCTCGGTCGCCTACTGGTACCAGGCTGAACCGCACGCGCCCTACCCGCCGTTCCCACCCGTTCACGAGCGCTGGTCACGGTAATCACCCACGGTATCCCGCCTCGTCTTGCGCTTGGCAGACTTGCATCTCTGCGGTATAACTGTGATAATCGAGTTCGGCGGGTTTTCTGTTCGCACAGCATCGGGGGGGCGTCATGACCAAAGTGTTGTTCGATTACTATAAGCACGGACTGCAAAAACTCATCGCGACTGTGGGCGATGACGCCCCCCAAGTTGCTGCCCTGCGTATTCTACAGCAGCGCCTGTTCGAAAATCTGATTACAGCGACCAGCGCCGATCTCCCGGCGACTCAGCGCGCCGTCGCTCACGCCGATATTCTCGAGGCGCTCAATCGCCTCTGTCTCGAACTCACCGGCAAACCTTTCAGTGCTTTTTGCGAAGTCGCCGACAGCGCCACTCCAACCACCGCTGCCGTTGCGGAGCCGGTACTTTCCTTTGCCGAATATATGCACTGGCTCACTGCGTTATTGACTGCGCAAAAAGCGCGACAACCCGAAACACAGGCAACCATTCAAACCCGCACATTCCTCATGCTACAGCATAGCACGCCCAAAGAAAAAGGGCAGATCATCCAAGCCCTGTACAACGCCGGGTTAATTTCCACAGGCCCGTCACTCATCACACTGGCGCGTGCAGATCTCAGGCGCGCCCACCTCGTCGAAGCGGAGATCAATGGGGTGAATTTCGCCAACGCGAATATGCAAAGCGCCAATTTGGCAGGCGCACTGCTCAGAGAAGCCGACATGACCCACGCGGTTTTAGTCGGCGCGAATCTGGGCTGGAGTGCTATGGCGCAGAGTCGTTTGGTCGAAACCGAACTGGGCGGCGCAACGCTAACCGGCGTTGATCTTCACGCCGCAGACTTGCACGGCGCGCACCTGGTGATGGCGAATCTCAAGCGGGCGGACCTATCACAGGCAAACCTCTCCGGAGCCAATCTATTGCGCGCCAATCTGGAGGAAGCTGTTTTGACGGCAGCAAATCTGACCGGCGCGGTGCTGCTGTGGGCGAACTTCACGCACGCGCGGCTGGACGGCGCCAACCTCGATCGGGCTACTTACAATCAGTACACCATCTGGCCGGAAGAGTTTGACCCCACTGCAACAGGGGCGCTCAAAATTGGTTGACAACATCGAAAAGGAAACCCTTCACAATGCGCAACGACAATCGTTACTTCGACATTTACCCCAAAATCATCCGCGCCGGACATGAAACAACGATCACCATCCGGCCTTTGTTTGATCACGTCCGCGCCGTCGCCACAGCGCTGGAGGTGACACTTTATCCGGCGGAGGGCGAGCGCACACAGACCACCAAGCTTCCGCCGGTAGTACGCAAACCCTCCGTTGATGGGGATGTCATTCAGATACGCTATAACTTCGAGAGTGAGCAAGAATACACGCTGCTGATCGGTCAGCGTGAAAAACCACTGGCAGAAACCCGCCTTTACGCGCTGGATGACGATTTGTTCAGCCGCCGCCCCTACAAAGGCGATGTTCACATCCACAGTTATCACTCGGATGGCAAAGAGTCGCCGGCCTACGTCGCCGGGGCCGGACGGCGCATCGGGCTGGACTTTATGGCGATCACTGACCACCACAAGTACGCGCCATCGCTGGAAGCCAACCGCGCCTTCAACGGCGTTCCCATTGATCTGCGCCTCTATCCCGGCGAGGAAGTACACCCGCCCGACAATCCCGTGCACATCATCAACTTTGGCGGCAGCTTCAGCGTAAACGACCTGTTCAAAAGCGAAGTTTACCGGCGCGAAGTCCAGATCCTCGCTGATGCGTTCGATGACTTCCCGCCCGGCGTGGATCGCTCCACGTATGCTTCCTGCGTCTGGAGCTTCGACAAGATCCGCGCTGGCGGCGGGCTGGCCGTCTTCTGCCATCCTTACTGGTACGCCGGTCATCGCTATGATGTGCCAGAGGCGCTGACGACGCTCCTCTTCGACCGTCAACCGTATGACGCGCTGGAACTTATCGGCGGCTATCACCCCTTCGAGATCGAATCAAACATGCTCCAGGTGGCGCGCTACCACGATGAACGCGCGCGCGGCAAAACCATCCCCATCGTCGGCGTGAGCGACGCGCACGGTTGTGAGACAGGCGAGTTGTTTGGTTGGTACTACACCATTGTCTTTGCGAGATCGTTGGATTTGCCCGACTTGATCCAAAACGTGAAGGGCCTCTATTCTGTCGCGGTAGAGGCATTGCCGGGCGAAACGCCGCGCGCGCATGGTCCGTTCCGCCTTGCCAAATACGCACAATTCTTGTTACGCGAAATCTTGCCGCTGCACGATGCTCTTTGCGTTGAGGAAGGCAGGCTCATGCTGGCGCACAGCGCGGGAGATACCAATGCCAGTGAATTGCTGCGCGCCTATCAAGGCCGCACGGCTGCCCTCTACGATCATCTTTGGGAAACAGCGTAGTGGCGACTTCAGTCGCTTTTTACACACACAAACGACTGAAGTCGTCGCTACACCCGTAAACGCCATTTGCGCTCGCCACAAATTGTGTCAAAATGTCCCCTGACTTTCGACGTTCGACGTTGGACTTTGAACTCAAAGGAGGCTCCCGATGAAATTTGAACACTTTGGCATCAACGTCCCCGACGCCGCTGCAATGGCGGTTTGGTATGTGGAACATTTGAACATGCAGGTCGTCCGTTCCATCCCAGAGCCGCCCCACATGCATTTCCTGGCCGACGCGACCGGGCGCGTCACCATCGAAGTCTACACCAACCCCATCGCCCCTATCCCTGACTACGCCACGCAGCACCCGCTGTGTTTTCACATCGCGTTTGCCGTCGAAGATGCAGCCGCGACGCGAGATACGCTCATTGCCAACGGCGCTACCCTGGTCAGCGATCAAAAAACGGACGATGGCGGGCATCTCGTCATGCTACGCGATCCCTGGGGTATAGCACTGCAACTGTGCCAGCGCGCGGCGCCAATGGTGTGAATATGAGCACGGTCAAACTCGATCACCAGGAATTGCTCGAGTTGCAACCCGCGCACGCGCTGTGGCGACTCTATGCGCCGGAGAGAGCGCCCTATCGGTTTCACGCCAAGAGCCGCGCCACAGCCGAGACCTGGCAACAGACTACCCGCGCCGCTTTGATGGAAATCCTGGGGTTTGCGGGCCAAGTGGACGTTCTCCCTGCCGCGCCGCTCAGTCCGCGTTGGCTGGAAAGTGTTGATAAAGGCGATTACATCCGCGAGAAGTGGCTGCTGCGCACCTCGGCGTACACGCTGATGCCGGTTTACATCCTCATCCCCAAGCAGGGGACAGCGCCCCACCCCGTCGTCGTCGCCTTCCACGGGCACGGCTACGGCGTGAAGGACATCGTCGGCTTGTGGGAAGACGGCACCGAGCGCG
>DAOLUH010000102.1:0-10180 GCA_035420085.1 Anaerolineae bacterium
TGTCATCCTGGAATTCGACCACCCCGATCCCCGTCCGGTGACGTTGGCCGGTGTCCTGCAGGATGTATCACCGCTGCCCATTGCTACGGCCTTGCTCGGCTTGAATGAGCACAGCACCCCTTTGCTGGCGCGTTTGCCGTCGCCTGATGTGGCGCACATCCTCATCTCTGGGACCACCGGCTGTGGCAAGTCGGTGCTACTACGTACCATTGCCGCCAGCTTGCTGCTGGGTAACACGCCGGAGGTTGTGCGCTTGTTGCTGATTGATCCAAAGGGGCGCACGTTCCCGGCGTCTTTCAACGCCGCCCACCTGGTGCGCCCGGTTATTACCGAGCCGTCCGCCGCAGTGGAAGCCTTGCGCTCTCTCGTGCGCCTGCTGGCCGCCCGGGACCAACGTAGGGAGACCTTGCCGCACATCGTCGTGTGCATCGACGAACTGGCTGATCTGGTGATGAGCGGTGACGGGGTGAGTGCGCCATTGGAACGCCTGGTGCAGCGGGGACGCGAAGCCGGGCTACACCTGATCGCCGCGACGCAGCGTCCCTCGGCAGCCATCTTGTCAGGCATCGTGCGCGCCAACTTCCCGCTGCGGGTGGTGGGCAAGGTCGTCAGCGCCGACGATGCGCGCATCGCGGCTGGGCGCGGTGGTACCGGCGCAGAACGCCTGCAGGGGCGTGGTGACTTCCTGGCGGTGTGTGCTGAGCAGATCACGCGCTTCCAGGCCGCGTACAGCACAGCGCAAGACCTGCCGGGCAATGGGCATATCCCCGCAACATCGCGCCTGGCTCTGCCTGAACCTGAAATGGCAGAGGAAGAAGCATCGGTATCCGGCGACGACGATGTGGCGCAGTTAGCGGCGCGGCTCGCGCCGTGGTGGGCACAGCACGGCGGCGAATGGGGCAGCAAGAGCAGGGCCTTGCACTATCTCTTTGGCGAAGACGTGTCAGCCGGGGGCTGGCACTGGCAGATGACGCAGGCGGCAATTGACCGTCTCAATACTTCTTCTACGTGAACTTCTACGCCCCTTACTTGCGCGAAACGGGGTAATGGCGCGTAGAAATCGGGGAAGAAGAAGATTTTCACCAGCAGGAGAGAAAACAATGCGTATTCGAGACAACGGCTATGACTATTACGAGGAGCGACCGCGATTGGGACAACGCTTAGGGCGGTTCGTGGCCCTGGTCGGCGTGGTGTTTGCAGTGGTGACGGCAGTGGTGGTCGTGCAGCGGCTCAGCGATGACACGCTGGCGCTGATCATCGGGCTGCTGTTAGCGGGCGTGCCCTTGTTGGCCATCATCGGATTGCTGATCTTTGTGTTGGCCAAGCGAGGACAGCGCCAACCACCGCAACAAATGGCGATCCCGCCAATCATTATGCAGATCCCTCAGCAACCACAGCAACCGACTTTGCCGGACTATGGCTTGCCGTGGGAGGGGATATCGCAGCGGACAGGGGGACGGCAGTGGGAGGTCATTGGGGAGGAGTGAGGAGAGGGTTTCGTGAAAAATGCCTCATAACTGCTGGTCTTGATGGACATTGATGAGCATAATCAAACGAAAGAGGGCCGTCCTTTTTGCGACGGCCCTCTTTTCTATTATGAAAATCCTGTCAATCCTGTCAAAGCCCTCTTTATACTGGCGCCAGCGTCCCGGCGAAGATTTGCCAGGCGAGCAGCGTCTTGGCGACGAGGCTGAGAATGATATACACCCGCTCGCCGAAGAGATAGTCCTTCCACTTGCCGACCTTTTTGTATTGGAGCACCATATTGACCGCAAACCCATTGAAGAAGACGAAGATGCTGGCGACGATGAAGTAGACAAACGTCGGTGGCTTGGCGTCAGTGGACGTAATCGCGCTGAGGAAGTAGAGGACGATGACGATCCACGGGATGATACCGGCGATCGAGCCGTAGATGAAGGCCGTCCAGTCGGTACGCTCCGTGTGCTGATTGTGGAGTTCCATCATAATGCCGAACAAGTTCATCATCGCATTGATGCCGAACATCAGGATCATGCTGCCCAGGTCCCAAATCCCCACGAGCATCCCGATGAGGACGATCATCAGGGACGAACTGAGCGCATATTCGTAGAAGCGGGTGGGGTTCATCCCACGCTTCAGGTTGGCGACGTACTTCTTGTAGCCGACGGTGGAGAGGTAGAAGTGCGCCACCGCCGAAATTAGCAGGAACACCGCGACTGCCGGGCCGAAGCGCAAATTGTAGGCGAGTTTTGGATCTGGAACGAGTGAGAAAGTCGCCCGATCAAACTTCAAGAAGTTGGTGAAGATGGGGTAGGTGGTGTCGTTGCTCAGCACGATCATCAGGATGCCCTGAAGTAGGTGCAAGAAGCCCATCACGATATTGAAACGGCGTAAGCCGACAAAAACTTTTTCAGGTGCCTTGGTATTCATTCTCTTATCCCCTTTTTGTTTGATATGGTTTTTAATTTTGAATTAGCAGTTCGCCAGTGAGAGATCGCGCCACGTGCAGGCGGTTTGTGTGTCTACCCAACGGCGCATTTGGCGATCTACATTTTTGATGATACGCTGGACTGCAACGTTAACTTTTTCGACCACAGCATTGATGATCGGCCACAACTGGACGCGATCCGGAATCAGCTGCTCGCGGCGTGCAAAATTCAGCCTTTCCGCAACGACGGCTTGCGCTACATAATTAACGAAATACCCGTGTTCCATTGTATGATTCCCCCTTTTTATCTAAATGTTATATCCTTATCTTGTTTATATTATACATTATTGTTCATTATTTGTCAAGTATTTTTATACAATATTCTGGAACTTCGTCGGAAATTCCGATTGTAGTGCGATGAAAGTCTCTATAACTTCTCTAATCAGGGTATAATGCAAACTCTATCCAGACTATCTGACTAACGCCTATCCGACTATGGGGAGGAATCGATGATAGAAAATACAACGATTGGCGCATTAACCTCACATCCGGTGATACAGCGTCACCCGGCAAATCCGCTCTTGACGTGGCGTGATGTGCCGTATCCGGCGACGTTGCTCTTCAATCCCGGCGTGACCAAATATCAGGGCAAGTACGTGATGGTATTTCGCAACGATTACGGCGACTTCGCGGGCAGCGGCATCTTCGCGGGGACGAATCTGGGGCTGGCCTTCAGCGATGACGGCGTGCAGTGGGAGGTGCAGCCTGAGCCGTGTTTCCGGCTCTTCGGCGGCGAGCGCGCGACTGGCGGCATCGTTCGCGCCTACGATCCGCGCTTGACTGTTATCGAAGGGCGCTGCACTATGGCTTTCGCCGTCGATACCCTACACGGCGTGCGTGGCGGCATTGCCGTCACCGAGGATTTTGCGCACTGGGAAATCCTGAGCCTGACCGCGCCGGATAACCGCAACCTCGTCCTCTTCCCGGAGCGTATCGGCGGGAAGTACGCGCGGTTGGAGCGCCCGATGACGATCTACGGGCGGGGAGGGCGGGAACGTTTCGACATCTGGTTTTCCGATTCTACCGACTTGCGGTACTGGGGCAACACGTCTTTCGTCCTCGGCGTGGAGGATGTGCCGTATGCCAACCTCAAGATCGGCCCGGCAGCGCCGCCCGTGAAAACCCCCCGCGGCTGGCTGACGACGATTCACGCGGTTGACTTCGATCCGGCGCGTGGTAAGAACGGCTGGGAGGCTAAGTGGCAAAAGCGTTATACGGCGGGTTTGATGCTATTGGATTTGGACGATCCACGCACATGTATCGGTCTGTGTCCGACGCCGCTGCTGGTTCCCGAAGCGCCGTATGAGACCAGCGACGGCTTCCGCAACGACGTCATCTTCCCCTGCGGGATGATTTTGGAAGACGACGGCGAGGTCAAGTTGTATTACGGCGCTGCCGATACCGTCATCTGCCTGGCGACGGCGTACGTGGATGATTTGCTGGCATTGTGTGTGTAGCGCGGGCGTCTCGCCCGCGCGCAACCGGGCGAGACGCCCGGTCTACAGAACGGCAGACGCCGGAAGGAAATCCCTTCCGGCGTCTAATTTCAAACGCGAAAACTGAACAGCAGCTTACATTTTGCCGTGAACGGCATCGAAGACTTCGTCCGGCAGGTCGTTGACGACGTTGTGCGGCGGGAGTTTCTCGTACTTCATAAACTCCGGCAGGCGGTCGTCCAGGTGCGTGAGGCCCGCGCCGATGTTGAAGGCGCGCTCGCGCTTGAGGATTTCGCCACCCAAAGCGACGGCGTCGTCAATCGTCATATTTAGCCCATACATCGCGTTCACTTCTTCGACCATACCTTCGAAGCCGCTGGCGATGTCCAAAATGGCGAAGGCGATGAAGAGGCAGTGCCCGGTGGAATCGAGGAAAGCCGTTGTCATCTGGAACGCGCGGCTCAGGTCGGCCTTACCCGGCTCGGAGGCCAGCGGATCGGACTTGCCGCCCACGCCCGCGATTTCCGGCGCGATGGTATAGCCGGCGGTGTGGTCGGCGCCCATGGTGGTGGTCGCGTAGGTGACGCCGATACCCTTGACGGCGCGTGGCTCGTAGGCCGGCATCCCCTGCCCCTTCACCGACGGGGAGCGCGGATTGCCGAACGCCTTGGCCGTGAACGCCGTGCCGCCGCCCAGGATGTGCCCCATCGCCGTGCCCTTGCCCATTTCGTGCAGCAGCGCGATGGCGCCATCCAGATCGCCGAACGGGAGATAGCCGGAATCCATCGCCACAGCGATGGCGTCGCCGGTCTCGATGGTGTCTACGCCGTAGGCATTGCACCAGTACACCAGCTTGGCGATGCCGTCCAGGTCATCGATACCGCAGTTTGCGCCCAGGGACCAGTCCGATTCGTACTCCACGCAGGAGACGATCTCCGATCCGTCCTCGGCATAGTAGGTGTTCGAGCACTGTATCACACAGCCGGGGCTGCACGCGTGGTTGTAGAGTTCCTTGCCCAGGCGTTGCTTGTTGTTCTCGAAAATGGCCTCGCCTGCGATCTTGGCCGCGCCTTCGAAACGCCCGGTGCGGAAGTTGCGGGTGGGCAGACCGCCGGCTTCGTTCAGGATGTTGATCAGCACGGCGGTGCCGTAGGTGTTGAGGCCGCCCTTGGGCTTGGTGAGCGCGTGCTCGCCCAACGCCTCGCGTAGTTTGCGCGCGCCTTCCTTGAAGGCCTCAGGGTTGACGATCTCGACGCCCGGCGCGCCTTCGGGATCGACAACCAGGAACTTCAGGCCCTTGCTGCCCATCACCGCGCCCAGGCCGCCGCGCCCGGAGTAGCGGGTGGGGCGCTGCTTCATATCCTCGAAGACGATGCCGGAGTTGGCGTAGCCGTATTCACCGCCGACGCCAATCCCCGCGACGTGGACGCGCTTGCCGTACTTCTCGAACAGCAGCGGGAACACGTCATACAGGTTCTTGCCAACGTAGTCGCCGGCGCATGAGAACTCGATAGCCGGCTTTTCCCCATCCCAGAAAAGTTTGGCAACCCAATAGTCTTTTTCCTTCGGCATCCCCTCGACGATGATGGCCTTGACGCGCATCCGCGCCACGGCCGGCGACCAGGCCGCTCCGGCGTTGGATTCTTTGATGCCGCCCGTCAGTGGAGACTTCGCGCCGACCGAGACGCGCGCCGAGGTGGGGGCCGCCGTCCCGGTGACCATACCGGGGGCAAAGACGAGCTTGTTGTTTGGCCCGAGGGGGTGGCAGGCTGGATCGACTTCATCGTAAATGATGGTCGAGGTCAGGCCGCGCCCGCCCAGGTTCTTGTACCGCTCGGGTACTTCCTCCAATTTGTAAGACTGATCGGTCATATTGATGCGTACAATCCACATAGTGCAACTCCTTTCTTGAGATTTTTTCCCCTGGATATGCCAGCCCTATCCAGGGGCGCAAAACCCTCGTGGCTGACCGGGTTATCTGCTCACAGGCAACAAAAAAGAGGCAATCCTCTCCACGATGGAGCCGGATTGCCTCCTTTGCAAACACGGCAGGCGCAGGAATTGCTTCCTGAACCCTGGGAATCGGCTTTTGATTCCACTCGCCCATCCGTCCGCGAGGGAGCGGTATGGGTCGGAGGCGAAAAGTATAACGTAAAACGCAAAACGCAAAACGTAAGATGTGTAGTGTTTTCACGTTTTACGCTTTACGTTTCAATTATGTCGCAGCCTCGAAATTTTGTCAATCGGACAGACGGCAAAAGTCTACACGTCAAACGTCAGGAATTGACTATCTCGCTCCGCGCCCCTGTCCCGGGGGCGCGGAGCAATGGCCAGGGGTTCTTGGGTTGATAATCAAATCGAGCTTCCGGTTTCTACCACGCCACGGGCACGCGCTGGCGGCGATACTGCCGGTCGTAATACTGGACGTAACGATTTTGCCGCCCGTACTCGTACACGCGCCGGGTGACATCAACATCTTTTTCACAGTAGGTGAAGATGTCTTCGAGGCGACCTTCTTTCCACCATTGCACCGCTTGCAAGCCATCAGCGCTCTTGCCGATGCCCAACGTCGCCGAGGCTACCGCGTCGAGACTCACCCGGAACCCCAGCTTTTTCTGCAAATCCGCCATGATATCCACGGTGGGTAATTGGGTGAGATCAACTTTTGTGTAACGCATGACGACCGGATAGTCAAATCCGTACAGGTTGAAGCCAACAACGAGGTCTGCGGCCTGTAATTCATTGACCAGCGCCGGAATATCGGCTTCGGTGTAACGATGAAAAGCCTGGTCGGCGGTGTTGTAGGTCACGACGACAGAAATGCGCAGCCGTTCCGGGTAGTGACCGCCCACTTCCTGGAAGGAATTCTGGGTCTCGACATCGAAAAAGACAGGCATAGAGATGACTCCTTAAGCTGTATGGGAAACGCGAAAGATAAAACGTAAAACGTAAAACGTAATGCACCCATTTGCGTTTTACGCATTACGTTTTATGCATCAATATAACATCGCGCGTACTTCGTAAATCGGTTCAGGGTGTTGCAGACCTTTAACCTGGATGGGCGGCAATTCCTGCGCATGGAACACGTCTTTTACCAACTGGTAGGTGCGATGGCAGATCAGGATTTTCCCGGCAGGCGCGAGTTCCTGAAGCATGTGCGCCTTGTTGACGGTTTGGCCGACGACGGTGTAGTTGACCAGATCAGGTGTGCCGACATTGCCAACGACAGCTTCGCCGGTCGCAATGCCGATGCCAAAGCGCAAGCGTTGATGAAGGGGAATCAACTCGTGCGTCTGGCGGATGCTCTGCTGGATGCGCCACGCCGCGCGTACTGCGCGCAGCGCATGGTCTTCCTGAGGTAGGGGAGCGTTGAAAAACGCCATCACTTCGTCGCCCATAAATTTATCCAGCGTGCCTTCTTCAGAAAGAATCACGCCTGCGGCCTGGGTCAGATGGCGGTTGAGGACGTCAATCAGAGCTTCCGGTGAGGCGCTGGCGCTGAAGGCCATAAACTCCCGCAGATCGGCAAAGAGCACGGAGACGATTTGCCATTGCCCGCCAGGTTGGATGTTGCGCGGATTTTCGATGATACGATTGACGACCGAAGGGGAGATGTAATGCTCAAAAAGATCACGTAACTCGCGCTTTTCGTGCTCACGCTGTGTTTCAATCTCTGACAGCAAACGGAAGTTTTCGATGGCAATGGCAGCATAGTCGCCCAACATGCGCAACAGCCGTCTGTCCTCTTGATTGAGCAGCTCCCGATTGCGTTTGTTGCTCACTGTGAGCGAACCGACGATTTTGCCGCCCCATTGTAAGGGCACGTTCATCATCAACCCGAAAGAATGGGTCTGGATGTTGAGCGGCTCTGTGGGGGAGACATATTCTTTGTCCCAATGCTCGCGTAAAACCTGCGTGGTGAGATCGCCGGTGTCTGGGTCCATCAGAATGAGCAACCCATCCCGTGCGCCGGTGAGATACAGCGCAGCATCAACGATGCGCTCCAGTAATTTGTTGCGCTCCTGCAATGTCGTCACGGATTTGCTGACACGGTAAAGGGTGTCGAGTTGGCGCAGCCGGTGGGTCAGTTCGTTGTTAGTGTGTTCGAGTTTATTGAGCAGCGCGTCGCGTTCCTGCTGAAGACGCGCTAATGTTAGTACGCGCTCGACGGAGGCCAATAGATCGCTGATGGCGAAGGGTTTGGGGACGTAATCACGGACGCCGAGGCGGAATACGTCAATTGCCACAGACTCCGATCCATGCGAGGTGACAAGAATCACGGGCATGTCAATTTCCCGTTCTTTGAGGGCTTGCAGGACTTCGATGCCGTTCATACGCGGCATATCATAATCCAGGAGCATGAGGTCGGGGTGGGTCTCAAGGGCGAGCGCCAGACCCTCTTCACCATCCAACGCCCCCGTCACCGTGTATCCTGCCGGTTCCAATACGGCTTCTTTCAAAAATCCCAGGATTTCGATACTGTCGTCAACAACCAGGATATGCGCACCTTGCGTTTGTATGTCAAGCATCGTTTCATCTTTCCGATAAGATAGATTTGAAATAATATAATCTTATTATAACCTTCTTTATTGCAAAATGCAAGGAAAGTTAGCGCCTATGCCTGTGTATCTAACTCTGCAATGATGCCGCCGCCGATCACCTCTTCGTCCTGGTAGAGCGCCAGCGATTGTCCAGGGGCGACGCCGCGCTGCGGTTGTGCAAAGTGGATGGCGGCTCGCTGTGCATCCAGCACGCGCACCGTCACATCCACGCGGGGCGCGCGATAGCGGATACGTCCTTGTGCGCTGAAGACCTCGGCGGGCGGCGCGCCGGTCGTGAAGGTCAAGGCGACAAGGGTGCAGGCTTCCTGCGCCAGACTCGATGCCGGGCCGACAATCACAGCGTTATCCTGTGATCGCAGCCGCAACACGTAGAGCGGTTCCGCCGCTGCGATGCCCAACCCGCTGCGCTGTCCAATTGTGTAGTACGGCAACCCGTGATGCTCGCCCAATCGTTTGCCGCTTTCATCGAAGATGGGGCCGGGCTGGATGGCTTCGGGACGCAGGTGGCTGAGCAGTTCGCGGTAATCGCCGCCGCGCATAAAGCAGAGGTCCTGGCTGTCCTCCGCGTCGGCGCTCGGTAGGCTGAGACGGCGCGCCATCGCGCGCACAGCGGCTTTGTCGGCGATGTCGCCCAGGGGGAGCAGCAGCCGGGTGAGGTGGCGTTGGGTGAGACGGTAGAGGGCATAGCTCTGGTCTTTCTGCCGGTTGTGCGCCTGCAATAAGCGCGCCGGCCCTGCCTCCGGGTGGGCGATGCGCGCGTAATGTCCCGTGGCAATCCAGCGCGCGCCGAGACGATCCGCCGCCTCCAATAGGACGGCGAATTTCAGCGTGGGATTGCACATCACGCAGGGGTTGGGGGTGTGGCCCTGGACGTACTCGGCGACAAATGGCTCGACCACGTCCCGGTAGAAGCGCGCCTCGACGTCCTCAATGTGCAGCGGGATGTGAAGTGCCTCCGCGACTGCTGCCGCCAGGTCTATGTGAACTTCGGCGTTTGTGAATGGTGTATGCCACGTCTTCAACGTAACACCCTGAACGGCGAAGCCCTGCTCTTGCAACAGTGCGGCAGCTACGGCACTATCAACGCCGCCGCTCATCCCGATGACGACACAATGATTGGATATTTCTGAATGGCCGATGGTCATAAAGTACCCTTGACTTTTCTCTGAATTCCCCCTACAATAATACACGAAGTTGCAGGATTTGTATGATCACCAATTCTAAACAAGGAAAGGAGTCGTGCTATGGTTCAAATGGATCCGCAAGTCTCAATGGATGTAACAGATGACGATAAGTTATGGGCGTTGTTGAGCTGGATTTTGGCGCCGCTCGTGCCGATCATCGTGCTTTTGCTTGAGGACAAGAAAACCCGTCCCTTCATCAAGTATAACGCAATTCAGGCATTGGTCGTGAGTGTGGTTGGCTATGTCGTGTCTTCGGTCTTGTCCTTCATAATCGTCGGCTGTTTTGTCGGCGTCGCGGTTTTGGTCTACGTGATCGTCCTGGCGATTCAGGCTTATCAGGGCAAATGGGTCACTGTCCCCGTCGTCACCGACTTCTGCAAGGGCCAGGGCTGGATTAGCTAAACATTCTCAACTGTCAAAAAGCGGCTTCCTCACGCGAGGAAGCCGCTTTTTGACGTGTTTTTGCGCTATGGTATACTAGTACTTTGTCAACCATGCTCTGATGGGTAACTTGGTGTATCCTGTCTCCAA
>DAOLUH010000103.1:0-9817 GCA_035420085.1 Anaerolineae bacterium
GATGGGCCACCGCGCCGGAGCAGGGCTACGCGACCGCCGTGCAGCGCACCTCGCGTTGGAAGTACAACGATACCTACATCCGCGCTCTCGACGGCGGGACGTGGCGACTGGGGCCGGAGGGCGGTTCGTGGGAGTATTTGTCCGTGCCGTGAGGAACATCTGCGCCAGACCTGACAGGTTTTCCGAAACCTGTCAGGTCTGAAAAAGATCTGTTCAATTCGTTGACCCTGAACCCGGCAGCCAAAATGCGACGGTCAACCCGCCGCCGGGCGTGGGCGCGGCCCAGATACGCCCGCCGTGCGCAAGGATGATGTGACGCGCAATCGCCAGCCCTAGTCCCGAACCACCGGTCGTGCGGCTGCGCGAGGGATCACCGCGCCAGAAACGCTCGAAGATGTGGGGCAGGTCGGCGTCAGACACACCGGGGCCGTTGTCGGCGATGGTGACTTCGACGCCGTTCTGTGCGGCCCGCGCTGTCATTTGCACGTGACCGCCGGCAGGAACGTAGCGCGCGGCGTTGCTGAGGATGTTGCCGACCACTTGCGTGAGGCGCTCATAATCGGCGTGGACTGTGAGGGGGTGAGGCGCGGGGGTATAGTCGAGCGTCAACCCGTGATCGGTTAACACCTCGCGGTAGCCTTCCGCCGCGTGTTCCAGAAGCGCGCCTATATCCACCGGCTGGCGTTCCAGGCGCAGCTCTCCGGCATCGGCAAGGGCCAGCGTGCGCAGATCCCCCACCAGGCGGTTGAGCGTGCGCACTTGATCCAGGGCCGGCTCGATGTTGTCCGGCGTCGGCTCGTAGACGCCGTCGGCGAGAGCTTCCAGCGTGCCTTGCAGGACGGAGAGGGGATTGCGCAATTCGTGGGCGATGTCGGCGGTTTGCGCGCGGCGGGCTTGCTCGGCGCGTTGCAGGCTCGCAGACATGGCGTTGAAGGTCTGCGACAGCTCGGCGATTTCGTCGTGGCCGTGCACAGGCGCGCGCGCGTCCAGATTCCCCGCGGCTATCGCCTGCGTGGCTTGCGTCAGGCGGCGCACCGGCGCGACGATGCCGCGCGTTAAGAGGCCAGCCAACAGCAGCGCCGCCGCAAAAGCGACCAAGCCACCCACCAGCAACGCCCCGCGCAATTGATCGAGGTAGCGCTGCGCTGGCTCGTCCAACGCGCCCGCGCCCAGCGCCTCCCGGTCGGGCAGCAAGTAGCCGATGACGGCGGCAGCGTTGCGGATGGGCAACGCTCGTTGTTGTTCCGCTGTCGTCAGCTTGCCCGCCGGGGCTGCGGCGGAGTCGGCAACGATGCGCCCATCGGCATCGGCGACCCGGAAATTCCACGTCGCCATGCCGCCGCCCATCGTGTTGCCCCCAGTCATACCGCCGCGCCCCTGCCGCCGTCCGGGCATTGTCGCCAGCGTCCCCATCTGCGCCTGGAGACCGTCCCACGAACCATGCTCGGCGTAATAGGCGGCCAGGTCTTGCGCCAACGTCTGCGCGCGCACGCTGTAGAGGGCATTGTAGGAACGGAAGTTGCTTTCAGCTTGCTGCCCGACGAGGATTGCTACGGTGAGCACTGCGATAAGGATCACCACCGCGAAGGCCAATAGTCCTTTATGATAGAGGTTCATAAGTCTCCCCTTGCTCCAGTCCCGCTTCTCCTGGCTTGCATCCCCGTCACGGGGGCGCGAGCCAGGGGTCAGTCTTCCAACCGGTAGCCCACGCCGCGCACAGTGGTGATGTATTGCGGATTGGTGGGGTCGGATTCTAACTTATGGCGCAGATTTTTGATGTGCGCGTCAATGGTGCGCTCGTAAGCCTCGAAGGCAACGCCCTGCACAGCTTCCAATAGGTCGGCGCGGGAGAAGGCGCGGCCCGGCGCGCTCATCAGCGTCGCCAACAAGTCAAACTCCGTCGGCGTGAGATCGAGACGTTCACCGGCCAGGGTAGCTTCGCGGCGGCCCTTATCGAGGCGCAGGTCTTTGAGCTGCAAGACCTCCGGCGGCAGGGGTGTAGTTTGCGAGCGACGCAGCACGGCCCGCACGCGGGCGACGAGTTCGCGCGGACTGAACGGCTTGGTCATGTAGTCGTCGGCGCCCAGCTCCAAACCCAGGATGCGATCCATTTCCTCCACGCGCGCGGTCAGCATGATGATGGCAACGTCGGGCTGTTCGGCGCGGATGCGGCGGGTGAATTCCAGGCCATCCATCTCCGGCATCTGCAAGTCCAGCACTACCAGATCGGGCTTCTCGTGCCGGGCGACGAATAGCGCCTCTTTGCCGTTGGAGGCGGTGAGCACGCGATAGCCGGCCTTTTCGAGATAGCTGCGCGCCACGCGCACGATTTGCAGTTCGTCATCCACAACCAGTAGCTTTTGCACCATACGCGACCTTTCAAGCCAAAAAGCGTTCAGGGCTTGACAGCATTACAAAACCAGATGCTCATAGAGCATTTCCAGGCTCAAGGTGGGGCAAACCGTTTCGTGACAGAGCACAGTTTGCGTGGCAGCGGTGAGGCCGAGGCGAACAGCTTCTTCAGGGGACATGTTTTCGAGCAAAGCATACGCGACCGCAGCGGTGAGCGCGTCTCCCGCCCCGACGGGGTCCACGATATCGGTGACGAGCGCCGGCAACCGCCCGCTTTCTTCGGAGGTGGCGTAGTATAGCCCTTCCGCGCCCAGGGTAATCACCGCGAGGTTCACCCCTAACTGGACCAGACGCCGTGTACCCGCGCTAATCGCTTCTGGGGTGTTGAAGGGGACGCCCACAAGCGCCTCGGCTTCCTCCTTGTTGGGCGTGACCACGGCGATGTCGGGCAGGTAAGGATGCAGGCGCGGCGCTAAGGCGGAGGTCGTTGGATCGGCGCACACCGGCACGCCGTACTGGCGGGTCAAACGGAAGAGGCTTTCGAGCGTCCGGGCCGCAAGGTTCGCGTCAATGCACACCATATCCACCGTGTTGACCAACCCGCGCAAACGGTGAATGTGCCCAGGCGTCAGCGCGCGCATGATGTCCATATCCTCAAACGCCAACCAGAATTGCTTGTCGTGATGGTGGAGGGCGACGTAGGAGCAAGTCGGTTTGCCGGGGACGACAATGCTGGCGTCCGTGTGGATGCCCAACGCACCGAGCGACTGTAGCAGCGCGCGTCCCGACTGGTCGTCGCCCACGGCAGTGACGAAGTGCACCTCCGCCCCCAAGCGCGCCAGGTTCTCTGCAATGTTGCGCGCGACGCCGCCCCAACCCCAGCGGATGTTTCCGGGGTTCGATTGGGCAGGCTCCACCGCGCGGTCGCGCGGGAAGACTTTGACATCCAATCCGGCAGCGCCAATAACCAGGACGGAATGTTCTGCGTTCATAGCTCTTCCTCCTTTGCTCTGATGAGCACACGCCCAACCCTCACGAAATCCTCGTTCACGCGCTCATAGGGGCCAAAGAGAATATGGCCGTCCATACGCCGAACAAACGAGGATTTATAGCTTGGCATTGCTGCGCGTGTGGATGGATCAGAAAACACCTCCTCGGTCAAAAGAATATCCCCTGCCCGACTGTGCGCAACAAAATCACCGTCAGTTGTTATTCTGAACGCCAGATAACGCGCGTCGGGGTGGAGTTGAAGGAAGGGCAACTCGTCAATATCCAAAGGGACATAGTGCGAAGGCAAGTACGCAACAAGCGTTTCGCGTGGAAGCGCGATCTTGAACGGTGTAATCAGCGTTACACCGACTCTGACTGTAGCCTGATTGGCTATTTCATATACAGGCACAATCATCGCCCATTCACCCGGCGTCATACGCGCTGATAGCTCAAGTAAGTTCGACATCCAGCGGGTCAGATCCTGGCAGGCAGCGACCCGTTCGCGGCTGCTCTCAAATCCCCAATACCGCTCACTTTCGGCCAGGATCTCTTGCGCGTTGGTAAAGGCGCGCAAGGTTTTGCCATCCGCGCGCAACGCAAAGTGAATCAGCCCAGCGAAGTACAGGGCAACCGCGCGGTTATAGTGGGCGACCTGGGTCACCTGGGTGCGCAACCAGTTCAGTGCGCGCTGCGTCTGATCCAGAGTTTCTTCCCAGCGCTGCATCCGGCGTAGGACCTCGGCTCTGTAAAGCACGATGATGGCCGTCGCGTAGCGATCCTGTTCAGCCCACGCTGCGGTATAGAGTGTATCGAGGGAGACTAGGGCCTCTTCTAACTGCCCGGCCTCGTAGTGACGGCGCACTTCGCCCTGCAGCCTGTCGGCCAGCGGCGCAGGGATTTCGCGCAACTCCAGCAAGTAGAACGGGGTCAGTTCATCAGGGACGCAGACCAGACGCATTGCACCTCACACTTTGAGCCATGAAGGTCGTGACGACTAAGGTATTGGCGAACCAAAAGGCGTCTTTTTCTTCTGAATGGCATTGACGATGTGGATAAGGCTTTCGGCTTGTTGGAACATCAACTGCTGTACGGCCGGATCACGATCCGACATCGTCCGCAGCACATCCATAAAGCACATCGCGATCAACGCCGGTGGAACCCCAATATCATCCTGGTTGAGTTCCTGCATCCGCTCCAGCATAATGTTCACGATCTCGACCTGC
Organism: Anaerolineae bacterium; assembly: GCA_035420085.1. Lineage (GTDB taxonomy): Bacteria > Chloroflexota > Anaerolineae > B4-G1 > SLSP01 > DSWT01. Next base: position 4,566 of record DAOLUH010000103.1, read on the forward strand.
GCGCTGACGTTCGCCTGCGCCTTCAATTCGGTGCGTTTCACTTCTTCGTCCAATGTATAGCTGTCAATATCACGTTGCAATTTTGCTTGCCAGAATTCCAGCCATTGACGCGAAATCGCATCCTCGTCGGGCAAAACGGGCGCTAAGTGCAGCGACTCCACCACGATGCCCCGTTCTCTGGCAGTGGCGATGATTTTTTCTTCGACGACGGCTTGCACGGCTGTGAGCGCGTCGGGTCTAACTGGGGGTGGCACGGCCGGCTCAGTCGAGGTCGTCGTCCAATAGCGGGGGTTGAAGAAAGCATCCAGGGGATACCTTTCAAGTTCATCCCGCATATAGCCATCCAAAGCCCCGTTGACCAGGCCGATGCGCCAATCCTGTATCCGCCCGCTGCCTTCGCGGCTCTTTACATACTTCGACGTGGCTAATCTGAGAATTGCCTCCGCGTCGAAAGTATACGGTTGGGAGAGTCGGTTTTCTTCGCGGGAATAGAGGCGTTCGTCCAGCGGGGGACCGGCGACCCTGAAACGGATCTCGGCGTCACAATAGGCGGGGATGCCGTCAAGCGTCATAAACTCGACGTGCAGACTGCGCCGCTGGGGACGCAGGTCAATCACGTCCCACACGCGCTCGAAGGGGGCCAACTCATGAAACCCCGGGCCAAGCACCCGGTGCAGTCGGCTCAATTGACTCGTCACCACCACGCTGTCGTGCGCCACGCTCAAATACCCCGGCCCGCCGACTTTGAGCATCGCCGTGGGGCCATCCGGGTCTACCTGGCCCTCCTGCACCCGCAGGATGGGGCGTAGTGGCAGTTCTCTGTGTGGCCCGTTGAGCAAATGCTCGATCAATTGCCCGGTATCGTGCGCCGACAGATTATAAAAGTGCTCTGCGAATTGGATGAACGAGCGCCATACTGTAAAAACCGTGTTACCCAGATAGGCCGCAAAGGCAAGGCCCACCAGCAAGACGCTGAGCAAGATGCTCCACTTGATGGGACTGGCACCCTCCTTGTTCGACAAAATATCCGGGAAATAGGCGAGCAGCAGGGTCACAAAAAAGGCCAGCCCCAGCACCCCCGCCCCCAGCAGGATAAATCCGATGCGCCGCTGTCTAAGATTACTCATCGCTTATCCTCCCTTTGTCATCTGGGATAGCTGGAGCAAGGTGGGGATGGTTGACTCCGGTAGCCGCGCCTGGACTTGCTCGTTGCGCGCCATGTGGATCAAATTTTCGAGCAGATGATAAGCCACAAATTCGGCGGCCTTATCTTCATCCGCCGGCAGCGTTGACAAAGTCTGGCGGAGCAAATCGGAAAGCACATCGGCTCTGGCATTGCTGCGAATTGTGGTCAGGCGTTCGAGGCGCGCCACCTCCACTTTGTTCTGCCACTCCAGCACCTTGTTGATCCAGCGCGCCTTCCACGCTTCCACCCGCTGCTTGATCACCTCGGCGCTGACCGGTGTGACCTTGTTGCCCACCCCACCGCCGAGGATTTCAAACCCCAACGGCTCGACTTCCTTTTTCACCGTTTCACGCACCTCCCCCGCCACTAGCGACCGCCTTAAAGCATTCTTAGTGGCATCAAAGCTATACATATCCTCCAGGCTGTACTGCGGCACGACCTTCTTGAGTTCGTTCAATGCGACTTTGAGCGGGATGTCGTCCCAGGGGCGCGCACGGTGCGCTTCGAGCGGCGTCTTGCCAGTGGGGTCAACCTCTTCAGTGAAAGCGATCCGCCACACATCGCGTTGGTTGCGAAAGGGCCAGGGTTCCTGCCCTGCGAGGCTCTTGAGACCAATCCGCCTGTTTCCTGAGTGGACCCGAAAGAGCGAGGAGATCGGCAGGCTGATTTCGATGCCGTCGCGCGTCATGGCCGTCGTGCGCGTGAGGCGGATCTGGTTGCGCAGGTCAATGACCTCGTGGGGCATTTCAGAGGGCGCGGTTAAGGTGATGCCCGGCCCGACAATGCGCGTGATCGTCGAGCTGTTCTTGAGGATGACGATATTTTCCGGTTCGGTCATCACCCAACCGGGACCGACGCCATAAAAAGGGTTGCCTTTGATTTGTGTTTTTACGACGCCGTCTTCCACTATCCAGGTGGATTTGGGGAAGGTGGTGAAGAACGCCGTCAGCAGTTGCAAGGTTCTGCGCCCCCGTTGCGGCTCATCCGCAGCGAGCGGGATTATCTCCGCGGCGCCCGATAGCAGAACGATGACTGCCAGCACTGGGGGAAGCGTCACAAACACAAAGAAAAGCACGAGTTTGAGCATGTCGAGCGAAGATGGCGGCGCGCTCAGCAAGGTCGCCAGCATCGCAAAGAACGTGATGAACAAAACGAAAAGGCACAGCGCCCAACTTGACCACGCCAGCACGATTTGCCCCAGCGGGCTTCTCGCCGGCGGGAAGACGCCGGCAAGCCACAGCACAGTCAAAAAGATGAAGAGCGGGATAAAAAGGCTATAACTGACTACCATCCCGGCTGTAAGCGGCGGTACCATGCCGATCCACAGCAAGCCCGGCACGAACCACAACAGCGGCCCCCACATCCGCAGCAGCGCCTGCACCAGGCGCACGATCGGCTGGACGAACGTCCCCGCAAAGCGCGGTGGATGGTCGCGGACGTAAGGGTGGATGAAAAACCACGCCCCCATATACAGCGCCAGACCTACAAGTCGCAGAAGCATGATCGAACCTCCTGACAATTCTACCGCACGCGCCGCCGGAGTGTGCGGGCGGCGTATGTGGAACGGCGCACAATACCGAAGCGACCCATGCACCATCCGCCTCGCGCCCGGTGGTGACATTGCGCGTTGTACCTTCAAGCAGGCGATGTAACACTATTTTAAGGCTATTGGCAAATTTGGGCAAGCGCATAGGTAAAAAGGAAAAAACGCCTTCCGCGCGCCACTCGGAGCCTCGTCCCTGGTGCGGTTCTGGCGCTTGTTCGCGCTCAGCGAGAATGTGAGCGGGCTGTTGAAAAACAATCATCCAGGTATACAATAACATCGGTCAGGCGACTACAATCTGCTGTGCGCAACACCGATGCATGACAGGATTCCTAAAACAATGAGCGAAGAAATTGATCTCGAAGAGTTAGCGCCCTGGTTCGTTGTCCTCATCACGCTGGTTGGTGGGGGACTGCGCGTGTTACTCCTCGCCAGTAAAGGGATGTGGTTGGATGAGACATTTAGCGTGTGGGTCGCCAACCACAGTGTTGGCGAGATGCTGCAATGGATTGTGAAGATTGACCAGCACCCACCCCTCTATTACCTCCTGCTCCGGGGCTGGATGACCCTCAATGGCGACACACCCTATGATGTCCGGCTGCTTTCGGCCCTCTTCGGCGCGGGGACCATCCCGATCATTTACCTGATCGGCAAACGTATGTCGGGTGCGCTGGTGGGCCTGGCGGCAGCCGTGCTGCTGGCGGTTTCGCCTTTCAACATCTACTACGCCCAGGAGACGCGCATGTACACGCTCCTGGCATTCAATGCCGCTGTGGCAATGTACGCCCTGGTCAGATTGTTGACAGATGCGCGCGCCGTCAGACCGATCGGCAGCCAATTGTGGGCGTATTGGCGGGCCTGGCGTACCCCTGGGTCGGTCGAATCCTATCATCCAACCGGGTGGCGCGCCTGGATATCCCGCCATCGTTGGTTGCCCAGCCAGACGGTTGAAACCGACCTGGCCTGGATTGCCTTGATCGTGTTTTCGGCTGCGACGCTGCTCACCCACAATACAGCGGTCCTTTTCCTGTTCGCCGTCAATCTCTTCGTCCTGGGGCTGCTGCTATTTCAAAAGCTCAAGCCATCGGGGCCGCTGCCCGCTGTGCAGGCGCCTTCGTTGGGGAACTGGGCGAAGGCGCAGATCAGCATCTTTATCCTGTGGAGTCCGTGGAGCGTGGCCTTTATCAAACAAGCCAGCCGGGTCTACCAGGAATTTTGGATTCCCAAACCAGATTGGGATGCCGTCATCCAGGTCCTTGAGTCCTTTTTGAACCCCGCTTTATCCTATCTTCAAGGCAGCCAGGTCAAGATGATGTGGCTCATGTACGCGCTGGTATTGTGTTTTGGACTGCTGTACTACCGGAAGAAGGTATCGCACTTCTTATTGCTGGCGACTCTGTTTGCCGTCCCTTTTGTGGGTGAGCTGCTCGTGAGCCTTCGCCGGCCCATCTTTCTCGACCGCACCCTGATCTGGATTACGATTCCTTTGCTTCTGGTCATGGCCGCCGGGATCGCCCAGCTAAAATTCCGCTTTCTTATCATCGTGGCGCTGGGAATTTTGAGCACAAGCAGCCTGTTTTCTGCCAGCGATTACTACCGGTTCTGGCAGAAAGAGGATTGGAACACGCCTGCCGGTTATGTCGCCAACTTCGCTGAAAAGGGCGACCTGGTCCTTTTCAATTCCAATTTTGTGGTCATCCCGTTCGATTATTATTTTGCCCCCTACGAAAAACAGTATGCCATCCAGGTAGAGAAATATGGGGTTCCCGCCGACCTGTTCGCTAGTGGCATCCTGGAACCCAGGATGACGAAGAGCGACGTCCCCACGTTGCTCGCATGGGTGCGCGGGCGACGCCGCGTCTGGCTGGTTTACAGCCATAACTCGTATACGGATCCTGAGGGACTGATCCCGAAGACACTCGCTTCGCAAATGAAATTAATCCGGCAGCGCGATTTTTATGGGGGGCAGGTGCAATTGTATGGCGCACCCTGAGCAAGAGACAAAATCAGTCATATACCGCCGTGACGACGAACCCCCACCGGCGATTGCCAAACTGGGATGGCGCTACCACCACATCGGCATACCCACCGACGTCCCGCGCGACGGTGAGGACTACATTGCTCAGTATGGGATGTACGTTTCGGGTTTCAGCAGCAGTCCTTATGGCATCGAATGGATGCGCTTCGAGCCGTGGAGTCCGCTGCCGGAGCTGAGCCGAACTGTGGCACACATCGCCTTCGAAGTCGATGACCTTGACGCGGCGCTGCAAGGCCAGGAGATCATCTTTCCGCCGGGTTCCCCTTCGGACGGCGTGCGCGCCACGATGATTGTGCATAACGGCGCACCGGTCGAATTGATCGCGTTTGATAAGAAGGGCCTGTAAATCGAAGTGCAGGATGTGGTTCAAGGGTGTAAAAACGAAACGATGTCTTCTGAAATTCAAGAATACCTCGATATCCGACAGCAGCGGCGGTGGATTTTCCCGCGCGCGGCGTTGGTGGGTGCTTGCACCGGCATCACCG
>DAOLUH010000104.1:0-9805 GCA_035420085.1 Anaerolineae bacterium
TGAATCCCCTCGCCGCACGTCCCAAAGGGCACGCCGTCGCTCGTCAGGCCGATGATGTTCTCGCGGATGATGTGATTGCGTCCGGTGACAGAAATCGCGTCATCAGGCGTGTTGAGCGGGTCATTGCTCTGGAAAAGCAGGCCGACGATGCGGTTGTAGGCCACCAGGTTGCCGCGCCCGAAAATGTCAATACCCGCGCCGGGGAACCAGTTGTTGTAGCGGGCGTTAGGCTTACACTTGCGGTCAGCGCGCACGTCGGGCACAGTCCCATTGGCGCGCGTCCCCACCGTGTTGCTGAGGACGAAGTTATTGTTCCCCTGCACGCTAATGGCGACGCCTTTGAAGCCCACCAGCACATTGCTCTGGATCGTGTTGGTCGTCCCGCTGCTGCCGCTCATCTGCGCGTAGACGCCCGCCTCGCCGCTGCCGTCTTCGGGATAGGCCGGATTGCGCAGGTAGATGTCGTCCCCGGCGACGTTCAGGCCGAACCAGTTCTGCTCGACGAGGTTTTCGTTCGTGGCCGGAATGGTGATCATATTGTTGGCGAAGCCCTGGAAGGCCAACCCGCGGATGACGTTGCGCCCGCCGGTGAGGTTGAACGCGCCCTTCTTGTTGTCGCCGCGCAACACAATGCGCGGGCCGACGATGAGCGCGCGCCCGCCCGGCTGCGTCGTCCCGTCAACGATGACCTTGCCGTAGACGCCGAAATCGCGGAAAGCGTGCGTCTCGGAACCGGAATTGTCACTGTTCACGGTGATGATCCACACGCCGTTGCCCGCGTCGTAGCCGGGATCACCGGTCGGGATGTCGAAACCGATGTGGAAGATCTGTCCCGGCGCCGAATAATAGTGCGCCTCGTTGAGCGCGCGCCGCAGCGTGCAGGGTGAGTGCGTGTCACACCGTTCGCTGTTGGGATCGGAGCCGCCCACATCGCTTGTCGTCGTGACGGTGAGCCAGTACGTCGGCGTGAGATCGGCCGGTGAAGCGACGACTGCACGAGACAGCCGATGCTCCGCCGGTTGCGCCGCAGCCAGCACCCCGCCGACGAGCAGCAACGTCCCCAGCAACGTGAAAACCAAAACCCATAGTTTCCGATACATTCCAGTTGCTCCTTTCGTGAATCTCAAATTGCACATAGAAAGTACGAGTAACAGACCTCACTCTCTACCTTTCGCCTACTCCCCACCCTTTATCTATCCCGCGCAGATCTCTGCTTTTCCTGCGCCGACATCTCGCGTTGTAAGAACTCAAACAGCGTCTGCACATCAACAAAACTCTGGCGTTCTCCGGTACCCGGCCGCTCCACCGAGGCGCGCCAGACTTCCTTTTCACCGTCGCTCGTTTCCCAGAGCCGCAGCAGATACGAGAGATACCCGCGTTGTTTCATAGCACACCCAGCCTTTCACCAACTTCACGGATAATGATAAGCGGTCAGGAACGCAAACTCGCCAATGCCGTCGCCAATAAACAGATAACGTCCGTCACCTGTAACAGCGATGCCCACCGGGAACAAGAACTCCCCCGCCGGCCAGCCGGTGACGCCGTCGTTGGTCGCTTCCACGCCGATACGTTCCAGCCATTGCCCCTGCGCATCCAGCTTCACCGCGCCGGGCGGACTCCAGGTGACGACGTAGAAATTCCCTGCCGCATCCAGGCTCAACATCTGGGGGAAACTATCGGCCAGCGCCTCCATGCCCAGGCGTCGGATCACGCGCCCGTCGTCAGGCGCGAGTTCCAGAATATAACCGCCGGCGCCGGTCAGAAACAGCGTTCCGTCTGGGCCGATGTCCATCGCTTTGACGCTGAGTTCGGTCTCAACCGGGAAGTTACGGAGAAATTCACCCTCGGCAGAAAACACCTGCACGCGCGTCCCGACCTCGCCGACGTCCAGGGCGTAGATGTTGCCGTCCAGGTCAACCGCCAGCGCCGCCGGGCTTTCGCCGGAGAACTCGCCGTCGCCCGTCCCATAGCCGCCAAACGCGCCGAGCAGGTCGCCCTCGGCGTTGAAGTGTACGATTTGGCGGAAACCAAGCTCCGCCAGATAAACTGCGCCGTCTGGCCCCACCTTCACATCCGCCACATAGCCGATCTCGCCCTGCGCCAGTTGCCCCTGGTAGCTGCCTTCGAGATCGAAGATGTAAGCGCCGTTATAAGCATCGGCGACATAGACTGCCGAGTCAGTCGCATCCATACCGCCCAACATTGTGAAGGAAAGCTCCGCCAGCTCCGGGGATGTGCTGCCCACCCGCCAGAGCACCTCCGCCGTCGTCGTGTCTGCGGGGATGACAGGGCGCTCCACCGAGCCGATCACCTCCACAGCATCAATCGCCGCGCGCCCCGCCTTCAACACCGAATGATTCACCGTGATACGCAATCCGCCGATCTGGTAATCTACCTCCACCGGAATAGAGAGTGTGTAGGGACATTGGGATGCGGCGTAAGGCCGGGCCGTGTAAATTTCGTGGTATTCCGCCGTGAAATCAATCAATTCAACTTTGACGATCTGCGAGGGGTTGTTTGTCTGAATGATGTTGATCAACGTCGGCACAGTCGGCACATCGAAGCTCAGTTCGAGCCAGGCGACGCCATCTGCTTCGGCAGGAGACCAGGCGGAAGGTGCATCGCCGCACACGAGCGTATCCGGTTTGCCGGTTGCTTGCCTCGCGCTGTGATCGGGATCGCTGTACGCAGAACTGGCAGATGCGGCAATCGCCCATTGACGGTAGCCCTTATCCGCGCCTGGTGGAATGGGAATTGGCGTGGGCGGTGGCGCAGTCGTCACGGTGGGCGCAGTAATGGGTGTAGTGGTCGGAGGAAAAGCGGTCGCTGTGGCAGCGGCTTCAGGCGCAGACGCCCTTACCGTTGTTGTGGGCGGAACGAGCGCCGTCCCGCTAGAGGCACGGCACGCCGAACTCAGCAGAATACAGATAACAAGGCAGAAAGGCAACCATTTTTTCATGTGTGTTTCTCCCTAAACAAGTGTGGGGCAAACTGTTAGTTTGCCTTCCGCAAGCTAACAGCTTGCGCTACAGCGTTGACAAATACGTATACTCTCACCAGATACGTAGGGCAAACTGTTAGTTTGCCTTCCGCAAGCTAACAGCTTGCGGTACAGCGTTGCCAAATGCGTGTACTCTCACCAGATACGTAGGGCAAACTGTTAGTTTGCCTTTGCCGCAGGCTAAAAGCTTGCGCTACATTTGACAACTGTGTGTACCTTCCTACAATTGAGGCTGGAGGCGTTATGACCACGATCCCACCCACCACAATCAGGGTTATCGCGCCGGATGGACGGCTTACGCCAGCGCGCAGACGGCGGATGATGCTCGATCTGTGCTTGCGACGCGCACGTCCGGGAACCGGCAGCGCACCGGAATTTCTGCACAGGAGGACAGCTATGCACCCCTGGCCCGATTTGCGTTCCACTCTCCGGGGCATCCCCTGGCTCATCGTCGGCGGCGTTGCTACGCGCGCCTATATGCCAGAACGAGCTACTCAGGATATGGACATTCTCATCCGCGTGGCGGATAGCGATTTAGTCTGGCAAAAATTACACGCCGCCGGTTATACGCGCGTTTCAGAATTAGCGATTCCCGGCTTTGTCGCCCGCTCACCTGAAGACGTTGAGTTGGATATCCTCTATAGCGATGAAGCCTGGCTGGATGAAGCGTTGCAGCATCCCGAAACCGACGCCGCCGGGTATCCAGTCATCGGATTGCCGTATCTCGTGTTAATGAAACTGGCCTCCGCGCGGGCGCAGGATATGGCCGATCTCGCGCGGATGCTCGGTCTGGCGTCGGAGGCGCGCCTGGCGCAGGTGCGCAATGCTGTGCGCCGGTATGCCCTGGATGCTGTCGAAGATCTCGAATCCCTCATTTACCTGGGACGCCTGGAAATTGAGAGTGACAGGTAACTCGTGATTTGGAATCAGGAACGCTGCCCGGCGAGACTACCGGGCAGCGTTTTTGTGCAGTCGTGTTACATATTTCTGAGCACGAGCGGTAAGAATATCTTGTGTTCAGCCGTCGGCAACGCGATGACCGTGACCGTCACAGTATCGCGGATAGCCTGCGGCTGCGTCAGCGCGCAGTTCCACACCGCCAGTTCAACCGTGTACACGCCGGTTGCTGCGAAGGTGTGCGCGAGGGCCAGCGGGTCGGCGCTGCCCACCGTGGCGACAACCGCCGAACCGTCGTCATAGTCAACCGTATAGGTGTATGGCTTGGTGGCGTTATCCGGCGCGATGTCGGCGGCGAATTGAACCTCGGTGGTGGTGTAGATGTCGCCAGTCGTGAGCAGCCCCAACGTCACAGCACTGACATCCACGCAGACGACTGGCGGAACGACCGCGACCGCGAGCGTATCCGTCACGGGCGGGGTCAGTTCATCATTCCACACGGTAACAGTGACGGTGTAATTGCCGGTGAGCGTGAAGGCGTGGGTGAAGGTGAGCGGATCCACACTGCTGACGCCAGCGGCGCTCTCCCCATCGCCGAAATCCAGCGTGTACGAGTACGGCTTACTGGCGTCATCCGGCGCAATGTCGGCGCTGAAGTCAACCACGGTGTAAGGGTTGATGTCGCCACCGCCCACCCGTGAGAGCGCGACGCCTGTGACCGGAACAACGGTGCTGAGCTGTGCGACACGCGGGGCGGATGTTTGCAGGGCGTATTGGACATAGCCCACAACGCGGTACAGCGTGTCCGGCAGCGCATTGATCGCGGCCCACGTATCGGTGAACGTGCGCGTCGCACCAGGCACGAGCGCAGTCAGCGTGTGCGTGAACCCGGCAGTCTGCGTCACGCCGTCCGCCGTCTCCACGCGGATGACAGCGACGCCGTCCAACGTCACGTCGCCGGTGTTCTGGAATGTCAGAGCGATATTCACAGCGTCGCCGGGCCGGAAGTGGATCGGCGCAGCGGTCAGGTCTGTCGCCTCGCCGGCAGCAACGCCCACGGTGAATTCAGTCACCTCGGCATCCAGCACGTGACCTTCCAGATCAGCCAACGTCACGTCGAGATAGTAATCCCCGGCCGGGAGTGTCTCCGTAATGACCAGATCGAGCATCGAGGTGCCGGTGATGGCGCGCAGCGCTTGCAACGGCAACGCCGTTTCGACGTTCGCAGAGAGCGATTTGACGGTTGGCTGCACGATGAGCAGTTGTTCCGCGCCGTTGTTGTCCACCACGAGCGTCGTTGTGACCGGCTCGATCAGGCGATAGGTGGTCTGCGCCGGCTGCAGGGCCACGATGCTCACGGTGGTGGTGAAAACGTCAATGTCGAAGTTCCATTCCTGGTAGAAGCGTGCGTCGGTTGTCTCCGGGTTGTAGGTGAAGGGATAGATGGACAGTTCCAGCGTCGAAGTGCCGTCCGGGTTCTCGAAGACGTTCCACTCATAATCCTGCTCAAACTTGGGATAGAAGCCGGTAATGGCAGCCGTCGCCTGGAGCGGCGCGGCGGTCGGTGCGGCGCAGTCGCAGTCAATGGCCGGGACGTAGACCGGCAGGTGCAGACCGGTGGTGACGACCAGACCGGATTGCAGCGTGAGCGCCACATCCTGTACGCGCTGTCCCTGTGGATAGGTGTACGTTGTTTTCCAGAAGGGTACGATGTAATCGGTGGGACTGAGCCACTCACTGCCGTCAGGGAGCGTCAGATGGTCGAAGCCATCCTCGTCGGTCGTCACCGCATAGTCGGGCAGCGTCAGGGCAACCGTACCAATCGGCCCGTCCGGCGCGACAGGCTGCGCGACGTTCACCGCCAGCGTGGGCAGCGCGCCGAATTTGGGATCGCCGAACATGTGGTACTGGTAAATCCATTCCTTCCACCCGTCGCTATCGCCCCAGTGGTCGCGGGCCATATCGGTGAAAGCATAGCCGACAGAGAGCACATTGTTGCTTCCCCAGCGATTGAAGAACGCACGCCCGGCAGCCCCATTCATGCCCCGGTCGGAGGCGCTGACCGCGCCGATGTATAGACCTGCACCCTTCCGCAGCCAGGCTTCCGGCATACTGTAGCTGTCACGATAATCGCCGGTCGAACAAGCCAACCCAAAGACAAAGGGGTGATAGCCGTTCAGGTTAAAGCCGGATACATCGCTGGTATTGAGACCGACAGTGCCATCATCCTGCCAGTAGCTGGCATTGCCATGCCCCCGGTAGACCACCAAACCTTGTCCCTTAGCCAACTCCGGTTTGAAGGCCGCCAACATATCCGCAGCCGTCGCGTAATTCGTCCACTTGAGGAGGGTGATGCTGGCGAAATTCAGCCGGTCGGCGATTTCGTTGGCATGGGTCCAGAACGTCCCCGCGCCGTCCCCGCGCCCACTGCTGATCAAGGCACGCTGCCGGTCGAAGCCGACGCCGGTTTTCGCCACAGCGAGGGAAGCCTCTATGCCTCGCTGCAACGTGCCCAGGTCAGGGCCAACGATGCGCCCCAACACCAATTCGGGCTTGGCCTGTCCAGAAGTGCTGGCGTAACGCAAATCGCTGTAGGATGGGCCATATCCGGCGCCCTGCGGTGGGATGATCTCGTCTTCGCCAACGAAGAGCACATAGCCGCCGGCGTGGTAGGCGCGGAAGTTGGGGTGCAGGGCGTTGGCCCAGCGCCCACCCGGTGCGAGGAGCGCATCCAGCGTCGCCGGACACGGATTGATGGGCAGGTACCCGAGGACGCCGTTGCGGTACGTCGCCAATTCCGCCATCTTTGAGAGAAGCAAGCTCAACTCGCGCTGCGTCCCCTGACTTGCGCGCCATTCCACCGGCGCGGTATACGTTGCCAGCCCTGCCGGGGAAGTGACAAGGATGTAGTCCGATCCGGCAATGATGTTCCGCACCACGTCATCAATCCACTCACCATCCACCCAGTTGTCGCCTTCCGCGAAGTCCTTCGTAAACGTTCCGGAGACGCCCGCATAGCGATAGCGCACACGGGCGACCTGGTCGGGATTGTGCCCGCTGCCGATGTAGTAATAGTCGTAATCCTGGTAGAGTATGGGCACGAGTTTATACGTCACGGCAAAACTCGCGCCGGGAGCAAGGACGAGTTCATCAGTATCGGCGTCGCTGTAGAGGTCCACCATAATCTTCCGGTTGCGAGTGTCGCCGTTGTCGCCGTTTTTAACCACGTAGTAATTGGCATTGGGCGCCATCAACCCAAGCTGGTTGCTCGTCTCGATGACCTGGAAGCCGCGCGCGAAGTCCTCGACGTAATCCACGTAGACCGTGCCCGTTCCGGTATTGCTGATGAGCAGCGTAACTTGGATGGCATTGCCGGCGCGGGTGGCGATATGATCAATGGCAATATCGCCGCGCCCCTGTACCAGTTTGATGGTACTCTCGGACGTCAACGTGCGGCCATCACTCGTCACCGCTTCAAAGCGTAACGTGTGATCGCCAGCACTCTTGCCGGTCAGGTTGATCGTGAATGTGTGGTTGTATGTTCCCGCCGTTGGTGTGTGTGTCCCCACGGCCACGCCATCCAGGTACATGCGCATCGTGGCGACACTCTGTTGCACCGCATCGCAAAGAACAGCCTGCAAACTGGGCGGCACTTCAGTCCCCTCGGAGAAGCCGCTATCGGTGCACCCCCACGCAAACTGCGCGCCGTAGACCAAAGCGTTCATTGTAGTTCCGGCAGGCGCAGTCACCCCATCAATGTAGACCACTTTACCTGAAGTTGGACTGACGAGCACTGCTTTGCCCGTCATCAACCGATTGATCGGGGTGATGGTTCCAACCTTCGCCGTCGGCGCGTTTTGCAGATTGTACGCCTGGACTTGAAGCATGTGCGGCGCGAACCACTGCGCGCGCGTCAGTCCCAGCGCCGCCGGTGAAACATAAACTTCGTAGCGGCTGCCCGTGGGCGAATAATCGCGCCCGATGAGTTGCCCGTCCAAGAAGAACGATACGCGATCCACACCGGCAACGTCGCTGGTCACATCGGCGTAGAGCGTCCAGAACTCGTACTGCGCAGACGGATAGTCGCCGATGCCGATCATGCCGAGCGCCGCCGGGTCCGTGCCGGGCGCCTTTGTCTCGAAATAGGCACCAGAAGTGGTGTTGAGCAACCCCTGTTCATCGGTAAACCGGATGCGGTACCAGTAGATACTGGCGGAGTCAAGGCCGCTCAAGGAGACTTCGTGCTGGGTTTTGTACGTCATGTCGGAGATCGTGGTGACGTTGAAAGGGCCATTTCTGCCGTAATCGAAATTCATGCGCGTCGGTTTGTTTGTCGTCCATGTGATTTGGGCCGTGTGTTCGGTCGTCGTGATAAACGGCCCGGCGACGATCTCCGGCGGGTAAGGATCGCAGAGCCACCAATCCTCGAAACTGTTGTTGGCTTCCTCACGTTCCAGCACGACGCCGCCAGCGTCGGCGGTAATCAAAGCGCGCAAGGCCACCGTCCCCGGCGGGAAAGTCGCGCAGTTCCACACGTAGTCAATGTAACGCGAGCGCACCCAGCCGGGCTGTAAAATTTCGGGGTATTCGGTTTGCGCGACGACGGTGATCGCCTGGGTCAAGTCAACCGCAAAGTTCGCCGGAGCCGCGCTGCCACCGGTATTTTTGATGATGTAGTAGGCGCGGGACTCGTCCAGGTTGTACCACATCCCCGAAACCACAATGTCCGGCAGTTGGTCACGCGGGATAATTTCGATGGTGTGATACTGCACGACCACCGCCGCGCCGCTACAGTTCGAGACGGTAACGGTAATATGTTTCGTGCCGGGGGTAACCCACGTGTATGATTTGATCACCTGCCCACCGCTGGAAGGCGTCTGCTCGTCCGCTTCCCACGTGTAAACTACCGGCTCGGTCGCGCCGCTGGGCGTCGCCTGAGCGTTGAAGGTATAAGCGGTGTTCGTGACGCCCTCTGTCGGCCCACTGACGCTCAGGTCAGTCACCGGCGTACACGTTGGCACGGGTGCGTTGATGACGACCTGATGCGTATCCACCACACTACTCTCGCAATTCGACGCCGTCACCGTGATCGTCTTCGTGCCCGTCGTCGCCCACGTATAGGTGATGACGCCGACATAGCCCTCGAACGTAGATTGTTCATCCGCTCGCCAGGTGTACAGAATAGGCGGCGTCGCCGTCGTAGGCAGGATGCTGGCATTGAAGCTATATGCCGTGTCGGTGAACCCCTGCGTCGCACCGTTGATGCTCACACTCGTGGCAGGATAGCACGGCGGCGGGCCGTAAGTGATGATCAATTGCGGGTCTGGACTGCCTTCACGCGCAACCAAACTGGCAGAACCGAGTTCGCCGTTGGCGGGCTTCAGGCGGAAGCCGTAGTTGAGCAGAACGCCAGAACTCCACGCCTGTACGATATTCGTGACATCCCAGTAGTTAAAACCACCGTCCACAAACGTGGATGAAGGATCGCCCTGGCTCTCGTCGCCGGGACGGCTGTTCCAGGTCACGCCCATTTCGGTCCAACTGCCCAGATTGGCCGTTGGCGAGATGGCGATCGCAGCCTGTGGAGAAGCCAGCGCGCGGTTGACCGTCCCGTGCAGAATCAGTGTAGCGCTGATGATGGTACTGTCGGCCGGGACGCTGGACACATTGAATTGGAGTAAGGCATGACTTTCATTGAAAGTGGATGCATCGCGCCGCACCGTCATATCGACCGCGTTGCCATAGTTCTGCGTCGGGTATGCCTGGGAAATGCTCGTATCGGCCTGCACGGTAAACGTCGTCCGCCGCACATACTCCACCACCAGGCGCGGCGGATTGGCGCCTTCGCGGGAACTGAAGTAGCGCGTACCATTGGTCCCGAAATTGAAGATCAACCGCACGCCATTG
>DAOLUH010000105.1:0-9512 GCA_035420085.1 Anaerolineae bacterium
CGCCCAACGCCAACGCCTGCTTGTGCATCCCGCCGTCGGTGCCTTTGAGGCCCACACTGCCGCCCATCCCGGCGATAGGGTTCACGATCAATCCTATAGTTTTCATAAGTGAATCAGCGAATCAGCGAATGGAAGAATTGGCGAATAGACCAAAGACTACCTGACTAAAGACTACCCGACTATTCCAACCACTCGCGCATCTTGGCGACATACTGCGGGAAGACAATTTCCGGCTCTTGCAGCGTGGGAATCCAACGCTTCTCCCATTCGAGGATGGCGTAGCCATCGTAGCCGCCAGCCACGAGCAGATCGAGCATCCGCTTGACGGGCACGTCGCCATCGCCGAGCAACACGTACTGGTGATGACCGTCGGCGGTGGGGATGGAGTCCTTGACGTGGATGCTGACCGTGTACGGTGCAAGGTTGGCGTAGGTCACGTCCGGCAGCTCGCCGTTGGTGCGGAACGGATGGTGTAAGTCCCACAGCACGCGCACGCGCGGATGGTTCGCCTCGCGCATCAGCCGGGCGAAGGTCGCCGAGTCGGTCCAGTCGTCGTGGGTTTCCAGCGCCAGCGTCACGCCAAACGCCTCCGCTTCGTCGCCGATGGTACGCAGGTTCTCCACCAACGCAGGCAGGATCGAGTCCACGGTGTGGCCCTCCGGCACGCGTCCACCGTAGACGCGCAGCACGCGCGCATCGAGTTTGGCGGCGAGTTCCATGTTGCGCCGGGTCTCGTCGAACTGCTTCTCACGCTCGACGGGATCGACAGTGGCGTAGCGCGCCGACGTGGCGATGCCAGAAATGGCGACGCCTAGATCGGCAAACAGGCGCTTCGTCGCCGCCAGATCGGTGGTGAATTCCGCCGTCGTCGTGATGTCCAGCGCGTCCTGTAACCCACGAAAGTCCACCGCGTCGTAGCCCATCGCTGCCGCATTCTCCGCAATCTGGCGCAACGTCCAGGTGGGACAACCCAGGGTAGTAAAGGATAGTTTTAACATAGCATAGCCTCCGTAGTAGTCGAAAGTCCAAAGTCCAAAGTCGAATGTCGTCAGCCGTCAGCAACCAATAACCAGTTACCAGTTACCACCTACAAGTATACGTCAATTGCATCATCCGGCGCATCGAGGGCGCGCAGCCAATCCACGAGGTTCGCGTGGAGGTCGGCGGCGATGGCGGGATGGGCGGCGATGATGTTCGTTTCGGTCAACGGGTCGGCGTCCAGGTCAAACAACTCGCGCTCGCTCTCCGGGCCGATGGGAGCGTAGGCCCACTTGTCGGTGTAGAGCACGGGCGTGGAAGCCGTCGGCGATACGGTGGCACCCTGTTTGCGCAGGTAGCTTCCGCAGATGACGAAGTCGCGCAGCGGGGTTTGCGGCTCGCCGCGCAACGCCGGGGCAAACGATGCGCCATGGAAGGGCATCGGCGGCTTTACGTCGAGGCCGGTCAGGTCGAGGAGCGTCGGCAGGATGTCCACGGGCTGCGCGAGCAGGTCAATGACGCGCCCGCCCGCCAGTCCCGGCGCGGCGATGAGGAAGGGGATGTGCGCGACTTCCGCGTAGAGCGGCCAGCGGCGGTCATCGTTATCGTTGATGTTGCTCTTGCCGGTGCGGTTGTGCTCGCCCAGGCTCATCCCGTGGTCGGTGGTGAAGATGACGATGGTGTTGTCCCACAGGCCCATATCATCCACCTTCTGCACAATGCGCCCCACCCACCGGTCCACCAGTTCCGCCTCGGCGCAATAATGCGCGCGCAGGTTGCGCAGTTCGGCGGGCGTGTAGTCGCTGGCCTTGCCGTAGTTGGGATGCAACATCGGGACGCCGTCATAGTCGGGATCGTATTTCTTGACCATGTACTCCGGCGGGTCCCACGGTTCGTGCGGATCAAAGAAATCCACCCACAGGAAGAAAGGACGATAATCGGCGTTCTCTTCCAGCCAGCGGACGGCGGTCGCGGCGGTGCGCGGCGGGAAGGTGTCATCCTCGCTCACCCAGTAACGGTTGATCCAGCGGTGCAAGTCCACCAGGTTGCGATCCTGGAAGTGATGACCGGTGCGCGTCTTCTCGCGGGGCATGACTTCCTGGATGGGCGCGTTCATCCGCAGGAAGAACGTGTCGCCCTCCTGCCCGCGAATGGCATACGCGCCGTTGAAGTGCTGGTGAAAGTTGGCGTTGAACAGATGCGGGCAATCGCACAGCAGTTGCGTGACGTAGCCGCGACTTTGCAGCAGCTTGGGCAGCAGATTTTGCTCGGTGAGCGGTTTCCAACCGTGCCAGGGCCAGTTGTAGCGCCCGGAGATGAGGTCGGTGCGCTCCGGGATGGTGGGGAAGCTGCCCGTGTAGAAGCGCTCCATGCTCACCGCGCGCGCGGCAAAGGCGTCGAGATTGGGCGTGCGCACGGGCATGGCGGCGCGGTCGAAGAGGTTGTCGTAGCGGTATGTGTCGGCGTTAATGAAGAGGATGTTGGGTGGTTGGGTGGAGGGGTGGTTAGGCGTGTCGTGCCGCGTGGCGACGTATTCAGGGCCGGTCAGTTTGGGTGATGTCATGATGAACTCCTTGTAGATCGTCCAATGTCGAAAGTCGAAAGTCGGGAAAAAATCCGTTCAAATCCGTTCAATCCGTTGACAAACGGTTGAGATGTCATGCAGACCTCCGCGCAGCGGGAAGACCTCGTCGCCCAGAATCAGCGTGCCGGTGACGCCGGGCGGGAGGGTGAGCGTTCCGCGCAGGACGCCGGGTTCGGGCTGCGTCAGGTCCACAACGATGTCACCCTGAGGATGCGGGAGCGTCGCCTTGACTGCCGTGAGCGGCCCCAGCATCGGCTGGATGACGACTTCGCGGAAGCCCAGGCCGCTAGGACGGATGCCGAGGATCGTCGCGTAGCTGTGGTAGATGGGATGCGCGCCCCAGGCGTGGCAATCCGAGCGGGACGGTTCGGGGTGTTCGCGCGTGGTCTTGAAGCCCAGACCTGGCAGCACAAACCACTCCTCCAGGCGGTCAAAAAGCCGATCCACACGCCCAAGCAGCCGATAGGTCTCGAAGAGGTAGTGGTTGAAGTAGATCGTCGTGCGCGTGAGGTCGTCCGCCGTCAGCAGCCCCTCGGCGACGCGGGCGCGCTTGTCGGCGTCCACCAGCCCGCTGAGCAGCGCGAGACATTGCGCGTGCTCGGAGAAGTGCGCGTGGGCCAGGTCGTCGGCGAACAAGCCGCGTTTCTGGTCCCAGAAAGCCGCCGTCGTCGCCCGCGCGAC
Organism: Anaerolineae bacterium; assembly: GCA_035420085.1. Taxonomy (GTDB): domain Bacteria; phylum Chloroflexota; class Anaerolineae; order B4-G1; family SLSP01; genus DSWT01. The sequence goes on from DAOLUH010000105.1 coordinate 3,245, forward strand.
AGTTTCCGCGTAACGCCGCATCCGCGCCGCGTTCTCCGGCTCGCCGAGCCAGTCCTCCAACGCCGCGACGTAGGTGAGCGTCAGCGCGAAGTGCCAGTTGATGATGCCGTTGACGCCGCCCTCGCCGTCCGGCGGCGTCCCTCTGTGCCAGGCGAGATCGGTCGTCCAATCCACGAAATTCCAGCCGGGCGGCGCGGCGACGAGGCCGTCGGCGTTACGATACGACAGGAACGCATCCACCACGGCGCGCACGCCGGGCATCCGCGCGCGGACGAAGTCGGCGTCGTCGCGCCAGAGGGCGTAGTCGTAGACCATACCGCACCACCACAGCGAGAACGGTGGGATGAGCTGCGTGCTGCGGCAGGGATAGCGCGCTTGCGTCAGCCCGTGCGGGAAGCGCGACACGTCAAACATGGTGATGGCCTTGCGCGGCAGGCGGTCATCGTGGGTAAGGCAGTACGTCACCAGCGCCTCAAGCCGCGTGTCGCCCACGTACATCAATTGCTCGTAGTACGGGCAATCCATAAACGTCTCATGGGAGCACATTTGCAGCGCGCGCACCATGATCGGCCAAACCTGCGCGAAACGCGAGTCGCTGGCGTGGAATTCGACTTCCGGTTCCAGCGGATAGCGCGTCTCCAGGAAAGCAAGGGCCTCGATGGTGAGCGGTTCGTCTGCCGTGGCGACAAGCACCTCGACGTAGCGCCCGGCCTTCCACCAAAGGTTCTCGAAGACACGATGGTCGCTGCCGTCGGGTCGGAAGATGTCGCCCTCGCCGCAGTAGTGTTTGCCTTCGACAGCGTCACGGTTGCCCTTCTGCGCGTGGAAGATGTCCCACCAGGCGCGCAGAGCGCCATCGTAGAGCGATTCCGCCCAACTGACGCGCACCGCTGCGCCGGCGCCGCCGCTGGTGACGAGGTGCGTATAGGCGCATACGTAGTCCTCAAGGTCGAGGAGAACGCGGCGGCGTGTGTGCGGGGCAATTGTGAGGGACGCAATACCGCGCAGGACGCCGTCCCAGGCAGCGTGCTCATCCGGCAAATCGTCGGCGCGGCGGATAGGAATACTCACTAAATCCCCATCGTGCGCCGCAGCGACGTGTCGCACGACGCCCTTGCGCCAGGGCGCGGCGTACATCGCCGGTAGGGTGGCAGGCGCAAGGTGCTGCGCCGTGCTGAGCGTGCCGTACTGGTCGTAGCTGCCCGCGCTGATACCTTCGACGCCGATGAGCGGCAAGAGCCAACCGTTGCCGTCACCGCGCTCAAAGCCCCAGGCGAAGCGCGCACCGTCAATCTCCACGTTGGCGCCGACGCCGAAGCCCAGGTTGTTCTTGAAGAACGTCAGTCCGTCCAGGCGTTTGGTTTCCCAGGACGCGACGCCGGTGGCGAGTGTTGACGTCCATTCCGGGTCATCGCAGGCGAGGATAAAGCCGGGCTGCACGCTGAACTGCGCCAACGGCGCGTGCTCGCCCAACGCCCACACCAGTGCGACCAGACAGTGCTCGCCAGCCGCCAGCGAAATCGTGTAAGTCTCGAAAAACCAGTGCTGCCGGTCACCGCGCTCCGGCCCGCGTCCGATGCGCGCGCCGTCGAGGTACAGCGCGTAACGCTCATCGGCGGAGACGTGGATGCGGAGCGTAACGTCCTCAGCCACAGCGAATGCCCGGCGGTAAGCGACGACACTGGGCAAATGCGCCGCTTCCGGGTGCGCGATCCAGCGAGCAGGCCACGCGCCAGTGTGCCAGTCACGTTCCAACGCCGCTCCTTCTGGCGGGGAAATCACAAATGGGTTGTGTTTGAGGGTTGTCATTGCGCCTCCTTACGTAGTCCAAAGTCGAAAGTCCAAAGTCCTTTGATTCTCTGCGCTCTCAGCGAACTCAGCGGTAAAAGCAGCAAGGTTAGGATATTGTAGGTGATTTAGCTCACAGGTCAATGACGGTTTGCGTCAGATGAATATTGCGCTCCGCATATCCAGATAACAGGTTTTCATAGCAGCCCGGCGTGCGGCCGATGAACTCCGGCGGGCAGATGCCTTGCTGCGTGAACTGCCCGCGCAGTACTTGCCGGGCGACAATGGTGGCGGTGTAGCCGGTCGTCCGCGCCATAGACGTGGTCTGCGTCGCGCGGTCGTAGCGATCCAGGAGGTCGTAGGTGTAGCGGACGCGCTTCCCGGCGCGTTCGCCCTCTACGATCACCTGCATCACGGTGAAATCTTCCTCGCCTGGGCGCAGCTTCCAGTGCTCAAAGAGCAGTTTCGAGGTAAGGTCAATGGGACGCACCGCCACGCCGCCAATGTCCAGTGGTTCGGTATCGAAGAAACCGCTTTCCCTGAAGATACGCATCAGGTTGATGTGACCGGGGTAGCGCAGCGTCTTCTCTTTCATAAACGGGGCGTCCAGCGTGCGCTGCAAGGTGCGCAGGCCGTCGGTGTTGAACGCTTCCAACGTCCCCACCCCAGGGAAGTCGAGCAGTTCGGCGTCGGAGAGCGCCGGGCGGATGACCTCCTGGCCGTATTCGACGAAGCGCGCCGGGCGCGTGTACTCTTCGAGCACATCAATGGGCGAGAAGACGGCTTTGTATTCGTAGGGCCAGTGACGGATCGCTGGCAAGCCGCCGACGTAGCAGACGAAACGCTCAACGCGATCCAAGAGACCGCTCACGTACCCGGCGATGATGTTGGACAAGCCGGGCGCTACGCCGCAATCCACCACCGCCGTGACGCCCTGCGCCTTCGCCAGATCGTCCAGCAAGAAAGCGTCTTCGGGGAAGAAGGAAATATCCACCACGTTCTTCCCAGCCTCGATAATGCGTTGTAACGTCTCGAAGCCCATAAAGCCGGGGACGGCGCAGATGACGAGATCCGCCTCCGCCGCCAGCGCCGCCACGCGCCCCGGTTCGCGCACATCGGCGCAGACAGCCTGCACTGGGACTTCCGCAACCAGTCTGTCCAATGCGGCAGCGCGAACATCCGCCACCGTCACGCGGGAATTGGCTTCCCGCGCCAAATCCTTGACCATCGCACTCCCCACCAGACCTGCCCCAAACACAACAATGTTCATCGCGCCTCCTGCAAGACAGGGATTCAGAATTTGGGACTGAAGACCGGGCGAGCGCCTGGTTCCCAGTTTCCACTCCCCACTCCCTATTATATACCGCGCCCGCCCAATGGGGTATTGCGTTCTGCTGGATTCTGACTACAATAAAGATACCTCTCAATTTCAGCAAAAGAAGGTATCAAACAGTAGTAGGTATACAGACAACCGTTTCATTACCTCAAACGTATCCATCCATCGCACCAATTTCCAGGTTATATTTCGCAATTTACCGACTGAACTCCGCTCGTAGCACCAGTGACTACCCGTCGTCTTCCGGGCAGCCACCATTTTGGCCTGTAAAAGTGAGCGGACTTTGACAGGTCGCCATTCTTTCATTCAAAAGTCAATGTTCAAAACAGGAGGATTGATGAGATGAAACGCAAACACTTGGTTTTTTCGCTTGTGCTGGGTCTAGGCAGCGCACTGCTGATCCTTGTCACCCTATTGCTGCAGCCCTCGACGCCAGGCTTCGGTCATCCCTTGGATGAGCGTATGCTTGTGCCCGCAGATGAGGCGGATGGGATAGCGAGGCCTGCGCAACCCCTCCAAATTTACGCCAAGTACCAGGCAAACGGAAGCAATACGGTCTTTGGGTTCAACGCCGTCGCCAACAGCCCGGTCCTGATTACCATCACACACCCGCTCAACGGCATCATCGCCGCCGACAGCACTACGGCTGGCGCGTGCAATGGCTGTAATCCGACCGACTATTTGCTTGATTTCCCCAATTGGACGCTATCCCCCGGGGTTAGCGTGACGGTCAACGGCGGCGGGGGTATGGTCGAATCTGTCGAAGTGGTGGCCATTACCGGCGATCCCAACGCCGATACGAACATCGTTATCGGAACTGCGCCGGCAGGGGGCCAGCTCAATGCCTTCGTTCAACGGCAGAACGACCGGGCTGATATCGGCGGCGTACAGGTAGATGCCAGCGGCGTCTATACGCTGAACTTTGGCACTGTGGGGTGGGACATTCTACCCGGCGATGAGTTCCACGTCTACTATGCTGCACCGGGCGGGCACGTCGTTGAGTCGGTGTTCTGGGCACCTGCGCCAGCAATTGGCATCAACAAATGGAACCAGAGCGGCTTCGCGCGGCCCAGCGGCAAAATCGTGTACACCATCGTCTACTGGAACGACGGCGATATGGTTGCTGAGAACGTCATCATCACGGACACGCTGCCCGTCTCCACTACCTACGCCGGCGACACGAGCGGCATGACGCCCGACATCGGCGCGAATGGCGTCATTACCTGGCACATCGGCGATCTTCCCGTCCCTGGCAACGGCGACAACTGGGGCGTCTTCGCCGTGACGCTGGATGTCGCCGCCGATATGCCCACCGGCGGCGGCGTTCTCGGCAGCAATTGCGCCACCATTTCAACGAGCACGCCCGGCGACAATAATCCCGGAAACAACACAGCTTGCGCTAATCCCGTGAATGTGCAAGACAGTGAGGTGGGTATCAACGTTGACAAATGGCCCAGTCCGGGTGATCCCACTCCGGGCCAGGAATTTATGTATAACATCCGCTGGTGCAGCGACTACGGCGCGAACTTCGGCCCGGTCTGGCTAACCGACACCCTGCCCGTCTCGACCACCATGGTCAGTTGGAGTGCCGACTGGCCGTGGGGATTCTGGACCGAGGTCAGCACCACGGACGGGCAATTTGTGCTTTACGCGCCGGGGCTGCCGGGCAATTGGTGCCAGCAGATCTACCTGCGCTTGCAGGTAGACCCTAACGCCCCAGAAGAGATGCTGTTGAGCAACCACATCGTCGTGACAACACCCGATGACGCACAGCCCAACAACAACGAGCGCCTCAACGAGGACGCACGCACGAGCAATCCGCGCTACGATCTCAACACCGACAAGTGGTACAACAACGCGGTACTCGTACCCGGCGGCCGGATCAACTACGGCGTTAATCTCTGGAACGGTGGCAATATGCCAGCGCATAACGTCTGGCTGACCGACACGTTGCCGGCCGGGACCACCTACCAGCCCAACAGCGCACAGCGACATGATGGGCAAAACTTCCCGCCAACCGAAACCTCAGATGAAACCCTCGCCTGGAACATCGGCGATATGGCGGTTTCCGACGGCTTTGGCTTCAACTTCGGCGTGGATATTGACCCAGATGTCGCGCCAGGCACCATCCTCACCAACTGCGCCGCCATCAGCAGCACCGGGCCAGACAACCATCCCGCCAACAACACAAGCTGCGTTACGTTGCAAGTCTTCGCGTCCGGCCCCAACCTGCGCGTGACCAAAGAATCCCGGTGGAACGGCAACGGGCAGTTGGGCTATCGCATCTTCTTCTATAACGTGGGGGATGAGACCGTCTCCGATGTCTGGATCACCGACACCCTGCCCGCCGCCACAAGCTGGGACGGCTGGTGGAACCTGAACTTCGACCAGGGCCGCCTGGCGGAACAATCGCTCACCGGCGACGTGCTGGCCTGGCGCTTCTCGGAGCTGAATCCGGGCGATTCGGGCAACATCGAGTTCAACGCCAACCTGGATGAACCCGGCGTGCCGGTGCGTTGGTTCACCAACACTGTGACCATCAACCCGCTGGCAAATGACATCAATCCCGCCGATAATACCTACGAGGATGTGGCCTTCAGCGGCGGCGAGGTGGAATGGGTGGATTTCGACGTGTACCGCACCCACGTGTGGGGTTGCGCACCGCAAGGTCCAGTCACCGTGACCACGGCACTGGCGGAGATGACCTTCGGCAATTGCTGGGATGAGCAAAACTTCCCCGACACCTTCGATCCCGGCGACATCGTCACCGTCACCGCCGGCGCAGGAACGCATCCGGTCATCATCACGATCCCCGCCCCCTTCACCGGCTACATCAACTCAAACGCCAACACGGTTTGGGGACAAATTGACGCGCTGGATCACCAACCGGTCCAGGTATCTTTGTGGAACTTCCCCCCTCAATGGACGGAAACCGATAATCAGGGGCACTACAGTGTCGCTTTCAGCGACATCCCCCACGGCGCGCAGGGCGATGTTAACTACAACACCGAAATGGATTACGCCCGCGTCGGCTTCAATCATCGGCTGACCAACCTGGATCTTTCACTCAACGTCAACTACGATCACGACTGGGTCGAGAAGGAATACGAGGGCGGTCACACCGTCTGGATCACCGTCACCAAC
>DAOLUH010000106.1:0-9501 GCA_035420085.1 Anaerolineae bacterium
CGATAGTAGCAGCGTTCTATCAGATTTGGATTGGTATTAGAAAAACCTTAATTTTGGACGACGGCTGAATAGTTACGATCAATCTTCCTTCTGGACAAAATCCCCCTACTGATCCTAAGAAAGCGCCCAAGCGTCTGATCCTACGTTTAGATTAAACAGCTCTACCGCATTCCGCCAGAATATGCGTTCCCGTGCTTCTGGCGAAACGGGCAAAGCGTTGATCAAGTCAATGTGATCCTGGTGACTGCACATGGCATAGTCTGTGCCAAAGATGACTTTTTCAGGGCCACCGTTGAGAGTCCGCACGAGGACGCCGCGAATCTTTTCCAATCCGGTCGCCTCGATGACCTCTTGATCGGCTAAGCCTGACGTGTCGAAGTAAATGTTAGGATATGCGTGGGTCAGCGCATAACAATACTCGACTTCCGGCCAAAAGTAGTGCGCGATGACGATTCTCAAAGATGGGTACGCTTGGGCAATCTGAACGATGTACTTGGGATCATTGTATTGGGCCACCTCTGGATGCCCTGAATTCCAGCCGGTGTGCATGACCATCGGCACGCTATACCTTTGGCATAGAGCATACACGGGAAACAGGCGCGGATCTGTCGGATAAATGGGATCATGCCCTGGGAAAATCTTCATGCCAACGATTTTGCGCTGGATGATGAGCGCCTCGAGTTTCCTGATCCATGCCTCGCCGTGAGATTGAATATCGATTGTACCCATCAAAAAGAGTTTAGGTTCGTCTTCAACCAACGCCAGACAAGTATCCATATCGCCGATGGATGAATTCGGGAGGTTATCCGGGATCAGAATGGCGTAATCAATGTGATTTTTCTCCAGGTCAGAAAGCAACACCTGCCTGGCCTGCTCATACGTTCGTTCTTCGGAAACCACTGGAAGATGAAGATGGGCATCGATGATCATGCCGTGTTTTTCAGTACCTCGTCATTTTTCGTAGAGTATCTTTAAAATAACGGCTGTTGCTCTCCGGTCTGCTTCTCCTGCTTCGCCTTCTTGAAACTCAACTCGCCCTGCGAAAGATCGACGTATTTGGGCGCTTCCGCGCCGGAAAGCAGGCCTTCGACGGTCAAAATCTGGATTTTGGGGAAGTTGCCGTGGTGCGGCGAGACGTAAAAGCCCGCGCTGGCGGCTTCGATCTGCATCGGTTTGGTCGGCGGCGTGAGGGTGACGAACAGGCCGATGGACGCCTTCTCGCGCTCGACGCTGTTCTTCAGGTCGGCGATCATGGTGCGGGTGACGTGCTCGCCGCCTTTGACCGAGACGATGATTTTCTTCGCCGCGCCTTTGGCCTCGTCGCGGAAGTAGATCACGCCGTCGATGCCGGTATCCGCGCCCTTTTTCTTGCCCTGGTACGGCTGCGCACCGACCAACGCGCACGCCCACCACTGGAACTGGTATTTGTCGCGCGCGGCCAAATCCTGCGCGCCCGCCGCGTCTTTGGGCGTGCCGAGCACCTCGAACTGCAGGCCGGGGAAGGCGTCCTTCATCCGCTTTTCGATCAGGCCGATGGCGAGGTGGGTGATGTCGATGCCGATCCACTCGCGGCCCAACTTCTGCGCGGCGTGGACGGCGGTGCCGCACCCGCAGAACGGGTCGAGTACCACGTCGCCGGGATTGCTGCTCGCCTGGATGATGCGTTCCAGCAGGGCGAGGGGTTTTTGGGTGGGGTAGCCCATACGCTCAGCAGCTTGAGCACCAATGGGGGGAATATCGTCCCAAATATCCTGCAAAGGAATACCCGGCATTTCATCAAGATAGCGTTTGTACTGTGGAACTGCCCCAGGTCTGGTTTGAACAATACGTCCTTGACGGTACAGCTCTTCCATTCGTTCTCTCTTGTACCGCCAGTAACGTGTGACTCCTAGAAACTCATACTGTGGATTGCCTTTGGCGGCTCCACCTGGCCCCGTCAAGTCACCTAAACGATAGCGGCGACCATCGGGGTCCTGGTACTTATAAAAGCCCTCTACATACTCCTCGCTATAAGGTTGATAGATTGCATTGCGTGTGGCTGCTTCGCTTTTGCAATAATACAGGATAATGTCGTGGATGCGACCCATGTGCAGCACATTGCCTTGTTTAGTGTCACTATGGGCGCTGGTGCGTTTCCAACATATCTCATTTTGGAAATTGCCTGGCCCAAAAATCGCATCCAAGACTATCTTGAGGTAATGACTGGCGGTCGAGTCACAGTGCAAATAGATGCTCCCCGTCGGCTTGAGCACGCGATGCAGTTCCAAAAGCCGGTTCGCCATCATCGTCAGATAAGCCATCACGTCGTTTTCTTTCAAGAACCGGCGCAGGGATTGGATCATCTCGGCGACGTCGGTGTTGGACTGGTGGATCAACTCATCGAACTCGCGCTCGGCCTGCTCGCCCCAGTGCCAGGTGTCTTCGAACGCCGTCACCTGCGCGTCGGATTCGTGGCCTTTGGGCGTTCTGAACAGCAGGTTGTAGCCGCGCTTGCTGTTGAAGGGCGGATCGAGGTAGATCAGATCGACGCTTTCGGCGGGGATGTGCTCCCGCAGAATGTCCAGGTTATCGCCAAAGTAGAGCCGGCCCATCGGCGCCTCCTATGCGTAACTCGCAGCTCGCAGCTCGTGATGCGTGAATAAGCTATTGCAGGGATAGTATAAGGTCAAGGGGACAAATGTTCAAGAAGCCAGACCCCTTCAACAACCTTTCTAAATACTGCCTTCCCGCGTCTTTGGTGACTTTATCGCTATGACGTAAACCCCGAGCAGGCTGACATACACCACCAGCAGGCAGACAGGGATCACCTCCAGCGAGAACCGGCGCGCCAGCACCCCCATCAGGCTGGGGATGACGGCTATCCCAAAGCCCGTCGCGGCCATTTGCATGCCGATCGTGTTGGCCGCATCATGCGCGCCCACCCGCGTCTTTGTACCCGACATCATCGCCGGGAAGATGGGCGCGATCGCCAGGCCGATGAGGCCCACCGCGACCACGTTGGCGATTTCGGAGGGATTCCAGATCAGCAGAACCGCGCCCAGCAGCGCCCCCGCCAGCCCACCCAGCACCAGCTTGTTGACCCCCACCCGTTTGGTGACGACCCCCGCCACGATCCGGCCGATGGTGAAGGTAAACCAATAACTGCCCGCGAAGAATCCCGCCAGCGCCTTATCCACCCCACGCGACTCGGTCAGCAGCGTGTAGGTCCAGGTGCCAAGCGCAGTCTCCGCGCCGACGTACAGGAAAAACAACAATATGCTCAGCCACACCTGCGGCTCCCGCAGCGTCTTGCCCAACGGCGTCTTGTAATCCGTCAGTTTTTTCTCCACCTCGACATCGCCGCCACTCGATGGTGTATCGTTCCGGTTCCACATAGCCAGCGTCAGCACAAAGCAGGCCGCCAGCGCGATCTGGAAACCGCCCACCACCCGGTAGCCGAACCGCCACGTGTCAAAGGTGGTCAGGCCAAACGTCATAATGATCGGGCCGCTGGTGATGCCGATGCCCCAACAGGCATGCAGCCACTGCATCAGCCCCTCGCCAAAATGCGCCGCCACATACGTGTTGAGACCGGCATCGATCGCGCCCGCCCCCAATCCGGCGAACACACCGAGCAGGACCATCATCCACCACTGCGGGACAAGGGTATAGCCGATCAACGCCGTCCCGGTGAGAAAGCAGCTCGCCGCGAGCATCCGGCCCACGCCCATACGCGAGAGCAGGAACCCGCTGAGGAAGCTGGAGGTCATGTAACCAATGATCACAGCAGTCAGAAACATGCCGATCGCGTCCAACGGAATGGAAAACCCGGCGCGGATCGACGGCCAGCCCACGCCGAGCAGGCCATCGGGCATCCCCAGTGCGACGAAGGCGATAAATGCCAGCAAGATGAGGCCCAGTTTGGGGTACTGTTTGATTTTCGTCCAGATATGCATTGAAATTCCTTTGTGTTAGAGATGTAGCGGCAACCGCCTGTAGCGGCAACCACTTCCAGTGGCAACCACTTCCAGTGGCAACCACTTCCAGTGGCAACCGCTTGCGCTTTCATACAAACCGGGGGTAAGTATAACACACTCTCGGCGTTTTCAGTCTTTTCTAATATCGCGGCGACTGTCGCTCAAGCCACTTTTGTACGAACGGCCTCGCCAGTGTGACAAGGGGTCTGAGATAACGATAGTTCCGCTTCGTTATGGCTTGCCATTGATTGTAGTTGTGATTTTGATAGTGCAAGATCGACTGTATCGCTTCCGTATCGTACCAATCCAGGTAATACGAATTGAGATCATCCGAGAATAGCCGTGCATCAGGCAGTTCGATGCCGAGCGGGTTGAACGAGCCTTTCAGCATGGCGGCAATATTGATCTGCAAGCCGTTCTGATGTCCTCCGGCAATGAAGCCGGTTTGGCCTCTCAGCTCTCCCGTCCCCGCGAGGTTTTCGGCTGCGGAAACCAAAGCAAAAGCGACATCTTCATCCAGCACGATTTCGCACCGGGCGTCGAGGGGCATATCGTAGATGACTTTCAGCATTCTGATCATACTGTTCAGGATCAGGATCGTCGGCATCACCGCGGCGAGACGCAACACGCAGAACGTTGTGTTTGAGGCGCGCACGATTGTCTCAGCGGCGGCCTTGCTGCTCGAATAGGCATCGGTCGGATTCAGCGGGGTGTCCGCCTTGACCGGGGGCGGTTGATCCTGCGTCGGTCCCATCACACTGGCCGACGAGACGAAAACCAGAGCCGGTTGTGCGTCCATACCCTGAATGGCCTCGACGATGTTCTGCGTCCCCTCGACATTGACCTGGTGGCATAGCTCAGGACGTTGATCGCTGACAGGGGGCAGAATCGCCGCCATGTGAATCACGGCGTCCTGGCCGGCCATCGCCTTTTTGACATCGTCGAGGTTCCGAATATCGCCGAACCGGGTGGTCACGCCGCGTTTCTCGTAGGCACGTGCCTTCTTTTCAGTGGCTTTGTTCCTGACCTCGAACACGGTGACAGCATGGCCCCTTTGCAGGCTTTCTCTGACCACCATAACGCCAATATTGCCGTAACCGCCGGTGATGAGGATGTTCATGTTGTTACTGTCTCATCGTCAACGGCAAATAAACGTGTTTGAGCGCGCCGGGCGCCCAATACTCGTCGGCGCCCAGATCAGGGACGCCGAAACGTGGTTCACCGTCCATGTCATTGGTGACGCTGGTGCTCACGCCCTGGTCAATTGCCGCTGAACCGGGGACGATGTGATAGTCGCCATTGGGCGGTGCGACAAACAGCGGGTCGCCGGTATATTCGTTGCTGAGGAAGAACGTGCCTGTTCCGCCGGTGTTGTCCGTGTTGCCATACCACAGAATGCTGTCGGCATTGACGATGTTCTTGATCACATCCCCTTTGGCATAGATACCCACCGTCTGGCTGACGATGATCGTATTCCACAGTTTGGGCTGCGCGCGTTCGGTTGAGGAGGCTTCGGCGACATAGAGGCCGGTCGCGTCGTCATCCCCGGCGTTTTGGGCGATGGTGTTGTGATAGAGTTCCGGCGCCGACCCGTGAACGTAAATACCCGAACCGCTGTACGTGGCGTGGTTGCCGGCAATCACGTTGTTGCGCAGGATGGGATTCCCCCGGATGTAAACGCCGCCGCCGCGTCCGCCCTGTGGGTTGTCAAGCGGATCAAGAAAGCCGATCGCCGTATTGTTCCGAATCAGATTCCCCTCCAGGGTGACCCGATTGCCGTTGATATACACCCCGCCGCCATAGCCATCATCAGGTAGCCATTCCGACTTGCCGGCCGTGTTCTCCTCAATGAGATTGCGGCTGAGTGTCACCCAGCCTTCGTCCGCCGGGTCCACATAGACGCCGCCGCCCGTCGCCGAAGCATACAGATGGCGGTTGTGATGAATGTGATTTCCCACCAGATAAACGGTCGCATTCCAGACGCCGCTGACGTAAACGCCGGCTTCCACGTAAGCGCCGCCGGTGCCATTGTATAGCACTTCGTTATTGACCAACGTGATTTTACTATCGCCGATACGTACCCCGCCGTATTGGTTGGCCTGGATCGTGTTCCCCTGTAGTGTCCCCACCCCCCGAAGCGCAGCGCCGGTGCTGTATACCGTCCCACTAATCACGCTGTTTTCGATCAAGAACGGGTCGGCGTTCACATCGAGCGCGCCGGAAAAAGGTGCTTTTTCCACCGCGGTGTTGGACGCCAGGGTGCTGCCGGATAGTGTAAACGCGCCGCCAGAAACCGTCAGCGCCGGTCCGTCGCCGTTCATCGTGGTGGTGCTGTTGTTTTGGAAGGTACTGCCAGCAATGTGGGTCGTGGTGCGGTAGAGATAGGCTGCCCCGCCATGACCGGCTTGATTGGTATGCCACAATACGCGATCCGCCGTCAACGTCCCATTGCGGATGTACAGCCCACCGCCATAACCGCCGGAGGGCGCAGCGCCATCGCTGACCCGGCAATCGTTGAGCGTGACCGTGGCCTGGTCGATGTAAATACCACCGCCCGCATCGTAGTTTTCGTAAGTCGTTGGCGCGTGTCCGCCCAGGCCGTTGGCGTCGCCGTAAGTGAAGCGCAATCCGGTCAACGTCACGACGCTGTCAGCCCCGGTGATGTAGGCAGCCCTCCCCATCACCTGCGCGTTGATTTCGGTGACATTGACCGCCGGGTTGGGGATTGTCCAGTTGGCCGTTGTGTAACCGCCACGCAGGGTGAGGCTCTTGGCAATGTATACCACCTGGGGTTTCCCACCCTGGTTGTTGACGCCGGTATAGGCCCCGGCAGCAATGCGGATTTCGTCTCCGGCCTGTGCGGCATCGACCGCGGCCTGGATCGTGCTGTAACACAGGGTAATCGTGCCGCCGCAATTGCCGCCGAGGGCCACGTATCGCACAGTCGCTGCGGCTTGCACGGGGTTACTATTCGGCAGAATCCACCCGCCTAGCACGGCCAGTAAGGTAGCCATTGCCATCAAACCTATGCCACTCAATCGCCTGCTAACCATTTTCCACCTCCTGAAGGCATCATTCTACAGTTTCCGGCAAACAGCAAGGTAGTAAAAGATCAATGGTACTTAAAGCCTCTTTTCCAACCAGGAAATCACATCGCCGATGACTTCATCCTTGCTCGGTTCATTGAAGAATTCGCCGGTTCCTCTTTTCACTTGAGATTGCCCAGCAGAATTCCCCCCAGGGTTGTCAGGATGCAGCCGATGAACGTCAGCCCTGCGGCGCGGGTTTTGGGGGGTGGCTCGTGCAGCCAGTAGATGCTGATGAGTGCGCTGACGACCACCGCCGTCTGGGAAATCGTGAATCCCTTGCCCGCACCGATGGCGTCCACCAGTAACAGCATACCATAATTCCCCACACTCCACAACACGCCCGTCAAACCGGCGCGCATCGCGTCGCCGAACGAGGCCAGCTTCCACGATTGACGCGACAGGAGCGCCAGAAGTACGCCGCCGCAGGCCATGCCCAGCGCCGAGGGGAACGCGCCCGCCCAAGGTGATACACCGGCATATTTGATCGGGATGAAATAGCTGCCCCACAAAATGCCTGCCCCGACCGCGCCGGCCAGTCCAAGCCGCAATGCGCCCGGCTTTTGCGCATCATTGTCAGCGCCCTTCGCAAAAATGATCAGCGGGACTCCAACGAGAATCATCACAACCGCGGCGACCAGCAACACGATAGTCTCGTTGCTCAGATTCACAAATTCATCGAACAGGATCGCGCCCCAGATCAGGCTGACGATGATGTTGAGCGGCGCCCAGACGCCGAATGCTTTGGCCATGCCCAGCTTGTTCGTCGCAGTGAAGGCGCTCAAGCCGCCCACTGCCCAGATCATGCCGCCGAGGAACGTCCACCAGAATGTGGCGGGGGTCAGATGCCACACGCTGCCCTGCCACAGGGCCACTGCTGTCGCAATGCCGAGATTGGCCGCGACCACATACAGCGTTTTGATCTGCTGGTTGGGGAAAGTGACCTTTTGCGACGGCGCGAGCCACGTCCCCCATCCGAAAACCGTAATCAAGGCAAAAAGTAAACTATTCATCCCATAAACGATATGGCGCTCACCAGATTGGTCGCGGTGTGAACAAACCAACTGGGCACAATGCTCCCCGACTTGTATTGCAGCCAGCCCTGTCCCCAACCGGCGCAAAATTGGATAATGAAGACCGGCCAGATCTGCGGGCTAACCGCGAGCAGAAACAGGTGCGGCAAGAGAAACACAGTCGCTTGCACCAGGTTGCCCCAACGGAAACCAAGTCGCCTGAACAGCCAGCTCCCCAGGAAACCACGGAAAAAGACCTCTTCGCCCAGGGCGATGTAAAAAGCCTCATGGATCAATGCCGCCAGAATAGATCTGACGTTGCGTGGCTGCCCGGCATACGATGAAGCGCCTTCGAGCACTGACGCCGGTATGAACTTGAGCGCAATAAAGGCGAGGATGGCGAGGATGGCGAACACGACCGCAGCATACAGGACATCCTTCCCTGTGCACAAGGTCCACCCCACGTTCTTCCGCGATTCGGAAAACGGCATGCCGCGGATGGCCTGGACGATGATGTAGATGATCGAAGGGAGCGAAAAGATGATCAGCATGATCGGGATTTCCATATCAATTCCTCCAAAGCAACGAAGATAAGCGCCTGTTCAACTTTTGCAATTCACTTTCGACCCAGCCATCTCCGCACCGTGGCGGTGTATGCCTGATACGCTTCGCCAAATTTCGCCGCGAGGTACTTCTCCTCAGGGACGATCAGGATGTAATGGCAAACCACCATCGAAACGAGCCAGGTCGCCAGAGTCCAAAACCCATTCAGCATCAGGGCCATGCCGAAAAACAGAAGTGCCGCACCAAGGTAGAGCGGATTTCTCGATATGGCGAACACGCCGGTCGTGATCATCTGGCTCGTTGGCTGACCAGGATCGGTGGGCTGGCGGAACCGCGCAAACGCCCGGCGCGCCGCAACGATAAACCCCATGCCGGTGAAAATAAGCGCGATGCCCACAGGGATCAGGACTTGCCTGAGGAGTCCCTGTGGCAAGGAAAATGGGAACAGCACGTGCAAGGCAATCCCCACAAGAAAGGGAATGCCAAAAACGACTTCTCCGATCGCCCACCGGCTTTTGTGCGCCGCATTGCTTTTATGCGCCGCATTGCTTTTATGCGCGGAATCAGCGTTCATCGCGGCGGCTCCATATCCTGCAAGTGCAGCTTGAGCGCGTCCACGGAGATCAGGATCTCCCAGAATGACAGCGCCAGCGAGAGCAGCATCAGCACCAACGCCACGCCAAACACCACTTCACCGGCCACCATCTGCCCGGCAAACAGCAAAAACATGCACAGCACGCAGGCGAACAGGCTGGCGATGCCCAACGCCTGCATATCGCGGATGATGTAGACCCGTCGCCGCAAGTTCGCCAACTGCCCCGCCACGATGGGGTTCGGTTCGGTCTGGTAGCGGCGGTGCAGCTCACGGATCAGATTGGCGAG
>DAOLUH010000107.1:0-9221 GCA_035420085.1 Anaerolineae bacterium
AAACTATCGGAAATTTCGCCGGTCGTCAAACCATTGAGCGGCAGGCTATTCGCCAACACATTGACGACAAGCGTTGCTACAAGGGTCAAAACCACAGCCATTTGTCGTTGTCGGTCTTTCATAGAAACACCTTGCTTTCAAGAATGAGTATACCTTATTTTACCTTATTTCAAGAGCGCTTCAATGTCAGGCGCAATATCCGCCGGCTCGACATTGGGTTCAAAACGCTTGACAACGTTCCCTCGCGCATCCACCAGAAACTTGGTGAAGTTCCATTTGATGGCCTTCATCCCCAACGCGCCCGGAGCAGCTTTTTTCAAATACTCGTACAACGGATGCGCGTTGGACCCATTCACATCAATCTTGGCAAACATAGGGAAAGTTACGCCATAGTTTACCTGGCAGAAGTTTTGAATTTCCTCGTTTGTGCCGGGGTCCTGATTCATAAACTGGTTGCAGGGGAAGCCCAGAATCTCAAAGCCCCGCTCATGATACTTTTCGTAGAGCGCCTGTAAGCCCGCAAATTGGGGCGTGAAACCACATTTGCTTGCCGTGTTGACGATTAACAGCACGTTATCCTTGTAATCGGCTAACGACTTGGGCAGCCCCATCATCGACGTCACCGTAAAATCATACACTGTCTCAGCCATTTTGATCCTCCCTGAATCGTTGATATGTTTAATTTATTTGTACCTAACTTATTCATATTATAGACGAAAACAAAAAGATGTCAATAGGGAAGATAAAACTATCAACAACTCTTGACATTCCGTGTTTATAATTTATAATTATTAAGAATTAATAATTTTTAAAATTAAGGAAAATGATGCCATCACTCGAAAAGCTTATCCAATTATTCCGTCAAAGTGGGCGGAGAATCACACCGCAGCGGCGAGCTATCTTGGAGACGCTGACACAGTGGGATGGACACCCTACTGCAGAGCAGATCTACCAAAGCATTACGGCGAGGATGCCCGATGTGTCACGCGCGACCGTGTACAACACGCTCCGCGAGCTGGTCGCCCTGGGTGGACTGGCTGAAACCTTTGACTTCAGCGAAGGCGGCCTGCACTACGACACCAATGCCGGCGTACACCACCACCTCTTCTGCACACGTTGCCATACGCTGGTGGATGTCCGCCACGATTTTCCCGGACTCGCCCTCCCCCCTGAAGAAACAACGGGGTATCAAATTGATCACCATCAAGTCATCTTCTATGGCCTCTGCCCGAAGTGCCAGAAACGCGAAACCGAGTAAGAGGAAGGAACACCATGGCCATCAACCCAGAAATACACGAAAAACTGCTGCGGTATCAGCGCGATGAATTGACTGGTCACCACATCTACAAACGGCTGGCGCAAACGATCAAGTCGCCCGAAAACCGGCGCATTGTAGAACAGATCGCCGCCGATGAATTGGGCCACTATCAGCAGTGGAAACGCTACACGCAGCAAGAGGTCAAACCGGAGCGCGCGAAAATCTGGCTGTACTACGCGACCAGCCGCGTGTTCGGTTTCACATTTGGCGTCAAACTGCTGGAACGCGGCGAGCACGATGCGCAGGAAGAGTACGAGACGCTGAAAGCCTACATCCCAGAGGCCGAGGCGATCATGCGCACCGAACACGAGCACGAGGAGACGCTCATCGGGTTGCTCGACGAAGAAAAACTACGCTACGCCGGTTCGATGGTGTTGGGACTGAACGACGCGCTGGTCGAATTGACAGGCACACTCGCCGGACTGACGCTCGCCTTCCAAAACACGCGGCTGATTGCATTGAGCGGCACGATCACAGGCATCGCAGCAGCACTTTCCATGGCGACCTCCGAATACCTGTCCACCAAATCCGAGGAAACAAATAAAAGCCCTCTCAAAGCCTCTCTCTACACCGGCGCGGCGTACATCGTGACGGTGTTATTGCTGATCCTGCCCTATCTGCTCTTGCAGAACTATATCGCCGCGCTCGCCATCACCCTGGCCATAGGAATCGCCATCATCGCTGTGTTCAACTACTACATCGCCGTCGCCAAAGATGAGCCGTTCAAACAACGCTTCCTGGAAATGGCAGGGTTGAGTCTGGGCGTGGCGGCGTTGAGCTTTGTCGTCGGCCTGATCGTCCGCGAAGTGTTCGGCGTCGAAATCTAAAAACGAGTTCGGCGATGGATAAAGCGACGCTGCGCAAGACAATCCTGGTGACCGCGGGGATTATCTGTGTGGGGGTAGCGATGCTCGGTATCTTCGTGCCAGTGCTCCCCACTACGCCCTTCTTACTGCTGGCAGCGGCGTGCTTCGTGCGCAGTTCGGACCGGTTGTATAACTGGCTCGTCCATCACAAGTGGTTTGGGAACTACATCCGCTACTACCGGGAGTACCGCGCGGTAACGCTAAAATCCAAAATCCTGGCTTTGGTGATGCTCTGGGGCGTCATCGGCTACACCGCGTTCGGCGTGATCGACAATTGGTGGCTGCGCGGATTGCTCGGCGTGATCGCAGTCGGCGTGACGCTGCACCTGACACACATCAAAACATTGACGCCTGAAATGGTGCAATCCAGTCAAAACTGCTTCGAAGGAGGTGAAACCTGACAAATGTGGTCGCAAGTAACCTGCTAAATCTGCTTAATCTGTTGACGAAACGGCGCTTCCAGCGCGCGATCAGCATTACAAATCCAAATCAAAAACGAAAGGAGAACAACAATGACTGAAGAAAGTAAATGCCCGGTCACAGGCAAAACTGCCAAACCGATGACTGGCAGAGGGACGACGAATCAGGACTGGTGGCCGAACCAGTTGAACCTCCGGATCCTGCATCAACACTCGGCCAAGAGCAACCCCATGGATGAGAATTTCAACTACGCTGAGGAGTTCAAGAAACTGGATTTTGCGGCTTTGAAGAAGGACCTCTACGCGCTGATGACCGACTCGCAAGACTGGTGGCCGGCCGACTACGGTCACTACGGCGGGCTGTTCATCCGCATGGCGTGGCACAGCGCCGGGACGTACCGCATGGGTGACGGGCGTGGCGGCGCCGGAACCGGCAACCAACGATTCCCACCCCTCAACAGTTGGCCGGATAACGCCAACCTCGACAAGGCCCGCCGGCTGCTCTGGCCGATCAAACAAAAATATGGTCGCAAGATTTCGTGGGCCGATCTGATGATCCTGGCGGGCAACTGTGCGCTGGAATCCATGGGCTTCAAGACCTTCGGCTTTGGCGGCGGGCGCGTGGACATCTGGGAGCCGGAAGAGGACGTTTACTGGGGGGCCGAGAGCGAGTGGCTGGGCGACAAGCGCTACAGCGGCGACCGCGAGCTAGAGAATCCACTGGCTGCCGTGCAGATGGGCCTGATCTACGTGAACCCGGAAGGGCCGAACGGCATCCCCGATGCAGTCGCTTCTGCCCGCGATGTCCGCGAGACCTTCGCGCGCATGGCGATGAATGACGAAGAGACAGTCGCATTGATCGCTGGCGGGCACACGTTCGGCAAAACTCACGGCGCTGGCCCGGCGACCTACGTGGGACGCGAGCCGGAGGCTGCCCCTATCGAAGAGCAAGGCCTCGGTTGGAAGAGCAGCTTCGGCAGCGGTAAAGGCGATGATACAATCACCAGCGGCATCGAAGGCCCGTGGACGCCAAACCCGATCCAGTGGGACATGGGCTATTTCGATATGCTGTTCGGCTACGATTGGAATCTGGTGAAAAGCCCCGCCGGCGCCTGGCAGTGGGTGCCGGTCAACCCGGACGAGAAGCACCTCGCCCCGGCCGCGCACGATCCGTCGAAACGGGTGACGACCATTATGACCACGGCGGATCTCGCACTGCGCATGGATCCGGCGTATCGCAAGATCGCCAAGCGCTTCCACGAGCACCCGGAAGAGTTCGCCGACGCCTTTGCCCGCGCGTGGTTCAAGCTGACGCACCGCGACATGGGGCCGCGCTCGCGCTATCTCGGCCCGGAGGTTCCTGAGGAAGAGCTGATCTGGCAAGACCCAGTGCCCGCTGTGGATCATATCCTCATCGACGCGCAAGACATCGCCGATCTCAAGAGCAAAATCCTGGCCGCGGGACTGTCCATCTCAGAACTGGTCTACACCGCCTGGTCGTCAGCCTCAACATTCCGTGGCTCGGACTATCGCGGTGGGGCGAACGGCGCGCGTATCCGGCTTGAACCGCAGAAGGATTGGCAGGTAAACCAGCCGGAGCAACTGGCAAAAGTGCTCGAAACCCTTGAAAGCATCCAGAAAGCGTTCAACGCCGCGCAGACCGGCGGGAAGAAGGTATCCCTCGCCGACTTGATCGTGCTGGGTGGATGCGCCGCTGTCGAGCAAGCGGCAAAAAATGCCGGTTACGATGTCACCGTGCCCTTTGCGCCGGGACGCACGGATGCAAGACCGGAGCAAACCGACGCGGCGTCCTTCTCCGTGCTCGAACCGGTTGCCGACGGGTTCCGCAACTACCTCAAAACCAAATTCTCCGTCAGGCCGGAGGAGCTGCTGGTGGATCGCGCGCAACTGCTCACGCTGACCGCGCCGGAGATGACGGTACTCGTGGGCGGCCTGCGCGTCTTGAATGCGAACTACGGGCACGCCCCGCACGGTGTCTTCACCGAGCGACCGGGGGCGCTCACCAATGACTTCTTCGTGAATCTGCTCGACATGAGCACCGCATGGAAGCCAATCACAGAGGATGCAGAGGTCTTCGAGGGGCGTGACCGCGCCACGGGCGAACGCAAGTGGACCGCCACCCGCGTTGACCTCATCTTCGGGTCGAACTCCCAACTACGGGCTGTGGCGGAAGTCTACGGAAGCGCGGACGGTCAGGAAAAGTTCGTGCGCGACTTTGTCGCCGCGTGGGACAAAGTCATGAGCCTCGACCGTTTTGACCTCGCCTGATTGATGTAATAAACAGACCTGACAGGTTTCGGAAGACCTGTCAGGTCTTTAGGTGTTAGTGCGCATGTCCTCCATGCGCGTGGACGTGGCCGTGCGACAGTTCCTCCGGCGTGGCGTCTTTCACGTCCACCACAGCCACGTCGAAGTTCAGCGTGACGCCGGCCAGCGGGTGGTTCATGTCAAAGGTCACGGTATCGCCGTCGATGTCCGTGACGGTGGCGATGTACATCATATCCCCCATTTGTACCCGGAAACTCACGCCTACCTCGACCTGCGCGGAGTCCGGAAATTGCGACAGCGAGGCCGTATCCACCAGCTCGGCGTTGCGCACGCCGTAGCCTTGCTCAGGGGGCACCACCACGGTCAGCGTGTCGCCCACCGTCTTGCCCTCCAGCGCATTTTCCAGGCCAGGGATGATGTTGCCCGCGCCGTGCAGATAGACGAGCGGCTCCTGCCCTGATGAAGTATCCAGAACTTCCCCGGTATCATCCGTCAACGTGTAATGAATATGTACGACCTTTCCGTCTGTGATGTGCATTGATCTCCTTTTCAGTACGTCAGATTTACGTAGAAAACGGTTATCATTATCGTACAAAACCGGGAAAAGCCAAATTACGATTCTGTCTTCTCCTTGCGCTTGCGATACCACAAACTCGCGCCAAGTGCCGAGGCGACGACTGTTCCCGCCACTGTCGTGATCGCCAACACCTTCTTCGGTTGAATGCGGCGCTTCGTTTCAGCAGATGGCGATGCCGGCTCGACTTCACCGGCGGAGTGAATCGGAAGCGGCGCACTGTCGTTTTTCGCAGGCGGCACTTCAGGCAAAGACACGATTTTCTCTTCGAGAGGGAGTGCCGGCGGTTTACGCAGCGAGCCAAACTTCAGCGCGTAGATGTGGGTGAATTCGGCACCCAGCAGAAAAATCTGCGCCGAGTAATAGACCCAGACCAGCAGCACCGCCAGCGATCCGGCAGCGCCGAAAATGGAACCGATGTTGCTCCAGCGCATGTACGCGCCGATGAGGAGCCGGCCCACATTGAACAGCAGCGACGTCACCGCCGCACCGATGAGCACGTCGCGCCACGCGATTTTGACCTGGGGCAGAATCTTGAAGATGATGGCAAACATCACCGTAAGCATCACCAGCGAAACGAGGAAATTGCGCGCCCACGGCAGGCTCTCCAGGTTGAGATACTCCGTGATCGCCGTGATGACAAGCTCCGCAAACAGTGTGAGCATCAGCAAAGCCCCCACTCCGAAGACCATGGCGATGTGCAACACGCGCTGCCTGACAAAATGCACAACGCCATTGCCCAACCGGGGCGGCGCGTGCCAGATCGTGTCGAGCGTCCCCTGGACGTGATTGAACAATCCGCTTGCGCCGTACAGCAGCGTCACCAAACCGACGAGGGAGGTAAGGATACCCGAAGCGGTGTTGCCGAAGTTGGCGAGCATGTTCTCGATCATCAACGCCGCTTCCAACCCCACGAGGTCTTCGAGTTGGTGGGCAATTTCGGCCTGGGCGGCGCGCTCGCCAAACACCAGTCCGGTGATAGCGATGATGATGACCAGCAGCGGGGTAATCGAAAAGATCGCGTAGTACGCCAGCGCCGCCGCCAGCCGCGACGCCTTGTCGCGCCGCCAGGCGAGGATCGTCTCCTTTAGAAGATCAAAAACTCTCCGCAAGCCCCTTCGCCACCACCCCCCGCACTCATTCAGCGATTCGCTCATTCACCCACTCGCCCATTCGCTGATTCGCTCACCCGCCCTTCCTTCCCGCCAGAATGATGTGGACATTCACGAACGTCGCCTCCGGCGTGCCAAAATCGCAAGGGTGCAGCCATTCGACAGCAGCAGGCGGCGCGCCGGCGACCAACGCCTCCAAACACGCCTTTGTGCTCGGCGTCACCGCCTGGGTTGTCGTCCATTCCTCGAAGCTGTGGGACTTGGCGAGCGTTTCGACGTGCTCCAGCGTCAATCCCGCAGCCGCGAACGCCGCGCGCCACTCACTCTCCGTAAGGGCGTGATTGTGGCTTGGATCGCGCAACTTCTCGAAGGCCTCTACGTAGCCGGCAACCAGCGGATCCTCCGGCATCACTTGATCCTGCACGAGCACCAGCCCGCCGGGTCGCACCACACGCGCAGCCTCTTTGACGAACTTCCCCACATCGTCGAAGTGATGTGGCGCGATACGGCACGTCACGAGGTCGAAGGTGTTGCTATCGAAGGGCAGGTGTTCCGCGCGCGCTTCCCTGAACTCGACGTTGCGCACGCCCTTGCCGGTGATATGCGCTTCCGCCGCCTTGAGCATCTGCGGCGTGATGTCGCTGGCGACGACGCGCGCGACGTGTGGCGCGAACTTGAGCGCCGTGTGCCCCCCACCCGTCGCCACGTCGAGGACGTGCCAGTACGGTCGCGGCTGCGCGAGTTCGAGCAGGCGATCCAGGTCCGCGCCCTTCGCGTGGACGAGGCTGGTGACGTAGTTTTGGGCGTGTGCACCGAAGCGTTGCTGGGAGAGGGTACTTGTGACAGCACCGCCCCTGTTTGGGTTAAAAGGGTCGCCCTTCTCCGCAGATAGAACATATAGACTACGAGGAGCATAATAGATGCAATAAAAATTCCCATTTTCAAATGCCAATAATTGTTCTTTACTACGCAAGTGAAAACGTTGCGCACCTAGCTCAAGTGAATAATGTGCGCTGTATCGGTATACAGTTATGTCGAGCCCTATGTCTCCGCACACACATTCAACCTTTGCTTGTTTTATATCTTTCTGATAGTCGATGAACTTCTTCGTAATGTAGCCAAATGCACCCAGTACAACAACAACGAGAAGACCTGCCCAGTTATAGTTTTCCAGATTTTTCTCCATCCAAGCGCAAGAAACGACGAGGATGACAAAGAGTGCAAAGCTTAAGACAATCAGCAGAAGCCCGTAAATCTGTTGTTGCTCCCGCAAGATTGCAACCTGATCCTCCGTCACACGTTCTCTTTGATTCGCAAGCAAGTCATCCTGAGTAAACCGAAAGGCATATCCCAATTGTGCATCATAGTTTGGCATCGTCATCAATTCCCTTCAACAAGCTCAAACACCCTTACGTAATCGATGACATACGGTTGCGGGAAGATGCTATCATCCACGCCCTTCTGCCCGCCCCACGCGCCGCCGATTGCCAGGTTGAGGATGAGGTAATGCGGCGCATCGTAAGGCCAGGCATCGACGCCGGCGTTTTCGTTCTTGAAGGTGAAGTACTTGCGGTCATCCACAAAAAAGTCAATGTGATCCTCGAACCACTCAATAGCATAAACGTGGAAATCCGCGAAAGGATCTGGCAACGAGAGATGACCACTTCTGGCAGTCCCCTTCATATGATTATAAGCCTGCGTGTGGACGGTGCCGTAGATTCGCCCCGGTTCGAAGCCCACGTGCTCCATAATGTCGATTTCGCCGCACTTGGGCCAGCCCACGGCGTCGATGTTGGCGCCGAGCATCCAAATTGCAGGCCACGTCCCCACCCCTTGCGGCAGCTTTGCCCGCACTTCGATGCGCCCGTAGGTCCACGTGGCGGTGGCTTTGGTGTGCAGGCTGGCGGAGGTGTAGCCGCGAGTCGCGCCGGGCACGGCGTGGCCGTCCTTGCGCGCTTCGATGATGAGCGTGCCATTTTCCACGCGGGCGTTTTCCGTACGCTTCGCGGTGTAGTATTGCAGCTCGTCGTTGCGAACAAAGCCCGTTTCGTAGCTCCACTTTTCGGGATCGGGCAAGCCGCTGTCGTCGAACTCATCCGCCCACACCAACTCCCACGTCCCGCCGTCGGTGGTGACAGTTTGCGGCGTCGGCTTCGCTGTCGCACATGCCGTCAAGCCGACCAGTAACAAACCCGCATAAAGCATCCACCCTATGCGCATCTTGCCTCCCTGGAAATAAACCGCGAATCCACACCAACCCTCACGAATGAAATGTAGGGCAAACTGTTAGTTTGCCCATATCGCAAGCTAACAGCTTGCGCTACTAATCCCTACAAACGAACAGAAACGTAGGGCAAACTGTTAGTTTGCCCATATCGCAAGCTAACAGCTTGCGCTACTAATCCCCACGAACGAACAGAAACGTAGGGCAAACTGTTAGTTTGCCCATGCCGCAAGCTGACAGCTTGCGCTACCAATCCCTACGAACGAACAGAAACGTAAAGCAAACTGTCAGTTTGCCCATATCGCAAGCTAACAGCTTGCGCTACTAATCCCTACAAACGAACAGAAACGTAGGGCAAACTGTTAGTTTGCCCATATCGCAAGCTAACAGCTTGCGCTACTAATCCCCACGAACGAACA
>DAOLUH010000108.1:0-8399 GCA_035420085.1 Anaerolineae bacterium
CGGCAGTTGTAGTCGGCAATCAATTCTGGTTCCATCATATTCTCCATTGACTTAGCTTCCTTATAACTGAATGTGCGCCGGGCGCATGACGGTGATCTGCCAAGATAGGTCCTTAAGCATCTCGTTTCAAGAAAAGCTCACCTGCCAATGATGATCTGCGTAAAGGAATGTGGCGGAAAGGCGTAGGTCATTGTTGACCCATCCGTTGCGACAGTGCGGGTTTCGGGGATGTATGTATCCTTCTCGGCATAGGTGTAGGGAGCGCTCACATCCTCACGATAGACTTCCTGCACACTGGCCTCAGAGGCAAAATTCCCTGAGCAACTGACGATGTTGGCAGTAATGGCCTCATCTCTATGGCGATTCACAACGTTAAGGATCACTGTATGATCGTCCTCGGCGTACACTGCAGAGACATCCAGGTAAGGAATCCCCTTGTAGAAGTCGTCAACATCGAAGGTATCACACCTGACTAATGTGTCGAGTGATTTGCCGCGGCATGTGTTTGAAAACATTTTGAACACATAAAAGAACGGCGTCTTGAAGTGTTTTTCAGTCGTTGGATCGTATCCCAGGATGGAGGTGAGCAACGTGTAATTCGCCATTTTGACCATATCGGCATGACGAATGAACGCATTGAGAAATTGGGCCACGGCGAGTGTGGTCAGCAATCCGCCGCTGTGCGGATGAGGCGCCCACTCGTCGAATGAAAGGTACATAGGCTTAGCCATTTTATAAATTTGCTGTACGGCTCTGGCTTGAGCGGCTGGAATGGATATCTTTTCTTCCAGTATCATGGCCTCTCTGCCCATATACGCATAATAGTCATCCGAATATTCCCAGTAGCGGTGCAGTGACAGGTAATCGGCCACATCCCGAAGTTCATTCAACACTTTCCAATTCCATTCCACCCAATCCATATTCGGTTGGTAATACGATGAACCATTGGCAATGAATGTGACATGCGGATCAACCCTCCGCATCGCCTTGGCGATCTCTCTGGCGAATTTGCAGTATTCCTCCACAGGTTTGTAGGCAATGATCCACGGCGCACCATCAACTTCATTGCCCAGACACCAGTATTTTATCCCGTAGGGTTCGGGATGGCCGAATTGTGCCCGCAGATCCGCATAAGACGTGCCTGGCTCGCCATTGCAATATTCCAGCCAGGCACATGCGTCCTGGAGTGTCCCTGTGCCCATGTTGAGACAAACGACATTCTCAGTATGGATGGCCTTGTTGAGTTGAACCCATTCGTCTGTACCAACCTGATTGCTCTCGTTAACGCGCCAGGCCAATTCCCGGCGCACCGGCCTTTTGTCCTTTGGTCCAATGCCATCCTGCCAGTTGTAACTCGACGTGAAATTGCCGCCCGGCCAACGCATATTGGTGAGACGAAGTTCTTTCGCGGCCTCGATGTATTCCGTGTTGAACCCGTCCGCATTGGCAAGCGGCGAGTCTGGATTGTACACCGGGCCGTATAACGTATTTCCGACTGCGCCAGGCCTGTTGAACCCAATGGGTTCCATAAAGACCCCATAGATTTTGGGATCGATACCGCCAATGATCCGCTCCGTATCGATTTTAATCGTCGCTTCACAAAGTGTCTTTTTCATGACCTTAACCTCTTTTTTTGATGACGACCTTCCCGGAAGCTGACCATAAAGTCCAACTTCCGGGAAGGTTGGCACGGGAAGTTTTATCCGCTATGTGTACCCCAACCCTGATACCGACTAACTGACGGCGGGTTGTGGCGCGCTCCCTGCGTCTTTGGCGATGCTCTGGCGGATTTGCTGCCGCATGGCCTCCACTTCCGGGGAACGTTCGGCCTTCTCCACTGTGACGCCCACCCCCATACGCTCCGACAACAACATCGTCAGCAATCCCTGCATCAGGTTGCTGCTGCTCACGCCACCCTCACCGCCTCCGCCGACCACGACACGCGGCACGACGTCCACGCGCGCTTCCTGAATCGCCTCGGCAAAGCGATTGAGCACTTGCTGCGTGACCTGGTACTGCGGGCCGCCATACGCCTGCACCTGCTCCTCGGTGGCGATGGCCTGCGCAATACCGATGCGCGCGATCTTCTCGGACTCGGCTTCAGCCAGTGCGCGGATTTGCGCCGCTTGCTGCAATGCCCGCTGGTATTCGGCCTTCCCCTGGTTCGACTGCACCGTGATGCTCAACTCCGACTCGGTGATCTTCGTCTGCTGTTGGGCACGAGCTTCGGCCTCGCGCAGTTCGCGTTCCTTCACCGCCGCCTGCTCCTGACGCGCGTAGGTCTCGATCTGCTCCACCGCGACCTGGCGCGAACGCAACTGCATCAGAATCGTTTCAATCTGCTTGTCGCCCGGCGCCGGCTCCGGCGTGCCGATAAGCACCTCTTCCAGTTCCAGGTTGTAGTGTGTGAAGCGCTCCTTCATCTCGTGGCTGGCAAGCTGTTGAATCGCGCTGCGCTCCTGGATGAGTTGAATGAGCGTGCGCATCTGCCCAATGTTCTTGAAGTAGGCCGACACCATTGGATCGAGCGTTTGCTCCACCAGCCGCTTCACATCACCGAAACGTTGGATGACCAGCGGCGCTTTCTGATAGTCAATGTGAATCACC
This sequence comes from Anaerolineae bacterium, assembly GCA_035420085.1. GTDB lineage: Bacteria > Chloroflexota > Anaerolineae > B4-G1 > SLSP01 > DSWT01. The sequence continues at coordinate 2,608 of DAOLUH010000108.1, forward strand.
ACCGACAGCGGCAGCGATGGCTCGAAGGCGTCTTTGGTGATAAGTGACACTTCCTTCAGATTCTCGTCGAGACGGTGCATCCCGACCTCGGTACGAATCCACTTGAGAATGATGTTCGTCGTCGGCACCACAAATACCTTACCTGCATAAGTGTTGAAGGCGTACTTGCCGGGCAGGAGCGGCTCGCTCCAGACGCCGCGCTGCCCTGGCCGCACCAACTCGCCGTGCCGGTACTCCGTGCCGGAGAGGTCTTCGCCGGTTTCGCCGGTGTAAGACACCACCACACCAACGGTGCCAACCTCAATGACGGTCTTGGGGATCATCTCGACTGTCGCAAACAGGCGGTTGAGGTAATACGTACCCTCGACCAGCACTTGCAATTGCCGCCCGCGCATTCCGCCGGCGTGCAGGAAGATGTCCGGCGCCTGGAACTTGTTGTGATACGTCGCGGGATCGGTTGGATCGTCGCCGACGATGGGGGCGATGATCTCCCCCTGCGGCAGCGACGGCCCATCGTGGACGGTCACGATGCCCACCAGGTCGTCGGAGTCCTTGATCACCACCGGGCGGAAGCCACCGCGCTCGTTGATCACCTCGGCCATGCGCTGGATGACGGATTCTTCGGCGCGGCTCATAGGCAGGTAGTACACCCGCTCTTCCGTGATGACGACGAACTGCGCCAGGTTGATGGCATACGTGCCTTCGCGCAGGATCAGGCGTTGCGGGCCGCGTTGACCGCCCTGCGTCAAGAATGCCGTCACATCCTGAAAGTCTTTCGCGGTCACGTTGGAAGCCAGCGTCTGCATCGGGCTGAGCTGCTCGCCATCGCGGGCGAAGATATAGCCGATCTTCCCCTGGGTGATCGTGACCAGGGGGACGATATGCACCCGATATTGAATCGGGATCAGGTAGTGCAACCCACCGCGCAGGACGTTGGGTTGGAAACCGGCCTCGCCGTTGAGCGCAATGAAGCCCTTCTTCACCGATCCCTTGCCGCTCCAATGCTTCTCGATGATGCCGATGCGGTTGTTAGGAATATAACGAATACCTGCGAGCACCAATCCTAACAAAACCAATCCGAGTAACACCAACAAGATAAGCAGAATCTGCCACAACATGGTACAACCTCCTTTGAAAGTAAAACGTTGAAACGTTTCAACGTTGGAACGTTGGAACGTTATTTGATCTCAAAACTTTTGCAGCAATTCCAGGAACGCCCGATCCAGCTTATGACCGTGCCAGTCCTCGTAGGTCACATCGGCGCGCCCTGAATCCACGATGCCGAACGCACCGCGGAAGTTCCACAGCGCGTAGCCGATGTTGTGCGGCGTCAGAATCTCCAGCACGTCGCGGAACCACGCCAGCACGACATGGTGCGGCGTGTAGCTGAACGCTCCCGCCTCACCACAGTGCACGCCGATGCCCTGCGCCGCCAGATCGAGCCACGGCTGGTACGCCTGCTCCAACTCGGCGCGGCCCCACGTCGCGCCGTAGTGCCACGCGCCGGGCCACTGTGGGACAGGCCAATCCATCCCATCGACCCAACTTGCCTTGTAATGGCTGACGCCCATCGGTTCGTAGGCGCGGCAGCTCTGCGCGATGCCGGTATCGGCCAACTCCGGCGCGGGGATGCGCCCGTAGCCCATCCCATCGGCGATGATCAGCCGGTCGGGATCAACCTCACGGATGGCGGCGACTGCGGCGCGCACGACGCGCTCGTGATCCTCGCGCGTCATCGGGTAGTGCGGCGGGCGGCCTTCGCCTGGGTTCGGCGGCTCGTTGACCAGGTCGAAGCTCAGGTCAGCCGATGCAATCCCCAGGTAGCGCGCGGCAAAGGTCTGCCAGTGGAAGCAAAAGGCGTCCAGCGCGTCCTGATCTTTCCACAGGTTGAACGGCTCATCGCGCTCGCGGTTGACCGAGTACCCCGGCGCGCGATGGAAGTTGAGGGAGATGTGGATGCCGTACTGCTGTCCCAGCCGCACCACCCGATCCACTTTTTCCAACATCGGCTCGTGCAGCTTGTACGGATCGTCGTCCTCAATCCAGAGCGTGTAACACGCCGGGATGCGGGCGAAGTCGAAGCCCCAGTCGCGCATCCAGCGGAAATCGTCCTCGCGGAAATCGCCGTCGCTTTTGACGGTGAACATCTCCAGCAGGTTGAAACCTCGCCAGCGGGGTAAAACGGTTTGTGTCGTCATATTTGCCTCCTACTTCAACGCTCAAGGCGGATCACAATCCGCCGTCTACGCGCAGCGCCGGATTGTGATCCGGCGCAAACACTTCGTGCTCATTATCGCACGCAAATTGTAGTCCACTATGCGGAAATGGGAAGAGGCGTTTTCTAACTTTACTGTAGGATTTTTCATGCTATAGTTAGAGGCACAAAGCCTCTGCATCTCACACGAACAGGGAAAACGAAAAGTGCGAAAAATACGACCGATCGGTATTACGATCTTGCTGCCGCTGGTGTTGCTGGTGTGGTTCTGCGCACCGGGCGAGGGAGCAACACTCTGGGCCGCGCTCAACGCCGACGCCGGGCAGGCGTTCATGCTGGTGTGGACGGCAGACGGAGATACAAATGGGGAACAACTCGGCTACGCAGTCGGGACCGCGGGGGATGTCAACGGCGACGGCTTCGCCGACGTCATCATCGGCGTCCCGCGCGACACCTACACGTATACAGATCCGGTGGGCGCGGCTTACGTCTATCATGGTTCGGCAGGCGGTCTGAGTGGCAGTCTGTCCCCCGACTGGGTTATCAGTGGGGACCTGACACAAAAGGGATCGCTGTTGGGCTGCGCTGTGAGCACGGCGGGGGACGTCAATAACGATGGCTACGATGATGTCATCGTGGGGGCAAAGGAATATAAAATTCCAGGTTTTACCGGGGCCTTTGGCGCGGCTTTCGTCTTCTTCGGCTCCAAAACTGTGGGCCTGGCGACGACGCCGGGATGGTCGTTGATCAGCGAGCAAAAGGACAGCGCCCTGGGCGTCGCGGTAAGCACCGCCGGCGACGTGAACAACGACACCTATGACGATGTGGTCATTGGCGCGAGCGGCTACCCCAACGGGGGACTGGCATACGTGTTCCTGGGCGCAGCGGACGGCCTGACCGTCACGCGCGGGCTGACCCTGACCATCAACCAGCCCGCCGCACAATTTGGCTATGCAGTGAGCCACGCCGGTGACATCAACGGCGATGGTTACGCCGACATCATCATCGGCGCGCCGGGATATGACATCATCTCAGGCACGTCCGACGTAGGCGCGGTCTTCGTGTACTACGGGGCGACGGAGGGCATCAGTACAACGTCCAGCGCGTTATACGGCGATCAAAACGGCTCCCGGTTTGGAGCAAGCCTGAGCGGGGCCGGGGACGTGAACAACGATGGGTACGCCGACATCGTCGTCGGCGCTCAGTACTACAGCCGTACCGTCACAAATGAGGGCGCGGCCTTCGTCTATCTCGGTTCACCCACTGGTGTGATCACGGTGCCGCAGAGGGTGCTCGTGGGCGGGCAGCTCGCCGCCCTCTTTGGCGCGGCGGTTGGCACGGCAGGGGATGTAAACAAAGACGGCTACGCCGACATCGTGATCGGCGCGTCGCGCTATACGGGCGACCAGAAAGATGAGGGCGCAGTCTTTGTTTACTTAGGTTCGGCTGCTGGCATCGACGGCCGTCCGGTCTGGCGCGGTGAAGGCAACAAATCAGAAACACTCTTCGGCTTTGCCTTAGGAACGGCAGGGGATATCAACGGCGATGGCTACGTGGATTTGATCGTCGGGGCGCCGGACTACAAAACGCAGGAGCAAAACAAACGTGGTCGAGCGTTTGTTTATCGCGGCACGGGAGACACAAGCAGATACAACACCATCTACCTGCCACTCGTGCTGCGCAGCAGCTTTTAGATCGGCCGCACTGTCTGACTAAGGACTACCTGACTTAAGACGACCCGACGATTTGGGGAGGCGAGTATGAAATTCTGGGACTTCCTGTGGCTGCTTATGGGGCAATTTGCCGGCGGTCCCGGCCCCAAGGAAAACAACCTGATGCGCTTCGGGATCCCGGCGGTGATCTGGACTGTCTTGCTATGGGTGGCCTGGTCGCGGCAGCGCCACGAGGACCTGCCCCGCGAGAAGCTGCTGGCGTGGGGCTTTGGCCTGGGTTTTGCACGCGAAGCCTTTATGTTCTTGCACACAGCCTCGAAAATTCTAACTAGAACGGAAACAGATGCCTGCATCGTCGAACCTGTCGAACACGCGCTGGCTATGGCTGCCCTTGTCGTTGTGGGCGCGGCGTTTTTGCGTTATATCCTGGATGATCGGACCCTGGCGCGGCGCTACATACGCGTGGGTCTGGCGGCTACGGCGCTTTGCTATCTGGTGACCTTCTTGTGGTGGCCCCAATACAACGCGCTGCGGCCGGAGATTAAATTTCACCTGACCTGGTTTTCGTGGGTCTTTCACATCACCAGCTCGCTCTTGATCGCCTGGGCCATTTACGAACTCCACAAAGGGCGAGGGTGGCTGCGCAACGTGGTCTCCGTAGCCATGGCGCTCTTCTTCCTGGGGGAAGCGCTCGCCCTCGTGAACTACTCGACGGGGAAAGTCTATGACGCTGCCATCTGTCGTATTGCCAACACCTGCCACATCCTGGCCATCCCGATCCTGGGCTACGTCTATTTCCGTGAGCAAACCCTCGAAAAAGAAGCCGCGGACGCCCAGGTCAGAGCGTACCGCGATCATCTCGAGGAACTGGTCGCCGCGCGCACCACGGCGCTCAGCCAGACCAACATACAATTGCAGCAGGAAATCGCCGAGCGCCAGCTCGCCCAGACGGCCGTGGCACAGCTCAGCCACCGCAACGAGTTGATCCTGGGATCGGCCGGCGAGGGCATTTTCGGCATCGACCAGGAGGGCAAACACATTTTCGTCAATCCGGCGGCGGCAGAGATGCTGGGCTACACCGTTGACGAACTGATCGGACGCCCCAGCCACAGCACCTGGCACCACTCCTACCCGGACGGCACACCTTATCCCGAAACCGAATGTCCAATCCATGCCGGGTATCGCGCCGGTTCGAGGCGGCGCGGCGACGATGAAGTCTTCTGGCGCAAAGACGGCAGCCGTTTTCCCGCTCGCTATGTCAGCACCCCCTTCTATCAAGACGGCAAACTGGCCGGCGCGGTGGTCGTTTTTCAAGACATCACCGAGCGCAAGACCTTCGAGGAAGAGATCACCCGCAGCAACATGGAACTGGCGGCGCAGAATACCATCGCCGCCACCCTCAGCCAATCCTTACACCTCGACGCTACCCTCAACACTGCGCTGGATGCCGTGCTGTCAATCCTGGGGATAGAAATCGGCGGCATTTTCCTGCTCGACCCGGTGAGCAATTCATTGACATTGTGCGCCTATCGCAGCGGCGCCAGTCCAGAGACGCGCCTGCCTTTTATGCCCCCACTGCACCTTGACGAATGTCTTTCTGGGCAGTGTATCATGGAAATGCGCCCTATGATTTTTCAGATCACCGATCTCCCCAACAAACAGAAAAATTTCGATATTGCGGCCTTTATTGGCGAGAATAATCCTCAGGTTTTGGTCTGCGCCCCCTTGATTTCCAGAGGCAAAGCGATAGGCGCGTTGCTGTTGGCTGCGCAACACCACGCCGCGATTCCTCTGGACCGCTTGGAGTTATTGGGCGCTATCGGCCAGCAGATCGGCATGGCGGTAGAGAACGCCCGACTTTATCAAGAAACCGAGGACCTGGCCGAGCAATTGACGATGCTCCA
>DAOLUH010000109.1:0-8027 GCA_035420085.1 Anaerolineae bacterium
TCTGCCGCGCGTTGATCGAGTACAAAGTCGATCCCGACCTGTGCATCGGCTGCACGCGCTGCGCCCGCAACTGTCCGGTCAGCGCAATTGCCGGCAAGCCGAAGGAAAAACACGTCATCGATCCGACGATCTGCATCCGCTGCGGCATCTGCAAGCAAGTGTGCCCGGTGGCGGCGATTGATGTTTATTAGAGAGTAGGGAGTAGGGAGTAGGGAGTAGGAAAGACCTAATCCCCAATCCCTAGTTACCGATCCCCCATCTTAAGGGAGGAACAGTATGCCAGAAAGTGTAACCGTAGAGCATATTATTGAAAAATACGGGGGCGACCGCGAGGCGTTGGTGGAGATTCTGCGGGATGTCAGCCAGGCTGCCGGGTATGTCACGCCGGAGGACCTGGCGACGATTGCGCAGCGGTTGGGCTTGCCCCAAAGCCAGGTACACAGCGTCGCCAGCTTTTACAGCCTGATCAGCCTCAAGCCGATGGGAAAGCACGTGATTCGCTTCTGCCAGGACGCGCCGTGCCACGTTGCGGGCGGGCGGGAGATTTGGGAGGCGTTGGAGCAGACGTTGAGCATCCCCTTCGGCGCGACGACAGCGGACGGGCAATGGACGCTGCTGACCACCAGTTGCATCGGCGCGTGCTCGGTCGGCCCGGTGATGATGGTGGACGATGAAGTCTATGGCAATCTGACGCCCGGCCGTGTGCGTGAAATTCTGGCGCAAGTGGGAGGCGGTGTATGATCCGCGCGACGATTTTGGTTTCAGGCGATCCTCACAGCCTCAGTCGCGGTGCGGAGGAGGTAAAGCTTGCTATCGAAGCGGAACTTTCGTTCTACGGCCTGGAGAACGAAATTGAAGTGGGCTTTGGCGGGGGCGTAACGCGCGTCGATCTATCGCCTTCCGTGAGCATCTACCCGGAAGGCGTCATCTACGGTCCGGTCAAACCGGCGGATGGCGCGTTCATCGTGGAGGAGCACCTCTACAAGGGGCGCGTCGTGGAACATTTGCTGGCCCCGTCAGACGGGCTGGTGAGTGGGCATTTGGCGGCTTTGCCGGCCGGCAAGGAAGGCAAACGCTATGCCGAAAAACGGGTCTTGCTGCGGCGCGTGGGGGTGATAGACCCTTACAGCATCGAGGACTATGTGGCGCACGACGGCTACTTTGCCCTGGGACAGGCGCTCACCACGATGACGCCCGCAGAAGTGCTCAATGTCGTCCGCGAGTCCGGCTTGCAGGGGCGCGGCGGTGCGGGCTTTCCCACTGGCCTCAAGTGGTCGTTCGTCGCCAGCCGCCCGGAGACAACCCGGTACGTGGTTTGCAACGCCGACGAATCGGAGCCGGGCACGTTCAAGGATCGCATGATCCTCGAAGGCGACCCGCACGCCGTCCTCGAAGGGATGGCGCTGGCCGGGTACGCGGTGGGCGCGCACGAAGGCTGGATTTACATCCGCGGCGAGTACGTGCTCTCGAAGGAGCGATTGGAGCAAGCCATTCACCAGGCGGAAGAACTCGGCGTGCTCGGTGACGACATTATGGGCAGTGGGTTCTCATTCCACATCCACGTCCACGCGGGCGCAGGCGCCTACGTCTGCGGCGAGGAAACGGCGTTGCTGGAAAGTATGGAAGGCAAGCGCGGGACGCCGCGCATTCGTCCGCCGTATCCCACCGTGTACGGCTATCACGGACTGCCCACCGTCGTCAACAACGTGGAGACGCTGGCAAATGTCCCGCCGATTGTGCTTAACGGCGCGGCGTGGTACCGCACGCTCGGCACCAAGCGCAGCCCCGGCACGAAGCTTTACTCTGTGATGGGCGACGTGAATGTCACCGGTCTCATCGAAGTGCCGATGGGGATTACCCTGCGTGAAGTCGTGGACATCTATGCCGGCGGCATGAAGGAAGGCAAAACCTTCAAGTGCGCGCAGACCGGCGGTGCTTCGGGCAGCATCATCCCGGCAGCGCTGCTGGACGTCCCCATGGATTTTGCGAGCATGGCGGAGCAAGGCGCTGCTCTGGGCAGCGGCGCGCTCTTGATCTGTGGGGACGATACCGATGTGGTGGACCTGGCCTACATTTTAGTGCGCTTCTTCAAATCAGAATCGTGCGGCAAGTGCGTTCCCTGTCGCGTGGGTACAGCCCAAATGTTGGAGGCGCTGGATCGCTTGCGCCAGGGATATGCCCGCTCCGCAGATTTGGCGCGCCTGGAACAAATCGCCAACTATGCGCGCGAAGCCAGTTTTTGTGGTTTAGGGCAGGCTGCGCCGGTACCGATTCTGTCCGGACTACGGTTCTTCCGCGAAGAATTCGAGGCCAGGCTGAAGGTGTAACGCTTATAGGAGAACATGGATTATGAGTGAGATACATTTGAAAATCAACGATCTAGAAGTGACGGCCCAGAGCGGGCAAACGGTGTTGGAGGCAGCCAAAGGCGCCGGCGTTGAGATTCCCGTGCTGTGTCATCATCCGGCGCTCTCCAATTGGGGCGCGTGCCGGATGTGCGTGGTCGAGGTTGAAGGGATGCGCACCCTGCAAACTGCGTGTACGTTGCCCGCCGCTGACGGAATGGTCGTCAAGACGCATACCGAGCACACGTTCGATATTCGCAAATTCGTGTTGGAACTGCTGTTCTCCGAACGCAACCATTATTGTATGTACTGTCAAATGAGCGGCGATTGCGAACTCCAGGATCAGGCCTACAAACACGGGCTAGATCACTGGACGTATCCGCGCCCTTACGAGAAGCAGGAAGTGGACGCCACGCGCAAATACTTCATTATGGATCACAACCGCTGTATCCTGTGTTCGCGCTGCGTGCGGGCGTGTGCGGACATCGCAGCCAATCACACCCTGGGATTGCGCAATCGCGGCGCGGCGACGATGATCTCCGCCGACCTCAACGTGCCCTTCGGCGAATCGTCGTGTGTGGAGTGTGGCACATGTTTGCAGGTGTGTCCGACCGGCGCGTTGATCGACGCGCGCAGCGCCTACGGTGGGCGCGAGAAGGATGTCACGCACACGCCGACCACCTGTATGCAGTGCAGCGTCGGCTGCGACCTCGACGTGGTCACGCGCTACAACCGTTTGCTACGTGTAGATGGCGTGTGGGATTCCGAACCTAGCGGCGGGCTGTTGTGCGTGGATGGGCGCTTCACGCCGTTGTACGAAACCCGCAAGCGCGTCGTCAAGCCTCTGGTGCGCAAGGACGGCAAGCTGACCGAATCGAGTTGGGATGAGGCGCTCGGATTGGTCGCCGACACCCTCAAGGGGAGTACCTGCCAGGGCCTGGCAGCTTGCGCGACAACCAATGAGGCGCTGGCGGCGTTTGCCGGGCTGATGGCGCAGCTCGGTGGGCAGATGGGCCGGCTCGAGCCGGTCGCGCCAGCGTTGGGCTACGGAGCGCCGGCCAAAGTCGCCGACGTATTGGATGCCGATTTCATCATCGTCGCGGGCGCGCAGCCGTTAGAGTACCAGCGCGTCGTCGGTTACTTCATCCACCGCGCCGCCGATAAAGGCGCGACCGTCGCTGTTATCACTGATTCGGCGAACGCGCTGAGCAAGCGTGCGGCGTTGACCGTTGCTTCAGCGCAGGCCGCCGTGGTGGCGAAAGCGGCTGCCGATGCAAAAAAGATCGTGCTGGTGTACAGCGTTGGCATGAAACCCGAAGTGATTGCCACGTTGAAACCGTTGGGCGACAAGGTGCATTTCCTGGCGCTCGATCCGGCGCGCAACAGCAAGGGCGCGCAAGCGGTTGGACTCAAACCGCAGTCGCTGGTTAAGAGCGATGTCGCTTACTTCCTGCTCGGTGAACAGCCGGTGGATGATACGCTGAAGTCGCCGGCCGGCTTCAAGGTCGTGCAAGCCGCGTACCACTCCCCGCTCACCGAGCAGGCAGATGTGGTGCTGCCCACGCCGCTCTGGTACGAGCGTACCGGCCACGTGACGACGCTCGATGGCGTGGTCAAACCGCTTCAGGCTGTGTTGCCGGCCCCGGCGGACGTGCGCGACGAGAGCGTTGTCCTGGCGCAGTTGGCCGCACTGTTGACTGTATAAGGGAATTCATCATTAACCGATGGTTCGCCAGTGGTTGGATAGAATGATTTTCTCAACGGATTCAACGGAATTTAGCGGATATTTTTCCGTTGAATCCGTTGAATCCGTTGAGGCTATTTTGAAGGGAGTACCCAATGGGAAAGATTAAAGTGGCTACGCAGTGGCTGGAAGCCTGCGCCGGGTGTCATATGTCGTTTCTGGACATCGACGAACGTATCGTGGAGTTTTTCAAGCATGTCGAGTTGACATCCTCGCCGATCACCGATCTCAAACATCCGCCGGAAGAGGGTGTGGACGTAGGCATCCTGACGGGCGGTATCGGCAACGAGGATGAGATTCACGAAGCCAAAGAGATGCGCGAACGCGCCAAGCTGTTGATTGCAATGGGCGATTGCGCCGTCTTCGGCGGCATCTGCACCATGCGCAACTTCTTCCCCACCGAAGAAGTGTTACGGCGTGGGTACATCGAGACCGAGAGCACCGTGGATGGGTACATCCCACAGCACGAGGACCTCGCGCCCTTGACGGACAAAGTCTCCGGCGTGGGCGACGTAGTGCCGGTGGATATCTACCTGCCCGGTTGCCCGCCGGCCGCCGACGCGATCTGGTACGTCCTGACGGAGTTGCTGGCGGGCCGAATGCCTAAACTGGAAGGCTCGGTCTTGAAGTACGGGATGGATGGGGGGTAAAAGATACAATGGCTGAGAAAATTACCATTTCACCGGTGACCCGCATCGAAGGGCACGCCAAGATTACGATTTATCTGGGCGACGATGGGAAAGTCAAGGATTCCTACTTCCACGTCGAGCAATTTCGCGGCTTCGAGAAATTCAGCGAAGGCCGCATGTTCTACGAAATGCCGCAGATCACGCCGCGTACCTGCGGCATCTGCCCGGTGAGTCACCACCTGGCCTCGACGAAGGCGTGCGACATCGTCGCCGGTACCACGCCGACACCCACCGCGCACAAACTCCGTGAGTTGATGCACATGGGGCAGATGATCCAATCGCACGGGATGCATTTCTTCGAGCTGGCAGGGCCAGACTTTATCCTCGGCTTCGACGCTGACCCGAAGGTTCGTCACGTGGGTGGGGTGGTAGCCGCTAACCCCGATCTGGCCGTTAAGGCCGTCAGGCTGCGCGCTTTCGGCCAGGAGATCATCCGCAAACTCGGTGAGCGCCGCGTGCATCCGATCTTCGGCGTGCCCGGCGGCGTGACCCGTCCGCTGGATCCCGCCGACCGCGACTGGATTTTGCAGGGCATTGACGATCATCTCGCCACGACGATGGTGGGCATTTCCTTCCTCAAAAGCTGGATGCAGGACAATCAGCAGATGTTGAATGAGTTTGCCGTCTTCCCTTCGGCATATATGGGATTGGTGCAGCCCGATGGCGCGCTGGAGCTTTACGATGGGCAACTCAAGATGGTGGACGTTGACGGGACGCCGTTGGAACTGTTCGATCCCGCCCACTATCTGGACTACATCGCCGAGCACGTGAACACCTACACCTACCTCAAAGCGCCGTTCTACAAGAAGCGCGGCTACGAAAACGGCATCTACCGCGTAGGCCCGTTGGGCCGCCTGAACGTCGCCACGCACATCAGCACGCCGATGGCGCAGGGCGAGATGCTGATTTGGAAACAGCTCAACGGCGGCAAACCCGTCGAGGGCACGCTGTACTTCCACTACGCGCGCTTGATCGAGACGGTGTACGCTCTGGAGCGCGTCCGGGAATTGATGGACGACCCCGACATTCTCAGCGCGGACGTCGTCAACCCGCAGGGCGAGATCACCGGCGAGGGCGTGGGCGTGGTCGAAGCGCCGCGCGGTACGCTCTTCCACCACTATTGGACCAACGAGATGGGCGTCATCACCAAAGTCAACATGATCGTCGCCACGGCGGGCAACGCCTGGGCGATGAATCACGCGGTCAACCTGACGGCCAAACGCTACGTTGATGGCACAAAGTTGACCGAAGGAATGCTCAACCGGGTAGAACACGCAATCCGTGCGCACGATCCGTGTCTCTCGTGCTCGACGCACGCGATCGGTCAGATGCCGATCAAGATCGAATTGATCGGGCCGGACGGCAAACTGGTGGATGTGTTACAGCGCGATTGACCTCGCGCTGCGATAGCGCCCGCAAGCTGAATCTTGCGGGTGCTTTTTTGCTGAGTTTTCTCTATTTTCTCTGCGTTCTCAGCGATCTCTGCGGTGAGAAACAGGAAACTGAACTGCTAAAGGTCCGCCGGGTCTGCGCAATTTGCCGATGCTCTATGAATGAACAGCGTAAACACATGTTGGTAGCCGGTTTTGGCAACGTCTTTCGGCGCGACGATGGTGTGGGGCCGGCGGTGGTCAATGCGTTGCGCGCGCAACTTGGCCGCGCGCCGCTCGGACCGCTGGACGATGGGTTTGATGACCTGGGGCATGCCATAGATACCGTTATTTTGCACCAGCTTGTCCCGGAACTGGCAGAAACGATCAAGAATTACGCTTTATTGGTCTTTGTGGATGCGCATGTGGGCAATCTGCCGGCCGACATCCGCGTGGAATCATTGGACGTGACATACACGCAGCCGTTTGTTTCGCACCAGATTCACCCCTCGACGGTGCTGGCGTTGGCGCAGCAGATGTACGGCTATGCGCCGCGCGCCGTGTTGCTTTCGATAAGGGGATACGATTTTGACTTTGGCGAGGGCTTGTCGGTGCAGACGGCGGCGCTGGTGATGCCGGCAGTCGCGCACATCCAGGCGTTGGGGGGTGAATTGGAACATTAGGATAAATGGCGGTGTTTGTCTAATTTTCAGAATCGTTCATAATAGCCGCGAGTCTTCGCAAGCTATAACGCTTTTACGTTGGAGGAGGTATGGAAAAAAATACCACTGAAATTGTGCGCCAGATTATAACTCGTTATGACAATGATCGGGAAGCGTTGGTAGAGATCCTGCGCGAGATCAGCCAGGAGCTGACGTATTTGAGTCAGGAGACGTTGACTGCGGTTGCCGACGCTTTGCGATTGCCTTACAGTCACGTCTACAGCGTTGCCAGCTTCTACAGTATGCTCAATTTGGAACCGCGCGGGCGGCACGTCATCAAATTCTGCCATGATGCGCCGTGCCACGTTGCGGGCGGGCGCGAAATCTGGGAGACGCTGGAACACGAACTCGGCATCCCCTTCGGCGCAACCACCCCAGACGGGGCGTGGACGCTGCTGCCCACCAGTTGCATCGGCGCGTGTTCGGTCGGCCCGGTGATGCTGGTGGATGACGAAATCTACGGCAACTTGACGCCCGACCGGGTGCGTGAGATTATCACACAAGTAGGAGGTGACGCATGATCCGCGCGACGATTTTGGTTTCGGGCGATCCCCAAAGCCTCGGGCGCGGCGCCGAGGATGTGAAACTTGCCATAGAAGCGGAACTCTCGTTCTACGGCCTGGAAAACGAAATTGAGGTGGGCTTCGGCGGCGGAACGACGCGCGCCGAGATGTTGCCCACCGTGAGCATCTACCCGGAAGGTGTGATCTACGGCCCGGTCAAACCGGCGGATGGCGCGCTGATCGTGGAGGAGCACCTCTACAAAGGGCGCGTCGTCGAGCACCTGCTCACCCCGCCCGACGCGCTGGTGAGCGGGCATCTGGCGTCCCTGCCCGCCGGCAAAGAGGGCAAGCGTTACGCCGAAAAGCGCGTGGTGCTGCGGCGCGTGGGCGTGATTGATCCTTACAGCATCGAGGACTACGTGGCCCACGATGGTTACTTCGCCCTGGGACAGGCTGTGACCACGATGACGCCTGCGCAAGTGATGGGCGTCGTGCGCGAGTCCGGTTTGCAAGGGCGCGGCGGCGCGGGCTTTCCGGCGGGCCTCAAATGGTCGTTCGTCGCCAGCCGGCCGGAGCCGGTCCGCTACGTGGTTTGCAATGCCGACGAATCCGAGCCGGGCACGTTCAAGGATCGCATGATCCTGGAAGGCGACC
>DAOLUH010000110.1:0-8018 GCA_035420085.1 Anaerolineae bacterium
CCGTCTCGGCGGCGCAAATGCCCAGGGTGAGCCAAACCTCGCCGCGTGCGTGAGATTCCGGGGTGGTTAAAGGAAGCGTATGCTCCAGCAGTTCTCTGGCGACGGCGTAATGTCCCAGGCGAATGTGGGCATAGGCGAGCGCGGCGGCGCTGAGTCCTTGCGCGTCACCGTCGCCGGCCTGTTGGGCCAGGGCCAGGGCCTCTTGGGCATGACGGATAGCCGCAGGCAAGTCGCCTGCCCGCTCGGATTCGCGGCTGGCGTGTAATAGCGTTGTGATGAGGAGCAATGATGTATCCATCGAATGTCATTGTACATAAGCTATTGAGAGTTCAACTCAAGATATTGTAACGGTTTTTTAACCTTGAATTGAAATGTTTGTGTTACAATAGAGTAAACATAGTGTCAGGACTGATGGGTATTTTCGCGCGTATGGTCGCGCCAAACATGTGTCCGCCAGAATCATTGAGGTGCAATACAATGGGTGACGACATAGAGTTGGAAACCGAATTTGCCCCGGCTGCACGCGCGTCGCTGGACGAAGTTGCGTGTCACTTCGATAGCCTGTCAACAACGTCGCTGCTCAGAGACTTGATGCGCGCAATCCCCAATATCGTGCTCATTCTGAACCAGAAACGGCAGATTGTGTTTGCCAATGATCGCCTTCTAGAACATCTCCAGTTGCAAGATCTCCGTACCGTGTTAGGTCAACGGCCTGGAGAACTATTTGACTGTGTTCACGCCTTTGAAACGGCCGGTGGATGCGGCACGACTCGCTTCTGCCAGCACTGCGGTGCGGTGCGCGCTATCCTGCAGGCGCAAAAGGGCAACATAGACGTGCAGGAGTGTCGCATTTTGTGCGCCGACGGGAAAGCGTTGGACTTTCGAGTCTGGGCGACGCCGTTGAGCTTCAATGGGGAGAGTTTTGTCATTTTCGCGGTGATGGATATTAAAGATGAGAAGCGCCGCGCGATGTTGGAGCGCACGTTCTTCCACGACATGCTCAATACGGCCGGCATCATCCGGGGAACAGTAGAACTGCTGCCGGCGACCACCGACCCTGAAACTGTGACGGAATTGCAAGGGATGTTGTTACGAGCGACCCGGCGGTTGGTCGGAGAGATTGAAATGCAAAGCGAACTAAGCGCCGCTGAACAGGGTGAGTTGCAGCTTGCCTATCAGCTTGTTGAGGCGCGCGCGTTTTTGCAGGATTTGGCCCACACGTATGCTACGCACAAGGTCGCCCGTCACAAACAAATCCAGGTCACGCCCGTGGCCGAAGAGATCGTTTTTCAGAGCGATCCCCGCATGTTGACGCGGGTGTTGGGGAATTTGATCAAAAACGCCCTCGAAGCCTCGCAGGCTGGCGACACGGTCACACTGCACTGTGCGCGTGTCGGCGACGCGGTTCAGTTCCAGGTGCACAACCCTACAGTGATGCCGCCGGAAGTGCAGGAGCAGCTTTTCCAGCGGTCGTTCTCCACCAAGGGGGAAGGGCGCGGGATCGGCACGTACAGCATCAAACTGCTCACCGAGCATTACCTGCACGGCAAGGTGGACTTCACATCGCAAGAGGGGGTGGGGACAATCTTTTATGTGACCTATCCGCTCAGGCCGCCCCAACAAACTCCGGCCTGAGTCGCTCAGGCCTTTTCAAACCCCAGCGCGCGTTCCCGCAGGCTCACGAAACGATTGTGCCCGATGATGACGTGATCCAGGAGTTCGACTTCGAGCAGTTTCCCCGCGTCCACCAATCTCCGCGTCAGAGCGATGTCTTCGGCGGAGGGGGTAGGATCGCCGGAAGGATGGTTGTGGGCCACGATCACCCCCATGCAGTTGCGGCGCACCGCGCCGCGAAAAACCTCACCGATCCGCACGAGGGATGTGTTAAGGCTCCCTTTGTAGAGAACTTCCTGGTCAAGCACGCGATTGCGCGTGTCAAGGTACAAGACCACAAAGTGCTCCTGCTCCTTGTGTCCGATCATCGGCATGAGCAGGTTCGCGGCATCTTGGGGCGCTCTGATCTGAAAACGCTCTTCCGGGCTTTCGGCCATCAACCGGCGACCTAACTCCAACGCTGCCAGGATCTGCGCCGTTTTGGCGGGACCCAACCCGTGCTCCGCGGCGATCTGCACGAACTCCGCGCGCGCCAATCCCGCCAACCCGTTGTACTGCATCAACAGCCGGGTCGCCATCGTCAGCACGTTCTCGTCCTTGACGCCGGTGCGCAAAATGAGGGCGAGCAATTCCGGCGTCGAGAGGGCCTGCGGGCCGACGCGCGCCATCCGCTCGCGCGGGCGTTCGTCTTCGGGCATTTCTTTGACGGTGAAGTAGCTTGCTGTTGGCTTTTCTTTGACGGACATGACCTTATTCCTTCCGGTGTTATACGAAACTTGAGCCATTGTACCCGGATCGCAGAGGTTGTACAAGCGCCGTCTGTATTTTGAGAGTTTTGTGCTATCCTTCATCTGGCTGATTGATAAAGCTGCTGCATGAGGTGCATGGGATGCCAGAAACAGTCCGCGGAATTCTTAAGAGTGGCGCGCGAGGCTCTGCTGAGTTGCTCGATACCGTGCGCCAGCAACCCGTGGCCCACGTCCCGGCCCAGATGATCCGCGAGTACGGTCTGATTCAGGGCGCTGCCATTGTTGGGACGCTGGACGCAGCAGGCAAGGCCCTGGCCTCCGTGACCTCGATCTGCGGGCTATCGCCGGAAGCCTTCCGGCATCGCGCACCTTTCGAGCAACTGATCGCTATTGATCCCTACGCGCGCTTCGACTTCGGCGCGAGCGACGTGTTGAGCTTGCGCCTCATTGACCTGATCGCGCCGATCGGCAAGGGCGCGCGCGGGCTGATCGTCGCCCCGCCCAAGGCCGGCAAGACGACGCTGCTGGAACACATCGCCCACGGCATCCGCGCCATTGACCCGCCGGCGCGGATCATCGTGCTGCTCATTGACGAGCGCCCTGAGGAAGTTACCTACTTCCGCCGCACCGCGCAGGCCGAAGTCTACGCCAGTTCCGGCGATCAAAGCCCGGCAGAGCACATCGCCCTGGCGGAACTGATGCTGGCCCACATCCGCACCGAGCTGGAATGTGGCAACGACGTGGTGGTGCTGGTGGATAGCCTCACGCGCCTGGTGCGCGCGGTCAACCGCCGGGGGACCAATCGTGGCAGCACGCGCACCCTCTCCGGCGGTCTCGATGCAGGTGCGTTGGAACTCCCACGGCGATTTTTCGGCCTGGCGCGCGCCATCGAAGGCGGCGGCTCGGTCACGCTTCTGGCGACGCTGCTGCTGGATACCGGTTCGCGGATGGATCAGGTCATCTACGAGGAGTTCAAGGGCACTGGTAACTGCGAAATCGTTCTCAGCCGGGAGCTATCCGAAAGCGGGCTGTTTCCCGCGCTCGACCTGCGCGCCAGCAGCACGCGCAAGGAGCACCGCTTCTATTCGCCAGACGACGCGCAGCGCCTCGCCAAACTGCGCCGTGCGTTGGCAAGCCGCTCGCCGCGCGGCGCGCTCAAACAACTCGTCGAGTTGCTGGCGCAGTACCCCACCAACCGCGCGTTCCTCGACGTGATCACCCTCTGAAACGTTCACCTATCCTTGCCTCCCTTGCGGGGAATGGTATAATCTCGACGTCAGTACATCTGACATTATGTCGTATTTGTCAGGAGACGAAGATGATCGATGATCTGTTGAAGCTGCTGCCGCAGGTGGTGACGATTCTCACACTGGTCGTTGCGGTTTTTGTGACCAGTGTATGGCTAGGAATGGTGCTCTGGACGTTCCGCGATATTCGCTCCCGCACGCGGGACATCATCGCGCAATTGTTAGCCACACTGATGGTGGCGATTTTGACGATACCGGGGTTGATCCTCTATTTCCTGGTGCGTCCCCGCGAGACCCTGTCCGAGGCGTATGAACACGCTCTGGAACAAGAGGCGCTCCTCCAGGCCATCGAAGAACCCGAAGTCTGCCCTTCCTGCGGCGGCAAAGTGCGCGGCGATTTCCTCTATTGCCCCTATTGCCACACCCAGTTGCAGAAGGTCTGCGTGGTGTGCGACAAAGTCATGCAGTTGGACTGGAATCTGTGCCCGTACTGCGGCGCTTCGCAGGGCGCGCATGTTGTGGAACCGGTGCTGGATCGTGAGGTGCAGATGCCCGTAGCGGCGTCTCCTCAGCTATAAGCGCGATGCCGGATAGCTACACCGGGGTGATTCGATCACCCCGGTGTTCTTTTATGGCTCAGGCGGAAGCTTTTACATTCTCCGCACACACGGTATGCACTTTCACCATATTGGTAACGCCGTGTGAGGCAAAGGGGATGCCGGCGGTCAAGATCACGTTGCTGTCCACGGTTACATAATTTTGCGCTACCGCCGCCTGCACCATCGTCTGGATCATCTGGTCGGTATCGTTGAAGGGCATGACGACGGCTGGGATCACCCCCCAGATTAACTGCATCCGTCGGGCCGTCGCTGCGAAAGGCGTTATCCCGAGCAGCCGCACGCGCGGGCGGTGGCGGGCGACCAATCGCGCTGTGCGTCCTGATTCTGTGGAAGTGAGGATGGCTGTCGCGTGCGCTGCCTCGGCCAGCACTACCGTAGCCTGGCTGATTGCGCTGGAGATGATGACGGCATCCGGCGCGTCGGTGGCCTCTTTTTCCAGATTCAGCAGTTGGTTGTAGGGGAAGTTGGGCGAATTTTCCACACTGTCGGCGATTTTTGCCATCATCTGCACCGCCTCAACGGGATATTTGCCCACCGACGTTTCCCCGGAAAGCATCACCGCATCACTGCCGTCGAGAATTGCGTTGGCGACGTCCGAGGCTTCGGCGCGCGTGGGGCGCGGGTTCTCGATCATAGATTGCAACATCTGTGTCGCCGTAATGACCGGCTTCCCCAGGCAGTTGCACAGGTGGATGATCCGCTTTTGCGCCAGGGGCACCCGCTCCGGGGCAGTTTCCACGCCCAGATCGCCGCGCGCGACCATCACCGCGTCCGCGGCGCGTGTGATCGCTTCCAGGTCGGTGAGCGCCTCAGGCTTTTCGATCTTGGCGACGATGCCCGGGATCCGGTGCGGGTTTTCGCCGACCTGACGCTTACGTGGCGCGTCAATGTGGGCGTAAAGGTACTCCTGCAGCTCGATGATGTCGGCAGCGCGCCGGACGAAGGAGAGGGCCAGGTAATCCAGCTCCAACTCCAGCGCCAGGAGGGCGTCTGCTTTATCCTTGTCGGTCAGCGCGGGAATCTTCAGCGGGGCACCTGGCAGATTGACGCCTTTGTTGGAGGTGAGCAGGCCTCCGACGCAGACGCGGCACTGCAAGCGCGTTGGGGCTGCGGCGGTGACGACTAATTCCAGCGCGCCGTCATCCAGCAAGATGTGATCACCGATGCGCACGTCGGGGATAATGTCGGCGTGTGGGAAGGGGATTTCTATCTGTGGGTCCTGGATGGGGCCTGAGGTGAGCGTGACGAGCATGTTTTCTTCGAGGCGGACGCCTTCGGCGGGCACGCGCCCCACGCGAATTTTTGGGCCTTGCAGATCGCCCATCAGCGCGATGTGGCGGCCTTCTTCGGCAGCGATGCGGCGCACCAGGGCAGCCGTCTGCCGTTTATTTTCGGCGTCGCCGTGGGAGAAGTTCAGGCGGGCGACCGTCATCCCGGCGCGGATCATGGCCCGCAGCACGTCGGGAGATTCGGTGGCCGGGCCTAAAGTGCAGACTATTTTTGTGAGTGGCATAGTGCGGCTCCTTTCCTGGTCTGATACAAAACAAACCCGGTACATAGGTATGTACCGGGTTTGCCATTCACGCCATTGCTATTACTTGGTTTCGCGATAAATCACGTGCTTGCGCACAAAGGGATCATACCGCCGCATCTCCAACCGCTGTGGATCATTGCGCCGGTTCTTCTCCGTGTGGTACATGTGACCACTCTCGGTGCTTTTCATCTTGATGAGAACGCGAACCCCTTTTTTCTTCGCCATATTACTTCCTCCTCACTTAACACGCTAAGGCCGGTCGGCCCTCGTTATGCTCGTATATGTTAACCGGCGCTCATTATAACGTGGTTGCGAGGTCTGTCAAGCGCGGCGCAAGGCTTCATTATTCTCGCTCATAGTGAGCGCGTGACTCAAAAGCCGCCGCGTCACATCGGGCGCAGCGCGCCCCCGAGTGGCGCGCATCACCTGCCCCATCAGCCATTGGAAGACGGAGTCTTTGCCGGCGCGATAGGCGGCGACTTGAGCGGCATTGTCGGCTAGAACTTGCGCGACGACTGCTGCTAAACGCTCGTCGTCAGCGATTTGCGCTAACCCTTTGGCTTCGACGATGGCTTCAGGCGGATTACCCGTGGCAAACATCTCACCGAGCACAGCTTTGGCGCTGTTGGGATTGAGCGTTCCGGCATCCACGAGACCAATAAGCCGCGCCAACGCTTCAGGTTGGACACGGATAATGTCAATGGCGACGTTATCGCGGTTCATCAGATAGAACAGTTCCCCGATCAGCCACTTGGCGACGGATGACGGCGCGCCGCGATAGGCGCGGATCGCACGTTCGAAATAACCGGCGACGGCGCGCTCTCCGACCAGGATGCGGGCGTCTTGCGCGGTGAGGCCGTAATCGGCCACGAAACGCGCGTGCTTGGCGTCGGGCAGTTCCGGTAAGGCGGCGGCGACTTCGTCTACCCACTGGCGATCAATGCATAGCGGCGGCAAATCCGGCTCGGGGAAGTAGCGGTAGTCGTGCGCCTGTTCCTTGCTGCGTTGCGAGAAGGTCACGTTGCGCAGCGCGTCCCAGCCAAGCGTCTCCTGGACGACCTCCCCGCCGGCCTCGATGACGCCGATCTGCCGTTCGATCTCGTAGGCGGTCGCCAGGGTGAGGGCGCGGAAGCTGTTGAGGTTCTTGATCTCGGTGCGCGTGCCGAGGGTCTCGCTGCCGCGCGGGCGCACGGAGACGTTGGCCTCGAAGCGCAGGACGCCCTTCTCCATATCGCCGCTGTTCACGCCCAGATAGCGCAGGA
Organism: Anaerolineae bacterium; assembly: GCA_035420085.1. Classification (GTDB taxonomy): domain Bacteria; phylum Chloroflexota; class Anaerolineae; order B4-G1; family SLSP01; genus DSWT01. Next base: position 7,027 of record DAOLUH010000110.1, read on the forward strand.
TTTCGCGGATTTTGGTCGCGTAGGCCTGGACAGCCTCCACGGAGTGCATATCCGGTTCAGAGACGATCTCCAACAGCGGGACGCCGCAGCGATTGAAGTCAATGAGCGTGTAATCGCCGCCTCCTGGCTCGTAGATGTGGAACAGTTTGGCGGTGTCCTCCTCCATGTGCGCGCGCCGCACGCGGATGTGGTGCGCCGCGCCGTTCTCATCCACGACATCCACCCAACCGTCTGTGGCGATGGGAAAATCGTACTGCGAAATCTGGTAGCCTTTGGGCAGATCGGGATAGAAATAGTTTTTGCGGGCGAAGTTGGTGAAGGCGTTGATCTGGCAATTGAGCGCCAGCCCGACCATCATCGCCTGCTCGACGGCCTCGCGGTTGACCACCGGCATTGCGCCGGGCAGCCCCGTGCAAACCGGGCAGACCAGCGTGTTCAGCTCCGCGACGGCGGTATCCGTCACCGCGCAGCCGCAGAACATCTTCGAGTGTGTGTGCATCTCGGCGTGGATTTCCATACCGATGACGGGTTCGTAATCGTTCAAGCGGTTCATTTCTTATCCTCCCAGAATGTTGATCCATAAAACGTAAAGCGTAAAACGCAAAGTTCCTCTTACGTTTTACGTTTCACGAGTTCCGGTCTTGCCAGATGCCAACTCGTCGCTTGTTGGTAGGCGTGGCCGATGCGGAAGAGCGTGGCCTCGTCGAGTGGGCGTCCGATGATCTGCATTCCCACGGGGAGCGGAGGCGCGTCGCCGGTGAAGCCGCAGGGCAGCGCCAGCGAGGGGACGCCTGCCGGGTTGATGGCGACGACGTGCACGTCCGACAGGTACATCGTCAGCGGATCGGCGACTTTCTCGCCCAGCTTGAAGGCCGGGGTGGGGCAGACCGGTGCGACGAGCGCGTCTACCTCGGCGAAAGCGCGGTCGAAGTCCTGGCGGAGCAGCGCGCGGACTTTCTGCGCTCGTAAGTAATAGGCGTCGTAGTACCCGG
>DAOLUH010000111.1:0-7970 GCA_035420085.1 Anaerolineae bacterium
TATGGGACGTTATGACAAACATCATAACGAACCCCGCGGAATTCAAAGAGAAGTTACTAGAGGCACAACAAGTGGAACTGGAAGACCAAAAACCGAAGCAAGCAGAACTCACAGCAGTAGAGTCTCTCATTGTCGAGGCCGAAAGCGAGGCAGCACAACTGGCAACGGCAATCACGAAGGCGACAGGGCTTGTTGAAAAGGTGCTACAGGATAAGATAACGGCGCTAAACGAACGTTATGAGGCATTGCGTACACGTAAAAACGAACTCGAAGCGGCGCTAGCGAACCGGCGACTGACTGACGAAACAATTGACGAACTGATACAATTCGCGGCGAACTTCAAAACGGGCATTGACCGACCCTCAAACAAAGACATGCGGCAGGTCTTAGATACCTTTGATGCCCGTGTAATCGTAAAAGATGGTGGGGCGAAATTGGAACTTGGACTACCTGAACCTACTTCTATTGAGTTGCGCTTGCCTTTGATATCGAAATCGGCCAACTGAGGCCGAAGCAGACTAACATCATCACCTCAAAAACGCTCACCGGCCACCTACCGCTGTCCCAATGCGCGCTCACAGGCGGCGCGCATCACGTCGAACGGGGCTTGCTGGCCGGTCCACAACTCGAAGGCAATCGCCCCTTGTCGCACGAGCATATCCAGCCCGTCAATAGCCAGCGCGCCCGCCGCGCGTGCCTGGCGCAAAAGCTGCGTTTCTTGTGGATTGTAGACGAGATCGAAGACGGTCAGGTGCGCCGGGAAGGACGCCGCATCGGGCCAGATGGAGGCGTGGATCTGGGGCGACATCCCCACGGGCGTCGCGTTGACCAGCAGATCCGCCGCGCGCGCCGATTCCACCAAAATCTCGGTGGATAGCGGGGCAGTGCGCAACGGCACGCCATTTCCGCCCAGGTCGGCCAACAACGACTGTACCTGCCGCGGCTGTGTGTCGAGTACCAACACGTCGCGCGCGTTTGCCTGCAACAATCCAAAGACCACGGCACGTCCTGCCCCTCCGGCCCCGACAACGACCGCAGACTTACCCGCCGGCTCGAAGCCTCCCTGTCGCAGCGAACCAAGGAAACCCTGGTAGTCCGTGTTGTGCCCGGTGATCACCGGCCGTCCGTCTGTATCGCGTTCGATGACGATAGTGTTCACCGCGCCGAACCGCGCTGCGTCTGGCGCGATCACATCCAACGCCGGAAGCACCGCCTGTTTGTGCGGCACAGTCACGTTGACCCCCCGGAATCCAAGCGCCGCCACGCCGCGCACCGCGTTTTCCACCTGCGACGGCGCAACCGGCAGCGGAACGTAACACCAGTTCAAGCCGAGAGCCTCGAAGGCTGCGTTATGCATCGGCGGTGAGACGCTGTGGCCCACCGGCCACGCGATCAGTCCGACCAGGGTGGTGTGTCCATTAATTCCTGATAAAGCCATTGGGCCTCCTGAAATGTTAAGTGACCTCCTAACCCTTGCATTATACTCACAAAACCTGGAAATGAATCTGTGATGCGCTCCGCACCTTCGATCACCGTTTCACCCTCCGCGATCAGTCCCGCTACAGCGAGCGCCATCCCCAGGCGGTGGTCACCGTGGCTATCTACAACGGCCCCGCGCAGTTGGGTCGGTCCGTTGACGATGAAGCCGTCTTCACGTGGTTCGATGCTTGCGCCAAGCTTGCGCAATTCTTCCACGACCGTGGCAATGCGGTCGGTCTCCTTGACCCGCAGTTCATGGGCATCGCGTACCAGCGTTGTGCCACGCGCCTGTGTCGCCGCGACCGCCAGGATGGGAAATTCGTCAATCATCCGCACCACTATGTCACCGCCGATTTCCGTTCCCCTCAGCGACGCCGTGCGCACGGTCAGATCGGCCACCGGCTCGCCGCCTTGCGTGTCTTCGTTCGTCAGCGTGATCTCCGCGCCCATCGCAGCGAGCACATCTAACAAGCCTGTGCGTGTCCAGTTGATGTTGATGCCGGTCAGCGTGATCTCCGAGTCCGGCACGAGCAGCGCCGCCACAAGGGGAAACGCCGCCGAAGAAATGTCGCCAGGAACGGTCATGTTCAAAGGTGCCAGATGCTCAATAGCGGACGGGTTCAACATCACAGTAAGCCCGTTGATGACAAGCGCTGATTCGCCGATTCGCTGATTCGCCGATTCGCCATTTGCCATTTGCCATTTGCCATTTACCTGCGCTTTGAGCATCCTCTCGGTATGATCGCGGCTGGGACCGGGTTGGCGAACGGTTGTCGGGCCATCGGCGAACAACCCCGCCAACAAGAGCGCGCTCTTCACCTGCGCGCTGGCGACGGCCAACGTATGTTCGCCGCCGCGCAGCCTCTTCCCGTGGATGACGAGTGGGCCGTGCCCATCGGTGTCGCTGATGTCCGCGCCCATCGCGCGCAGCGGCTCGACGACGCGGCGCATCGGGCGGCGCAGCAGTTGCGGATCACCGCTCAACACGCTGTCGAAGTCCTGCCCGGCGAGGATACCCGCCAGCAAGCGCATCGTCGTCCCGGAGCGGACACAGTCCAGCGGGGCAGACGGCGCTCGCAGACCACGCAACCCGTGTCCGTGGATAGTCACGTTCGTAGTAACCGCTTCAGCGGTCGCGCGAAAATTCGCGTCCGAACGGCTGAAGCCGTCACTACGAACCTCAATCTCAACGCCTAACGCCCGCATACAGCCCAGCGTGGCGAGACAGTCGCCGCCGGGGAGAAAACCTTCCACGTGACTGACGCCATCGGCGAGCGCGCCGAGCATCAACGCGCGGTGCGAGATGGATTTATCCCCGGGCACACGCCCTGGCCCACGCAAGGGTGGGCCAGGGCGAACAAGCAGTTGGCTCATGGGAACATCTCCTTACGGGTGTTGCGAATCGCCGTCAGCGCATCCCGCAGCGCGCCTTCGTTACCGTCAGCGACCAGATCGGCCAGACGGCGCAACTGCGTCTCGCATTCGCGGACCGCCGCCAGCACGTGCTCGCGATTGGTCATCAGGATGTCGAGCATCATCGTGACGTCGCTGCCCGCCACGCGCGAGGTGTCGCGGAACCCGCCGGCGACGATCTTCCACGCCGCCGGGTCCTTGGACGTGGTCGCGTCCGCCGTCGCCACCAACGCGCAGGCCAGCAGGTACGGCAGATGACTCAACGTGCCGACGAGGTAATCCTGCCGGTCGGCGTCGAGCACCAACGGTTTCGCGCCGACGGCCTCCGCCAGCGCCACACCGAGCGCCAGCGTCTCCGGCGTCGTGCGCGGCAGCGGCGTGAGGATGAAGGTGCGCTCCCGATACAGCGTGACTTCGGCCACGTCGATGCCAGAGGTCTCCTTACCACACATCGGGTGCGCGCCGAGCGGCTGGACGTGATCCGGCAACAGGCGCTCCATCGCGGCGACGATCTCGGCTTTCGTGCTGCCCAGGTCCATCACCACGCAGCCCGGGCGCAGGTGCGGCGCGATTTCGGCCAACTGCTGCACAATCACCCGCACCGGCGTCGAAAGCACCACCACGTCGGCGTCGCGCACGCCCGCGAGCAAATCCGTCGTCCCCTCATCCACGAACCCGCGTGCCAGCGCCGTCTCGACGACCTCCACCCGCCGCGCCACGCCGACCACGCGCGCGCACTTCCCCCGCAGCGCCCCCGCCAGCGATGCCCCCATCAGCCCCAGGCCAACGACGGAGACAGTGCAATCAGGCAATCGTTTCATAACCCCTCAGGCCCCATAAGAATCAAGAATCATGATTCTACAACGTCCGCCCGACCGCTTCCGCAATCGGTTTAAGTGATTGGACCAATGCAGCAAACCGGGCCGGTTTGAGCGATTGCGCGCCGTCGGAAAGCGCCTCTTCCGGACGTGGGTGCACTTCGATGATGAGACCGTCCGCGCCTGCAGCAATGGCGGCCCGCGACATCGGTTCGACCAGCTCCCATTTGCCGGTGCCGTGGCTTGGATCGACGATCACAGGCAGGTGGCTGAGCTGCTTGAGCATCGGAATAGCGCTCAGGTCGAGCGTGTTACGCGTGTAATTCTCGAACGTGCGGATGCCACGCTCGCAGAGGATCACACGCTGGTTGCCGTGCGAAAGGATGTACTCGGCGGCCATGAGCAGCTCTTCCATCGTGGACATCATCCCGCGCTTGAGCAACACCGGGCGCTGCGACTCGCCGACGGCATGCAGCAGAGCAAAGTTCTGCATGTTGCGCGCACCGACCTGCAAAATGTCCGCATACGTGGTTACCAGCGGCACCAACTCCGGCGAAATCACTTCGGTGATGATCGGCAGCCCGGTGAGAGAGCGCGCCTCGGCCAACAGCCGCAGTCCCTCTTCCCCGAGTCCCTGGAAGCTGTACGGGGAACTGCGTGGCTTGAACGCGCCACCCCGCAGGATGTGCGCGCCAGCCTGCTGGACGGCATCCGCCGTCTCCAACAACTGCGCGCGGCTCTCCACCGAACATGGTCCGGCGATGATAGCTAACGACTTGCCGCCGATACTGATCCCGTTGATCGGAACGACGGTATCCTGCGGATGAAATTCGCGGCTGGCGAGCTTGAAGGGCCGCAGCACCGCCACCGCGCGCTCCACGCCGGACATCCGTTCGATCTGTTCCCGGTCAATCGGGCGGCCGTTGCCGATGACCCCAATAATCGTGCGCTCCTCCCCGGCCGAGAGGTGCGTCGTACAGCCCATGCTTTCGATCCGGGCCGTCACATTCGCAATTTGCGCCGTCGTTGCACCGTGTTTCATAATAACGATCATCGTATCTCCTCCCATAGCTGTTTTTTGATGGAGTACGGAGTACGAAGTATGGAGTATGTCCCCCTACTCCTTACTCCTTACTCCTTACTGCTTACTCCTTATCTTCCACCACCGGCGTTGTCGCTGCCGGATACGAACCCAACAATTTGACGAAAGATGAATGGCGCAGCAGGCCCATCAGCGCCGCTTCGCACGCCACGTCCTGGCAGTGCCCTTCAAAATCGAGGTAAAACGTGTAGCGCCAGGGCTGGTTCAGGCGCGGGCGCGATTCGATCTTGGTCAAATTGATGCCGCGCACCGCAAATTCCCCCATCGATTTGTACAGCGCGCCGGGACTGTGCCGCGTGGAAAAGACGATGGACGTTTTCGGACGCTGCGCGCGCGGTGGATCCTCCAGTCCCATCACGAAAAAGCGCGTGTAGTTGAAGCGATAATCTTCGATGGCCCGATCCACTATGTCCAGGCCATACAATTCCGCCGCCAGCGCGCTGGCAATGACGGCGACCTCCGGCTCCGGATTGGCCGCCAGATCACGCGCGCTGCCGGCCGTATCGAAGGCCGGTTCTCCGGCGAGATCGTGGCGGCTGAGATACTGCTGGCACTGCGCCAACGCCTGGGGATGCGAGCGCACACGCTTGATGGCCTCGCGCTTCGTTCCCGGCGCGGCCATCAACATGTGATGCACGTGGAGGATCACCTCGGCGTTGATGCGCAAATCCCGCTCCAACAGCAGCTCGTACGCTCCCGTCACCGATCCGGCGACAGCGTTCTCCACCGGTAACATCGCGAAATTGGCCTCGCCATTCTCTACCAGCGGAAACAACTCGTCCAACGTCCGGCACGGCACACTTTCCACCGTCGGTCCAAAATACTGCCGCACCGCCTCCTCCGAATACGCCCCGGCAACACCCTGAAAAGCCACCCTTACCATACTAATGTCCTCCCTTCCAGAATCATGAATCATGAATCATGATTCATGATTCGCTATGTCTGGCCTGAGTGCGCGCGCGTCGCCCAGATAGATGTGGTGAATGTCGGCCTGCGCGCGGTCCGTATTCCAATGCAGCAACACGCGGATACAGCGCGGGAGACTGCCTCGGACGGCCATTTCTTGCATACAGAGCAGCGGTGTGTGGCTCCACCCCATTTCACGCGCGGCGACGGCGGGGTAAACGGCGTCCAGATCAGGCGTAGCGGTGAAAATCACGCTGGCGATATCGGCCACATCCAGCGCATTGGCCGCGACAATCTGCTCCAACAACGCCCGCACCGCTGCTTTGATCGCCGTCGCCGTATTCTCCCCCACCGTAATCGCCCCCCTGATCCCCCGACACGCCATACGCTTCTCCCCCTTCCCGTCTACTATCTACCGGGTACAAAAAAGACGTGGAGCGGGTCGCTCCACGTCTTTGCTTTTGTTTTGGGATTGCTACTCTACTTTTGCCCTTTACATCACAAAGGAGCCGACCCGGTTGGGACAGCTAAAATAAAAGTAGTAATAGCTAAACCAGTTTTGTTTCTGCATGATGACTTTTGACTGACTTGAGTATGTCTTATGTCACATAGCTCAGATAATACTCGATTCGCTGAAATTGTCAAATTCTCCGTTTACGCCGCGGCATCCATTGCCACACGTAACGCCGCTACGAACGCCCGTGCCGCTTCGACCGGATGTTCCGCTGTACCGATTGCCTTGACGAGCGCGCTGCCGACGATGACGCCATCCGCGATTCGCGCCACCTGTGCAGCTTGTTCCGGCGTGGCGATGCCGAACCCCACGGCGAGCGGCTTATCCGTGACCGCGCGCACGCGGGCGACGAAGTCTGCCAAGCCGGGCGGCAGGCTTTCGCGCGCCCCTGTCACGCCGACGAGCGACACGAGGTAGACGAAGCCGCCGGACTGCGCCGTCACCGTTTGCACGCGCGCTGCATCGGATGTAGGGGCCAGCAGGAAGATGACGTCCAACCCCTGCGCCGTTGCTGCTGCATACAGGGCCTCGGCTTCTTCCGGGGGCAGGTCGGGCACGATGAGACCGTCGATACCGGAGGCCAAGGCCCGTTCCGCGAACCGCTCGAAACCGAACTGCATGATGGGATTGTAGTAGCCCATCAGCACGAACGGCACGGTCACGCTACGCGCGCGGAGCGTTGCCGCCTGCTCCAGGCACAGCGCCAACGACATGCCGTTCGCCAGCGCTCGCTGTCCCGCTGCCTGGATCGTCGCCCCGTCCGCCAGCGGATCGCTGAACGGGACGCCCAATTCCACCAAATCCGCCCCTGCCTCCGCCATCGCCGGGACGATCTCCAGCGCACTCTCTAGCGCCGGATAGCCCATCGTCACGTAAGGCATCAGGGCTTTGCGGCCATTTTGTTTCAATGATTCGAATGTTTCGGTGATTCTGCTCATTTATCTGCTCCTGGTCTATAGTCCTGAGTCTTATAGTCCTTAGTCTGCTGGTTGAAATGGCCTGGCTTCGGACTAAAGACTAAACGACTACTAGACTTGCACTCCTAAAACCTGTGCCACCGTATGCATATCCTTGTCCCCGCGCCCACTGACGTTGACGATCATCAGGGTCTCCGGCGACATGGTGGGGGCGCGTTTGATGGCTTCCGCGACGGCATGTGCGCTTTCCAACGCGGGGATGATGCCCTCCAGACGGCTGAGCATTTGCAGGGCGTTCAACGCCTCCGCGTCGGTGGCATAGACGTACTCCGCGCGGCCCAGGTCGCGCATCCAGGCGTGCTCCGGCCCGACGGCGGCGTAGTCCAGCCCTGCCGAGACGCTGTGCGTGAGCGCGATCTGCCCGTCGGCGTCTTGCAGCACGTAGGTCTGCGCCCCGTGGAGCACACCGAGTCGCCCCATCGCGGGATCGGCGAAACGCGCCGCGTGACGCCCGCTGGCAATCCCCTCGCCGCCCGCCTCCACGCCGATAAGGGCCACGCCTTCATCGTGCAGGAACGGGTGGAACAACCCGATGGCGTTGGAGCCGCCACCGATGCAGGCCACGAGCGCGTCGGGCAGGCGGCCTTCGGCGGCGAGGATTTGCGCGCGCGCCTCCGTCCCAATGACGGACTGGAAATCGCGCACGATGCGGGGGTAGGGATGCGGCCCCAGCGCCGAACCGAGCAGGTAGTGCGTGTCGCGCACGTTCGTCACCCAGTCGCGGATGGCCTCGTTGATGGCGTCTTTGAGCGTGCGGCTGC
>DAOLUH010000112.1:0-7519 GCA_035420085.1 Anaerolineae bacterium
CTCCGGCAGCCTTTGAGATTGAATCTGCTTTTATGTGTTAGCCGTTCGGTGCGTTCATACGGATTCAACAGAATTTGCTCAACCACTTTTTCGATTCGTGGCTGTATACTCTGGAACGTTTTATACCGTTTATCGAAACGCGCCGTGTAAACGCCTTGATAGCTCATTTCCCAAAAACCTCAGCATGGGAAAGTAGGGTAAATGCTCCAGCGCGGCTTTCGGTGCGCAAAGCTGTTAGATCTTCCCACAGGACGGAATTCTCCTCTATTTCCCATTCGCCTTCTCCTGCCGCGAAACGGTAAAGCTCTTCACGAACCACTTCACGCACAACATCGCGCAACAGGGATGATAACTCATTCTTTTCAATGGTAAGTGTCTCAGCTGTTATCGTTTGTGTCATTTGGAACCCCCAAAATAGTGTACTGATTGTGTGCCTGTTACTTCAAGTATAGCATAGATTAGCCCGATTTTTTGTTCTCGATCGCCCGCTCGTATGCCGCCAGATACGCCCTGGCGCTTTCCTCCCACGAGAAGTTCTGCGCCATGGCCTTCTGGATCATCTTCGCCATGTGTGGCTTGCGGTCGTAGTACGTGCTCACGGCCCAGCCGACGGCGTAGTAGACGGCGTGGGCGCTCGGTTCCCAGAATTTGAAGCCGGTGCCCTCGCCGGTGGCTTCGTCGTACTGCTCGACGGTGTCTGCCAGGCCGCCGGTGTTGCGCACGATGGGCAGCGTGCCGTACTTGAGCGAGTAAATCTGGTTGAGGCCGCACGGCTCATAGCGTGATGGCATGATGAAGAAGTCGCTCCCCGCCTCGATCCAGTGCGCCAGCGCGTTGTCGTAGCCGATGTAGCTGCCGATGCGCCCGCCGTAGCGCGCGGGCAGGCCGCCGTAGAAGGCTTCCAGCCCCTTATCGCCCGACCCCAGGATGATGAACTGCACTTTCATCGTGTTGACGATGGCTTCGATAGCACTCGCCAGCAAATCCAGCCCTTTCTGATCCGCAAACCGGCTCACGACACCGACGATGGGAATTTCTGGATCGGTGTCCAGCAGGAAGCGTTTCTGCAGCTCCAGTTTGCACACCGCTTTGCCGCTCAGGTCAGCGGCGGAATAACGCGCTGGGATGAGCTTGTCTGTCGCGGGGTCCCATTGCGCGTAGTCAACGCCGTTGAGGATGCCCATGTAGTTCTCGCCCCTGTCGTTGAGATAGAGCGCCATGCCGTGCGCGTATTCGGGCGTGCGCGTCTCGTCCGCGTAGGTCGGGCTGACGGTGGTGACGAGGTCGGCATACTGGATGCCGCCCTTGAGGAAGTTGACGCTGCCGTGATCCTCCAGCTTGTCCGGTGTGAAGTTACTCCATTGCAGGCCGATGTAGTCGTAGTGCTCTGCGCCATATTTGCCCTGGTAGCCAATGTTGTGGATGGTGAGCACGCTCGCGGCTTTGCCGAGGACGGGATCGTTCCAGTGCCATACCTTGAGGTAGGCGGGGGCCAGCGCCGTATGCCAGTCGTGGACGTGAACGATGTCCGCGTCGAAGCCGGTGTCGTGCGCCAGTTGTAGCCCGGCGCGGGTGAGGAAGGCAAAGCGGCGCGGATTGTCGCCGTAGTCGTGGAAGTCTTCGTCGTGATAGAGGCCGGAGCGGGCGAAGTATTTGTCCGATTCGATGAAGTACACGGGTACGCCGTCCATCGTCGTTGTACGAACGGCGCACCATTCTTCCGTGTTGCCCATCCACACGCACATCTGGTTGAAGAAGGGCTTGATCTGGTACCTGGCGACGTTGATGCTGCCATATTTCGGCATCACCACAATCACCTCGTGACCGAGCGCGCGCAGCGCGATGGGCAACGCCCCGACCACGTCGGCTAACCCGCCAGTCTTGGCGAAAGGCACACATTCGGAAGCGATCATCATAATTTTCATGGCATTCACCTCGTTTTTAGTCGTTAGTCCAAAGTCGAAAGTCCGAAGTCTTTTGAAAATCTGCTTCATCTGCTAAATCTGCTGACTATTTTAGGGCAGCAGTGAGCAGGTTAGCGGCGGCGGTAGGATCGGCGTCACCGAAGACGGCAGCCAGCAGCGCGTTGTTAGCGTCAGCGACAAGCAGGCCGTCTACTTGAGCGGTGGTCAGCGCCGATAAGCCTGCCGATGCAGCGCTTGCGTCTGGATATTGTACCATAAGTAGCAGCGCAGGCGCGCCGTTCAATGTATAATGCGCCAGAACACCATAGGTATCTGTGGTCAGTCCCAGGATGTTCTCGCCGCCGAGCCAGATTTCGTCCTGGATCGAGATTTCCTGGCGGAAGAAGATGGCGCGGCGTGGGACCAAGCCAGTGGGCGGGAGTTTGGTCATCAGCGCGGGTGTCTCGCCGCCGGTGGGCAGCGCCGCAGCGACGGCCTCCGCGAACGCGCGCAGCGTGGCATCCTCAAGCGTTTGCCGTCCCCGTACCTGGGCGTAGTAGCGATCCTGCCAGAAAGCGAGCCGCCGTCCGCGATCCGTGTCGCCCTCGTTGCCGATGTCTGCCGGATCGCCGGAACGGTTGCGCGTGAACAGGCCGTAGGCGTCGGCGGGTGTCGCCAGTTGCCAGATTTCGATGCGCAGCACGGTGTCCTCGCCCGCGTAGCTCTGCACAGCAACCTGCTCGAAGTTGTAGGCGAAGAAGGCGTCCGCTTGCCCGTCCACCATGTCGTAAAGCGTGTCGTTATTGTAGGTTTCCAGGTCGCCGTCGCGCGTCCAGCCAGGTATGACGTTGTCGCCGGGAAAGACATCGCGCAGTGAAACAGCGGCGGGCGTTGGCGTCGTCTTCTGCCCGCAGCCGGTCATAAACAAGAGGAGCCAGAACAGGTTAAGCAATTTGAATTTCGCCATGGGTTATCCTATTGTAGCGCAAACTGTCAGTTTGCGCTACAATTTGATCTCGACCAGGTCCATATCATCGGGATTGTGCGTCCCCAGGCCTATCTTTGTCGCGTTCTCTAGCCAGGGCGTGGCCTGGCTGATGGCGGAAGCGGGATTGCCGCCATCAGCCGTTAGCAGATCGGTGAACAGCTTGAAGCCCACCGCGTCGTGCGCTACCGGGTCGAAGCTCATCATAATCGAATCGCCGGTGTAGTCCGCCTCCCAATACGGCCACGAACTGCCATAACGCAGGCAGGCTTGCAGTGCGTCGCCGATGATCAGGCGCGTGCGGTCTTTGATGGGCGAGAGGGCGTTCAGTTCCGGCAGTCCCATATTGAGTCTGTTTCCGCCGTGGAAGCTATCGGGGCGGCTGAGTGTGCCGTAGTGGTTTTTCAACGCGTAGGACATCCCCGCGAGCATATGCGATTTAAGCACCGGCATATTGATGAGCGCATCGCAACCGAGCAGCACGTTACTTAACTGAATCTTGCTCCCGACGACTTCGAAGCCGCCGGTGTATTCCTTGTCGGTGCCGATGCAGCGCACGCCGGGGCCATCCGGGTTGACGGCGTACCCGGCCTTTTCCAATTCCGATGTGTAGTAGTCGAAGATGACGATATTCTCCACCGGGATGCCGGCTTCTTGCAGCGAATCCGTCACCGCCGTCACCAGCGGCACGTGTGTAAAAATGATGCTGTTGCGGAAGGCGTTGACCTTGATGGCGATGCGCTCGCCGGGGTCGAAGAGCGCGCGCCAGGCTTCGCGGACGTCGTTCAGCCCGGTTAGGCGGGTAATGGAAGCGTCGAGCATCTGCCGGACGGCGTTGGGGGCCAGGTCGGCGCCACTCCACACGCCCGCGTGGTGGGTGTGGACGACGGTGCTTGGCTTTTGGGGATAGAATTTGATGACGTCAGGTTTGCGAACGGTCACGCTTGGCAGTGGAGTGAGCGTTGCCGTTGGCGAGCGGGTGGGGGCGGTTGTCGGGGTGTTCGCAGGAACGAGTGTTGGTGTATCTGTAGGCACGTTCGTCGCTGCCGGCGCTGCCGTCGTGTCGGGCGTCGTCGGTGGCGTTTGCGTTGGCGCGCAACCTGCCAGCAGGCCGACCGCCGCGATCTTCAGGAAATCTCGCCGTGAAACATTTTTCTTGCTCTTGTTGCCTTGTGTCATTGCTATGCCTCCAGACATCAATCGTTTGTACGTTCCAGTTTCCCAATTCAAGCATTGATTTCTTCTATTTTGACACTATCTAGCTCCAGTGTCCCCAACCCCATCTCCGCGGTAGCCTTGATGAATGGAACATCCGCACCCCTGAGATCGAACAGCGTCGCGGCCCAGGCGTCGGCGGCGACGAAGTCGTGGGTGGCGATGACGGTGTCGGTTTGGCGGACGTCGTTGAGGCTGCCGCCGGTGGGGCCGTTCGCCACCAGGATGCGCACGGCGTCCACCACGGTGAGGGTGGGGCGGACGGCGCTTGCCAGGTCGGCGATGCGTTGCGCCAGGTTGCTGTGCATTTGACTCGGATTGCTGACGACGCCAAGCAAGTTTTTCAGGCCCAGGCTTAGCCGCGCCAGTGAGTGATGTTTGGCGATAGGGACGTTGATCAACACGTCCGTCGTCAGCACGTCGCGGTAGATTTCCCATTCTTTGATATTTTTGCCCGCGGGGATGGCGCTTTTGACGAACTTGGCCGGATTCATCACCTCCATTTCGCCTCCCGCCGCCTTGACCGCTGCTTCGATGCCGCTGATGGTGTAGGCCGATTCCGGCGTGCCGCCGAAAGGCATATCCATCACGCGGACGCGCCGCGCGCCGGCGCCCAGGCACAGCCTGACCAACGCCGCGACCACGTCGGGGTTGGTGGTGGCGGCGAATTCCGGCGGGTTGTAGTTCACGCAGATGTTGGGTTTGATGATAACGTCGTTGCCCGATTTGACGAAGCGCTCGATGCCGCCGATGGCCGCCAGCGCCTGTTCTGTGATCGTGGCCGGATCGCTGCCGCGCGCGACAGCCAGATACGCCTGGTCACCGGTGGGCGCAGGGGCGGCGGGACGACCGGCATCCGCATCACCGCCGGGTTTGGCCGTGCATCCCGGTCCCAACAGCGCGGCGCTTGCGGCAAGCAGGCCGGCCCACTGTAAAAACTGTCGTCGTGTCCAACGTTTCATGTTAAATTGACCTCCACTTTATGGATCGCTTCGAGATTGCTCTCGCCCAGTCCTAACCCGGCGGCGTATTTGAGCCATGCCGCCGCTTTACGCTGCGCGGTGTTGGCATTGCCGCCCGCGGCCTCGCGCGCCTGCGTGAAAAGCTGCAAGCCGATGGCGTCGTGCGCGACCGGATCGAAGCTCATCAGGATCGAATCGCCGGTCACGGCATCGTTCCAGTTTTGCGTGCAAATGTTCAACACGTCGCCGATAACTAGTCGTGTGCGGTCGCGGATGGCGTCCAGGGCGTTGAGCGCGCCTAGAGCTTTGTCGATGTTCCCGTGATAGCGGCCCGGTTGAGCGAATGTGCCGTAGTGGTTTTTGAGCGCAAAGCTGATCCCGCTTGTGCCATGCACTTTGAGCAGCGGGATGTTGATGAGCGCGTCGCAGCTCAGCAGCACGTCGCTCAGGGTGATGTCATCATTCAGCAGCGACCACCCGCCGGTGTAGGCGCGATCCGTGCCGTAGCAGCGCACGCCCGTTCCGTCTTGGTTGATGCTGAACCCTGCGCCTTGCAGTTCGCTGGTTGACCGGTCGAAGATGACGATATGTTCAGCCGGAAGTCCCGCGTCTTGCAGGCTTTGGGCGACGGCCATCACCAGCGGCACGTGCGTCCAGTACGAAGCCCCCGCAATCGTGTTGACCTTGAGGGCGACGCGCTCGCCGGGCGCAAAGAGGGCACTCCAGGCTACGCGCGCGTCTTCGATGCCGGTGAGCCGGGTGATCGAGGCGTCGAGCATCTGGCGGATGGCGTTGGGTTGCAGATTGCCGCCATCCCATACCCCGGCGTGACGGGTGTGGACGACTTTGCCCAACTCGTGAGGCCGCGCAATGAGGGCAGGCGTGAGGGTGGGGGATGTTGTAGGGGTGTTTGGCGGCGCGGTGGTCGGCTGGGACGGTTGCGACGTCGGTATTGGCGTAGGCGGTGGTGCGGTTGGCGTGTCTGTCAGCGCGGCGGTTGGCGCAGAGGGTGCGGTCGCCGCCGGTTTGTCCGGCGGGGTTGGTATGGATGTGAGCTGGGGCGCGCATCCGGCCAACAGGCCGGTGGCGATGATTTTGAGAAAGTGCCGTCGTGATAGGGATCGTTTTTTCGGGTTTTTCCTACTGTATGTGTTGTTCATTGCCGTGTTCCTTTCTGGATCGAAAATCCAACGTTATGCTTTGGGCCATAGGATACCCGTTCTGCGGAAAACGTCAAATAAGAGACGAATTTCTTGCAAATTGCCAGGTAGCGTTTTTTATGGGTCAGTTATCCGCGTGGCCAGCGGCGATAGTGGGCAACACCGCGCAAGAGGGCGGGCAAGCCGCGTTGTTCGTAGATGGCGCGCGCGCGCCGGAATCCGTCCCCGTAGACCGGATCGGGGTTTTCCGCCAACAGTTGCATACAATGACGTGCTTCCGGTGACGTTTGTTCCTGATGGAGCAGATAGGCGAACAGGTTGCACAAGCCCTCTTCCAAATCCTCTGGCAGATTGTCAATGCGCTGCACAAACAACCACACGTGGCCCAACTCGTGCGCCAGAACGTTTTCGAGGTAGACTGGCGGCAGGCCACCGAGCACATAGATCCCCTCGATGGTGCGGGCCACTTCCTGTCCGTTGAGCGTTTCGATCTGTTTGTGCGTCTGGCCTTGCAGCCGCGCCATCGGGCCGGCCATCCCATCTGCCGTGAGCCGGGTGAGTTGCACCATTTCCAATGGGATGGGAACCTGGCGCGTGTCCAGGTCGTAACGGGCCATCCGGGCTTGAACCTGCCGCATGATCTCGCGCGCCTGCGCCTGGTCATCCACGGCCTGTTTGCGACACAGCATACAGACGACACGCCCGTCCTGGTATTGTTTTCCCCCGCCGGTCAATCGCTGGCACACCGGGCGCTGGCAGACGTAGCACTCTGGATATTGCGTTTTGTGCCGGGCGCAATAGGGTTCACCCCAAAAGGTCTGGATGTACTGGCCTTCGATGTACTCGCCGCAGACGGCGCAGCGTTTGCCGAACTGTTGTTTGTGGCACTCGAGATGGTAGGCGCGGCCTTCGTGCTGGACGTATTGCCCTTCGATGAACCCATTACACGCCGCACACCGCAGGCCGAACCGCTCCTGATAGCAATGCGGATGATAGGCCGCGCCATTGTGCTCGCCATACTGCCCCTCAATGGGATTGCCGCACGCGGCGCAGCGGAAACAACCCGGGTGCCAGTTCCGCCCCAGCGCCTGGACGTAATATCCCGTGATCCGCCGCCCACACCCGGCACAGACACGTTCGCCGCTCATTCTTCCCCAATTCCCAGTTACTTGTTACTCGTTACTCGTTACTCGTTACTGATTTGCGAGCGAAACTCCGGCCTGCCCTGGATGCCCAACCGCAGGCGGAACAGCGCACCTGCACCTTTGCCCTCGCGCGCTTTCTGGTCGCCGC
>DAOLUH010000113.1:0-7109 GCA_035420085.1 Anaerolineae bacterium
CGACGGGCCGCATCCTCATCACGACGCAGAACCACGGTTTTGCGGTGGATCCGACAAGTTTGGGGATCGCGTGGACGCCGTTGGAGCGAGAATCAAGAATCAGCGAATCGGCGAATGAGCGAATCGGCGACTCAGCATCCAGTATCCAGTTTCCAGCTTCCAGCTTCCAAAATCCAAAATCTAAAATCGAAAATCTCACAATGGCCGAGATGTTGCCGGCGGAGATGCTGGTGGGCGAAAGCCCGTTGGGATTTGGGCCGGTGGAGGTGACGCAGTTATCGCTCAACGATGGCACGCTGGAAGGGTTGCGCTTGCGCGATTACCCGGCGTTCTCGGTGCAGCATCATCCTGAAGCGTGTCCGGGTCCGCACGACGCAAATGGATTTTTCGAGGAGTTTTTGGCATTGGTGCAGGGGGATTTTACTGCAGAGAACGCTGAGGGCGCTGAGTTTTAAGATGCTCTGCGTCCTCCGCGTACTCGGCGGTGAGTTAAGGAGAGGAGATTGATGGTAACCGAAGCTGAAGAACTGAATCAGATTACGGATAAAATAATCGGCGCTGCTATAAAGGTACATCGTGCCTTGGGGCCAGGATTGTTGGAGTCTGCTTACGAGGCTTGCCTGACTTTTGAACTTGTAGAGGCGGGGCTAAGTGTTGAGCAGCAGAAACCGCTTCCCCTGATTTATCGTGATGTCAAACTAGATTGTGGTTATCGCCTTGATTTGTTCGTGAACGGCAAGGTGATCGTTGAAGTTAAGGCTATCGAAAGACTGGCGCCGATTCATAAAGCGCAGTTGCTTTCGTATTTGAAGCTGTCGGGTTGCAAGGTTGGCTTGCTGATCAATTCCAATGGGCTGGTCCTCAAAGAAGGTATCCACCGGGGCGTGAACAATTTTCCAGATTCTTCGCGCCCTCAGCGTCCTCTGCGGTGAAAAAAAGAGAGTAGACATGCCAAAACGCACCGACATTCACAAAATTCTCATCCTCGGCTCCGGCCCAATCGTGATCGGGCAGGCGGCGGAATTCGACTATTCCGGCACGCAGGCGCTCAAGGCGCTGCGGCACGCGGGATATAAGCTGGTCGTCGTCAATTCCAACTCGGCGACGATTATGACGGACCCGGAGCTATCGGACGCGGTCTACGTCGAACCGCTGACGCCGGAGTTCGTCGAGGCGATCATCGCGCAAGAGCGGCCCGACGCGCTGCTGCCGACGCTCGGCGGGCAGACGGCGCTCAATCTGGCGATGGCGCTCTCCGCCAATGGCGCGCTGGAACGGTACGGCGTCGAGTTGATCGGCGCGTCCGCCAAAGCAATCCAGTTGGCCGAAGACCGCGAGCTGTTCAAGCAAACGATGCTCTCGATCGGCCTGGAAGTCCCGCGCAGCCAGCAGGTGGGTAGCCTGCGTGAGGCGCTGGACGTGGCCGAGGCGTTGGGCTATCCGCTCATCGCGCGGCCCAGCTTCACGCTCGGCGGGACGGGCGGCGGGATCGCCTACAACCTCGCGGAACTCACGGCGATTGTCAACCAGGCGCTCATCGAAAGTCCCACCGCCACGGTGCTGCTCGAAGAATCCGTCATCGGCTGGAAGGAGTACGAAATGGAGGTGATGCGCGACTGCGCGGACAACGCCATTATCGTCTGCTCCATTGAAAACCTCGACCCGATGGGCGTCCACACGGGCGACTCGATCACCGTCGCGCCCGCGCAGACGCTCACCGACCGCGAGTACCAGCGCATGCGCGACGCCTCGATTGCCGTGCTGCGCGCGATCGGCGTGGACACGGGCGGCTCCAACATCCAGTTCGCGGTCAATCCGGCGGACGGGCGCATGGTCGTCATCGAGATGAACCCGCGCGTCAGCCGCTCGTCGGCGCTGGCGTCGAAGGCCACCGGCTACCCAATCGCCAAAGTCGCCGCGCTGCTCGCCGTCGGCTATCGCCTGGACGAGATCGCCAACGACATCACCCGCCGCACCACCGCCGCGTTCGAGCCGACGTTGGATTACGTGGTGGTGAAGATGCCGCGCTTCCAGTTGGAAAAATTCCCCGGGGCCGACCCGCGCCTCAACACCCAAATGAAGTCGGTGGGCGAGGCGATGGCGATTGGGCGGACGTTCAAGGAGGCGCTCGGCAAGGCCATGCGCTCGCTGGAACTCGACGCCACGCCCAAACTGGACTTCGACCGCATCCCGCAGTACCTGGCGAGTCCCACGCCGGAGCGCCTGAGTTACGTCTTCGCGGCGCTGCGGGCGGGCTACACCGTGGATGACATCCACGAGCTGACGCGCATTGACCGCTGGTTCCTCGACGAGATGGCGCAGTTCATCGCCCTGGAAACGCAGTTGCGTAGCCTGCCCTGGGACGCCCTTGACCGCGACACGCTCCTGCAGGCGAAGCTGTGGGGCTTTTCCGACCTGGAGTTGGGCGAATTGTGGGGTCGCTCCGGCGAGGATGTGCGTCTCCGCCGCGCGGCTTTGGGCGTCCAACCGGTCTTCAAGATGGTGGACACCTGCGCCGCCGAATTCGAGGCCGCCACGCCGTACTTCTACTCGACGTATGGGGGGACGGAGAACGAGGCGGTGTCAACGGATTCAACGGAGGGAACGGATAGAGAGCGGGTGATTATTCTTGGTTCGGGGCCGAATCGCATCGGGCAGGGGATCGAGTTCGACTACGCCAATGTCCACGCGGTGTGGGCGTTGCAAGAGGAAGGCTACGAGGTCATCATGGTCAACTCGAACCCGGAGACGGTCTCCACCGACTACGACACCGCCGACCGGCTGTACTTCGAGCCGCTCACGGCGGAGGACGTGCTGGCGATCATCGAGAACGAGCGCCCGATCGGCGTCGTGGTGACGTTCGGCGGGCAGACGCCGCTCAAGCTGGCACGGACGCTGGTGGATCACGGCATCCCGCTGCTCGGCATGGACTACGGGATGATTGAGATGGCCGAAGATCGGAAGCAGTTCGGCGCGCTGCTGGATCAGCTCGGCCTCAAAAGCCCGCCTTACGGGACGGCGTTCACGGTGGACGAGGCGCTGCGCGTGGCCGAGAGCCTGGGCTATCCCGTGTTGCTGCGGCCCAGCTACGTCCTTGGCGGGCGGGCGATGGAGATCGTGGCGAATGCCGACGAGCTGCGCCACTACATCACCGAAGCGGCGCGCGTCTCGGCGGGGCATCCGGTGCTCATTGATCGCTTCCTCGAAGACGCGCTCGAACTCGACGTGGACATCCTCACCGACGGTGTGGACGTGTGGGTGGCCGGGCTGATGGAGCAGATCGAGGAGGCCGGCGTCCATTCCGGCGATTCCGCGTGTGTGCTGCCGCCTGCCAGCCTCTCCGAGCGCCAGATTGCCGCGGTCGAAGACGCCGCCGCGCGCCTGGTGCTGGCGATGGGCGCGAAGGGCCTGGTCAACCTGCAAATGGCGATCAAAGGCGATCAACTCTACATCCTCGAAGCCAACCCGCGCGCCTCCCGCACCGTTCCCTTCGTCAGCAAAGCGATCGGCGTCCCCCTGGCGAAACTCGCCGCCAAAGTTTTGGTGGGGCGCAAGCTGCGTGATCTTTTGGAGAATGGCAAATGGCAAATGGCAAATGGCGAATTGGCGAAACGGCGAATCAGCGAATCGGCGAATGAGCGAATGAGCGAATCGGCGAATCAGCGAATCGGCGAATCACTCACAACACAACTCTCAACCCCCAACCCACAACCCATAACCTCTCCCCCCCTGTCTACCGTCTACCGTCTACCGTCTACTCCCCTCGTCTCCGTCAAAGAAGTCGTCCTGCCATTCCGACGGTTCCCCGGCAGCGACGTGCTCCTGGGGCCGGAGATGCGTTCGACGGGGGAGGTGATGAGCTTCGGCGCGAGCTTCCCGGAGGCGTTCGCCAAGTCGCAGATTGCGGCGGGGAATCCGCTGCCCACGTCGGGCGCGGTGCTGGCGAGCCTCACCGACGCCGACAAGCGCGAGGGCATCGCCTTGATCGGGCAATTGTACGATATGGGCTTCACCATTCTCGCCACGCGCGGCACGGCGCACGCCTTGCAGGCGATGGGCATCCCCGCCGAGGTCGTCCACAAAGTCGGCGAGGGGCGGCCCGACTGCGTGGACGTGATCGCGCAGGGGCGGGTGCAGTTGGTGGTAAACACGCCGTCAGCCGCCCGCAGCGACAAGCGCATCCTCGACGCGCCCTTGCCGGCGAGCGCGGCGGAGCGCGGCGTGCCGTTGCCGTGGCAGGGCGCGCGCACGGCGGGGTATCGCATCCGCGCGGCGGCGCTGCAATACCACATCCCTTACGTCACCACGCTCGTCGCCCTGCGCACTGCCGTCGCCGCGATCCGGTTTTTGCGGCATGGGACGCTGCCGGTGCGGGCGTTGGGCTTGTCTAGTACCAGTGGTAGTGCTATAGTTGAAAAAGATGAGGCTGCGTCGTCTTCGCATTTGACTGTCGGTGAACTTCGAGAATCTGAGCTAATCGGTATGTGGAGAGATCGCGAAGATATTGAAGACAGTGCTTCCTACGCGCGTAAGTTGAGGGAACAAGCTCAACGAAGGTGACTTTATGAACAAATCCAAGCCGTGTTTACGTCCGTTCTTGAATATTCTGGGTATATTTGTTCTTTACCAGGCCGTGATTCGCATCATCCGTAAGTATTGGCACTTTCCGGCACCGGCGTTCATCGGTCGCTTTCTCGACAGCGACTACCGCCGGGCATTGCAGCCGCCGGAGCCAATCGTAGCACGCAGCGGCGTTCGTCCTGGGATGAAGGCGCTCGAAATCGGCTGCGGCAGCGGGGCGTACACCACGTTCTTCGCGCGCGCCGTTGGCCCGGAGGGTGAGATTGCTGCGTTGGACATACAACCGGGAATGTTGGCGCAACTGGCAGCAAAACTTGCCAAACCGGAGCACCGGGATATCCACAACATCACCTTGCACGAGGCCAGCGCGCACAACCTGCCCTTCGAGGACGGAACGCTCGATTTGGTGTATATGATCACGGTCTTCCAGGAGATCCCCGACCGCGACCACACGTTAGCGGAAGTGCTGCGTGTGCTCAAGCCGGGCGGATTGCTTGCCATTACCGAATGGGTGGCCGATCCAGATTACCCGTGGATGAGCACGACGATCAAGCAGGGCACACAAGCCGGATTTGTGGTGGACGCAGCATTGGGGAATTGGTGGACGTATACGGTACGATTCAAGAAACCGTGGTGAGTGCTTGAGAATCCAATCCGGCTGTGCTAGAATGAGATGAACTTCAATGGTATTGGTAATCGGGGAGGTCTATGATGCAAATCATCCAACAACTACGGACCAAACGCGAGGATATTTTAAAAATCGCTGCTCGCTATGGCGCGTACAATGTGCGGATTTTTGGCTCCGCAGCGAGAGGTGAAGCCGATACCCAAAGCGATGTCGATTTCCTGGTCAACCTGGAAAGCGGGCGCAGTTTGCTGGATTTGGGCGCGCTGTTGATGGACTTACAGGATTTGCTTAATCGCGAAGTTGACGTAGTGACCGAGGCCGGGTTGCGTCCGCGTATCCGTAACCGTGTGTTGAGCGAGGCTATGCCATTATGAGAGACGATCGAGAAAGGCTTTTAGATATTCAGGAGGCTATTGCGCGCATTGAACGGTATGCGGAACTCGGTAGAGACGCTTTCGAGCAGGATGAGTTGATTCAAAACTGGATGATTTCGCATTTACAAATCATCGGTGAAGCTTGTCGTGCACTTTCCGAAGATTTGCGTGGACAGTATCCTGAAGTTCCCTGGCGGGCTATTATGGGGATGCGCAATATCCTGGTACATCAATATTTCGCCATTGATGCAAATGCGGTGTGGGTAGCGCTTGAGCGAGATTTGCCCAATCTTAAGCAAGCCATTGCGATTATGCTTGAAGCACTATCTTCCGAGGAATGACTCTCGTTATGAACGACCTCGAATTCCTTGAAAAACTCCTCTCCATTCCCAGTCCCTCCGGCGGCGAGGACATCTTTGCCGAGTATCTCGTCGCACAGATGCGCAAGCTCGGTTTCGTGGCGCACCGCGACGAGGCCGGGAATGTCGTCGGCGCAGTGGGCAATCCCGACGCGGAGCGCCATATCGTGCTGCTGGGGCATATGGATACCGTGTCCGGCTTCATTCCCGTGCGGTGGGAGGGGAACAAGCTCTACGGGCGCGGTGCGGTGGATGCGAAAGGGCCGCTGGCGGCGTTCGTGCTGGCGACGGCGCAGGTGGCGCCGAAGCTGGCGGATGCGTGCATCACCGTCATCGGTGCGGTGGAGGAGGAGTCGCACGGGTGGGGATCGCAATACCTGGCAGAGACGATGCCCGCGCCGACCTATGCCCTCATCGGCGAGCCGAGCGCGTGGGACTGCATCACCCTGGGCTACAAGGGCCGCCTGCTGATGGAATACAGCCTGGCGCAACCCGGCGGGCACAGCGCGGGCGAGTTCGCCGGGCCGGCCGAACACGCCGTCAACTTCTGGAACAGCTTGCGCCGGTTTGCTTATGCCTACAATCAAGAGGCGGTGTTGCAGGGCAGAAAGGGCCGCTTCAATTCGCTCGATCCCGCGTTGCGCGACCTGCGCACCTACAGCGACGGGCTGAACGATTACGTCGAAATGACCATTGTGGTGCGCCTGCCGCCAGATTTTGCCGTAGATGCGTTACAGGAAAAGATGGAGGCGTGGGCCAACGCCGCGAAATTGACCTTCGGCGGCAGCGATCCGGCCTACCAATCCGACAAGAACACCCCGCCGGTGCGCGCGCTGCTCAAAGCGATCCGCGCCGAGGGCGGCAAGCCGCGCTTCAAACTCAAGACCGGCACCTCGGATATGAACACCGTCGGTCCGGTGTGGGAGTGCCCGATGGTCGCCTACGGGCCGGGCGACTCGTCGCTGGATCACACCCCGCACGAGCACCTGGACATCACCGAGTTCCGGCGGGGCGTGGCGGTATTGGCACGTGCTCTGGAGATTCTGGCCTGCGACTCTGGATCATAACCTTGTCTATTCGTCGCCCTTGCATATACTGCTCTGTATCCAGTATCCAGCAACCAGTATCCAGCAACCAGTATCCAGCAACCAGTATCCAGCAACCAGT
>DAOLUH010000114.1:0-6686 GCA_035420085.1 Anaerolineae bacterium
CGGAGCAGCGCGCGGACTTTCTGCGCTCGTAAGTAATAGGCGTCGTAGTACCCGGCGGAGAGCGCGAACGTGCCGAGCATAATGCGCCGCTTCACCTCGTCGCCGAACCCGGCGTGGCGTGTGTGCAGATAGCGTTCCAACACGTCCGCGCCATCAGCGGAGAGGCCAAAGCGCACCCCGTCGAAGCGCGCCAGGTTGGAGCTGGCCTCCGCGAAAAGAATCAGATAGTAGACAGGGATCGCGTAGGCGGTGTGCGGCAGCGAGACCTCGTGCACCTCCGCGCCTAAGTCGCGCAACACGGCCAACGCTTCGCGGATCGGTGTTTCGACGGCGGGATCAATGCCCTCGGCGAAGTACTCCACGGGGATGCCGACGTTCACGCCCTTGAGGTCGCAGGTAAACGATTGCGCGTAGTCTGGCACAGGCGCGCGCAGTGAAGTATTATCGTGAGGATCGTGGCCCGCAATCGTTTGCGTCACCAACGCCGCGTCCGCCACGTCGCGCGTGAGCGGCCCAATCGTGTCGAACGACGACACCAGCGCGATCAACCCGTAGCGCGACACGCGCCCGTAGGTGGGCTTGAGACCGGTCACGCCGCAGAACCCGGCGGGCATACGGATGGAGCCGCCGGTATCCTCGCCCAGTGCGAACGGCGTCATCTCCGCCGCCACCGCCGCTGCCGACCCGCCGCTCGACCCGCCTGGCACGCGCGTCACGTCCCAGGGGTTGTGCGTGGCGAAGAACGCCGAGTTCTCGCACGACGATCCCATGCCGAACTCGTCCATGTTGTGCTTGCCTACAAGGACGGCGCCGGCATTTTCCAGACGGTCAATGACGGCGGCGTTGTAGCGCGGGACGTAGGTTTCGAGGATTTTGGAGGCGCACGTTGTCCGCACACCTTTGGTTGACAGGCAATCTTTGACCGCGTAAGGGATGCCGGTGAGCGGCGTGACCCGGTCGCCAGCCCGCAACCGGGCATCTGCGGCCTCCGCCTGTTGCATTGCCAGATCTTCGCTGACGGTGATGTGCGCACGCACGATGGGTTCCACCGCGCGGATGCGCTCCAGGATTGCGCTTGTCAGCGCGACCGATGTGATTGCTCCGGTATTCAGTAGCTCCGACGCTTGCCGGACGCTGAGTGTATGTAAGTCCATTGTTTTCCCCCTGTGAAATGCCGAATAACAACCGTAGAGCAAACTGTCAGTTTGCCTCTGCCGCAAGATAACCGCGTGCGCTACATTGCCTTGAAAATGCCAGATAACAAATTGTAGAGCAAACTGTCAGTTTGCCTCTGCCGCAAGATAACCGCGTGCGCTACATTGCCTTGAAAATGCCAGATAACAAATTGTAGGGCAAACTGTCAGTTTGCCTCTGCCGCAAGCGCCGCAAATTTGCGGCTACAGCTTGCGCTACATGTCCAGCTACGATGAAACTCCCGCGTCTGCTGCCGGGTTTTCCAACACCATCGAAACGCGGACATAGTCGCCCTGGCGCTGCGGGACATTCGCCAGAAAATCCTCGCGGCGCATAGAGGGATACGCGACATCTCCGCGCAAGACATCCCGCGTGATCTGCGGCTGGGTGAACGGCGCGACGGCACTGACGTCTACCTCGCCGAGCATGTCGAAATAGTCAATGATGGCGCTGAACTGCTCGCTGAACAGCGCCGTCTCTTCCTCAGTCAACGCCAGTCGCGTCAGGAAAGCAACATGTTCCACCAGGTCCGTATCAATACGTTGTGACATATAAAACCTCCTATCCTGTAAATCTTGTCAATCCTGTCTAAAGAATGATTCCCTCGCGCGCAAGCCGGATGTGCGCGGTGGCAAGTTGTTCTGACTCGACCGGCGCGGGCGCGCTCATCATCACATCCACGGCCTGACGGTTCTTGGGGAAGGCGATGACGTCGCGGATGGAGTCCGTCCCGGCAAGGATGGCGACAAGCCGGTCAACGCCGATAGCGATGCCGCCGTGCGGCGGCGCACCGTACTCGAAGGCTTCCAGCAAGTGACCGAAGCTGGCCTGCGCGCGTTCCGCGGTGTACCCTAACAGCCGGAAGATGCGCGCCTGTGTCTCTCGCGTGTGGATACGAAGGGAACCCGACCCCAGTTCCCACCCGTTGCAGACCAGATCGTAGCAGTTGGCGCGGACGGCGCCGGGATCGCTCTCCAACAACGGTAAGTCCTCGGCTTTGGGGGCGGTGAAGGGGTGGTGTTCCGCGTCCCAGCGCCTGCTTTCTGCATCCCATTTGAAGAGCGGAAAGTCCACCACCCAGGCGAAGGCCAGCACGTCAGGATCGTCCTTGTCTATCTCTGCGCGCAAATCGGGTTTGTCCGTGCCGTAACGCGCGAGCGCCTCGGCGTGCGTGAGGCGCGGAAACGGTGCGGGGATGCGCTTGTGCGGTGTGACCTCGCGGACGATTGTGGCAACCATCGCCTCCATCACCGCCAGCACGTCTTCTTGATCTACGAAGCTCATCTCCAGGTCGAGCTGCGTGAACTCCGGTTGGCGGTCGGCGCGCAGGTCTTCGTCGCGGAAGCAGCGCGCGACTTGGAAGTAGCGATCCACGCCGGCGATCATCAACAGTTGTTTCATCTGCTGCGGCGATTGGGGCAGCGCGTAGAATTCGCCGCTGTGGACGCGGCTTGGTACCAGATAATCGCGCGCGCCCTCCGGCGTGCTGCGCGTGAGGATCGGCGTCTCGACTTCGAGGAAACCCTGCGCGTCGAGAAAATCGCGCATCGCTTTGACCACGCGATGACGCAGTCGCAGGTTACTCTGCATCGCTGCGCGCCGTAAATCCAGGTAACGATAGCGCAGCGCCAGCATCTCGTCCACCGGATGACGATCATCCAGGGCAAAAGGCAGTGCGCGCGCACTGTTGAGCACATCAATCTGGCGTGCTGCCACCTCAACATCCCCCGTCGCCCAGGCAGGATGCTCTGTGCCGGGCGGTCGCTGCTGCACAACGCCGCGCACGGCTACCACTGATTCGGCGCGCAGCTCGTGGGCGATGGCGCTCGCGCCATTCGACGCCGCCGGATGGACGACAATTTGCGTCGTCCCCTCGCGGTTCCACAGATCGAGGAACACGAGTTTGCCGTGATCCCGCCGGGTGCGCACCCAGCCCACCAGCGTCACCTCCCGGCCTACATCCTCCAACCGTAACGCTCCACACGTATGCGTCCGTTGCGCCATATTGCTCCTCCTCACCCTAATATTTATCAGCAGATTAAGCGGATTTAGCAGATTTTTGTTGGCAGCAGCAAAAAATCTGCTCCATCTGCTAAATCTGCTGACGGAAAAGACAAGTGCCCATAACAAAAAAACCACGGGCTGTGGGTGTGCCCGTGGTCTGGAAACAAAAAAACCACGGGCACCGCGCGCCCGTGGTTTGGTTGGTCTTGGAATCAGGTTAGGATTAACTTCGACCCTCCCACAGGCGCGCGCCGTGATTATTATTCTGGTTCACGAACTGCATTCTGAACTTCATGGCGCTTGTCTCCTGTGAGAAATCTGCTCTTTCCTTAACCTTTAACTATTGAAAATTATATGCGGGTCGAGAAAAATGTCAATGTACTCTCACCGGCAGCGCCCGCACTCGCTTTCCCGTCGCCTGGAAGACGGCATTCGCAATCGCCGGGGCCGCGCCGACCATCACCGGTTCCGCCAGGTTCTTCGCGCCGAACGGGCCTTCGCGCAGCGTGGTCTGGATATACGCTGCGTCGATGTCCGGCGCATCGGTCGCGCGCGGGATGCGGTAGGTGTTGAGTTCCAGCGTTTGGGGGATGGCGTTTTCGTAGCGGAAATGCTCCGTGAGCGCGTAACCGAGTCCCTGCACCACCCCACCGTACAGTTGCCCCAGCGCCCCGGCGGGATAGAGGATGCGCCCCGCGTCGTGGGCTGCCCACAGGCCGGTCACAGCCGTTTTCCCCGTCCGCGTGTTCACCTCCACCTCAGCCACGAGCGCGCCGAAGACATAGCAGAAATACGGCTCGCCGGTTCCCTTCTGGAAGTCCCAATGGATGGGGCGAATCTCCCACAGGCCCTCCACCGAGAGCGGCAGGCCCATCGCGCGGGCGTGCGCCGTCACCACTTCGAAGGTCAGCGGCTCCTCGTCGGGGCCGATGAAGCACTCGCCGTCACGCACGAGCTGTTCCGGCGCGCAGTGCAGGGCGTCCGCCGCCGCGAAGGTCAGTTGTTGCCGCAGCTTCTCCGCCGCCACGCGCACGGCATTGCCCCCCACAATGGACGCGCGCGAGGCCACCGTCGGCCCGGAATCGATGGCCGTGTGTGTATCGGGGCGCAACACACGAATACGACGCATTTCCACGCCCAGGATTTCCGCCGCCAGCAGGCTGTAGACGGTGCGGCTGCCCTGCCCGTAATCGGTGAGACCGCAAGTGAGCGTGATGCCGTCGTCCGGGTCGATGGCGAGCGTGGAAACAGCAAAGTCACGCCCTTCCCCACCAAGCCCAGTGCCGTGGAAGTAGCAGGCCACGCCCAACCCCTTGCGGCGAACAGCATCCGCGGGCTGCTGCGCGTAGGCCGCGCGCTTGCGATCCCACTCCGACGCTTCGCGCACCCGTTCGAGGCAAGCCGTCAGTCCCACTTCGTGGTCGATGAGGTCGCCCGTCATTGTGCGGTCGCCCTCGCGCAGGCAGTTTTGCAGGCGGAAGTCCAGCGGGTCGCGCCCCAGGCGGTGCGCCAGCTCGTCGATCGCCATTTCGATGGCGGCGCCGGCCTGCACGTTGCCGAAGCCCCGAAACGCGCCGGAGAAGCCGTTGTTGGTGTAGACGGCGGTGGTATCCACGTGGCAAGCGCGGTAGCGATACGCGCCCGCCGCGTGCATCGTCGCGCGCCACGAGGCCAGCGGCGTCATCGAGGCCAGCGCGCCGCTGTCCATCAGCAGCTCGGCTTTGGCGGCTTGTAACGTACCGTCGGCCTCCGCCCCCAGGATGAGATGAATCTGCGACGCCTGGCGTTTGTACGACGCAGCCATCGACTCAGCCCGCAAAAGAACCAGGCGCACGGGCTTCCCGGCGAGCAATGCCAGTTTGGCGGCCTGCGCCGTGGTCTGGTAGAGGATGTCGTCCTTGCCGCCGAACGCCCCGCCGACCGGCGGCTGGATCACGCGCACGAGGTTCGCGGGCAAACCAAGCACCGCCGCGGTGGTGTCACGGTTGATGAAGGGGCTTTGGTTGTTGGCGTAGAGCGTCACCCCGCCGTCGGCTTCGGGGATCGCCAGCACGCCCTCGGTTTCGATGTAGGCGTGTTCCTGGTGTGGGAAGGTGTACACTTCGTCCAACACAACAGGACATTCGGCCAGAATCGGCGCGGGATCGCCGTTGCGGACGATGTGCCGGTCGCAGAGATTGCCCTCGCCGAGGCCGCCCGCCGTCAGCGGCGAAGGGCGGTCGGGAATGATGGGCGCATCAGGGTCAAGGGCGCGCGTCATATCGCTCACCACCGGCAAAGGGTCAAGATCGAACACGATCGCGTCAATCCCCGCCTGCGCCGCCGCTTCGGTTTCAGCCGCCACCGCCGCGATGCCTTCACCCACGTAGCGCACTTTGCCGTAAGCCAGCACGTATTCATCTTTCACCGGCCAGCCGAAGTTGCCGTGATCCACAAAATCCGCCTGGGTGATGACGGCCTTGACGCCGGGAACGGCCAGCGCCGGCCCGGTATCCAGTTTGACGATGCGCGCGTGCGGAAGCGGACTGCGCAGTACCTTCGCGTAGAGCATTCCCACCACGCGCATATCCCCCACATACTTCGCCCGCCCGGAAACCTTGTCCGGCCCATCTACGTTTTGCAGTTTGGGGTTGCCGACGTAAGTGAGTTGTGGGTTGTGGGTTGAGGGTTGAGGGTTGTGAGTGATTCGTGATTCGTAATTCGTAATTCGTAATTCGTAATTCGCCGATTCGCCCATTCGCTGATTCGCTGATTCGCTGATTCTTCTCTTCGCCGCCAGTTCAACCGCATCCACAATCTGTTGGTAACCAGTGCAACGGCAGAGGTTGGGAGAGATGGCGCGGCGGATTTCGTCGCGGGTGGGGTTGGGATTGGCGCGCAGCAAGGCCTCGGCGGCGATGATCATACCCGGCGTGCAATAGCCGCACTGCACCGCGCCACATTCCAGGAACGCCTGTTGCAGGTCGCTGAGGCCGCCATCGGGGGCGTGGACGCCTTCGATGGTGGTGACAGTGCGTCCGGCAACCTTCGCTACCGGCGTGCGACATGACTTCGTCAGTTTGTCGTCCACCAGCACCGAACACGCGCCGCACGTGCCCGTCTCGCACCCACGCTTTGTTCCCGTCAGCCCAAGCATCGAGCGCAGCACATCCACCAACAGCATCTCACCGTCCACATCGGACAGCGTTACCCGTTCATCATTCAGTGTAAACGCAAGCTGCATACCCTGTCTCCTCTAAGCGTTCGTAAAGTATAACTTCCCGAAAGCTGTGGCCGGTCTCCGACCGAGCCACCGCAGGCCAGGCGTGGGCGAGCACGGTCAGAGACCAGCCCGAGCGGAAAATGGTTTATTTGCAGACCCTAAACACAATGACCAGAAAGTAGAGACTCAGCGGTCTAAACGAGTCCCTAATCCCCAGTTACCAATCCCCAATGTAACTATTCAGGCGTTGTCCAGAATTAAGGTTTTTCTGATACTAATCCAACCC
>DAOLUH010000115.1:0-6656 GCA_035420085.1 Anaerolineae bacterium
GTGGGCCTCAAAGGCACCGACGGCGGGATGCACAAGCAGGCGTTGGCGTTGGGCGCGACGCCGGTTGCGCCGCAGCGCGCACGGGAGACGCTGGCGCACATCCGGTGTCGCGACGACGTTGCGTGGCTCGTCGCGCCAGGGGCGATGGGGGCGGACGTTGTCGCCGGTTTCGACATGACGTATCTCGTCGTGGGCGCGATTGGCGAAGAAACAACCGGCGAGGATACCCGGCGTATTGCCAGACTGATGCTCGACGCGGGCGCGGAACTCCTCGTCTTTGCCGGAGGCGACGGCACCGCGCGCGACGTGCACGACGCGATGAGCGCGCTTCCACCTTACCAGCGCATCCCCGTTGTGGCGATTCCGGCGGGCGTCAAGGTTTACAGTGCTGCCTTCGCCCTCAGCTCTCAAGCCGCTGCTGAACTGGTGGATGCGTTTGTCGAAGGCACTTGTCCTGAGCTTGCCGAAGGGACGAGCGTCGTCGAAGAAGAAGTGCTCGACATCGACGAGGATGCGTTCCGCGAAAACCGGTTGGACGCTCACCTATACGGCTATTTGTTGGTTCCGGCGGTCGAACGCTTCTTGCAGCCGGGCAAGGTCGCCTCAAGTGCTAGCCCTTCCGTTGAAGAGAACAAACTCGACATCGCCGCCTCTTTTGTCGAAAGCATGGCCCCGGAAACGTTGTACCTGCTCGGCCCCGGCACCACCGTCAAGGCCATTGCGGATGCACTGGCACTCCCCAAGACATTGCTCGGCGTCGATGCCGTCTGCGATGGCGCGTTGATCGCGGCGGACGTGAACGAGCGCACGATCCTCGACTTGCTCAAACGCTATCCTCAACGTAAAATCGTGGTCACGCCGCTGGGGGGTAATGGCTTCATCTTCGGGCGTGGCAACAAGCAATTCACGCCGGAGGTCATCCGCCGGGTGGGACGTGAGCACATCCTCATCGTCGGCACGGAGGACAAGATGCGCGGGTTGCCCGGCCTGCGCGTCGATACCGGCGACGCCGCCCTCGACGAAGCGCTCGGCGGGTATTTCGAAGTCGCTGTCGGCTACAAGCGCGGGCGGGTGATGAAAGTCTTGGTGGCGTGAGGTTATTTCGGATGATATCAAGGAGTTATTGAATGACACAGAAAACAGCAAGGCACCCTTTGGCTGAAGTTTTCGGTTTTCCACCAGATAACTTTTCAGCAAAAGCACAGCATTATCGAAAGCATAGGCTCTGTCCGTATAATAACCGCGTCCCGTCTTGCACTAAAGACAAGGCCAACGCGCCGTTAGGGGTGTGCAGCATCCGATCTGGTTACGAGTTAGCGATCACGTGTCCCGTTCGCTTCCGCCAGGATTGGCGTATCGCCAGTGATGCGGCTGCTTTTCTTTTTGAATCATCGGCAACCTGGACATCACTGACCGAGGTGCGGATCAATACCGCAAGTGGGCAGAGCGCGGGCAATATCGACGTTGTATTGGTGGCTTATGATGATCGCGGACAGATTGTTGATTTCGGCTCTTTGGAGGTGCAATCTGTCTATATCTCTGGCAACATACGGGAGCCTTTTGAGTTTTATCTCGCCTCGCCGGGAGACCGTCACAATATGGATTGGTCAGGGCGAAAACTATACCCGCGTCCTGATTACCTCTCTTCGTCTCGCAAACGTTTGGCTCCACAATTGATTTACAAGGGCGGTATTCTCAATGCCTGGCAGAAGAAAATGGCCGTTGCGTTGCACAGTGGCTTTTATCGAACGATGCCTGAATTGCCAGAAGTTCCCGCAGCCTCGGCAAATCTGGCCTGGTTTATCTATGATCTTGAACATGATGACGTGCAGGATACCTATCAGCTTGTTTTGACGCGAACTGTCTACACCCAATTCAAACATGCTTTGGACACCATCACAATGCCTGATGCAGGTCCGGTCGAGGATTTTGTAGCGCATTTGCAAGAGAGGCTTGATGCGCATCTCGAGGAACAAAACCCTCCCGATGCGCCTATCCTGACCGATGTTCTGGAAGTGTAGAGTGGCTTTCATGCAGCAGTTGAGTTTCATACCGGAAAATACGCACAAAATCGTCAATGTCGCTTCTGTGAAGCAGCGCAGCCCTTTTCGTTATCCGGGTGGCAAGACATGGCTTGTCCCACGAATTCGTCGTTGGCTGTTCAGTCTGCCCGCATTACCTGCTGAGTTTTTCGAGGTCTTTGCCGGAGGCGCGATTGTTGGCCTGACGGTGGCAGCCGACAAATTGGCCACTCACGTTACGCTGGTAGAGTTGGATGAGCAAGTTGCTGCGGTTTGGCGGGCCATTTTGGGTGGTGAAGGTGAATGGTTGGCCGAAGCGATCCTCACGTTCGAATTCAGCCCGGAAAATGTCGAGCGGATTCTCTCGCGTGGTTCTTCGTCACAACGGGAGCGGGCGTTCGAGACGATCCTGAAAAATCGGGTTAACCATGGCGGTATTCTCGCGCCCGGCGCAGGACGGATCAGGACAGGCGAAGGTCGTCGAGGGATGCAGTCACGGTGGTATCCAGAGACGCTTTATCACCGTATTCTCGAAATCGTTTCCCTTCGTGATCGTCTCACCTTTATTCAAGGCGATGGATTGCAGGTGCTCCGTGACCATGCGGATGATGCAGACACCGTGTTTTTCATTGATCCGCCCTATACTGCTGCCGGTAAACGAGCCGGTTCGCGCCTTTACACTTATCACGAGCTGGATCATGAGTTGTTATTTAGCATAGCAGAAACGCTGCGGGGTGATTTTTTGATGACGTACGATAATTGTCAAGGCGTGCGCCAGTTGGCGCGTAAACACGGTTTTGATATGGAGCCGATCGCGATGAAAAATACGCACCATGCCGAAATGACTGAATTACTGATCGGTAAAAATCTTGATTGGTTGCGATAGGAGATATGCCCCAATTCCAACCCCCTATTATTGCTGGAGGAAACGATGACTCGAAAACTTTCACATAAAAACCCGACGAATTTGAAGACGTTTTTATACGGCGCGCCGTACTATCCCGAACATTGGGATGCCGCCACGCGCGAGAAGGACCCGGAATGGATGGCCGAAGCGGGCTTCAACGTGGTGCGCATGGCGGAGTTCGCCTGGGACTTGATAGAACCGCGTGAGGGCGAGTTTGATTTCACCCTGTTCGACGAGACGATTGCCCGGCTCGGCGAAAAGGGCATCGCGACGATCCTTTGCACCCCCACGGCGACGCCGCCCCGCTGGCTCACGCGCGCGCACCCTGACGTGCTGCGCGTCAATGCGGACGGCGTGGCGATGCAACACGGCTCGCGGCAGCACGTTTGTTCGAGCGGTCCGGTTTTCCGCGCGTACAGCCGCGCGATCACTCAGGCGATGGCAGCGCACTTCGCAGACAATCCGCACGTCGTCGGCTGGCAGACCGACAATGAGCTGAACTGCCACTTCAGCGAGTGCCACTGCGAGAATTGCCAGGTCGCGTTCCGTGAGTTCCTGCGCGAAAAGTACCACGATGACATCGGCGCACTCAACGCGACGTGGGGTACGGCGTTCTGGGCGCTCACCTACGACAATTTCGACGAGATCGAGACGCCGAAAAACGCCAAGCCCGCCTACGCCAACCCCGCGCACCTGCTGGACTACGCCCGCTTCATCTCGTGGAACGTCACCCGCTTCCAGCGCGAGCAAGTTGACATCCTGCGGGCGGCGAACCCGGCGTGGTTCGTCACGCACAACGGGACGTTCCGCCACATTGACTATCGCGGCGACTTCACCCAAGACCTGGACTTCCTGGGCTTCGACGTGTACCCGTTCTTCGATCCCGATCCGGCGCACCGGCCTCTCAGCCAGGCGTTCAGCCTGGATCACGCCCGCGCGTGGTCGGGCAACTTTATGATTCCGGAGCAGCAGTCGGGGCCGGGCGGGCAGGGCGGCTACTTCCACGACACGCCTGAGCCGGACGAGATCAAGCGGATGGCGTACACATCCATTGCCCACGGCGCGGACAGCCTGCTTTTCTTCCGCTGGCGGACGTGCCGCTTCGGCGCGGAGGAGTACTGGTGCGGCATCCTCGATCACGACAACGTCCCCCGCCGCCGCTACGATGAGGTCAAGACGCTCGGCAAAGTGTTGCAGGCTCTCGGCCCGGAGGTTCTCGGCACGCACGTACGCGTGGACGTGGGCGTCGCCGCCGCCGATATGGAGGTCTACGACGCGCACGAGGCGCTCTCGTTGGGCCTCCCTTCGCCCTGGCAGATGGCGGCGCTGGTCCACGGCTTCTTCTACAAGCGCGGCTACGCGGTGGGCTGCGTGCATCCCTCCGACGATTTGAGCGGGCTGAAAGCCTACATCATCCCGCACTGGGCGCTCTTCAATCCTGAATGGGTGCCGAATCTGACGCGCTTCGTCGAGAACGGCGGCACGCTCGTCATCGGCGCGCGGACGGCGACGAAGGACTGGAACAACAACGTCATCGCCGAGACGCCGCCGGGTGTGCTGATTCCACTGACAGGCACGCGGGTCGCCGAATACGGTCGCCAGAACGCGCCCGACAAGCGCCCGCTGGCGATCAACTTCCCCAAGGCGAAAGTCCCCACTATGCACTGGTACGAACAACTGGACGTACTGCCCGGTTCCGCCGTGATGGCGCGCTGGGAAGGCCGCCTGCACCTCGAACGCAAGCCCGCCGTGATGATGAAGAAAATCGGCGCGGGCGCGGTGCTGTACGTAGGCACGTACTTCACCGACGAAATTCTTGAGCAGTTGCTCCCCGCGCTTCAGGAACGCAATGACCTCGCTCCGCTGTGGCCTGATACGCCGGAAGGTGTTCACGTTATCGTGCGGGAGAACGCCGAGAAACGCTTGTGGTTCTTCATCAATGATACCGATGGCTTTGTGTGCGTCGAGAACATCCCGGATGGGGTAGACCTGGGCAAAGCGCGCATCACAGGCAAATTCTACCTCAAACGCAACGAAGTCGCGGTGGTGAAACAAGCACTTGGGTGAGAAGGTCGTTAGAACGTTCGAACGTTCCAACATTTTGCTTAGGAGGCAGCGATGAAGCGACATACGATGTTGGGATTGTTGTTGGCCGTGTTGGTATTGCTGTTTGCCACCAGGTTATTTGCGGCCCGCGCTGCAGTTCCTCTACAAACGCTGGTGGAATTGACGCCAATGGCGTATCTGCCGTTTGTGGCGAGAGGCGGTGCCTGTGTTGGAAACGTCGTGCAGAACGGCGGATTTGAATTGGGCGATGTCGGCTGGTACACCAGCACCACCGGCATCGGCCCAAAGGCGCATCCATTGATCGGCGCGGTTGCGGACGGTTTTCGTCCCCACACCGGGCAATATGCCGCGCGGTTGGGCGGCTACGAGGGCGTGTGGGACGTGCTCACGCAGACGGTGACGATCCCTGCAAACGGACAACTGAGCTTTTGGTGGTGGATGGGAACCTACGAGACGTTGCCGCATCACGACGGGTTTTTGGCGCAGCTCATCTCGCCGGAAGGCTCATTGCTGCTCACCCTGGCTTCTCACGACGATCAGGCCGTCCAACAGCAGTGGCAGCAGGACGTGATTGACGTTTCGGCCTACGCCGGACAGATATTGACGCTGGTCTTTGAATCCTACAACGACAACTACTATTTCACCTGGTTTGATCTGGATGAGATTTGTCTTTGTACGGTTGCGGGGAACTGAGTAACCTTTCAGCGTTTGAACGTTCCAACGAAATTTCGAGAGGACTGCACGTGATGACCAACTTACCAAAACAATCCAGCGATCCACTCTCAGAGGTGACAGCCCATTACGAGGGCAGCGACGAGGCCGGGCGATTGCGTCAAATGACGGGACAGCTTGAACGCGTCCGCACGCAGGAACTCCTCACGCGCTATCTGCCTGCGCCGCCGGCCGTCATTCTGGACGTGGGCGGCGGCGCGGGGATTTACGCGCTGTGGCTGGCGGAACTGGGCTACACGGTGCACCTGATTGATCCGACGCCCAAGCACGTTGAGCAGGCGCGCGCGGCCTCGGCGGCGCAACCGGCGCATCCCCTCGCCAGCGCCGAACTCGGCGACGCGCGGGCGCTGCACTGGCCCGACGCCAGCGCCGACGTCGTGCTGCTGCTCGGCCCGCTGTATCATCTGCCGGAGCGCGAGGAGCGGGTGCAGGCCTGGTGCGAGGCCCGACGCGTGGTGCGCGACGGCGGCCTGATCGTCGCGGCGGCCATATCGCGTTTTGCTTCGACGTTGGACGGTCTGTTTTCGGGCTTTATGGATGATCCGGTGTTCGTTAACATCGCCCAAGAGGACGTGCGCAGCGGGCAGCACCGCAATCCCACGCAACATCCCGGCTATTTTACCACCGCTTACTTTCATCATCCCGAAGAGCTGAAATGTGAAATTTCCTACGCCGGTTTGCAACACGTGGCGACGCTGCCCGTGGAAGGCGTCGGCTGCATGTTGCAGAACTTTGCGGATCACTGGCAGGACCCTGGACGCCGCGAGCGTCTGCTGGAAGTCTTGCGCTGGCTGGAATGCGAGCCGTCCCTGCGTGGAGCCACCGGGCACCTCCTGGCAGTCGCGCGGAAAATAAAAACGTAGCGCAAGCTGTCAGCTTGCGATATGGGCAAACTAACAGTTTGCCCTACGTTTCTGTTCGTTCGTGGG
>DAOLUH010000116.1:0-6373 GCA_035420085.1 Anaerolineae bacterium
TTTTGATTACGAGACTGAATTTCGGAAACTCACTGGAAAATAAGCGAACCAAGAGCTTACGTTTTACGTTTTACGTTTTACGAAGTATAATGCGCTGAGTAAAGTATGGAAATAACCTCGCAGCGACGAGGAAAAAGGAATGGAGTGTTATGAACCTGAAAGAAATCATCAACGTTGTTGACGGGGAATTGCTGGTGGATGCGCCTGTCACCATTGATATTCGCAATGCGTGTTGTTCAGATTTGATGAGCGATGTGCTCCTCTTCGTCAAACCCAACATGCTGCTCATCACCGGGTTAACGAATCCGCAGTCGGTGCGCACAGCAGATATGGCCGAAGCGCCGATCATCGTGTTTGTGCGCGGCAAATATCCCGCGCCAGAAACGCTGGCGCTGGCTGAGGAATTAGGGATTGCGGTGGTTTTGTCGGCCTACACGATGTTTGAGACCGCTGGCCTGCTTTACGAAGCCGGCTTGCGCGGGCTGGGTAAACTGCCCATCGTTCGTCAACGATGAAAAGTCGGTTTTCGCTCCTCAGTCTCCTGGGCGGAGATGGCGGCCTCGGTAAAGTCCACGAACTGATCCGCGAGATACGGGTCGGGCGCGTGATGACGACCGCGCTGTTTACGGTTGCCCCGGATAATCTGATGAGCGAATTGAAGGAATTGATGCGCGAGCATCACATTTCTGGCGTGCCGGTAGTCGAAAACGGTGTGTTGGCCGGCATCGTGAGCATTGAGGACCTCATCCACGCGCTGGAAGCAGGCCAGCTGTCAAGCCCGGTGCGTGACTTTATGACCAGCGGCAATTTGATCGTCGCGCACGCTAACGAGCCGGTGATGGAGGCCGTGCGGCGCTTCGAGGTCACAAAAATCGGACGGATGCCGGTGCTCGATACGCAGGATAAACTGGTCGGCATTCTCACCCGCGGCGATATCATCGAAGCACTGCTCAGCGCCCTCCAGGAGGTCTACAGCGAGGCCGAGCGCATTCACGACCGTCCCGAATACTTTTTCCAGGCGCTGGAATCCGATTCTACGAGTCTGGTTTTACGTTATCACGTCAAACACCGCGATTTTGCGAGCGGCGGCAACGCTTCCGCCAAAATCAAACAGGCATTGTTGCGGATTGGCGCTTCGCCGCTTTTGGCGCGGCGGGTCGCTATCGCCACTTACGAAGCCGAAATCAACCTCGTCATTCACACCGACAACGGCGGCACCATCACCGCCGACATCAAGCCCAATGAGATCAGCGTGTTGGCCGAGGACCGCGGCCCCGGTATCCCCGATGTAGAGCTGGCGTGCCAGCCGGGGTATTCGACCGCAACGCCGGAAATACGGGAAATGGGATTTGGGGCTGGCATGGGGCTGGTCAACATCAAGCGTTGCACCGACGATATGAATATCTGGTCGGCAGTCGGCATTGGCACGCGCTTGCAGATGATCTTCCGGGTTTCTGCCGAAGAAGCCAAGCGCGACGGGACAGGTAACTAAGGCGTTGTAACGTTCCAACGTTTGAACGTTCAAACGTTTTTTCTGAGGAGCCAAAATATGCAGATCAACGAGATTGTGGAGCAGTTGGGATTGACGGTGTTGGTCGGTGCAGACAACTTGAAAACCGACGTGACCGGCGGTTACGTGGCGGACCTGCTGAGCTGCGTGATTGCTGGCGCGAAGCCCCATGATCTGTGGGTAACGCTGCAAACGCACGTCAACATCGTCGCCGTGGCGGGGCTCAAGGAAGTCGCGGCGATTATCGTGGCTGAGGCCGCCGTCGTTCCCGAGGCAACGCTGGAAAAGGCCGCGCAGCAGGGCGTGGTGATGCTTTCCAGCCCGCTGCCCGTCTACGAAACGGTCAAGCAACTGGTCGCGCTCGGTCTCTAAGCGCGCGGGGCCGTAGCCCCGGGTACACGGATGCGCGAGTACCACGTTGACCTGCACATTCACACCGTCCTGTCGGCCTGTGCAGAAGTGGAGATGATCCCTCCGCTGATCGTCGAAGAGGCGATCCAAAAGGGACTGCACGTTATCGCCATCACCGATCACAACGCCACGGGCAACGTCGCGGCGGTGATGGAGGCGGCTGAAGGAACAGGGCTGGTCGTGCTACCGGGGATGGAGCTGCTCACCCAGGAAGAGGTAGATGTGCTGTGCCTCTTCGACACGCTGGAACAGGCGCAGGCGTGGCAGGCGCAGGTGGATGGCTGGCTGCTGCCGCTCGACAACGACGCCGAGCACTTCGGCCCGCAGTATTTGGTTGACGCTGCCGGCGACTTTGTAGGGGAAGATACGCGGATGCGCAAAGCCCCGGCAAAGGTGGAAATCGGAGAAGCCACCCGCGCAGTCCATGCCCTCGGCGGCCTGGCGATTCCCGCACACGTCGAACGCGACGTCTACGGCCTGCTGTACGTCCTCGGCTTCTGGCCGCCCGACCTGGACGCCGACGCTGCCGAAGTCTCGCACAACCTGCGCCCCAGCCAGGCTTACGCGCAGTACCTCTCGTTGAAGAATGTCCCCATCATCACCAACTCCGACGCGCATTTCCTGGATTGGATCGGCAACACACGCACGGTGTTCCGGCTGGAGGCTGCGCCGTCAGTGGCTACATTGCGGGCGGCGTTGCGGCTGGGGGCGGGACAGGGATTTTACGTCCCGTGAACCGGCGACCAGCAATAAGGGCATAATAAGGCTCTGAAACAAGCCCGCCGCAGCGGCAGTTTATGTCACCCTCTCAGCGGCTTTGGAGGCACAGCAACTTTGGTAGCCGGCGATTGCTCATCTGGTGTACAATAAGAATAACGTAACTATTCAGCCTGCCCACAATGCGACCGTCACCCTGAGCGGAGTGAAACGGAGTCGAAGGGTCTTGGTGCTGCAAAAGCCGAGATTCCTCCCTTCACTGCGTTCAGGGCAAGCACCTTCGACAAGCTCAGGGCAAGCTACTTCGCTCCACTCGTTTCACTCGTTCCGCTACGTTCGGAGACCTGTCCTGAGCTTGCCGAAGGATGACGGCTGAATAGTTACAATTGATTCATTTGCTGTGCTTGGTCAGGAGGCACAATGTCACCGACGATTACACTTGAAATACCATGGGATGTACTTCACACAACTCGTATGCGCCCGGAAGAGCTAAAATGTGAACTTGCTTTATCCTTGTTTCAGCAAGGGAAACTCTCCTTCGGCAAAGCGCGCGAAATGACGGGCATGACGGCATGGGCTTTCCAACTCCTCTTGGGGAGTCGCGGAATTCCCATCCATTATGACGTATCGGACTACGAAGACGATGTGACGACCCTACAAGCGTTGGGCCGCCTATGAATGTTGTAAGCAATGCTTCCCCCCTTATCAACCTGGCGCGTATTGGCCGGTTGGAATTGTTGCGCGATTTGTACGATGAAATTTGTGTTCCTGAAGCCGCGTGGCAAGAAGTCGTTGTTGGCGGTACCGGGTTGCCTGGGGCCGAGCTGGTAGCGAAAGTACCGTGGATTAAAAGACGCAAAGCGAAAAACTCAATGCTGGTACGCGCTTTACGCCAAGACCTGGACGCCGGCGAAGCTGAAGCGATTGTCTTGGCCGGGGAACTAGAAGCCGAGCTGTTGCTAATGGATGAAAGCTTAGGCCGCGAAACTGCCCGTCATTTGGGATTAAAGTTTGTCGGTATTATTGGCATCCTGATTGAGGCGAAACACACTGGGCGTATCACGGCTGTCAAACCGCTTTTGGATGCGTTGCGCGAGACAGCCGGGTTTCGCATCCGACAAGCGCTTTATGTGCGTGTTACAGGACGTGGGCGAGTTCTAGCCAATGATCCAAACCGCCGTGGTGACGGGGAAGTTTTGACCGCCAGGTCCCCCAGCTCAGCTTCTGGCTCAAACCCCGCTACCACATCCCAGAAAAACCCACCGCGTTTTCAGCGCCGGGCTTGTGTCTGGCTTCGTTGACATGGAATCCGCCGGATCAACGCACTCATCCCCCAACTGAGACCTGTACCCCCGACAAAGGCAATGAGTAATTTGATCCAGGCAGGCAGGGCGGTGAAAAAGAGCGCGAACTGAATCCAGTGGACGGCCGGGTAATGAATGAGATAGATGCCGAACGAGTTGGTGCTCAGGTCGTCCAGGACAGGGCGGCGTGTGCGCGCGAATGTGCGAAACGCGCCGAGCAAGCCGAGCGAGGTCCCGGTGCAGCTCGTCGCCCAGGTGAGGGCGAGAAGCACTTGAGCGACAAGGCCAGATAACAGCGTCGCGCCGCCGTTCAAAAAGGTATAGACCACAAACGAAAGCACCCCCGCGACCAGCCAATATTCCCAGTGCTTTGGCCAGCCTGGCTTGCGCCATCCTTCGCCGGTGCCGAGCGCCACGCCCAAGAAGAAGTACGCAACGTACAACCCCAGGCGGATCGGCTCCACGTCGAATGGCCCAAAAGACACCCACCAATACTGCGAGCCGAGCAGCCGCAACGGCACAAACGAAGCCACAGTCGCCAGCCAAATCACGAAGTTGCTGGGGTGACGGCGCACTTTCGCCAGAGCAGTGGGCGCAAACCGGTGGGCCAGCACCAGTAGACCGTTGAGCGCCAGCAGCACCCACAAAAACCAGGGTGCGCCAACCGGCCAGCCATCGGAGGTGTAAAACCGGATCAGGTAAGGGGTCGCTGATTTGGGGAACGCCATGATATATCCCGGCGCAAAGGCCAGGGGCGAGATGAAAATCGCGGCGACGATGAAGGGAATGCCCAAGCGTTGCCAGCGCCCCAGCAAGAAGCGCCGACTGCCCTTGCGTTCCAGGCTGGAGATCGCAAACAACCCGGAAACCAGGACCAGCAAGGGCATCGCAAACGAATCGAGGAACAGGATGAGCGGATCAAGCAAGGGCCAGCGCGCCGCATCCACGACCGGCGCCGTCGCCTCCACCCAGCGCAACGGGTTATAGCGGCTGAACGAGGCATACGCCAGCGCCGCGTGGAGAAAGACGACCAGGACGATGACGAAGGCGCGCAGGTAGTCGATGGCGATGTCGCGCTCTGCTAGAGGGCGCTCACCGGATGGGGAACCCATCGGGGTGGTCTGAGTGGGCAGGGTATGCATAGGTGTGCCTCCAAAAATACCTCAACGGATGCAGCGGATGAAGCGGAAAGCGCATCGTTATCATCACGCAAATTGTGCTTTGTGAGAAGAACTATACATACTTTTGGCCTGCAAGTCAAACGACAGGTGTACCGTCGTTAAGAACCTTTGACCGGGCGGCGCCCTTGTCTCTCTGCCCGCTCCATTGAGCGCGCTTGCCCCTTTTCCCATCCGGCCTATACTTACCCCTGAAACAAAAACCACCCTGTAAGGAGTAAATCTCATGGAAAAGAATGATCATGCAGTTGCGGCACCCGTTCCTGAGGAGTTGGACCACACGATGACGGCGATCGCCATCCCCGATCAGCCGAATGCGATCGAGATCGGCACCCCCCCGCTCCCCGGCGCGACGGCCCAAGAAGCGTGGCACTCGCAATATGGCAGCCAGTTCGCGCGTAACGTCACCGTTGCGACGCTCACGCCGTTCCTGCCCGATCCAGCCAGCGCCAGCGGCGCCGCGGTCGTCGTTGCGCCAGGCGGCGGTTTCTTCTCGTTATCGATGGAGAACGAAGGCTGGGATGTCGCTCG
Source organism: Anaerolineae bacterium (assembly GCA_035420085.1). Classification (GTDB taxonomy): domain Bacteria; phylum Chloroflexota; class Anaerolineae; order B4-G1; family SLSP01; genus DSWT01. Next base: position 5,652 of record DAOLUH010000116.1, read on the forward strand.
CGCGCTGGCCAAGCGCGGCGTCGCGGCATTCGTCCTCAAGTATCGCTTGAACCAGACGCCGGCGGACCTGGCCGAATTCAAACGTTGGATGGACGAGCTGTTCTCGACCCCTGGACGCCGGCCTCCGCGCCCCGATCCGGAGCAGATGAAGGATCACCTCGCGCCACAGCTCGAGGATGCGTGCGCCGCCTTCGCCCTGATCCGGAAGCGTGCCGGCGAATGGAAGATCGATCCGGACCGGATCGGCATGGTGGGCTTCTCAGCCGGCGCCATGCTTACTCTGGCGACTGCACTCGTCGGTGAGACTGCCAGGCCGGCGTTCATCGGCGACATCTACGGGCCGCTGGCTGCGGTGCCCGTGCCGGCCGACGCTCCGCCGCTGTTCGTCGCGCTCGCCGCCGACGATCCCTTCTTCGCCAATAGCGGATTCGGGCTGATCGAGAGCTGGCGCGCGGCCAAAAAGCCGGTCGAATTTCACCTCTATGAGCAGGGGGGGCACGGCTTCGGCATGTATCCCAAGGAAACGACCAGCACCGGCTGGTTCAATGCCTTCGTGAGCTGGCTCACCATGCACGGGATGGCCAAGCCCCAGGTATGATGGGGTGTGGGGCAAGCGTCCGGCGGCGCGAGCCGGTGAGCTTTTCCGTTAAAAATTCCTATAATCAAGTCAGTACTGTAGTTTCGCCAAAAGTTGGCGGATAGCACTTTAACAACCGCAAAAA
>DAOLUH010000117.1:0-6254 GCA_035420085.1 Anaerolineae bacterium
GAATCTTTCAAGATTATCTGGCTACCTTACTTTGAAAAACTGTCCGGTGGCTAGAGAAGGTTATAGCTTTTTCTGTTTCTCCTAGCGCGCGATAGATCTCTCCCAGACTTCGATGACGTACACCTTCTTCACGCCGTTCCCCGATCTCGTACGCGATCTTCAAAGCCATCTCATAGAGAGTTCGCGCCGTCTCAAATTGACCTAAAGCACGATATACATTGCCCAGAGTACCTAGATTATATCCCTCCAATTGACGATTGTTGATTTTCCGGGCAATCTCGATAGCTTTCTTGTGCGCCTCAATGGCTTGTGTGAAGCGGCCCAATGCTCCGTAAACACGTCCTAAATGCCCTAATTGTCTACATTCTTCTCTTCGATCCCCTATTTCATGGCTGATTGCCAAAGCGTTCTCGTAGAGAGTAATGCTCCTTTCTCTTTGTCCTAATACCCGGTAGGCGCTTCCTAAGTCTCCTTGTAGTTTCGCCTCTCTTGCACGATCACCGATACTACGCGCCAGAGCTAATCCCTGCTCATAATAGGCAATTGCCGACTGAAGTTCCCCCACTGCTCGAAGCGCATCGGCGATTCCTGCTAAACTGTTGAGTTGCAGAATCAAAGCACAGACCCTGCCTACCAGAGTTTTGCGCATTCCGACTAGCAACGCATAATGTCCCCATAGAAATAAGTGTGTAGTATCTATGCTGTCCAGGACTTGACACGCCGCATCATAAGCACCGGCTTTCACCAAATGTTCAAACTCTACCAATTGAGGTACTAAATCCTCGAGCGTTTTCCACTCGCTCTCCGGTTTGCGGATACTGGCATAATACTCCGCCGCGCGCAGTTCCAAACCGCGTCGGGTGTAGGCTGGTGGTGGGGGTGCTCTGTGTGTCATCATCTGACTCAACTTCAAAACTTGGGAAACGAACCTCTCTCGCGCTACCTGCTTCGCCAATGCTTTGCTGTTACTCTGACCCAAGTATAGATACCTTTCACAGACAGTCAAAATAACTTCTCTGCCCTCCTCTACTGCGCTGCCAGACTTCTATGCACATTTCCGAAAACCAATTTGCCGATCCCCCCTTGATTTTGGCATGCCCCCATGTATAATCAAGATGTAACGGTGAACAACCACCGTGAAAAGGTCTGGGGCTAAGCGCTCCGATCCGCAGGAAGCCTTCAAGCCTGCGGCGTCCTGACCAGGATACCTGGCCGGGAAATGAAAGGGGAGGACTTGGAACTTCGGTTCCAGGTCCTCCCCTTTTTTGTTTGCGTCAAAAAGGGTTAGGAAAATGCATAGCATTGTCAAATCGGTAGGAATCAGTGTAGGGCTGGGGTTATTGCTGGGCTGCACCATCTTTTCGATCTTGCCCTTGCCCATCGAGCCGTTGCCGGTCCATCCGGTGGTGGTCGCCACGGCCACACCCACGGCGGGACAACTGCGCGTCACGCGGGCATACACCGCCACGCACATCGCGTCCCCCACGGCCAACAGCGTCATCACCCTGACGCACCCCTTGAACCTGAACTTGTCCGCTCAGCCCGCTGGCGTATTCATTATCATCGTGGCCGAGGTGCAGAATACAGGAACGGTGCGTCTTGACCTGACCCAGGCTGAGTTCACGTTGACCGACAATGCCCGGCACAGCTATCCCCCCGCACAAGCCGCAGAACTCGCCCTGAGCGTAGTCGAAGGGCCTCTGAGCGTAGTCGAAGGGCCAGCCTTAACGGGCACCGCTCCGCTCTCCGATCAGACCTTACCGCATAACGCGCAGGTCACGGGTTATCTGATCTTTGACATCAGCCCTGACTACAGCGCGCCCTTGCACCTGACTGCGCAGATACCCGGCAGCCAACCCATCACATCCAATGCTTTCACCGTGGAGGACTAAATGCATACCTTACTCTGTGTCGCCCCGCAAGAATCCCAGGCCGATGCACTCAGCTTTGCCGTCACCGCTGTACCCGACGTGTTAGTCGTCGGCATTTGCGCCCCGCAAAAGACGCGGCAAATGCTGGAGTTCGTTGATGCCACCCTGATCGTTACCCTGGAAGGGACAGCAATTCCCGACGTTGAAACACTCGGCATTCCGGTGTTGCCTGTCCCGGAAGTGGACAAAGCCGCCGAGGTTCTCGAAGCATACCTGAAGGCGCAAGCGGCAAAGCAGTCACCAGCGCAACAGGCTGTGCCCGCCACTGCTGCTCCCGTGGCAATCTCACGGCTCCCCTTCGCGCCACTTCGCCGCCAACTGCGCCTCGGCTTCTACGGTACGCGCGGCGGGGTGGGCACAACGACCGCCGTGGTCACCGCCGCCAAACTCCTGGCGGCACAGGGTAAGTGCGTGGCATTATTCGACGCAGCGCAGCGCGGCGATCCCTATCTATTGCTTGACCTTACCCCATCCGACCATCCGGCGACAACCGGCAATATCACCGTCTACCCCGATCTCGCACTGGATGATGCACGGGTCAGCTACGACGCGATCATCGTAGACGGCGGGCGCGAACGGCGTGCCTTCCCCGCGCGCTGGATCGCCGTGGACAAACCGTTGTCTGAAGCCGCTATAGCCAAGCTGTTGGGCATTGACCTTGCGTCGCTTACTCAGGAGGTTGCCCAATGCTAATCCTCGTAGTCGGCGCAAAGGGCGGCATCGGCACAACGACATTGGCCCAACACCTATGCCGACAGGCCAACGCCGTCCCCCTGGATGCCGCCGACGGTACATTGGCCCTACAAATGGCCGGGCCAGGTGCGCCGGTGCTCGATCTGATTGGGATCGTGCAGTGGACGGCTGATCAGCGGGGGCACGCGGTCGAGTACGCCGTCGAGACGCGGCAGCCCTTGTTGTGGACTCCTGCTTGTACCGTGTGGCACGCGCCGGTGATGGCCTTCGTGTGGGATGCGGCGGCATTGGGCCACGTCATTGCTGACGGTGGCACAACCCCGCCGCCTGCCCTGGTAGACCTCGCCAGCCTGCTGCTCATCGTCAGCGCCGATACCCCGGTCGCCCAATGGCACGAACGCCGCCTCAAGCAGCAGTGGCCGCAGGCCCACGCCGTCCTCGGCGATCTCAAGGCCGTGGCCCAGGCGATTGCGGAGGAGACGTTGGGTGTTCCCGCGCGGAAAGGCTTGCTAGACAAGACCCGCCCGACGCTCGGTAAAGGGAGTAAGAAGTAAGAAGTATGGGGGCTGTTCTTGCCCTTGCTCCGTACTCCGTACTCCGTACTCCATACTCTAGAGTACAAACCAAATTCAGGAAATGAGAGGAGATACTCGAAATGCGAATACTGAAATCCATTCAATTCTGGGTCGGCCTGCTGCTCGTCGGGGGCGCGTTCATAGGGGTGCTGCTGTTTGCGCGACTCACCACCCCGCCCACCTACGAAGTCGCCATCGCGGTGCAGGACATTCCGGCGTACACGTCAGTGCAGGATGCCTACACCAACGGCTACATCGCGTTGGACAAGCAATCGTTCAGCCCGTCGCTCTTGCAAGTGGTCCTCACGCCTGAAACCTTGCAGGCGATGCTGGCCGACGGGGTCTTCGTCGAGACGGTCCGCGCGGGCGACGTCCTCAACCGGGGGCGCATTGCCACCGGCGAGAACGCGCAGAAAGTGCGCCGCCTGGCGTTGGCCCTCACCGATCCCCAGTTGGTCATCAAGTCTATTCCAGTGGACGCCGAAACCACACCGTACATCGCGGTGGGCGACCTGGTGGACTTATACACCACGTTAGGCACCGTGCGCGCCACCGAGTTGGCGACCAGCACCGTGCCGCCCTTGCCCGCCGGGGTCACGCCACCCCCGCCTACACCGGAGCCGCTGCCCGATTACGAGGCGTTGCTACAGCACGTGACGGTTACGCTGCAACTGCCGGTGACCAAGCGCGTGGTGGCCGGGGCCCTCGTGGTGCGCGTCAACCACGAACAGATCGCCAACCCACAATACGGGGCGGTGACCACTGACAGGCAGCAACCTGCACCGTTTATCGCCGGGCCGGTGGTGGGCGTGGACGTCCTCGTTCCCGAAACCACTGCCGAGAGCCTGGATTGGGCGGTGTTCAACGGCAAGATGTCCCTCGCGGTACGCCCCGCCATCTGGCGCGCGACCGTCGCGGCGGGACAAGCCTTGCCGGAGACCCCGGGCTTCGCGTGGGAAGATTTCAACGCGCAGTTTTGGGCGGGGAGGGAAGTAGACAGCAGTCAGTAGACGGTAGACGGGGGAAGGGGATGACGGGGTGACGCGATAACCCGTACCCTTTCCCCCACCCCCTCCCTGTCTACTGTATACCGTCTACCGTCTACCAAAGGAGAGAAACTATGGAACCCATCAAAATCGTCATCGGCACAAAGGTATGGGACGATGCACAACGGCTCGAACGCGCATTGGCGGAGATACCCGAAATGCAAATCGTCGCCGGGCCGACCACGGCCTCCGGGGTGTTCACCGATGCAACCGAAATGGAAGCCGACCTGGTGCTGCTTTCGCCCACTTTGCCTGGCTTTCGCTCAGAACTGGTCAGTGAACTGCTGCACTACGATGAACGCCCCATTGCGTGCATTGGGCTGCTGCCCCCGCTGGAATCGCGTACGGACGAGTTACTGGCCTTGGGGATGAAAGGCCACGTCTCGTTGCCCCTCGACGACGCGCAGTTGCGGCGCTTGTTGGAACTGATCCCCAACGCCGTCACCCAGGCGCGCGCCGAACGAGCCAGCAGCAGCTACGTGCCCCTGGACACGCCTACGCTCTACACTCTGGCCGAGGCCGGGTGGCGACGTATGGTCATCGCCTTGTGGGGTACGGGCGGCGGCGTGGGCAAGACCAGTCTGGCGATCAATCTCGCGGCGGCATTGGGCGTCATCGGCCAGCGCAACACCCTGTTGATGGACCTGGATATGACTCGCGGCGCAGTCGCCCCCCGCCTGGGACTATCCACGCAGGAAAACATCTACGGCCTGATCAATACTTTACTGCTGGACTATCTGCGCACCCGGAATGCCAGTTGCCCGCCCCAGACGCTCCAGACGAAAGTGCATCTGTGGAATACCAGGCTGGCCTCGAAGCTGCACTGCCTGAGTGGTATCGCCTCAATGGAGGTCGCGGGTCGATCAGAGTTTCGCGAAGACCCGCACCGCACGCAGGCACTGACCCGCGCCATCATTGACACCGCGCGCAAGCTCTATGACTTCGTGATCATCGACCTGGGGCCGGACATCAACAACGACGTGCATTTCGCCGCGCTGGACGCCGCCGACCTGGTACTCACCGTGGTGCGGCCCGATGTAGCCGATATGCACTCCACCGGTCAGACTGTGCCGCAACTGAAGCAGACCTTTGGTGAGGGCATCGGCAAGTTCGAGTTGGTCATCAACCAGTGGAGTACCGAGGCCGGCCTCAAGCTGAAGGACGTGATCAGCACCATTGGGATGAAGAAGTTCGCCCAAGTGCCCTACGATCCACAGTTCACCTACAGCAACAACCACCAGATGCCGTTCGTGTTGGAGAAGCCCAATCCCACGTCGGACGCGATTGTGTCGATGGCCGTGCGCTTTTACCCGCCGTTAGCTAACACCTGGGTTAGCCGTGGCGGGCAGATCGAGGGAGAGGCGGCAGCGTTCAAGCCACCGGAGCGGCGCAAAGAGCCGGGACTATGGCAGCAGGTGCAGAGTGTGTTTATCGGGAAATGAAACTCGAAGCTAGAAGCTCGTTACTGGAAGCTGGAAGCTAGATGCTCGATCCAGCAACCAGCAACCAGTAACAAACAACGAGGAGAAAGGAACAATGAAAGAAAGCATCTTTTTGGAACGCGAAGCAGAGCACGCGCGGCGTCTTGGTTTGTCGGAGCGCCGTACCGGGATGTTGCGCCGGACGTTGGCGTTGAAACGGGAAGGATATACCCCCAGGCGCATCCGTGTCCAGATGGGCAAGGCCAACGTTACCTGGCGCGTGGCGTTGCGCACGCCGGAGGAGTTGGAACAGGAATTGGGCGTGGCGTGGGAAGGTGGGGTTTACGTCCCTGATAGTCCCGCCGTTTCCGCCGACCAAGCACGGGCCGTGGCCGAGGCTGGACGCGCACAGGCGCGGGGTAGCAACAAGCACCTCCGTGCCCAGTACGGCCTGCACAACGGGAGCACCGCGCCCTACGGCTACACTTTCGGCCCGGACATCACCGTCAAGACTACTGACGGGCAATCTTTGACCGGACACAGCTTAGTCCCTGACCCAGATACATCGGTTGTCGTAGCCGACATCTT
>DAOLUH010000118.1:0-6187 GCA_035420085.1 Anaerolineae bacterium
CGTTCGCCCGCCCAAGCTGCATAGATTGAACGGGAAGTTATATTTTTACAGACCCTAAAGTATAGGATAAGGTATAGTCTTGCCTGACTATACCTTTTTGGCGCAGCGCGGGGCACAAAAAATCCCCCCGGATGGGGGGGATTGCGTTGAAATTGTGTTTTAGGCGCGGCGCGTGGATCGCTATCCACACTCCGGTTCCACCGCCCACTCCGCCACATTGCGCTGCTCTGTGCTGAAGTTGATGCCCACCAGCGTAATCGGTTTGCCCAGGCCGCGATACGGAGCGGCATACTCCTGCGCGCGGATTTGCGCCAGCGCCGCCTGCGCGCTCTGGTCACATTTGAACTCAAAGATGTAAATGTGCTGCGGCAGTTCCATCACCAGGTCAATACGTCCAGCGCAGGTCAGCTTGCTGCTCTGCGCCGGCCCGCCCGAAGCCGACAGCGCCAGGTAGAAGATGGTGTGGAAGTAGGCTTCGTCGCGTTTGGTCTCGATGTCGTAGGGGATGGCGGCGAAGATGGCCCGCAGCGCGGTGAAAAAGGCATCCAGGTTGCCGGCCGCCAGATGCCGCGCTAATTGCAAGACGTGGGAATTGATCGTGGAAGGGAGGTTGTCCACCGCCAGTAGCAGGGCTTTGGTGAATGAGGTCTTGACTTCCTCGTTGGGGTAATCGAGGGTGTAGATGCCCTCCTGCACGTCGGCGATGGTGAGATAGCCGGTCTGAAACAGCAGCGCCTCTGGAATCAACCGCTCCAGGTCAAATGCGCCAAACACCGAGGGGTCGGTCTCCAGGCCAGCCAGTTCCGGTAAGTGGTACTGGCGTTCGCGCAACAAGTTGATGAGAAATGTCGGCGTGCCGGTCTCGAACCAGTAGGTATTGAGGGCGCGTTTTGCAGCGCGGACAGCACTGAGAAGGGGTTATAAACGCGGTGCGGTCCCTCCGAAAAGCGATAGCCATTGTACTGCCGCGCCAGCGCCGCGCGCGTCTCCGCCGCTGAACTAGCCAGCTTCTCCGCCAGCCGCGCCAGGTGAGGTTGAAAATACCGGTCCAATTCAGCCTCGGTATAACCCAACAGCGTGGCATAGTCTTCCTGCATACTGAGATCGTTGAGATTGTTGAGCGCGGAAAAGACCGAGACGCGACTGAAGCGCGAGACACCGGTGAGCAACACGAAGCGCGTCACATCGGTCACATCTGCGCCTTTGAGCACGCCGAAGAAGCTGTGCAGAATATCACGGTTGGCGCGTGCGACGTCCCATTCCGCCTCGCCCCGCCCCAGATGCTCCACCAGCGGCTTGTCGTATTCGTCTATCAGCACCACCACCGCCTGCTGTGTTTGCTGCGCCAGCGCGATCAGCAATTCGCCAAAGCGCAATACGTAAGATGGCGCGCGCAGCGTCACGCCCGCCGCCGCCGCGTGCTGATCAAGCTGATAGAGCAGGCTTGCTTCCAATTGTTCCGGGCTATCCAGCCGCGCCTGATTGAAGTCAATCACCACCACCGGATGCGGCGTCCAGTCCCAGCGGCCCGGTTCGGCAATCCACAGCCCGTCGAACAACTCGCGCCGCCCTTGGAACAGGCAGCGCAGCGTCGAGACCAACAGCGACTTGCCAAAGCGGCGTGGGCGCGCCAGGAAGTAGTAAATGCCCTCTGTGATGAGCTGATGGATGCCCTCGGTCTTGTCTACGTAGACAAAATCTCGCGTTCGCAGCACCTCGAAGGACGAAATGCCAATCGGTAGTTTTTGCATACGCCACCTCCTGCGTCGTAGTGTAGCACGGTCCCAAAAACAGACCACAACGACGCCATCGTTTCACCCGCGCGTTTGCTGGTAATACGCAATCGCCTGAGCGCGGTTCTCCACCTGGAGGCGGGTGAGGATTTGGGTCATGTGATATTTCACCGTCTGCTCGGTGATGTGCATAGCGGCGGCGATTTCCCGGTAGGGGACACCGGTGGCCACCTGGCGCAGGATATCCCATTGCTGCGACGTGAGTTTGGGTGTGGGGGTAGACGCTGAGGCGGCATCTGTCGGGGCGGCAGATGCCGGGGCAGCGGCGAGGCGTGCGAACTCGGCCAGCATCTGCCCGGCCAATCCCGGCGCAATGGGCGTCTCGTCGCGCAGCAGGCCGGTGATCGCCGCGCAAAAGCGGTTGGCGTCCAGGTTCTTGAGCAGATACCCCGACGCACCGCTCTTAATGGCTTCGAAGAGCACGCGCTCGTCTTCGGCGGCGGTCAACATGAGCACTTTCATCGCCGGGAATTCGGTTTTAATGACGCGGGTGGCCATCAACCCGTCGCACTTCGGCATGTTCACGTCCATCACCACCACGTCGGGGTGTAGCGCGCGCTTTCTCCTGTACTTCGTTGCCGTCGTGGGCGACGCCGATCACGTTCAGTCCGCGCGCTACAAGCAGGTTGCGCAGCCCATCGAGGAACAGCGGGTGATCGTCGGCGAGCAGCAGTCGCACGTGCTGTAAGCTTGCGCCGTCTGCGTCTTCCACGGTGGGGACGAAGCGTGGCACGGTCAGCAGCAGGCGCGTCCCCTCGCCCGGCGCTGAACGGACTTCCAGCGTCCCGCCGACCTGTTCCGCCCGCTCGCGCATAATCTGCAAGCCGAAATGATTGGTGATTGGGGATTGGTAATCAGGGATTGGGGATTCGCCATTTGCCATTTGCCATTCGTAATTCGTAATTTGTAATCTGGTTCAAATCCGATCCCGTCATCCGCCAGCACGATTTGCACGTAATCGCCGATGAAGCTGATGGTGACTTCGACGCGCCGCGCACGGGCGTGTTTGCGGATGTTGGCCAGGCCTTCCTGGAGGATGCGCGCCACTTGCTCTTCCACAGCGGGGGCGAAGATCGCGGGGGGAAACGGTTCGGGCGTGCTCAATCGCGTGGTGATGTGATGTTGTCGGCCGAATTGTTCCAGCGGGTCTCGCAACGTGTTGAGGTAGTCCTGCGGCGCTTTTTCCCGCGCGCGCAAGCCCAGGATATGGGCGCGGATGTCAGTGTGCGCATCCTGCGCCGCCGGGATCAGGTCGGCCAGCGCGTTCTGCGCGGCCTCGATCTGCCCGTTTTGGAGAAATGTTTGTGCCGCCTGCGCCTGCACGTTGATGTAGCCCATCACCTGCCCCAGGCCGTCGTGCAGTTCGCGGCCCATCGTCTCGCGCTCTTCGTAGCGCGCCAGCAGGCGTTGTTGTTCCAGCAAGGTCATTTGCGCCTGTTCGCGTTCGACGATTTCGGCGCGCAATTGGGCGTTGGCAGTGTCCAGTGCGGCGGTGCGGGAAGCCACGCGCGCTTCCAGGGTGTTGATCAAATCACCCACTTGCGTTGTCAGGCTGTTGAACATCCGCGTGAGCACGCCTATTTCATCTGGTGCTTGCTCCGGCATAACGAAATTGTACTCTCCGCCTTCGATGCGCTGCGCGCCCTTCAAGAGGGTGTTGAGCGGACCAACCAGGCTCACGTAAAACAGCAGCGGGAAGCCACCCGCGATGAAGGCGCTTGCTACCAGGATCAACCCGGCCACTGGCGCCAGCAGCCGCTGCAGGTGCCGGCGAAAGTCCAGGTGAAAATCCTGGATGATCCCTTCCGGGCCGCTGTGAACGGGCAAGTTGCCAGTCAGTGTCGCCTGACCAGGGCTGTGCAGATTGCCGGGCAGCGCGCCAATCGCCCAGAGGCTCGCGCCGGGATCGTCATTGGGACGGAACGTTAAGCGTTCAGGCAACTCGGCGTAGATAAAATCGAAGCGCCCATCGGCGTACAAAGCAGCCTGGAACGTGAATTCAGCCTGCGGCTGGCGATACCCACGCAAACGTTCCCAGGTGATGATCAGGCGGTCGCCCGTGTTTGCATGGTCGACCGCCTGGCGCGCGAAGACTCCGCCCGGACTGATGGTGGGATCGAGGTCCAGCAGCAACGGCATGAGCAGCGACGTCCCTGCGCCGTAGTGATACTGGAGTTCGCGGTAGCGCACCGGCTGGCCCAGACTGATCACGCCGTCGTTGCAGATGTAAACCTCGCGGTATGCTTGTCCGTAGAAGGGGAAGGCGAAATCGAGCGCCTCACTGCAGCCGCGCTGCAGGCCATCGTCCAGGTGTAAGTCATACCCTGGCGCGGTCTCGAAGGCGTAAGGGATAGCGTCGATGCGATAGCCGCCGTTCGTTTCGGGCGTGAAGCGCAACGCGCGCAGCGCGCTCAGGTCGTAGTGGAAATCCGCCGTGTGCGCTGGCGTGATGACCCATCCCACACCACTCATAATCGCCAGCATGACCGTCAGCGTGATCCCGGCCAGTTTGACCATAAAAGACGTCGTTTCCGTTCGTTGGTTCAGGTAAGCCAGCGCAAAGATGAACAACGCGAACAGGACGCCTATGGCGATGCCGGTATTCGCCAATGCCACCGGCAACAGGTAGAAGGTGCGCAAGATATTGAAGATGCTCAATCCGGCGACGAGCAGGAAGACGAGGCTGAAGTCACGCAAGGCGCGCGCCTGCCGATCGGCGGGGCGTCGCCAGGGCATGGTCAGCCGCGCCCAGAAGTTGCCCTCTGTCGGCATGAGTCGGTACACTTCGCGGATGCAGACCACCGCCGGCCACAAAAGAAACAGGAACAAGAGATAGTCGGTCCAGTCGATGCGGTATTCGACGACGCCGGCCTGCAAGCGGATGAAGCGAAAGACTGCGTAGCCGGTCTCCCAAAGGATGTAGAGACCGCTCACCCACAAACTACCTGCGCTTCGCGGCGCAACGACGCAGGCAGGGTGGGGAAGCGATAGACAAACTGCGCCATGCAAAGCCAGCTTACGGATAGCAAGGGTACCTGCAAGAATACGGCATACAGGCGCGGTGTGGGCGCTGATGCGGCTTCGAGAAAGAGGGTGGCGATAAAGGCCGTGAGGCTTACAAAGAATGTCGTGAGCCAGCGCAGGTGTGACGGTGGGTTTTTGTGACGCCATACCAGAAAGACAAAATACCCGCTGATGAGCGCGGTCAGGATCAACTGGGTCAGATAGCCCAGCGCGGCCGGCGTCAGGTATAATGAAAACATAGCGTCATTATACACGGAATTCTACCAAAAATAAACCGGGATTGTGTAGAATCCCGGTTTTTGACGGTATTTACCCGCGCACTTTTGTCAGCATATCTCGCCAGTGGACGCCCTCCAGGCTGAGAAAAACGACGTGCGCCGCGCCGACGCGCTCTTGTGGTCCCAACCCCACCGCCCACATTCCGCCGGCCAGCGCCGCTTCTACGCCTGCGGCGGCGTCTTCGACGACGATGCACTGCCACGGCTGCAACCCCAGTTGAGCAGCAGCGTGCAAGAAGAGATCGGGCGCGGGTTTGACCCGTTGCACGCTATAGCCGTCGGACAGCGCGTCGATGTACGCCTGGATGCCCAGCTTCTCGATGACTGTGCGCGCGTTCTTGCTCGCCGAGCCAATGGCGATTTTGATCCCCGCCGCGCGCAATTCTTTCAGCAGCGGCAGCGCCCCCGGCAGGAGGTTGTCCGGCGTCACCCCTTCGACGAATTCCTGGTAGTACCGGTTTTTGCGCGCCATCATTGCCTGCATCTGTTCCTCCGTCGCCGGGCGACCGTCGAGCACGAGCAGCAGCGACTCCCGCCGCGAGACGCCGCGCAGCGCCTCGTTGGCCGCGCGGTCGAAGGGGATGCCTTCTTCGTCGGCGAGGCGCTTCCAGCCCAGGTAGTGGAACTCGGACGTGTCGGTGAGCACGCCGTCGAGGTCGAAAATCACGCCGCGGATGTCGTCGGGCGTAGGGTGGGGGCGGACATCGAAGTCGTAAGCACGCCCGCGCCAGTACAGGCGGAACTTGAGCTGCGTCCAGCCTTCGGGCAGTCGCGGGACCGCGACCGGTCCGGCAGCGGTCAGGTGCAGCCCGGCAAAACCGAAGACGAGCGCCTGCCACAGCCCGCCCGCCGAGGCCGCGTGGACGCCTTCGGCGGCGTTGCCGCGCACGTCCTCCAAATCCACCAACGCAGCGCGCATAAAGTGCGTGTACGCCTGTTGTGGATCGTTCATCATACAGGCGACGGCGGCGTGGATCGCCGGGCTGAGCGACGAGCCATAGGTGTGGTCGGTGCGCGGGTTGTAGTAGTCCCAGTTGGCGCGCAGGGTGGCCTCGTCATAATCGTGGCGGTCGCGCAAGAGGTACAGCAGCA
>DAOLUH010000119.1:0-6091 GCA_035420085.1 Anaerolineae bacterium
CTACGCGCTGATGGACCGCGTCGCCGCGCTCACGCTGGCGGATGACTTCGCCGCGGTCCGCGCGCTATACGAAGAAGACGCCAACTTCCACCCCCCGGCGGAGTAGTAATGAATCATGAATCATGATTCATGATTCATGATTCGTGGTTCTCTAAAGGAGACAGGCGATGCCATTCAGACCACACGTTTTTCAGGACAATATCGCGGGACGCGTTGCTGAGGCGACGGCGGAGACGCTGGCGCAGGCCTGCGCCGGGTATGACACGCTGACGACGCCGCTGCAAAGAGCACGCTGCGTCAAAAACGTTATGGATGCGCTGGATCAAGCCGTGGACACGCCCACCCGCCAGGCGATCATGCAGGCCTGCGGGCGGCAGTGCATCGGCGCGAGCGTGCTCGACCGAGCGCGCAAACTCGCCAAGACCGCCTCCGATCTGGATGACCTGCTGGCGAAGTTGAACCAGGTTCACATCGGCGGCGGGCATCTGCGGCGCGAGGGCGACGTGATCCACGCATCTTATGACCGCTGCTACTGCGGCTCGGTGAACCAGACCAAGGAACCGTTCTCACCCACCTACTGCCACTGCTCCTGCGGCTGGTTCCGCCAGCTCTTCGAGACGCTCCTGGAACATCCAGTCGAGGTTGAACTGCTCGGCTCGATCATCCAGGGGAACCAAACCTGCCAATTCCAACTCATGATTCATGATTCATGATTCTTTGAGGAGCATAACGATGAAATACGAAATCGGCATCCACCAACCGGAATATCTGACCGAAGATTGGCCGGGTAAATACACCGTCTTTTCCTGGCTGGAATACGTCGTCACCGTGCCCAATCCTATTTTCCTGGTGACCACGCGCAAGGCCAACGGCGCGGGGAACGCCAACCTGCACGCCTGGGGCTTCCTGGTGGGCGAAGGCGAGCACTACTCGTCGCTGCTGGCGCTGCTCGACTACACGCACACCTGCGCCAACATCCTGCGCGAAGGCGAATGGTGCCTCAATTTCCCCTCGGTCGAGTTGCTCCCGCAATGTACCGAGACGATCCGCTGCAACGGGCCGGACAACGACGAAATCATCGACGCCGGCCTGACCGTCGAACCGGCGCAGACCGTGCAAGCGCCGCGCATCGCCGAGTGCGCGATCAACGTCGAGTGCAAGCTGGCCTGGCATCGCCCGCTGCACGAAGGCAGCCAATGGCATCTGTTCGTAGGCCACGTGCGGCACGTGGCCCTGGACGAAAGTGCAACGGTCACCCAGCCGGAACAGCGCATCGCCAACCTGGGGCTGATGTACAACGTGCGCGGCACCGTCAACCCGCTCAACGGCGATTTCTACGGGCCGAACACCCTGGGCCTGCTCAACCAGGTGATGCGCATCACACCGGATGTGCCGGGTGTTAACCAAACGTGATGGTCAGGCAAAGATTCTCTACAAACGCTTGCGGCGGATCATAATCCGCCGTGACCGCGACAGCGCGGGATTGTGATCCCGTGCAAGCAGAATAATCGTACAAGAAAAGGAGGAAAACTATGGAACCGAAATTTGTTGATCTGGATACCTTTACCGTCATGGGCATTCTGGTTCACGCCATGCCCGACCAGGTAGACTTCCGCGCTATCTGGGAGGACGCTTTTATGCCGCACCATGAGGTTATCAAGGCGCTCAGCACAGATAAGTCGTACTACGGTGTCTGGTTCCCGCACCACGCGGACGGCATCCCCGACCACATCGCCGGGATGCGCGTGCCGGAAGACTCGCCCGCGCCGGAGGGAGTCACTGCGCGGCAGGTGCCGGCCTCGCGCTACGCCGTGTTCGAGTGCACAATGTCCGACATCGGCAAGACCTATGGCTACGTCTACAATACCTGGCTGCCCGCCTCGCCCTACGAATTCCCGCCGGGCGGCGCGGACTTCGAGTACTACCCACCGGAAGACGTGACGGACCAACCCTGTGCCGTCTACATCCCTGTCCGCGAGAAGGCGGCAAAATGACCGCCGATACAGATTACCTCATCGGTCAGACGCGCGTATTGACCATGCCCGAACAGCCGTTCTTCTACGTCATCAGCGCGCCGACAGTGATGGCGAGTCTCGACAACGAACTGAATCGCTTGATCCCGTTGCTTGAAGCGGCGCAGGCCGAGGCGCATGTCGGCGACGGCGCGCCCGTCATCATCCGCTACTACCCCACCGGTGAAGCGGACATGTATCTGATGGAAGTCGGCATCCCGGTTAAGCCGGGGACGCAGCCCGCCGGCGAGGCGCAGGTGAAGACGCTGCCGCCCTATCACTGCGCGTCACTCCTCTACTGGGGCAGCCTGGAGCACATCCAGGAAGCCTACGGCGCGCTGATGCAAGCTATCAAAGACGTCGGACTGGCGCAAGGGCCAGACAGCCGCGAGTGGTACTACCACTTCGAGGGCGACACCTCGCCCAACAACATCATCGGGTTGCACATAGAAATCCAATAAAGAAGGAGCCTATGATCGAACTGCCTGAAGCTATCGTCATCGGGCGGCAAATGGACGCCGCACTCAAAGGCAAGCGCATCGTCGCCGGCGACCGGGGCAACGCGCCGCACAAGTTCGCCTTTTCCAGCGGCACGTCCGAAGAGTACGCGGCGATTTTTGCGGGCCAGACCGTCGGCGGGACGACGGCGCACGGGATGTCTATCCTGACCGAAATCGGCGCAGACCACACCCTGGTGCTCGGCTGCGGCGGCGAGCGCATCCTTTTCCACAGCGACGAAAGCACGCTACCCAAAAAGCACCAGCTCTTCCTGCACTTCGAGGACGGCACGTACCTCACCGTCGCCATTTCCGGCTGGGGCAACACCCTGCTCCTGCCGCGCGCGGAGGCCGGACAGCACATGCACGTCCAGCAGTCGCGCATCACCCCGTTGGACGACGCCTTCACGTGGGATTACTTCCAATCGTTGTTCGCGCCGCTGACGCCGGAGAGCAAAGCCAGCCTCAAGTATTTCCTGATCAGCGATCCGGGACTGTGGGGCCTGGGCAACGGCTGTTTGCAGGACATCCTCTTCCACGCGCGGCTGCATCCGCGCCGCCGCGCCGTCGAGACGAGCGAAGCGGAGCGCCGCGCCCTCTACGACAGCGTCCGCACGACGCTGCGCCACATCGTCGAGCAAGGCGGTCGCCACGACGAAGTCGATCTGTACGGGCAGGCCGGCGGCTACCGGCGCATCCTCTACAGCAAGACCGTCGGCGAGCCGTGCCCCAATTGCGGCGCGCCTATCGAAAAAGCGGCGTACCTGGGCGGCAGCATCTACTTCTGCCCGGAGTGCCAGGTCAATGCGGTGTAACTCTGCCAATGGAATGAAAAATCAAGGAATTGTACACGGATTTGACGGATTCTACGGATTTTTTTAAGGAAGAAATCCGTGTTTTCCGTGTTCATCCGTGTACAAGGAATTGCAGTGCACTTCTGACCACTACACTTGATAAAGGTTCGTGAGTTTTTTATGTTGGAGGAAAGAAGCGATGTACGTAAATGATTGTGTCCAATGCAAAACGTTTCCCTGCGCCGACGTGCGCCACGAGTGCTATCGCGTGCCCGACATCGAGATCAACCCCGAAGCGATCTCCGTCATCCTGATCTCCGAGGCCGCGCCGGAGGATCCCGCCGACTACTATTATGCGGATGGCGATCCGTTCTTCCAGCAGACCACGGTCATGGCGTTCAACGACGCGAGGATCGAAGTCGCGTCCATACGCGACATCCTCGATCTAGGCGTCTACCTCACCACGGCGGTCAAGTGCGGTAAAACAGGCTACGGGATCAAAACGTCCACGGTGAATACTTGCTCCGCACTGCTCGAACAGGAGCTGGCGCTCTTCTCCAACGTGAAGGCGTTCCTGCTCATGGGCGACGTGGCAATCAAAGCCGTCAACGCGATTGCCAGACGCGCAGGGGAAGGCCGCGTCATCCCCGCCGGTTCGACGTACAAACTGCGTGGGCCGGCGTATTATTTCCGTGGCAGGCGCGCCTTTCCCTCGTATCTCCAGGCCGGGCCAAGCTTTGGCATTGAAAAGACGAAACGCGCCATGATCGCCGAGGATATTGTGGCGGCGATGCGATTCGCTCAGGTGTAAACCAATGGTCAACTACCGCCTCGTCGAACGCCCCGCCTTCGACGTGCTTGGCAGAAAGGGCTGGATCGCCGGACAAGACGACTTTGGTCGCGTCTGGGAAACGTGCAAGGCGGAAGGCGTGTTCGCCCTCTTCGCAACCCTCACCGGCTGGAAACCCGGCGCACAGACCAACGACGAAACGTTGGGCATCTCGCGCGTGGAAGCCGATCCTACCCACCGTGAATTCTACTACATGGTCGCCGTCGAAGTCCCGCCGGGCGTCACCCACCCGGAGCTGGAATCCTACCGGGTTCCCGCCTCCCAATGGGCCGTCTTCGAGTGTCATGGTAAAATCCCAGAGGCCATCGTCGAGGCCGAGATGTTCGCCTTTATGGAATGGCTGCCCGCCTCAGATTACGTCCACGCCCTCGCGCCGGAGATGGAAGTCTACTATCCCGGCGAAAGCGGGCCAGACTATTACTGCGAGTTCTGGCTGCCGATTGCGCCGAAGGTGTAAAACCAGCCACAAATCCGCTCGATTCAGCGCCGGGTCCACATCCCTCGGCGCTGAATCTGTAGAACGTTACTTTCTACAGTTGTCACAACCCAAAACCTGCATTATACTCAAGACAGTATACAGTGGCACTGAGTCAACTCCTGGAAAACGCATCATAGTGTGGGAGGAACACCAATGGACAACCTGAAATCGAGTCCGTGGCAGCATAGACGGCGCGCTCTTGGCGCTGTCCGGGACAAAGAAATCCGCTATTGGACAATACTATCACGTGGATTTGTGGTCATATTGCTCTTACTAGCGACCGGCGGCTGGATAGCGCCGGTCGCTGTGTTTGCTGCGCCAGAAACGCCCACTAATGGCGCAATCTTCGACATCACGTGGGGAGCGCCACCAACTTGCCTGGAACCGCCCCCAGCAGCCGTGACCGCCCTTGACTACGCTGCCGGCCTCTGGGGGACATGGGTTTCTTCCACCGTACCCATCGAAGTTTCGGCCTGTTGGACGCCCAATCTGAGCGGCGGCGACGCGCTGGCAACCGGCATGCCGTCGAGATACATCTACAACTTCTCCGGCGCACCCCTAGTCAACACCGCCTACCCCATCGCCTTAGCCAACGCGCTCACCGGCAGCGATCTGGCTCCCACGTGGGCAGACATGACGCTGCAATTCAAGTCGGATGTGGCGTGGTCTTTTATCACGACGACGACACATCTGAGCGCGCCTGCTGCCGGGGAGGATTTCGTCGCGGTGGCGCTCCACGAGCTGGCGCACGGGCTGGGCTTCATCGGCAACATGTATGAAGAGTGGAACGTTGGTTTTTGCGGTAATGCTCTCTATCCATGCCCCACGCCCTACGACTGGTTCGCGGTGGACAGCGCCGGCGTTGCGCTTCTGAGTCACCTGCCCAACGATCCCTATGCGCTGGCGGCGCGTCTCAAAGGAGACGCGAATTTCGGCGGTCCCAACACCCTCATTGCCAGTGCAGGCGCAGCAGCCAAACTGTACACGCCAATGAATTGGCAGCCCGGCAGCAGCCTGTCGCACCTCGACCAGAGCACATTCGGAGGTGGTACAAATCGCCTGATGACGCCCAGTTACAGCGGTGTCACCCGCCATCCCGGCCCGGTGACGTTGGCAATCTTCCAGGATATGGGCTGGCTGCGCGCCGACGGCGTCCCCAACGTCGTCACGTCCGGGCCGCGCATCGTGGGCGCGGGGCAAGTCACGACGTTGACCGGCAACCTCGTCTGGTCGGGCTACACCGGACAGCCGATCACCTACACCTGGGCAGCGACAGAGCAAATCACGACCACCCACCCCGGTCTGACCCTCACAGATGAGATCACCTTCACCTGGACAACCCCGGGCGACAAGCGGATCACGCTCGCTGTTACAGACGGCGTCACGTCTGCTCATGCCACGCGCGCGGCGCTCGTCTACGATGTGACCGCGAGCGGCCTGACGCAGGGCGACACCAATCA
>DAOLUH010000120.1:0-5706 GCA_035420085.1 Anaerolineae bacterium
CCAACTCCTTCTGCAGGATGCGCCCGGCCACTTCCAGCCCGCGCATCTCGATGGAAAAGAGCGCCGTGGGCACCCCCATCCGCAGCGCGTGGACGGCCAGCGTCGCCAGCAAGACCGACTCGGTGACGACCTGCTCGATGGGGCGTTGCGCATCGTAGGCCAGGCGCGCGGCGGCGCTGCACGCCTCGAGGATGCGCCGCCGCACGTGCGTCTGTTGCACCTCACGGGCATAACTGACCACACTGGCCGCCGAGGGCACAGCGTCGAGCAATTGCGTGATGAAAACCGCGCCGCCCACCGCTTCCAGTTGCCCGCGCTTCTCCATTTCCGTCGTCACCGTGAGGAAGTCCACCGGCTCGTGGCGGGCGTACAAGTCGAGGAGCACGGCGTAGAGCCAGCGATGTTTCTGCAGGTAGAACGCCGGCCCTTTAAGGAGCGGCTGCACCTGCGGGATCGCCCACTTCGGATCGATCAGCAGTGCGCCCAGGGTCGCCTCCTCCGCTTCGATGTTGTGAGGTGGTAGTACGTTTTTCGTCATTGGCGATGTTCTCTACATCAGCGCACGGTGAACGCAGGTGTCTCCGGTGCGGCATCTGCCGTGGTTACCGCCGTCTTCTTCCGTGGACGGCGCAGGGGTGATGTCCCCTGCGCCCACTGCCAGCCCACGAAACCAAGCACTGCCAGCACAAACGGCCCAATCCGCACGAGGAAGACCCCCGTGTACAGCGCCCCGGCCCACCAGAGCCGTAGGGCATAGGTTAAGATCGTTTCGAGTGTCATTGTCTATTCCTTTCCTTAAAAGCTGGTAGCTGTCAGCCTTCAGCTTTGTCTGCCAGGCCAGCATTGCACGTTGCTGATCGCTGAAAGCTGATTGCTGAAAGCTGATTGCCGATTGCTGATCGCTTACTCTGCACTTTTCTCGTTCGCCCATTCGTCCTCTGCCTCCGGCAACGAGCCTCCCACATCCACTTCCTCGTCTTTCACATCCTGCCCCTTGCCTCCTGCCTCTTGCATTCTGCTTCCTGCCTCCTGCCCCTTGTCCCCCGGCGTGTACTTGAAATACCGCTCCGGCCTGGCGACGTCCTGGGGCCACTCCGGGTTGACGCGCTGCAACTTACGGTCGAAGAACTCCGTCAAGATAAAGCGCGGCGTCGGGAGCCAGGCGTCGCGCAGGCTCTCCAGGGTGAACAGGGCGAGGAATCCAGACGTACTGATAGTGTCAGTCCGCGTGGTGAGATCGTCGCGGAGCCGGGCGATTGTCCCTCCGAGTATGCGCGCCGTGTCGCGGTTGTTGGCGATGTAGTAACAGCCGCCGAACCCCGCTGTGGCGTAGTCTTCCAGATTCTTGGTGAGCTTCTGCTTGAGCCGCGTGCTGTTGTAGTTCCCGCGTTCGCACTCCACCGCCAGCCACAGCGGTTTGCCCCCGGAGCGCGACTGAATCACCACGATCAAGTCCGGTTCGCTGTTGCCATACCGGCGGACAAAACCGGCGGCCTCCATTGCGTCAGCGTCGGCCTCTGGGTCGTAGACGGTGTACGTGAACCGGGTGTTGGACGGATGTTCGTTGCCGGCCTGGATCAGGGCCTTGGTTGCCCGAATCATCCACCAGGCTTCGGGAGACTTGTAGGGCGCGTAAGCGGCCTCGTAGGTGGTCGGCGCGTTGTTGAAGCGCCGCCGGTACTCAGCCTGCCCACGTTCGGTGAGGGTGTAGCAGGTGTCGCCGACGTACCCGGTGAGATACCGTGGTACGGGAATCTGCTCCACGCGCAGCAGCCCCTTGTCCAGCAACTCGGACAAGACCTGCTTCACGCTTCCGACGGCCTTGCCGGTGTGTTGTGCCCACAGTGCGCGGGCTTCGTTGGCCACCACGGTCATCCCCAGCGCGTACAGGAATTTGACCGCGTCGCCGGAGAGGTCCACACTTTGCTCTGCGATGACCGGAGCCGCAGGTGACGTCAGCGCGGCTTCTCCCTCTGGCTTATCTTTGTTGGCGCGGAATATATTCTTCGGATCGCTATCGTACAGGTGATGCGTGTACAGGTACTCCCCCGCTTCGGTGATACTCATCTGCGCCCCTATTGCCCGTGCGAACAGGTCAGGAAACAGCACCAGGAGGTACTGTTGCAGGATGGCTTCGGTGCGATGGCGCGCGCGCATATGCGTCGCAATGCGCATTTGACTGCTGCGCAGTTCGTCTTTCAGCAGGCTCATTTTCATCGCGTAGTCGGCTTTCAGTTTTTCGATATCGGGCTGCTCAGTGGTGTTACTCACGCCACACCTCCCGGCACGCCGGATACGTGAGGCCAGCGATGCCCGCCCGCAGGTCGCCCAGCCCCAACCGGGCCAATGCCAGGGACGCCTGCGCTTCTGCCAAAGCCTGACCGTCGTTGTTGCCGTAGAAGGTCAACAACTGCTCGGCGGCGTAGGCGTAGGTGTCCAACGTCTGCTGCATCGTCAGCGCCAATAGACTGTACTCCGCCGGCGCTTCAGGGAGCGTCAAGACGTCCAGCCTTGCACTCGCCTGGCCGACTTGTTCCGCCAGCCGGAACGCTGCGCCGGTGGACTGCGGTTGTGGCCCGCGTGCAATGGTGTCCAGGCTGTCGCCGATTTCCTCCACGGTGTCCGCCCAGCGCGTGGCTGTCGTGAGGAAGCGCTGCTGCCGTAGCCGGTACAGCGACAATACCACCGGCGCGCCAAAGCTGTCGCACGGCGCGGCCACGTACCCCACGCCGAGCGGTAACCCGATCAAGGCCAGGGTCAGACCGATGATGATAAAGTGTTTATGCATATTCTCTCCTCCTTGAGATTGATGTTGTTTGTTGTTAGCTCTCTTGATTTTGCTATGCGCCCTAGGTACAGTCCGCTGCGAAGATGCTGGCGTTGGCGCAGCTCCCTGGCACTCGGAGCGGCCCGTATGATCTTCCGTGAGCGTTGTTTCGGCGGCGCTCTTACGGTTTTCTTTTTTCTTGCCACGATGTTCATCCTTATGTTTCCGGAGCAGCCTGCACTGTATGCACAGCAATGCCGCGCGGCGCACATTCCCCCTGGATGACGACCCGGTGATGCACCAGGGCGCGCAATGCCTTCTCGATCCTGGGGGAGGCCGCGATAAGCGGCACTGCGCCCACGCCGTCCAGAGCCAGCCACAATGTCTTGGTCCGGGGCGGCGCGCTGACGATGCCGCGTAATAACAGCAGGCCACTTTCAGTGCACAGGTGGGCGACGCCCTGGGCGTCCACTTCGGGCAACGTCCCTTGCCAGGGCGCCACCGTGACCAATCGCACGTCGCCGATGCGCTGGCTATGCACGCGCAACTTGTGTTTCCCTTCGGGCAGCCGCACCTTGCGCGGGTCTGCCCCGGCGAGCGCCATCAAGTGGCGCACGACGGTGTTGAGTTCGCAAGACATCGTTTCACCTCCGGGAAGAGCAGGGCTGTACAGGATGAAAAACCCTTCCGGTATGACGGGAAAACGGACAGTTTGGCGTTTCTGTCATACCGTAACGTTGTAAACAGCGAATTTGCGGCGACGGTAGCTCCCGGAATGCCTCAAAGTGCTGTACCAGGGCCAAAACAGGGTGGATGCGGGGCAAAAATCCCTGCAAAACCCCGTCTGACGCCGCCAAAACCAGGATTGAGCAACGATTTCGGCCTTTGACGGTATGAGGGAAAAACAGCCCTTTCTGGTCTACCATGTCTTTTCCCTTCATACCGTAAACGCGTGTTGATTGGGACTGTTGTTGCATCGCCTCCTCCTGCAAGCCTATGCTTGGGTCAGGAACATCCATTGGGCTTGCGCCTGCTTTCTCAAGGCGCGTTCCGGCAGCAGCGGTGTGGGCTGTGCGTGAATGACCACCGTCTCCATCCCCCAACCGCGCACCACCGCGGCGACCAGGGGCAGCGCCTCGGCGTGGAATGTACTGATCCGGTCCTGGCAGTCGTAGAGGGGGGCGTAGGGATAGCCCCTGAACTCCGCGCTGCCGCCGGGTCGCAGATCGAACACGGCCAGGCGGCCCCGCTTCCGGCGACTCTTGAGCAGCCGGGACGCGGTGCAGAATTCAGTGCTAGCCTCCTCGTCTGGCGGACCCACCAGACTCCGCAGCAAGTCCAGGAGGCTCCATATCCCTTCGGGCAGCAGGCACGTCAGCACGAGCTGCGCCACCGGACCGAACGTCACACTGAGTAAGGCTTCGGGGTTCTGACTTCCGTCCGCCAACGCTTCGAGGGCGGGGAGCACACACTGGAAGGCCAACTCGAAGTAGGCGTCATTGATGCGCCATTCCAGGGGCAAGTGCGCCGTCAGTTCATCGGATGTCAGTTCGCGCGCCTCACTCATATACATTGGCCGCTCATCTCCTTACCATCCTGGCCCCATTGGACCAGGATTGCTGAAGGTGGGCATTGGCTGTGGCGTGGGACATATCCCCGGCCAGACCACAGCGAGATAAGGTTGCTCACCCCGCCAAACAACGGCGATACCCACTTGCCCGACGCTGTTCAGATCGGGATACGTCGCAGTCGCCAGTGAATCCCCCCGTGGACTGTTTACAAGGTAGCAGTTTGTATATTCCGGGCAAGGGTTACAGCCGGGCCAGTAGAAGCGCCAATCCCCGGAAGCTGGCCCCACGGCGTAGCGCAACCCGTACCATTGCGGCCAGGTCTGCGCAGAACGTAGCTTGGGCGCTTCCCCGGCCAGGTAGTAGGCACGGTCTTCCAGATCGGGATCGGGCAGGGCTTGGAGACCGTGTTGTTCACGTAGCCAGTCAATGAAGGTCGCGCGGGTGAGGGCCTCGTCGCCTTCCGTGCCGACGTTGATAGGCATTGCGACTGGCGTGGGGGTGGGCGTCGCCAGCCACATACGGACTTCCTCACGGGTAACGTGGAACAGTGGAACCAGGCAACACTGGTAGAGCGCCAGCAAGCCGAATACCGATAGCCAGGCGAGTGGTTGGGAGAGGGGGTCACGCGGTTTCATCAGTAGTCACAACGTATTCGGGTGCCAGTCCTGAAGCTATGTCCATACCACCGTATTCTGGATCGGTGATTTCTCTGTCCTCCGTCCTATCTTCCTCCAGACTCTGTGCTTGTTGCTGTGTGCGGGTTGTTGATTGTGCCTCTTGTGCTAAGCGTACCCGTCGTCGCTGTAGCAGAAAGGTATACACTTCGCATAACGCGTCGTTTCCTTTTGAGTTATCTTCAGACTCCATTGTCAATTCCCTCCGTTATGTATGAATTGGTTACCCTCACTGCGGCAAACCGGTTTTATAGTACATCAACCTGCTTGAGATGACGCCTTGTGGAGTTAGGAATTTCTCCTCACTCGCTGAGGAATTTTTCCTAACTCAACCGACGTTTTTTTGTCGTTCAAAGAGGGTACGATTGGCGCTGCTGATTCCCTTATTGCGTTCGACAGGGGCGAGAGTATAATTTCCCTGTTCATAAAGAGGACTTTCTATTGCTGAGAGCCAAATGTGCTCCAGCACACTCAAAATCTACGGGAATAAGGAGACGAAGACCTATGCTAAAACCCAAACCAACCCAGGGCGATACCACGTGGTTCGTCCACGACCGTTTTGGCATGTTCATCCACTGGGGACTGTACGCGCTTCCCTCGCGGCACGAGTGGGTGCAATCTGTTGAGCAAATCCCCCCGGAGGAATATCGCAAGTACTTCGAGCGCTTCAACCCGACGCGGTACGACCCGCGTC
>DAOLUH010000121.1:0-5151 GCA_035420085.1 Anaerolineae bacterium
CGGGTTGGATTAGTATCAGAAAAACCTTAATTCTGGACAACGCCTGAATAGTTACCTCTGGCATTATGTATTGATCCGGCTGCCGATTTTCCTCCCTACCGCGATCCCAAAGATAACATCATCGTTGCTACCGCCGTGGCAGCTTCCCCATGCTTCCTGGTAACATCCGACCGGGATCTCTACGACGATCCGGGTTTCGCAGCCAAAATGGACAAGTTGGGCGTCAAAATTGTCCAGACTGGCGAGTTTTTAGCCAGGCTCACATAGAGGTAAAAATGCACACAACACCGGACAAAATCACGTCCCTTACCCTTTTCGGCGGTCCCAAAGTGCGCGAGACCCCCTTCCCCACCCGCGGGCTGCTCGGCGCAGAGGAGAAAGCCGCCGTGGATGCACTGTTCGATGAGGCTATCGCCAGCGGGAACGCGCCCGGCTACAACGGCGCGGCGGAGACGGCGTACTGTGAGGCATTTGCCGCGTGGATGGGCGGCGGTTTTGTGGATGCGGTCAGTTCCGGCACGGCGGGGCTGTACGTCGCGCTGCGGGCGCTGGATTTGCCGCCGTTCAGCGAGGTCATCGTCGGCGCCGTGACCGACCCCGGCGGGATGATGCCCATTCCGCTGCTCAACCTGATCCCGATGGTCGCCGATACCGCGCCCGATAGCTACAACACCGGCCCAGAGCAGGTGGAGGCGCTGATTTCGCCGCGCACGAGCGCCATCGTCGTGCCGCACATCGGCGGGGAACCGGCGGATGTCGTCGGCATCAGCGAGGTGGCGCGACAGCGCGGGATTCCTGTGATCGAGGACTGCGCCCAATCTCACGGCGCGCGGCTGCACGGTCAGATGGTTGGCGGGATTGGTGATATCGGCGTGTTCTCAACGATGTTCGGCAAACACCACAGCACTGGCGGGCAGGGCGGCCTCGTCTACACGCGCGATGAGGCGCTCTATCACGCCATCCGCCGCGCTGCGGATCGCGGCAAGCCATTCTTTCTGCCGGAAGGAGCCACCAACGTCAGCGCGTCGCTCAACTTCAACCTGAATGACCTCGCCGCCACCATCGGCAGTGTGCAACTGCGCAAGCTACCAGGGATCGTGCAGCGCCGCCGCTACATCGTCACCCAACTCGCGTGCGGCATCCAGGCGTTGCAAACGGTGAGCATCCCCGCGCCGCTGCGGGGATCGGAGCCGAGCTACTGGTTCCTGCGGATACGCTTCCACGCCGAAAACGCCGCGTGCGACAAAGCCACGTTCTGCCAGGCGCTCGCGGCGGAAGGGCTGCCCATCGCCAGCGACTACCGCGCCGCGCTGCCCCACACGATGACGTGGTTCACCGAACGGCGCGTGTTCGGCGACAGTGCATACCCGTGGGCCAGTCCCGCCTACACCGGCGATCCTGACCGGCAATTACCCTGTCCCAACGCGCACGCCGCAATGGACACGCACTTCAACCTCTACTTTCACGAAGGCTGGAAAGACAGCGATGTGGCCGACGCCGTGGCGATTTTCGCCAAAGTAGATGCGGCGTATGCGGCTTAATACTGGATGCTGGAAACTGGAGTAGCGCTCGGGCTGGTCTCTGACCACGCCCGTCGTGGATATTTACTTGAGCAGCTCTACAAACTCATCGCGGGTCAAACCGGCGCTTTTGATGATTTGTAACGTCAGGCCGCGCCCCAAATCCCGGTTATGCCAGGGAACAACAACACGACAATCATCATCAGGATGCCAAAGGATAATATGGCTACCGGTTTGATGATCAACCTCAAATCCAGCGCGTTGCAACGCCCGGATGACCTGTTGTGGCGTGACTGTAGGCAAAAGCGGCATTATGCCGGCTCCAAAGCAATACTGAGACGGCCAATAAATTGCTCTTCGGTAGATTCAACGGGGATAGGCTCGCCATGCTTCACAAGACTGGTACAATAGGCGGAAATGGCATCGGCGGCCATAACGCGAGCTTCTTCCAACGTGCGACCTTCGGTGTAGCAGCCCGGTAAAGCGGGCACGGACACCAGGTACTCGCCCTCGAGCTGACGTTCGATGATGACTGTAAACTGATATGTTTTCACCGGTTCACCTCAAACGGCAAAACTATGCTATATTCATTATACCATAAGGAGCAAAGATGAGCATTGACGCCCACAATCACCCCGACTGGCACGGTCACAACTTCGACAAGTTCGTTGCAAATATGGCCGCTTACGGGATTGACCAGACCTGGCTCTTGAGCTGGGAATGTCCACCGGACGAATACGACCCCACGTACAACGATGTGATGCTGAGCGACGCCGCCGGTCCCATCCCCTTTGCGCGCTGCCTGGACTACAAAACGCGCGCGCCGGAGAAGTTCGTGCTCGGCTACGCGCCTGATCCGCGTCGCCCGGACGCGATAGACCGTCTGCAAGCTGCCATCGAAATTTACGGCGTGCAGGTCTACGGCGAGCTGAAGCTGCGGATGATGTACGACAATCCCGACGCGCTGCGAATGTTCCGCTTCTGCGGCGCAAAGGGCCTGCCGGTGACAGTACACATAGACTACGAATTCGAGACCGGCCACAAGTACCCGCGCCCCAACTGGTGGTACGGCGGCCCCATCGAAGCCTTCGAGCGCGCCATCCGCGCCTGCCCGGAGACGACCTTCATCGGCCACGCGCCAGGCTTCTGGGCGCACATCTCCGGCGACGACCAGTTCGAGAAGGCGCTTTATCCTGCCGGACCGGTTCTTCCCGGTGGGAAACTGCTCGAACTCTTCCGCCAGTACCCCAACCTCTATGCCGACCTGTCCGCCGGTTCCGCGCACAACGCCCTCTCCCGCGACCCGGCGTTCGGCCAAGACTTCGTCCTCGAATTCCAGGATCGCCTGCTCTATGGCCGCGACACCTTCGACAACCAGATGCAAGAGCTGCTCGCCACGTTCAACCTGCCCGGTGATGTACTCGCCAAAATCTACGCGGGCAATGCGCAACGGCTAATGCGCGATGCATAATCCGTAATTCGCTGATTCTTTCATTCGCTGATTCACAGGAGGTTACTATGAAAGTCGTGATGATGACGGATTTGGAAGGGGTAGCTGGGGTGGTGTCGTTCACCGACCAGGGGTACGAGACCGGAAAATACTACGAGGCGGCGAAGAAGCTGCTCACCGCCGAGGTCAACACGGCGGTGGAAGGACTGCTCGCGGCCGGCGTGGAAGATGTGTTGGTGATTGACGGGCACGGGCCGGGCGGCATCTATTTTGAGGACCTGCATCCCGCCGCCAAGCTGATGCACGGGCGACCGTTGGCCCCGGCCTCGGTGCGCGATCCCATCGTCGCGGGCTACGATGCAGGCGTGATGATCGGGCAACACGCGATGGCCGGCGTGATGGACGGCAACCTGGCGCACACACAGAGCAGCCGCGCCATTGACTACTACACGCTCAACGGCCAACCCATCGGGGAACTGGCGCAGTTCGCGCTATACTGCGGCGGATTGGGACTGCCGCTGATCTTCGTGAGCGGCGACGACGCCGCGTGCCGCGAGGCCGAGGCACTCATCCCCGGCATCACGACCGTCGCGGTCAAGCAAGGGCTGAGCCGGGACTCGGCGATCTCGCTGGCTGCGCCGGAAGCCCATCGTCGCATCCGCGAGGGCATCCAGCGCGCCATTGAGCAGCAACACGCCCACCCACTGCCGCCGTTGCGCTGGGATCCGCCTTACGTGCTGGAAAAGCGTTTCTTCCACACTGATGACGCCGATGCCGCCGCCGCCCACCCCGGCGTAGAGCGCGTAGACAGCCAAACCGTGCGCCTCTACAGCGACACCATCCTCGACCTCATCTACCGTTAAAACACGTTGGAACGTTAAAAACGTTTGAACGTTTGAACGTTTCAACGTTTCAACGTTTCAACGATTCTCACTGAGGAGGCACTCTATGACAGGAATGACGCCATCCGACATCGAAACGTTTCTTGCTGCGCCGAGACACGCGGTCGTCGCCACCAATACGGTGGACGGGCCGCCGCAGATCAGCCCAGTGTGGTATCTCTACGAGGACGGCGTGCTGTACATCAGCGTCGGCATCCACACGGCCAAGCACCGCAACCTGCGCCGCGATCCGCGCATCAGCGTGTGCATTGACGGCGGGCATCCCGACTACCGCACCGTCACCTTCTACGGCATAGCGACGCTCATCCCGCCCAATGACCCACGCCAGGAAGCGATGCGCTGGCGCATCATCCGCCGCTACTACGACACGGAGGCCGAGGCGCAACGGTACTACGAATCCGTCCGCGCTGAACCGAGCGCGCTGATTGTGGTCACGCCGAAGAGGGTGATAACGCAGGATTTTAATTGAGGGTTTTTGAGCAGCAGTAGAACACTAGATTATGATCCAACGCATAACTTGTTTTATGCTTCTATGCGTTACGAAAAGCTTCCCAATCCAGACCTAATTGGCGTACTACAGCACGCAATGTCCCTATCTTTATGTCTTTGCTGCCCCAGTCAGGCAAGGAAGCCATTTGGTCCGTCGCCGGGTTGTACCATTTGCGATGTGAGCCGCCGCTGCGCCGTGCCAACTCTTCGCAACCCAGGGCGCGCAGTTTTTGGGTGACTTCACGGTATTTCATGAAACGGCGACGGCTGTTTCGAGCCACATAGGCGCAATCGGCGTCATCGGTTGTAACGCTGTGGGCAACGGACGCCCCAAATCCTCATACGCCTCGATCACAGCCAGCAGCGCATCTTCGGCGTTTTCCAACGCTTCTTTAATGGAATCGCCTTCCGTGATGAGTTCTGGTAGAAATGGGCATGTCACGGTAAAGCCGCCTTCGGGCTGTGGCTCTAACACTAACGGAAGTTTGTAGATTATACTCATGGTTTCCTCCGGGTACTCATTTATCTTTACGCGCATTATACAGGGGAATGTAGGGCGGGGCAAACAACCCGTCGTATCATGCTTGCTCCGAGCGGATCGCCAGATCCGCGATTGGGCGCGCAAGCGGGGAACGCGCGGCCAACCTTCCTTTTTATCCCAAATCTCAGCCCCTTCGGGGCTTTGCTCTTTTAGCGCGGAGGTACAAGGGCGGTAAGAAATAGCAATTTGACGAACTAGCCACCGGACAGTTTTTCAAAGTAAGGTAGCCAGATAATCTTGAAAGATTCC
>DAOLUH010000122.1:0-5033 GCA_035420085.1 Anaerolineae bacterium
ATCTGGGGGATTCTTGGGCTGCGCCCTGATCTCCCCCGCTTTTTTGAGATGATACAGTTCACGCAACCTTGATTTGTGACTCGATTATTAAAGTGCAATCAGTTATGATTCAGGGCTTAGTTTAATGTTGCCCGGTACCAGATTCAGTGTCGAAAACAGGCTAAGCCACCAATGAGTATGCCCCAAGCATAACCGGCTAAAGCCGGTATGCACCCGTACACGCCGACTTCAGTCGGCCAAGCCACCAATGAGTATACCTCAAGCATAACCGGCCGAAGTCAGTATGTACCCGCACACGCCGACTTCAGTCGGCTAAGCCGCCGATCGGATAAGAGACAGTTCTCTCACAATTCTACTGCCCAACTCCACGGCCAGGCAGATACCTCGGAGACTAATCCAGCCTTGACGGGGTTGTTGAGAATGTATGCCACGATGCGTCGGGTTTCATTCTCATTACGCGACCAATGATCATACGACTCGTGCGTCCAGAAGTGTTGCCCCACTCGGCCTAACTTCTGGTTGGCGTAACGAGCTGTGCGACCTTTGAGCAGCTTGGTAATACGCGCAAGCGGAACCGGTTTCCCAGTTTGCGCATCTTCCAACGGGTGCAGCAAAACGTGAACATGGTTACTCATCACAGTATAGGCATACAGACGATACAGTCGTTCTTCCTCGCCCTGATGCATGGCATCACGTACAATAGCCGCGACCTCAGGTTGTGTGAGCCAACGTGGCCCGTCCACTTTGTGCAGTTCATCATCACAGCGCGCAAACAGTCGTTTGAAAGCATTGATGGCCCAATCACTGTGTTCATCCTGCGCGCGAGGGTCTTGCGCAATACGCTCTTGTTCGGCAGTATAGCAATGAAAACTGCCGGCAGCGAACCGGACAGTCGCCAGGTAATAAAAAAGGGAACACCTCCCGGCTGCCAGTGAGGAAGATTGCGGCGGTACCAGACTTGGTAGGACATGCGGCCCTCCATAACAAATCATCATAGAAACCGGCTGAAGCCGGTGCGCACACGTACACACTGACTCCAGTCGGTCAATTTGACAATCCTTACGCTATAAGCACTTTTACGTCGTAGACGCCGAGCGTCACCGCGCCGCTCACCGACTCGCCGGTGAGTATATCCTTGTAGACCGTCGCGCCCAAATCAAGCGTTGCTGCGTCCGCGTTGAAATTCATTACGAAGATGTACTGCGTCTCGCCATCGGTGCGCAGGTGCGCGCTGACGCCGCACGGTAATTCCACATCAAGCGCGCGCAACAGACCCGGGTTTGCATCGAGCGCGCCGTAGAAAGCGCGGAGGAAGCCATCATCGGGATTGGAGGCGAGGTAATACGCTTTGCCACTGCCGTAGGTGTTGACCGTGAGGACAGGCCGACCGGCGTAAAAGTCATTGCGGTACGTCGCCAACACGTTCGCGCTTTCCGGGTGGACAAGGGCGCAGTAGTCGTGCAGCTCATACTCGCCCACGAGGCCGAGCGGGTTGTCGGCGCAGAGGACGGCAGCGTTGCGGTCGTGCTCGTAGAGCGCGTCAATCTCCTCGTCCCAAATTCCCAACACCTGACGCAGTTTACCGCCGGGCCAGCCGCCCAGGAAGACCAGATCGTTCTCATCGACAACGCCGGTCAAATAGGTGGCGACAAACGTCCCGCCCGCCTCCACAAAAGCGGCGATGCGCTCATCCACGCCGGGACGCAGCATGTAGAGCATCGGCGCGATAAGCAGCTTGTAGCGACTCAAGTCCTGCTCCATATCAATCACATCCACGGGGATGCCGCGCTCCCAGAAGGCGCGATAGTGGCGCTTGCAGGCGTCCAGGTAGCCCTTGTCGCCACGGCGCGGGCCTTGCGCGTCGTTCATCGCCCACAGGTTCTCCCAATCGTAGATGATCGCCACATCGGGGCGCACTGTCGTCCCCACCACGGGCGCGAGCGCCTCCAATTTCACACCGAGGTCGGCCACGTCGCGGAAGACGCGGGTGTTTTCGTGGCCCACGTGATCCACCACCGCGCCGTGGAACTTCTCCGACGAGCCGCGACTCTTGCGCCACTGGAAGTATTGCACTGTATCGGAGCCGTGCGCCACGGCCTGCAATGATGACAGCGCGTGCATCCCCGGTCGCTTCACTTTGGCGGATTGCACCCAGTTGGTGGCGCTCGGCACGCTTTCCATCAACATGAACGGCTTACCGCCCTTGAGACAGCGGTTGATGTCGTGGACAAAGGCAACGCCAGCCGCCTGCGCGATATCGTCGCCGCTGTGCCAGGTGGGATAGCTGTCCCAGGAGATCACGTCCAGGTGCGGGGCCATTTTCCAGTAATTCAAGCCGGGGAACGTACCCATCATGTTCGTCGTGACGGGAATATCCGGCGTGAATTCGCGCAGCGCGGCGATTTCCCACCGCATAAAATCCGTCGTCTGGTCGGTGACAAAGCGCTTCCAGTCCAGGTTCAGCCCATGCACCGACAGCTCGCCAATACGGCTCGGCGGCTCAATGAGGTCCCAATCGGTGTAGGTGTGGCTCCAGAAGGCCGTCCACCAGGCGTGATTGAGCGCGTCGAGCGTCCCATACTTGCGCTTGAGCCACTCGACGAAGGCCACGCGGCACAGCTCGCAATGGCAGTCGCCGCTGTACTCGTTGGAAAGATGCCACACGGCGAGCGCGGGATGTGCGGCGTAGCGTTCGGCCAGCTTCCCGTTGATGATACGCACCTTCTCGCGGTAAATCGGCGAAGTAAGGCAGTGATTGTGCCGCCCGCCGAAGAGATTGCGCTGCCGGTCTTCGCGGACGCGCAGCACCTCCGGGTACTGGCGCGCCAGCCATGCCGGACGCGCCCCGCTCGGCGTCGCCAACACTGCTACGCCGCCGTTCGCAGCGATCAAGTCCATCACCCGGTCGAGCCAGTCAAAGTCGAATTGGCCCTCGGCAGGTTCCAGCCGCGCCCAGGCGAAGATGCCCACGCTCATCGCGTTGCAGTGCGACAGCTTCATCAGGCGCATATCCTCTTCCCACACCTCGGCAGGCCATTGGTCGGGATTGTAGTCGCCGCCGTGCAGAAAAACCGGCAACTTCGACGTAACAGGTGGATATTTGTTTATCATCACATGCTCCTTATTCAAATAATCGGTAACTGGTTATCAGTAATTGGGGATTCGTGATTCGTGATTCGTGATTCATGATTCGTCTCTCTACTTCCACACCATCCACACCACCAACACCAACAGCCAGGCGCGAACGCCTTGCTCCAGCCAACTGCCGGTACGGACGCGCAGCTTTTTGGGCAGCAGGTAAATCGTGCGGTTGTAGAAGGGGCTGAGAATCCGCAGGCCGTTGGTCGTGAGCATATCGAGCAGCAAGTGGCTGAAGTAACCCGCGGCAAACCACAGCCCCAGTTTCGGCAGGCCGACCGCCGGCGCAAGCCAGAACATTGCGCCGCTCAGCACCAGCGCGATCAGCAGCCAGTGCGTCGCGCCGCGATGCCCGCCGCCGAGTGCGCGGATGAACGCGGAGAACGTCTGCGTGAGGATGTTGAGGATCGAAGTTCCGCCCTTGACCGTTGTGCGGATGGCAACATCGAGCGGGTCATTGGACCGCCCACGCGCTATTCGCTCCGCGTGACGCGGCAGGTTGGCGACTGTGGAGTGCGGTTCGTCAATGTCGGGCAGCAGCGCGCCAAACGCGGCCACCGCCGCCCCCACAAGCATCTGCGAGACGGGAAACTCGCCCAGGTAGAACACTTCGCGCAGCGCCGTAGGTTGCCCCACCAACCGCTCGGCCACCGACGCCGCCGCCAATCCACCGATTAAATGCGTTGCGCCTCTCATAAACCAGCCCCCTGTAAATAACCTCAGAGAATACAGAGTTCACAGAGAAAAAACACTCTGCATTCTCCGCACGCTGCGGTGAAATTTTCATTCGAGGGGCGTTACCCCATATGGTTACACGCGTTAAAGGCGCGGCTCCTACTCAGACACCCTCCCACCGTACACCGCCTCGCGCAGGCCCTTGAGGTAGCCAATAGCGAAGAGGCGGCCCACTGACGAGTAGGACGGGTTGTCGTTGCTGTCGCCTTCCATCGTGGGGACGTGATCGGGACGGCAGACGCCCTCGAAGCCAACGTCGCGGTAAGCTTGCATACAGGCGAGCATGTCGGTCTTGCCGTCGTCGTGGAAGGTCTCGACGAACTTCTCCGGCGTGCCGCGCACGTCACGGAAATGGACGAAGAAGATTTTGTTCTGTTTGCCGAAGTGACGGATGACGGCGGGCAGATCGTCGGTCATCAGCGTGAAGTTGCCCTGGCACAGCGCGATGCCATTGACCGGACTGGGGACAAGGTCAAGCAGCCGTTGATAATTTTCGATGCTGCGCATAATGCGCCCCAAACCACGGATCGGTGAAAGTGGGGGATCATCGGGATGCATCGCCAGCAGCACGCCGGCTTTTTCGGCTTCGGGCACAACCGCCTTGAGGAAGTATTCCAGGTTCTCCCACAACTGCTCCTCGGTGACGACGCCGTACTCCGTGAGCGGCGCGTTGCGCATCAGGTCGTGGTCGTAGGCCGTCGCCAGCGCCCCACCTCGCGCGGGTGCGGTGGTCGAGGTGCGCATCCAGTTGAAGACGGGCATCCACTCGTAGCACCACACCGGGATGCCAAGCGCGCCCATGTTGCGGATCAGCGTAATGGCCGTCTCGATTTCTTCATCGCGCCCTGGCAAGCCCAGCTTGGCCTTGTTGAGCGGCGGACGGCTTTCGAGCACCTCGAATTTGAAGCCGCCGTCCTCGTAGGCGGTTTTGATCCGCACCAGCGACATATAGCTCCACGGCAGTTGTTCCTTGTCAACATTCAAGCCGCGCCGGAAATCCATCGAGCCGACGACGTCATTCACGCCGCACTGCTTGACCATCCGCCACAACGGCGTCGGATAAGGGGGTAATACTTCAGCAATTTTGATCATTCTTTTATCCTTTTTCTAGCCACCGGACACTTTTAGTAAAGAGGGTTGATTGACACTGAAATCCGAGT
>DAOLUH010000123.1:0-4710 GCA_035420085.1 Anaerolineae bacterium
ACCAGTCGCCGCGGCTGCCGCTCTACCTGCCCGGCAACGGCGGCCTGCTCACCGCTGTCGCAATGATGGCCGCCGGCTGGGACGGCGCGCCTGACCGCCCGACCCCCGGCTTCCCCGATAACGGCGCGTGGGCGGTGCGATGGGAGGGATTACGGCAGATGCTATGAGAATGTCAACGGATTTAACGGATTTTTTGAGAGGTAACTGTGGAATACGAATTGCCTGATCTCATCAACTGGCTGCTCGACGAAG
Organism: Anaerolineae bacterium; assembly: GCA_035420085.1. Classification (GTDB taxonomy): domain Bacteria; phylum Chloroflexota; class Anaerolineae; order B4-G1; family SLSP01; genus DSWT01. The sequence goes on from DAOLUH010000123.1 coordinate 253, forward strand.
GCGGCCCTGTGATCCGCTACCGGACCCTGGTCGAGTTGACTGGCAATAGCGCGTCCTCCGATTGCGAATCGGCGTTGGCCGCTGTGCTGCAAACTGAGAAGACCCGGTGGTTATTGGATCAACTGGATCATTTTGGGCCGCTTACCCACATTGATATTCGCGTCCTGAATGTGTTGCACGGGGTGAAGCCGACCTGCCTGGAGAATGTCATTCCGCGGCTTTTGGAGCGCGGATTGCGGGCCGGGATACCGGTTTTCGATGAAAAGATGGCGCGCTTTCGGCAGTATGTGGACAATCCCCTGGTGCATCAAGCACTTGACGACTCCGCGCATCCCACCGTCGAAGGTGGCAGAGCGGTCTTCGTCGCCACTGTGCTGGCCTCGTACTTTATGCGCGGCGGGTATGTCTACGATGAGGTGATGCAGTTTGTCCAACGGCGAGTTGAATCGATATCTCGGTTGGCGGCGAAAAAGACCTACGACATTCACCTGACAGAGGCTGAACTGGCCGACCTTCCAAAACAATGGGTGGGGAAACCGATCATCAATCCAGATATGGACCCAATGGTTGGAACGACGCCTTTGCCGCTGATTCACGATCTCTATGCTTTCGCTTATCTACCGGTCGAAAGTCTGACGGACCTGACGCGACTACAACTCGATGACATCGTCGCCTACGTGACCGACGAACGTTACAGAGCTTTTCCGCCGGGCTATGGCTATCTCTGGTCGGAGGCGAACCGCCGAACCTGCTACGCTTGCGGCTGGAACCTCGATCTGCCCGATCTGGACAGCGCCAATCCTTACGCGCAAAGGAAAATCGTGCAACGTCTGGAATTACTGGCGCACTTTCCGGCGGCGCGCCAATCCACCTGGTTCCAGGAAGGGATGCGATTGTTGGAAACATACCGGGCCGAGCAGGGCACATACTGTTTCCCCGCCACCTTTTTGGCGGAAATGAAAGCCGGATACTACGTCGGCGGAGAGTATATGGGATTGGATGACGGCCGCAGGACGACAAAGACGTTAGTGTTGGAATCCACGTTCAGAATGTTGTTGCTTAAGAAACTGATCTCTGTCCAGGGCGGTGATGACAAGCGACCTTGAAAATCCGTCTTGACGTGACGGATTTTCAAGGTACAATAGGGATATGATTCACCCACGACCGCAGTTACAGCAGGCTATTGAACGTGCGCTGGCGCGCAGTCGCGTTGTCGCACTCATCGGGCCACGTCAGTGCGGCAAGACGACCCTGGCTCGTCAATTCGTGTCCCCTGACTCGCTCAACTATTTCGATCTGGAAGACCCTATCAGTCTCGCACGACTCGACCAGCCGATGACCGCCTTGCAACGCCTGACCGGCCTGGTGGTGATTGACGAAATCCAGCGGCGTTCTGACCTCTTCCCAATCTTGCGCGTGCTTTGCGACCGCACGCCTTTGCCGGCGCGTTTCCTGATTTTGGGCAGCGCCTCGCCCGAACTATTGTGCCAGTCTTCTGAGACGCTGGCCGGACGCTTGGAGATTATCCGTATGGCCGGTTTCAGCCTGGCCGAAGTTGGCGCGGAGATGCAAATGCAGCACTGGGTGCGCGGTGGCTTTCCTCTTTCCTACCTGGCTCTTTCCGAAGCCGACAGCCTGGCCTGGCGGAAAAACTTTGTCCAGACCTTTCTGGAACGCGACCTGCCGCAGTTGGGCGTGAACATTCCCTCGTCCGCTATGTTCCGTTTTTGGAATATGCTGGCTCACTACCATGCTCAAGTGTGGAACGCCGCCGAAGTCGCCCGCGCGCTCGACCTCAGCGAGTCTACCGTGCGGCGTTACCTTGATCTGCTGGAGGGCGCTTTCATGGTGCGCCAGCTTCGGCCCTGGTTTGCCAACCTGAGCAAACGGCAGGTCAAGTCGCCCAAGATTTACTTTCGGGATACCGGCATCTTGCATCAGATGCTCGGCATTCGCGAGGAACGCGATCTCTGGCTTCATCCCAAAAGCGGCGCTTCGTGGGAAGGCTATGTCATTGAAGAAGTCATCAAGGCGACCGACCCGGATGAGGTATACTTTTGGGCCACGCACGCCGGCGCCGAGCTTGACCTGCTGCTGTTCATTGCAGGACGCCGCGTGGGCGTCGAGTGCAAGCGCGTGGACGCCCCGCGGCTCACGCCGTCTATGCGCATTGCCCTGGAAGATTTGGCGCTCGATCATCTGTTCGTCTTTTATCCGGGCGAACGTCCCTATCTCCTGGCCGAGCGGGTGACGGTGTTGCCGCTGTCGCATCTGGCGCACGGTGACCAGGTTTTGGATGGTGGCTTTAGCAGTTGAAATCGCGCTTGAAAAGGCGCTGTGGCCGCTGCGAGCATCTACGCAAGTGAATCCTTGGCGTCATGCTTGCCAGGGACGATGTGAAGCAATTCGCTGAGCTGATCGTTTTCTTGCGAGGTTCCCTATGAGCGAATACCAATACTACGAATGGCAAACCCTTGACCGGCCGCTTACGCCCCAAGAGCAGGCCGCGGTGAACAAACTCTCCAGCCACATTGACGTTACCTCGACGCGGGCGATCGTCACTTATAGTTGGGGTGACTTCAAGCACGATCCCCTCCAAGTGCTGGCGCGCTATTTCGACGCCTTTCTCTATCTGACCAACTGGGGCAGCAAACGACTGGCCTTTCGTTTCCCCACGGGCTTGCTCGTCCCCGATCAAATTGAGCCGTACCTGTGGGACTATCGCATTGATCTGAAACCCGTCGGCGACTATCTGGTCCTTGATATCTCCCTGGACGAGGAAGAAGGGGGAGATTGGATCGAAGGTGAAGGCTGGCTTTCCTCGAAGAAAGCCACCTCTTACGATAAAGCGGTCACGCTGCTCCGCAAGCTGCGTGACCTGGCCGAGTATCAGGGCCGCAAAACCGATTTCCAGGCGCGACTTGCGGACCTGCAGGCGCGCTATGCCAACCGGCCGGCGTTGCGTGATCGCCTGCAACAGGCCAGGCTACTTTAATTGTTTGTGTACAGCCCCCTGCTTGTGGCCGATCTCCTGGCTGAACTTCTGTGAGGTGCAATGGACAATCATTTCGAAGGTCATCTGACTGCGCGCGACTGCAAGCGTTACATCCCGCACGAGTTCGTTGTCCCGGTGGGGTGCGGGCGCATCGACATCGACTTCCGCTATACGCCGCAGCGAGTGCAGGGGATCAAGAACCTGCTCACGCTGACCGTGTTCGATTCACACGGCTTCCGCGGGGCGCGGCATCGCAGCGGAACGTCGCACCATGTCACGTTGAGCGCGACGGAGGCGACACCCGGTTATTTTGTCGGTCCGCTGCCTGCCGGGACGTGGATCGTGGAGATTGACATGCACATGATCATGCCCGGCGAGACCGTGCATTATACACTCGATGTGATGTTGACCAAGAGTACAGAGATACAGGCGGAAACGCAGAAAGGATCCCGTGGCTATAGAGACGCAGAACATACTCCTGCGCTCTCTTATCCGTGGTTGCAGCCGGGCTGGTATCGCGGCGATCTGCACACCCACTCCGATCATTCGGACGCGCACGACTTCCCCGTCGCCGACCTGCTCCGGTTGGCGCGTAACGCCGGGCTGGACTTCGTCTTCCTCACCGACCACAACACGGTAAGCGGTTTGCCGGAGATGGATGCTGCGACGGACGAAACGCTGCTGGCTGCCGGCGGCATCGAACTGACGACCTACTGGGGCCACGCGCTCTGCCTGGGCGCGCGCGCATGGGTGGACTGGCGGATGCGGCCCAGCACCGGCGATATGGCGCGCGTCGCGGCGGCAACGTACGCGCAGGGGCAGGTTTTCGTCATCGCGCACCCACAAGCCGATGGCGAACCCGGCTGCACGGGCTGTTCGTGGCGTTTCGGCGAGATGATGCCGGGCGACGCGCGAGTCGTCGAAGTCTGGAACGGGCCGTGGGGCTGCGACTCCAACAACGAGAAGGCGCTGGCGCTCTGGTACGACTGGCTCAATCAAGGGTTGCGTCTCGCGGCGACCGCCGGATCGGACGCACACGGTTCGCGCGATTACGCTTCCGGGCCGGGCTTCAACGTCATCTACGCCGAGGCGCTTTCCGAAGCGGCGCTGCTCGAAGGCGTGCTGGCGGGGCGTCTTTACTTGAGCAGCGGCCCGCAGCTTACCTTCCAGGCGCGGAGTGACGACGGCGCAACATGGATGCTCGGTGACTCGGTCACGCGCCCGGCGACTTTCGAGGTTCGCTGGCGCGACTGCCCGCCCGACGCGGAGGTGCGGGTGATCGTCAACGGCAGGTTGCTGGTCGCGGTGCCTGCGGGCGTCGAAGGCGCGCACCCGTGGGCGCTGACGCCCGATGAGGCTGACTGGGTGACGGTGGAGATCCGCGACAAAAGCGGCGCGATGCTTGCCGTGACCAATCCTATTTTTCTGTAGTACGGGACATCGAGTGCCTGAGATGAACATAG
>DAOLUH010000124.1:0-4665 GCA_035420085.1 Anaerolineae bacterium
CGTTCGCCCGCCCAAGCTGCATAGATTGAACGGGAAGTTATATTTTTACAGACCCCTACATTCTGTCGGAAGGCGACCACCGCAAGTCGGGCGTCGAGGACTGGGCCTGGCGGCATCGCCATGTGTTGGCACGGCTGGTAGGGCAACCGCTGCGGCGCGTGGACTTCAGCGATGATCGCCTTGGGCAACTTGTTGCACCGCTTCAATGTGGATAGCCAATGGACCGCGTTGGAAGCGGCAGTATGGCACAGTAGCGCCCAGGTCTATGCCCTGGAAACCACCACCGTGCGCCTGGATAGCACGACGAGCTATGGCTATCATCAGGTTGCGGAGCAGGGGCTGATGCAGCATGGGCATAGCAAAGACCATCGCCCGGATTTGCCGCAATTGAAGTTGATGGCCGCGCTGGCCGAACCGGCCGGGCAATGGATCGCCAGCGACGTGTATCCGGGGCAACGCGCCGATGAGGGCTTGTACATTCCGTTGTATCAACGGGTGCGCAGCATTTTGGGGCGGACGGGGTTGTTGTACATCGGTGACTGCAAGCTGGTGGTCTTGGCGACCCGGGCACAGATAGCCGCTGGTGGCGACTACTATCTGACGCGCTTGCCGCGTAACCTGTTCAGCGCCGCGCAGTGGACGCACTGGGAAGCGCAACGGGATGCCGCCGCGCAGCTGACGTTGTTCTGGCAAGAGGGTGAATTGGTCGGCGGAGGATGTGAATGGTGGGAGGAGACGTTGAGCGCCGCAGTTGCTGGGAGAACGGTCACCTGGCAGGAGCGCTTGCAGTGGGTCTATTCGCCGTCCCACGCTGCCCGCCAAGCGCAGGCATTGGAGCAGCGGTTGCAGCAGGCCACGACGGCCTTGCAGGCATTGACGCCCGCCCCGGGGCGCGGCAAACGAGCCATCCGCGACGAGGAAACTCTGCACGCCCGCAGCACGGCCATTCTGGAACAGTATCAGGTGAGCGGCTTGTTGCGCCCGCAGTGGGAAGTCGTGGAACACCGGCACACCCGCTATGTCGGTCGGGGGCGGGGTAGTGCGACGCGTGCCACGCACGAAATTGTCCAACGGCATTACCGGATCAGCCGCGTTGAACGGCTGACCCCGGCTATCAGCGCGGCGCACAACGGTTTGGGCTGGCAATTGCAAGTCACCAGTGCCCCACCGGAGCGCCTGACATTGGCCGAGGCGACGACCGCCTATCGCGGGGAATGGCATTTGGAACTCGACTTTCATCGGGTGAAAGAGCGCCCCGTTGGGCTGAGTCCGTTGTTTGTCTGGCGTGACGATCAGATTCGGGGTTTGACACGGCTGCTGACGCTGGCGTTGCGGCTGCTGACGCGGATCGAAACGCAAGTCGCGCAAGGCTTGACGGCCGCGGACGAGAGTTTGCCCGGCTTGTACGAAGGGCAACCGCAGCGGACAACGACCCAGCCGACCGCGGGGCGTTTGTTGCGGGCGTTGGGCCGGGCGGAAATCACCTTGACCGAAATTCACAGTCCTACGCATATGGAGTGGTACCTGACGCCTTTGCCGCCCTGGTTAACGCAAATCCTGACCTATTTGAAATTGCCGCCGGATTTGTACGAAAGTTTGACCGATAATTCACCCTAAACATTTTTATTTCACGCGAAACTAGAGATTGGCTGTCGAAAATGGGGAAAAAATCACTTATGTTCAGCACATTTTTGATACTGATCGATTACTGATTACGAACACAACATCTTGATGTTGTGACAACCCTGCTGTTCCAGGTCAAGCATCATCGCCGCCAAATCTTGCGGTGCGACCGGTTGCCCGGTCACACGTTGGCTGATGTCGTCGTTCTGGCAGTACTGGCAGTGCAGGTTGCAGCCCGAAAAGAAGATCGTGCCGGAGCCGTAGTGCCCGCGTAGCACGTCCTCTTCGCCATGATGTGGGCCGTAGCTGGCGACGTAGGCCGCGGTGCCGATGCGGCAGGGGCCGGGACGCTGCGTGCGGTCAATGCCGCAATCGTTGCCGCAGAGATGACACTCGTGCAGTGCGGCCTCGGCCTCTGCGACGCGCTCGGCGAATCCGCTGCTTTCGAGAAGCGAAAGATAAATCGGGAAAGTGTTTGTGGTGGTATGCATGGTGTCGCCTACAGTGAATTGCTTCTATCTGTCCCATCATTCTCCTGGTCTTGTGGGGCGCATCTCGATTTTACCATAGATCATCGGGCGCGCTATGCACAAGCATTTGAACTATTTCCCGATGGGCATAGAATATCAATCAAGATTGACGAAAGTATTAACCGTTTCTGGATCAGCGGGGGAGTTATCATGGAAACTATCATCAAATACATCAAGTCTTTCTTCAAGTCTGAGTGGATGTTTGAGGATTATCCGGTTGTGTTCAAACACTCTGACCCGGATTCATCATTCACATACCGGGGAGCAAAACCGGTTCCCTGGTTTGTGCGCATTGTCAACTGGTGGCCGATGTTCAGTCACGGTCAGACCAAAGAGGAAGCCTACGCGGGACTGCGCCAACGTTTCGAGGAATACAAAAACCAGGGCAACAAACTTCCTCGCCCTGGGGTGAAATACATGCCGCCGATTGAAATGGTTTCACAAGTCGAAATTGAAAAATACGAACCCATTGCCGTTGACTTTTTTGAGAAGATACTCGGTATGAACTATCACGATTGCTTGATTACTGACCTGTCCAGCCTTTGGGATTTTCCTGGCGAAGAGACGAACGATGCGTACAATCGCAAAATTATGGAAGTATACGGTGTTGATGTTTCGGATATCGAGAGTGGTATTTTGGTGGAGATCTTCAAGCGGATCAGCGAAACGGGACATTTCATCCCAGCGGCCGTATAACCGCGCATAAGGAGAATGTTATGCCATCATTGTCGCCTTCCCTACAAAATCGTCTGCGTGACGCGCTGTTGAAATGTGCGCCCTTTGGCAGCAACGAAGTGCTGCGTCTGCTATTTGACGATGACCGGCTTGCGGCGTGGAAGTACAATGTCCCTGAAGCCGCCACGCCGGCCTCGCGGGTAAGTTTCCTCATCTCGCAGTTTATGGACGCCTGGAACGCTGAGGGGCAGAATGCTCTGAGCCTGTTCCTCTGCGTGCTGAGCGAATTGCCGGAGCGTGGAGCGCAATGTTCTGCGGCGGATCTGTGCGCCCTGGCGGCTGAAGTGCAGACGGCGTTGATCGCGGGCAAAATCGCTGAATGTGAGCGTGAATTGACCCAGGTGCGCGATCATCAGTCGCGCGGCTGGACAGATGCGGCTTACGCGCAGCGCCGCCTCGCGGAGTTGCAGACGATGATCCAGACGTGGAAAGCGCGGCAGGCCGCGCCGCCGTTGTGCTCGCCGGAGCCGGTTGCGTCTATCGCGTCTGGGAGTGCGCCGTCGCAGACCGTTGCATCGGCTGTCGCCCAACCTTCCGAACGCGCGCCGGAAACGTACACCGACCTTGAAATCCACATCGCGCCTAAAAGTGTGGATACGGGTCGGTATGCCGTAACCGCTGAACTGGATAGCGAAGGCAAATACTACGGGGCGATGCAGATGGGCGTTCAAGAGCGCGAGCGGTTTTCTGCGATACCTGACTCAGAAGCGTATGGGGTGGCGTTGTTCGATGCGCTGTTTCACGATGATATTTACATCGCCTTCGCTACTGCGCGCGAGCGCGCCCATGCAAAAACTGCCGACCGTCTGCGTCTGCGTCTATGGATTGACCACGAAGCTGTCGACCTCCACGCGCTGGTTTGGGAACGGCTGCACTACCGCAGCGAGAGTGGGGCGTTCCGCGTGGCGACGGACGCGAAGCTGCCCTTCTCGCGTTACTTCGGTCTGCAACGCGGCGAGGCATCGGCTATCGAAGGGCAGGTGCGAATGTTGTGCGTGATCGCCAATCCGCAAAACCTTGAGGATGAGGGCTTTGTCCCACTGGACGTGGATGCTGAAATCGCCAACTTGCGCGCTGCGCTGGATGGTTTGCGGCAAAGCGGGGTGTCCATCACCATCATGCCGGGACGAACGGGGCTTTCTGATAATCAAAAGGACGTTCTGACGGCCGCTGGATACACGATCCTTTCTGGTTTTGCGACCCTTGGCGGTATCTTTGAAGCATTGGCTTACGCGCCCGGCTATCACTTGTTGCACTTTGTAGGTCACGGCACGTTCAGCCAGCGCACGGGAAAGGCGGCGCTGATCCTTGAAGACGAGGAGGGCTTTGTCCGAGAAGTTGCGGACAACACGTTAACGGGACGATTGAACGGTCTGGATCACAAACCGCATTTGATCTTTCTGGCGGCGTGCGAAAGTGCGAGTCGCTCCGCCCAAACGCCCAACCCCTTTGTGGGCCTTGCGCCGCGCCTGGTGCAGATCGGCATCCCAGCGGTGGTGGCGATGCAGGATAAGATCGGCGTCAAGACGGCGCAAGCGCTGACCCGGCATTTCTATCGCTTTTTGCTGCAACACGGCGTCGTTGATAAGGCGCTGAATCAAGCGCGTAACCTTTTGGAGGACACGCAGGATTGGGCCACACCCGTATTGTTTATGCATCTGCGAGAAGGGCGTTTGTTAAAGTGATTTGCAGAAAGAATCAGTTCTAAAACACCCGCACCGCCTCCAACGCCGTCGCCGGATAAATCTGCTCCGGCTTGGGCGGCATGGGATTGTAG
>DAOLUH010000125.1:0-4638 GCA_035420085.1 Anaerolineae bacterium
CTGCTACGAAAAACTGACGGGTAGGGTGTTCGAACCGGGTGCATATCCGGCGGAAACGCGGATTATCGAAACGCTCAGGAACTTCCTGGAATGACGATTGTCTACATTACCGGCGGCACGGAATTATTGGATGCGGTTGGGCCGTTGTGGGAAAAGCTCAACGCGCATCACGCTGAACGCTCGCCGCATTTCACCTCTGAGCATCTGAAAATGACCTACGCCGGGCGCAAGGCATACTTCCAAACTCTGGCGCAATCCGCGGAACTGCGCGTAGACCTTGCTCAAGACAGCGAGACCGGGCAAGATGTTGGCTATTGCGTCAGCGCCGTGACTGCGGAAGCTGGCGTCATCGAATCCATTTTCATCGAAGCCGACTATCGCCGGCAGGGGATTGGCGATGCCTTGATGCAGCGCACGCTTGCATGGATGGACGATCACAGTGTCCCCATAAAGCGTGTGGTTGTCGCCGCGGGCAACGAAGAAGCGTTCGGATTCTACGCGCGGTATGGCTTTCACCCTCGGCGTATTGTTTTGCAGCAGCAGTCCGCTCTTGATGGAGGAGACCATGACTATCAATGATTTTATGCCTTATTTGCCGCTCATCATCCCTATCGTCTTGATTGACCTGGGATTGAAAATTGCGGCGCTGTTCGACATCCTCAAAAAACAGCCGAAGTTGCGCGGGCCGAAATGGTTGTGGATTGTGATCGCCGTCGGCGTCAACCTCATCGGTCCGATCCTCTACTTCACGCTGGGCCGCGAGGAAGCATGACCGACGCCGCCATTCGCTGCGAAGGACTGACCCGCCACTACGGGGACGTCATCGCGCTGCAAGACTTGAACTTGGCCGTGCCCTACGGCTCGATCTTCGGTTTCCTGGGGCGCAACGGCGCTGGCAAGACGACCACGATGCGCCTGCTGGTAGGGTTGGGACATCCGACCGCCGGGCGCGCATGGATTGATGGAGTGGAGACGACTAACGGGGACAGCCGCGCCCGCGAGAAGTTCGGCTATCTGCCGCAAGACCCAGCCTTTTATTCCTGGATGACGCCGCGCGAGTATCTGGATTACGCGGGACGGTTGTTCGGGATGTCCGCCGCCGACCGCAAATCTCGCATTGAGGAAATGCTGGAGCTGGTGGGCTTGAAGGACGCCGCGCGCCGCAAAATCGGCGGCTTTTCCGGCGGGATGCACCAGCGCATGGGGATCGCACAGGCGCTTTTGCACCGCCCGCCTGTGCTGCTACTCGACGAGCCGACCAGCGCGCTCGATCCGGCGGGGCGCTACGAGGTGCTCGATCTGCTGGACAAACTGCGCGGAGCCGTCACCGTCTTCTTCTCCACGCACATCCTCGCCGACGTCGAACGCATCTGCGATACCATTGCGATTATCCACAAAGGCCAACTGCTGTTGGTCGCCGGGCGCGACGAACTGCGTGAACGCTATCCTTTGAACACCGCCGTGTTGGAACTCGATGCCGCCAGTCTGCCGTGGACAGAAGCCTTTATTGCGCTGCTAAAAACGCAGCCCTGGATTACCGGCGTGACGCAAGAGGAGTCCGTCCTGCGCATTGTCGTCAATGATGTGGCGCACGGCAAACAGGCTTTACTGCCACTCGTCTTGCAACAGGGTGTTATCCTGACCCGCTACGAGTGGGTGCGCCCGACGCTGGAAGAGATTTTCTTGAAGGTGAGCGCGTGAAGATGCAGGACGCAAGATGCAGGATGCTTCCCAAAAGCTGTGGCCGGTCTCTGACCGCGTCGCCGCGGCAACAAGCTCGGGCGGGCACGGTCGGAGACCGGCCCGAGCTCTTGCTGTGGCCGGTCTCTGACCGTGCTACCGTAGGAGACCGGCCCGAGCGGGAAAAGCCGAGTGGTGAATCGCTTGTTTACAGACGTCAGGTGATGGGATGGACATAGTGATCGTTCTTGCTTATTCGGTTTCTGTTTTGTTGATGCTGGTAATGCCGGTGGTGCTGGCTGTGCTGCTGCGTCGCCGGTTTGCTGTGCCCTGGTTCCTGTTTCTCGTTGGCTCGGCGACGTTCATCGGATCGCAGATCGTCCACATTCCGCTGAATGAATGGCTGGCGGACATCGGCTTGCTGCCGGCGACCGGTTCGCTGACCGGCCTGCCCCTCTGGCGGACGGCGCTCATCCTTGGGCTGACGGCCGGGCTGTGCGAAGAACTTGCGCGCGCTGTGGGGTATGCGCTGCTGCGGCGCTGGCGGCGTTTCGAGGATGGACTGATGCTCGGCGTCGGGCATGGCGGCATCGAGTCCATGGTTTTCGGCGGCGTGCAAGTGGCGGCGATGGTCACATCGTTGCTTTCGCTGCAATCTGTCGATCTGACGACGCTCAATCTCTCTGCTGATCAGATGACGGCGGTGACCCAACAACTGGACGCGCTCAATCGTTCGCCGTTGTGGGCTGCGCTTCCTTTCCTGGAACGCTGCGTCGCGATGCTCGCGCACGTGATCCTGTCGCTGCTGGTCTGGCGGGCGTTTGCGCAGCGCAAAGCCTGGTACGTCCCGTTGGCGATTGTGTACCACGCCGTGTTCGACGCGGTCGCCGTCTACGTGGCGCAGCAGACCGAGTCGGTCGTCCTGATTTATGGGACGCTGTTGCTGCTCCTCGCTCCGGGCCTGGTGTGGCTCTGGCGCGTGTGGCGTAAGGAGGCCGGCCCACGCCCCGTGGCGGCGTCTGTGCGCGTGGAATGGCGCTGCTTCATGGCCGCCGTTCGTAAGGAATTGCTGCAACAATGGCGCACCAAACGGATGATCGTGGTCGCCGCCGTGTTCGCCTTTGTGGGGATGTCCTCACCGCTGATCGCCAGGTTTATGCCGGAGATGTTCCGTTTTATCCCCGGCGCAGAGCAATTCGCCAGTCTGATCCCCGAACCCAGCGTCGCCGATGTGGTGACGCAGTACGTCAAAAACCTTCAGCAGTTCGGCTTTATGATCGCCGTCTTGCTGGGGATGGGGGCGATTGCCGGTGAGAAGGACAAGGGCACGGCAGCGTTGGTCCTGAGCAAGCCGATGCCGCGCTGGGCTTTCGTGTGCAGCAAATTCACGGCGCAAACTCTCGTCTACATCGTGGGCTTTTTTATCGCCTTCCTATGCACTTTCTATTACACCTGGTTCCTTTTCGGTCCGGTCAGTATGGGCGCTTTTCTGTTCTGCAACCTGCTGCTTTTCGTCTGGCTGATGACCTACGTGGCTGTCACCCTGACGGGCAGCGCGTTGACGAATTCGATAGGAGCAGCGGCCGGCATTGGCTTTGCCGGCTCTGTTTTACTGATGCTTGCCGGCAGTATCCCGACGTTGGGATCAATGATGCCGGGCGCGCTGCTGGCCTGGGCGAGCCAGGTGGGCCTGGGGATGTCGCCCGAGGCTGTGACTGTCAACGGCGGCGCGCTCGTCGCAACGCTGGTGATGATCATCATGTTCGTTCTCGGCGCAATGGCGGCGTTCGAGCGACAGGAATTATAACCAACACAAGGAGTGATTTATGCTGGCTATTCTCATTCTGGGTTCCCCCGCCGACCGCGATTTCGCGGCGAAAATCGCGGCGGCGCTGGACGATTTTGGCATCCCGCACGTCACGCGCATCGCCTCGGCGCATAAAGTGCCGCGCTATTTGTTGGATATGCTGGCGGCATACGAGGCCGATCCGCAACCGAAGGTCTACATCACCGTGGCGGGACGCAGCAACGCGCTCAGCGGGATGGTGGATGCATCCGTCGCTGCGCCCGTCATCGCCTGCCCGCCGTACTCGGACAAATTCGGCGGCGCGGACGTGTTCTCATCGCTGCGGACGCCGTCGGGCGTCGCACCGGCCGTTGTGCTGGAGCCGGACAACGCGGCGTTACTCGCGGCGAAAATCCTCGGCGTCGGCGATGCGGCGCTGCGCGAGAAGGTGCTGGCGGTGCAGGAGCAGCAGCGGCAGCGGTTATACGCGGCGGACAAGGTGTAACGGATGATCGAGTTACGAGGTGAAAAGATCGTGCTTCACACCTTGGAGCGCGCGCACTGCCGCGAGCTGTGGGACGCCTACGAGCCACCTGCGCCGGTTCCCACCGAGCCGCTGAACCCGGGATTGTCCGCTGAGGGCGCGGACAAGTGGTTCGAGGAGATGCAGGCCAAACAAGGTAAGGAGCACATTTACCTGGGCATTTTCACACCTGAGGGGCGGCTGCTCGGCGATATCCAACTGGCGAACATAGATTGGCGTCACCGCACGGCCAGCCTGGGCGTGGGGATTGCGCGGACGGCGGATCGCGGGCAGGGCTACGGCCTGGATGCGACGTTGACGCTGCTGCGCTACGGCTTCGCATACCTCGATCTCTACCGCGTCAGCGCGACCACCGCCGAGTACAACTTCGCCATGCAGAAAATCTTGGAAAAGTGCCACTTCGTCCAGGAAGGACGGGAACGCCAGGCAATCTACTGCAACGGGCACCGTTGGGATCGGCTGCTGTACGGCCTGTTGCGCGATGAATTCAAAATCACCGATGAGAACTTCCCTAACGGAGCCGGCGGATTTTGACTGTACAATAGAGGCAAATTTGTCAGCAGATTAAGCCGATTAAGCAGATTTCTAATTCTTAATCCGCTAAATCTGCTTAATCTGCTGATAGAAA
>DAOLUH010000126.1:0-4378 GCA_035420085.1 Anaerolineae bacterium
ACCGCGCCGATGATTTCCTCACTATCCAGCCCGTTCATCACCGAGATGATCGTGGTGTGCTCGCCCACAACACAGCCCAGGTCGGGCACGGCCTCCGGCAGGTGGTGATTTTTCAGCGCCACGATGATGAGGTCGGCAGGGTCGGCGTCCTCGTCCGGGTGGATCACCGGCACGGCGTAGTGTCGCCCGTTGACGATCAACCCGTCGCGTTTGAGGCGTTCGTAGCGTTCCCCGCGCGCGAGCACGGCGGTCGAAAATTCGGGGACGTTCAAGAACTGCGCGGTGAAATAGCCACCCATCGCCCCCGCGCCGAAAATAACGACATTGTGTATCGGTTGCATCATACCCCCTGGAAAATCACAAAATCTGCAAATCAACAAATCTGCAAATCAACAATCCGTTTCATCCGTTAAATCCGTTGACCGACCGGCGCGAAGAAGTTCACGATATTGCCGTCAGGATCGCGGAACCAGACCGAGCGCAGGCCCCACGGCTGCGTCGTGGGCGGTTTGACGATGCGCACGCCCATTGCCAACAGGCGCGCGTACTCTACATCAACGTCTTCCACCTCGAATTCGAGCACGACGTTGCCGATCCCGGCGCCCTGCATCGAGCCGGGAGCCATCTGTTCCATGCCTTCCGTGTGGAACAGCGTCAAGGGCACGCCCACCGGTTCGAAGGCCACGAAGGTGTCGCTTGTTTCGGGCCGGACCTGCAACACGTTCTGGTAGAAATCGCATAGTTTAGCCACATCTTGCGTGATGAGGCAAATACTTCTGAATTTTCTCTTCATCATTCTCCTTTCGCGCATAATGGCAAGTAGAGTAAACTGTGTCAGTAATAAACTTGCCGCAGGAGCATTTCGCCTGTTGGTGTAAATATCTGTCCCTCACGCTCAAGCAACGCGCGTTTCATTGCCGCGCCGCCCTGGTAGCCGCCCAGGGACCCGTCGGCGCGAATGGCGCGATGGCACGGGATGAGAATCGGGAAAGGATTGTGCGCCAGCGCGTTCCCGACGGCGCGCGCGCCGCCAGGGATGCCCAGGTGTGCGGCGATGCGGTTGTAGGTGCTCACCCAGCCGCGTGGAATCTGGTGTTCGGCCAACAGGACGCGCTGTTGGAAGGCGGAACACGTTTCCAGCGCCGCGCCGGTCAGTTCAAAATCGAGCATCTCACCTTCGAGAAATCGCTGCATCCGTTCTGCCAGATCGGCAATGAGAGGATGTGCGCCATGTTGGATAGCGCCCCACGCCGCGCGCACGCGCTCTTCGGCCAAAGCCTGGGCGTTGGAAAGGAAGACGCGCTGAATGTGCGGCCCGGTCGCAGTCTCGTTCCAGACGATGCTGAACGGGCCGAACGGGGAAGGGCGGGTGCTATAGAATGGCGTCAAGGTCGTCATCCCGCCGCCTGCGCTTCCATCACCGGCGCTGCTGTGACTCTGATCGCCAGCGCAAACGGCACGGACAGCATAATCACCCCGGCCGCGCCCCAACAGAGCTTTTCATAGCCGACGAGGCTCAACAGCGTGCCCGCCAGCAGCGACATCGTGACCGAGGTGATGTGGTTGATGCTCACCCCGGCAGAGAGCGTCGGCCCCAACTCGTCCGGTGGCGCAATGCGGTTGACGTAGGTCGAAAGCCCGATGCTCAGCGTGACCAGCAGGTTGATCCCGATCAACATCCCGCACAGGAACCAGACATTGTGGACGGTGGCATAGCCGACGAAACACAGTGCCAGCAGGACGTAGCTGATTGTCAGCGTGAGCCGCTCGCCGACGAGGTCCAGCAGTCGCCCGATGGTTGGCGCGAGGACGAAGTTGACCACGGCGCTCGTTACCAACAGCAGGCTGATCTGTTGCGCGTTCAGGCCGTAACTCTGCACCAGCACCAGCGTGCCAAATGCGCCGAAGACCTGCGTGCGCGATCCCTCGAAGAACGTGAGCACGTAGTAGAGCCAGTAACGTTTCTTCAGGAGGATGCGCGGTTGCGCCTGTTTTTGTTCGCCGATGTGGATGGGAATCCGCGCCACGAGCAGCCCGCCGAGCGCGATCAGCACGCCGCCCACGATGAAGAAAGCGCGCAGCGGAAGCGCCTTCGCCAGCAGCGCCGTCAGGCCCATCCCCACAATGGATGCCAGCGCGCCGATCGAAGAGAGGAAGCCCATCACGCGCCCGGAGTGGGCCTTCTCGGTCAACGCGAAGCCGAGCGTGCTTTGCAGCGGCAGCCAGTTGTGAAAGCCGAGGCTGGCGAGCAGCGCCGCCGCCAGCAGCGCGATGTAAGAATTGACTGCTGCGTGCAGGCAGTAGCCCACGCCCATCAGCAGCAGCGAATAAGCCGCGCGGCGCGACAGCGGTATGCGCATAATCAGCGCGGCGATGAAGACCAGGATCAACCCCGGAATCTCGCGGATGCCGGCCATCCACAAGACCTGCCTGCCGCTCAAGCCGAGGTCGTTGACGAAGAAGTTGGTGCTCGCTGCGTTCAGCAACCCCTGGCCCAGGCTGATGGAGAACACGGTGAACGCTAACACGAGTATGTATGTGCTCCACATCGAGGTGGCTGCTTTGAGTCTGTCACGGATGGATGATGTCATTTGTGCTCCGATCTGTAAATCGCTCTGCGCCCCCGTCTCGGGGGCGCGCGAGGCGCTCAGCAACCACAGCCCGTTCCCGAGACGGGAACGGGAGCGTGGTTGCATTATTCTTGCTGCAATGCATTTTGGGTTCAGACGCGCTTGCCGACCAGTTCCGGGCGCTCCAGCGGCCCGAAACTCACGTTTGCCGTGAACTTGTACGTCAACTGCTCCCCGTCAAAGCGGAAGGCGAGGGTGGGGCAGAATGGCGTCTCGTAGAAACACAGCTTGACCGTGTAGGTGTTCTCGTCCGTCCACGCGCCGCTGGCAGCGACCCGGCGTATGGACATATCGTCGAAGGCCGTTGTCCCCGTGATCCACGCGCTATAACCGCACCCGATTTCGTGCGTCCCGCGCGCGTCGCGGATGGTGAGTGTGCTGGCGTCACCCGTGAAATCAAGCTGGATGCTCTTGACCCGCTGATCGTTTTTCTCGAAGTTAAAACGTTTCCCAGAGACCTGCGCCGCGACCGGAGATGATGCTTGCCCCGGTTGTGGCGTCATCGCCAGGGACGCGAGTTTGTGTGCCAGAGCCGTCTGCGTTGCGTCATCGGCGGGCAAGGGCGCGGGTTGCATCGCCGGCAGCAGGTGTTCCCACACCAGATCGAGCACGGCCTGCATATTGCCCACGCCAGCGGTGATGGCGACCACGGCATCCTGGTCGGGCATGACGATGCAGTACTGGCCGAACGCGCCGTCGCCGCGATAGACGCTCTGCGGCTGGCAGCGCCAGAACTGGTAGCCGTACCCCTGCTTCCAGTCGGGCGCTTCGTTGGCGGAATTGTCGCTGTGCGAGCGGGTGGCTTCTTCAACCCACGCTTCTGGCAATAACTGCGCGCCGTTCCACTGCCCTTTTTGCAGATACAACTGCCCGAATTTGGCGATGTCCTCTGTCTTGACGTTCAGCCCGAAGCCGCCGAGGTTGATGCCGCGCGGGCACGCGCCCCACGTTGCGCCCTCGATGCCCAGCGGTGCGAAGATGCGCTCGCCCAGATAATCCAGGATCGTCCTGCCGGTCAGCTTTTGCACGATGGCCGAGAGGATGTAGCTCGCGCCGGTGTTGTAGAGGAAGTGCGTGCCCGGTTCGTACTTCACGGGCCGCGCCAGGAACGCCTTGACCCAGTTGCCATCCCGGCGGCGGAACATAAACTCCGTTGTATCTTGCGCGTGCCCGGTGGACATCGAAAGCAGGTGGCGGACGCGCATTGCGGCCAGATTGCGGCTGACTTTCTTCGGCGCATCTTCGGGGAAGAATGACAGCACCGGATCGTCCACTGTCAAGAGACCATCGGCCACGGCCAACCCGACGGCGGTTGATGTGAAGCTCTTGCTCAACGAGAAGAGCACGTGCGGGACTTCCGGCGTGTAGGGCGACCACCATCCCTGCGCGACGACTGCGCCGTGGCGCAGCAGCATGAAGCTGTGCAGGCTGTCAATATCCCTATCCGCAGCCTCGACGAACGTGAGAATCGCCGCCGACGGGATGCCTTGCGCTTCTGGGGCGCTGTGTGTAAATGTCTTGTTTGTCATTGTTTACTCCTTAGTTTTGTCAATTCTTTCAGAAATCTGGAGGGTGGGGGTTTGGGGGGCGGGTATGCCCGCCCCCAAACCCCCACCACTTACATTTCTATTTCTCCGCCAGTTGTCGCGTCCCCACCAGCCCGATGACGAGACAGGCCGCCCCCACCACACCAAACATCGGCTGGATGCCGATGCGATTCGCCAGAACGCCGCTGAGCCACGGCCCGG
>DAOLUH010000127.1:0-4210 GCA_035420085.1 Anaerolineae bacterium
CGGGATTGGGGTGAAACACGCGGCGGTGGCTGCGGTTGCTATCCCCACCTGGATTACCTTCGCACTGGTGGCGCTCACATTGGCCGCAGCGTTATTTCTGCGCCGTCCCCGGCACACTGGATAAATGTACGCCTGGTTGGTGCGCCGCGCCTGCACCGACCGGATAAAATTGTAAGGCGCACTACTATCACGAAAAGGAGAGATTGATATGGAAGAGAACACCGTTTCTATGCCGCGCATCGGCGATAAGGCTCCAGCGTTCAAGGCTGTGACGACCCAAGGGGAGATCAACTTCCCGGAGCAGTACGCTGGCCACTGGGTCATTCTGTTCAGCCACCCGGCTGACTTTACCCCCGTCTGCACGTCAGAATTTATAACGTTCGCCACTCTGGAGCAAAAGTTTGCTGAGGTAAATTGCAAGCTGGTGGGCTTATCAGTGGATGGATTGTACAGCCACATTGCCTGGCTGCGCACCATCAAGGAGAAGATCGAGTACAAGGGGATGAAAAATGTCGAGGTGCGCTTCCCGCTGATTGAGGACATTACGATGGAAGTCGCCAGGAAATATGGCATGATCCAGCCCGGCGAAAGCTCCACCAAGGCGGTACGGGCTGTGTTCGTGATTGACCCCAAGGGCGTTATCCGCGCCATCATCTATTACCCGCTGAGCCTGGGGCGCAACTTCGACGAGTTGTATCGGGTGGTCGTCGCGCTGCAAACTGCCGATGCCTTCAGCATTGCTACGCCAGCCGATTGGCGGCCCGGCGACGATGTGATTGTCTCACCGGCAGGCTCCTGTGGGGTGGCGCAAGCGCGTATGGAAGGCAAAGAGGATATGGAGTGCAAAGATTGGTTCTTCTGCACCAAGAAAATCTCTGCTGAACAGGTCTGGGACGCGGTGAAGAAACCTCAATGAAAAATTGGCTGCGCGATTAGTATAAATCGGCAAAGCCCCTGGATTATTTTTGCATAGGCGGAACGTGAGGCGCTTTCTGCGAGCGCCTCACGTTTTTTGTTTCCCAGTTGCGTCGTTTGCGTTTCTTTCGTATTGATGATAAAGTCATTTCCGCTGCTTGACTATCTGACTCATGACTATGCGACTCTTTAGGGAGGGGTTATGACTGAAAAGTTTTTCTCTACACGGGTGACGCCGGATTGGGAGGCGTTGCGCGATTGTATCATGCGCAAGGGAACGCCGAAACGGGTGCATCACATTGAGTTGTTCCTCGATGGGGAAGTGCAGGAGGCAGTGTGCCAACGCTTTGGCCTGCTCGCCGGGTTGGACGAGGCTGATCCGTACTTCGTCTGGAAGCGGCAGATTCGCATCCAGCGGTTTCTCGGCTACGATTATGTGCGCCAGGGCGCGGACAACATCGAGATGCCGCTGCGCCGCGCAGAGACCGAGGACACCGCCGGGTTGCAGCGCGCTGGAGGTCGCTCTTACGTGGACGAACGCCGTGGGCCGATCACCAACTGGGACGAATTCGAGCAGTACCCCTGGCCTGATCCCCACACACTGACATACCACGCGCTGGAATGGTATGAGCGCAACTTGCCCGACGATATGTGCATCATCGGCAGCGGCGGCTTCGCGCACTTTGCGGAGTACGTCACCTGGCTGATGGGCTATGAGACGCTGTGCTACGCGCTTTACGATCAGCGCGATCTGGTGCAGGCGATTGCGGACCGTTTGCTGGATTTGTACACGGTCGTTTTGGGGCGCATCCTCGAATTCAAGCGCGTGGAAATCGTTTGGGGCAGCGACGATATGGGTTTCAAGACCGGTACGCTCATCAGCCCCAAAGACCTGCGCGCGTTCGTCTTCCCTGGCCACAAGAAGATGGCAGCGATGGCGCACGCGGCGGGCAAGCCGTATCTGCTGCACGCCTGCGGCAACCTCAACGCGATTATGGAAGATCTCATCGAGGATGTGAAAATTGACGCCAAGCACTCCTTTGAGGACACGATTGAGGACGTGCGCGACTTAAAAGTGCGTTACGGTCACCGCATCGCTCTGCTCGGCGGCATTGACCTCGATTTCCTGTGCCGAGCCGACGAAGCTGCCGTCCGCGCGCGGGTGCGGGATACGCTCGACGTGTGCCAGCCGGGCGGCGGCTATTGCCTGGGCACGGGCAACAGCGTGGCGAATTACATTCCACTGGAGAATTATCTTGCCATGCTTGACGAAGGCCGGAATTACGCGCGTTGAAAAACGTTCGAACGTTTCAACGTTGAGGAGGAATACGTTATGAACTTCGTCTTTTTCATCCCCGATGAGATGCGCGCCGAAAGCGTCTCGTGTTACGGGCATCCGCTGGTTTCAATGCCCAACTACGACCGGCTCGCCGCCGAGGGGACGCGCTTCGAGCAATGTCACGTGCAGCACAGCGTCTGCTCGCCGTCGCGGTGCAGTTTGATGACGGGCTGGTATCCGCACGTCGCCGGGCATCGGACGTTGTGGCATTTGCTGCGCCCGCATGAGCCGAGCCTTTTTCGCTATCTCAAGGAGGCCGGCTATCATATCGAATGGTACGGTAAGAACGATTTGTACGCTGCTGCGTCTTTCGCCACTGCGGTGGATCACTTTGCGGATTTCGAGGGTGGGCATGCTGGATCGAATCTCTTCCGGCCAGACGAGCCGGGTTACTACAGTTTCCTCTACGAGCCGTTCCCCGGCCAGCCGGTGGAGACCGGCGACATGCGCCGCGTACAGGCCGGCATTGACTTCTTGCGCAACCACGCCCGGCAGACCGAGCCGTTCGTGCTGTACCTGCCGCTCTCAATGCCGCATCCGCCCTATGCCTGCCCGCAGCCGTTCCACGATAGGGTGAATCCGGCGGACATTCCCCCGTTGCGCCCCGCAAATTTGCCGCATAAGCCGGATTACTTCGATTTGATTCGCCGTTACCGCCGTCTGGACGAAGTTCCTGACGAGATTTTCGCCAAAATCCAGGCCGTCTATCTCGGCTGCAACAGCTACGTGGACTGGATGCTCGGCCAGTTGCTCGACGCGCTCGACGAGACCGGCCTGGCGGAGAACACGTGCCTCATCGTCACCAGCGACCACGGCGACTGGGCCGGCGATTACGGCCTGGTGGAGAAGTGGCCGAGCGCCCTCGACGACACGCTGACCCGTGTGCCGCTCATCATCCGTGCGCCGGGTGGGACGGCGGGCCACGTCGTCCACGAACCGGTGGAGTTCTTTGACATCATGGCGACGGTGCTGGACCTGGCGGGCGTGGAAGCGCGACACACTCATTTTGCGCAGTCGCTCGTTCCGCAACTTCGTGGCGCCCCCGGCGATCCAGACCGCGCCGTCTTCGCCGAGGGCGGCTACGATCCACACGAGCCGCACGTTTTCGAGGGTCGCGCCAATGAGATCATCTTCCGCGATGCAACAAACATTTACTATCCCAAAGGGCGGCAACAGCAGGAGCATCCCGAAAGCGTCTGC
The DNA here is from genome assembly GCA_035420085.1 of Anaerolineae bacterium. Taxonomy (GTDB): domain Bacteria; phylum Chloroflexota; class Anaerolineae; order B4-G1; family SLSP01; genus DSWT01. The sequence goes on from DAOLUH010000127.1 coordinate 3,455, forward strand.
CGCGCCGTGATGCTACGCACACTCGACTACAAGCTCGTGCGTCGCCCGCTTGGTGTGAGCGAGTTGTACGACCTGCGCGCCGATCCGCGTGAGTTACGCAACGTTTACGCCGACTCGTCCTACGCCGACATCCGCGCGCAAATGGAGTCGGGTTTGCTCGATTGGTACATCCGCACGGCGGACGTCGTCCCGGTGGGTGAGGACCCGCGCGGGTTGCCCTGCGATAATGCTTGCGCCGGATCATAATCCGGCGCTGCGGGGGCGGCGGATTGTGATCCGCCTTAAGCGTTGAAGTAGGAGGAACAAAATGGCTTACATGGTGATGGTCGTTGCTGACGATGTGGATCAATTGAACGCCATATTGGAGGCGTGGAAGGACATTCACATTGACGATGTCGTGTTCGTGGATAGCACGTGCTTTCATCGCGCTGCTTTGAAAAGCCGCCATATTCCTATGCGGTTTATGTTTGAGACGTTGGGTGGCCGCCAGCAATGCTCGGTGACGATGTTCGGTATCGTCGCCGACGAAAATATCGTGCAGCAGTGTCTTGCGCAGGCCGAAACGGTGCTCGGTGATCTCGACGCGGCAACGAACGCGCTGTTGGCGGCGTGGCCGCTGTCGGTCGTCAAAGGCTTTCCCAAGCATCCCAAGCGTCAGGGAGGCTCCTGATGATCTGGCTGACTTTCTTTATCAGTGCTGTGGTTCTGATTATCGCGGCGGTCAAGCTGTCTGAATATGGGGATGCGATTGCCTTT
>DAOLUH010000128.1:0-4134 GCA_035420085.1 Anaerolineae bacterium
GGCGCGTCATGTGGACGCCGGCGTTGTTGATGAGCACATCAATACGGGGATACCGCTCCAGAAGCGTTGTCGCCGCCGCGCGGACCTCCGCAAGCCGTGCAAAATCCGCCAACACCACATCCGTCTGCGCCCCGTATTCGGCCTTCAGCGCCTCTTGAACTTTCGCCGCTTTCTCGCCGTTGCGGCATACCATCACGACCTGCGCTCCGCCGCGCGCCAGCCGCCGCACCGCCGCGAGGCCCACCCCCGACGTCGCGCCGGTCACCACGCAGACGCGCTCATCCATGCGCGCATCCGTCGTCTTTTGCGGCATTCGCGCGTTGGCGATGAATTGCAACTCTTCCGGTAGTTTCATCCCCACTCCTCAAAAACAAACCACGAATCTACACGAATTCCACGAATAAAATATACCATATTCTTGTAAATTTGTGAAGACCCACGATTGTGTTTTTCCTCACGCGCCGTGATGTTTATTGCAGGTAGCGCTTGGGGATGAGGAGGGCGCTTTACCCGAAGTACTTGTGCATGAACCACCGGTAGAGGCGCCGGAAGCCGGGGATGCCGTTGGCAATGTCGCCCCAGAGATCGAAGTAGTCGCGTTGCTCGATAATCCTGCCGTCGTCGCCGAGGGTGAGCTTCGTGCAGCCGTAGACCGGTGAGCTGGGCCACCTTCTGAACTTCATTTGCATCTTCCATTGCAGGAAGATGTCACGGCCCTCCATCACGACCGAGCGGATGTCCATATCAATTTGCTCGCAGCGCCGGGTAAGCCGGTCACACAGCGCCTTGAATGCCTCGATACCTTCGATGCGCTGGATGCTGTCTTGAAAGACGATGTCCTCGTGGTAGTAGGGAAAGATATGCGACCAGTCGGGCTTTCCCTCGCGATTGTAGGTTTTTGACCACAGTTCGCGCACGCGGTCGGCGGTCAGGGGTTCGATAGCGGTTATATTCTCAGGTGTATCGAGGTTATCCATAGTTACTAAAACTCCCCCGCCACCGCCTCCAACAAATTCAGCGCCTCGATGATGCTATCCCGCCGGAAGCACACCTTGTCCCCGAACATAAACGTGCGGTAGCCCAACCCGATCAGGAAGGCCACGTCGCCGATGTCGGCGCTGTCGGGCACGGCCTGGTAAGCGAGCGAATCGCAGATGCGGCTGGCGACGATGGCGTTCGGGTCGGCGGTGACGATGTCGCGCAGCGCGCTCACGATGCGGTGCGGGCGCAGTACTTCGATGTAGAGATCGCCGCGCGCGGCCATAAGGCGGCCATAGCTCGCTTTGTATCGCCGGGCGAACGTTAGCCCGCGCTCCGACTCGATCTTGAGGACGACCTCCGCGCCGGGCAGCAACTCGCGCACTTCCTCCACGTCGGCGGGCGACTCGACGTAGGAGAGCATCACGCGGGTGAGGCCCAGGTCGCGCATCGTGGCCAGATACGCGCGATCTGTCTCCGTGAGCGTGCCTTCGACGCGCAGGGTGGGGTGAACGATGTTCACGCCTTCCCCTGGCCCGATGAGGCGGCGCGGCCCGTCTTCGAGGATCAGGCGATTGCCATCCACGGCGGCGGCGCGCACGCACTCCGTTCCGTCGGAGAAGAAGGCATCCACCGGCGTCTTCACGTGGATGGGGTGGCTCAGGTGCACCTCCGTGTACGGCGGAATTGCCGCGCCGACGACGCGCAGTTGCCGCCCCTTGAGGTCCACCCACAAGGGCTGGCCGAGCGCGCCGAGCCGTTCCAGCGCCTCGCGCGGCCCTTCCTTGAGCGGCATCACTGTGTTCAGCCGCAGCCCACCCACCACCGGATGCCGCGCCACTTCCTCAAGAAACGGCGCGTACGGCGGTGCTGTCACAATCGCTTGAATTTTCATTAGCGTTCAGCCCTCGTAATGAGTAAAAGGTAAAGAGTAAAGAGTTTTGCCATAGGCGCTTAAACACTCATTTCCCATTACTCATTACTCATTTCTTATTGCTCATTTCTCTTCACAACTTTAACGTCGTACTACAATACCTGCATTTGAACATCCCTGCCGCATCAACCGGGATCGGTGCGCCGCAGTTGGGGCACTTCATCTCGATGGGCTTGCTCACGGCCTGCACCTTGTCTTCGCTCTGGCGGGCGCGCATGTTGTCCTGGAAGTCGCCGAAGTGGCCCCAGGATCGGGCGATGAGGCCCATGGCGTAGTCCACGGCGCGCTGTTCGTCCTCGATGTGGAAGATCTTCTGCTCGGTGATGGCCTGGCCCCATTGCTTATCTACTTCGTCGCCCGGCTTGCCGGTGGGACGGCGCAGGAACCACGTATTCCACGTCTCGCACACCTGCTGCCAGGCTGCGATGGCATCCACGTCCTTTGCCCCGTCCTCACCCAGATAGTGCGCGATTTGGCCTTTGGGGACGGTGGGGTGCATCGGTGCGTCGCCAAACACGATGAGGAACGGCTTGTCGCCCGCGTTGGGGATGCTGACGTGCGTGTTGACCCAGTGCGCGAACAGGCCGTAACTTTCGGGCGCGTCCCCGCCGCCGCCCTCGCCGTAGAGCGAGCCGAGCAGTTGTTCCAGGTCGTAGCCGCTGGCGAAGGTCGTCACCTGCAGGGGCCACGTGTCGCATCCGGCATCGCCGATGGCGACGAAGCACACCTCCAGGTCTTCCCGGTACTGCGAGAGCGTGTTGTAGAGCAGCGGCAGGCGGTCGAAGATTTCGAAGGGCCAATTCGCCATCGAGCCGGTTACGTCGATGGCGATGATCAGTGGATTGGTCGAGTTGGTGCTGATGTGTTTTTTCGGATCGATGATCTTCTCGTTAGGCTGATTTTTCTGCTTGTACGTGCGCGGTCCGCTGGCCTCGGCGCGCTCGGCGGATTCCCGACGTTTGGCCGCGCCCCGTGAACTGTAGCTGTACTTCGCGTCGCCATACCACGAACTGGTGTCTTCATCCCATGTGTACATAGAGCCTCCGTAGATTGGTTGAAAGTTGAAGGTTGAAGGTTTCAAGTTGAAAGTTAGGACAACTTTCAACTTGAGACCTTTAACTGACTATAGCGTCCAACGCCAATGTTTCCAGGCCGAACTCGCGGCGGAAACGGTCGTCGAGTTGCCGCTCCTGGATGTAGTGCGCGATTTCCGGCGGGACCAGGGTTTGCCAATCGCCGCCTTTTGCCATTGCGCGGCGCACCATTGTGCCATCCACGGCTATTCTATGCGCTTCTGCGACCAGCGCAACCGGCTTGATGAGGGCGTAGTCTTCGATGAGCAGGTGGGCCACGTAGGGGTTGGCGGTAACGAAGGCATCCAGCGGGCCGAGCAGATCGAGGATCATCAACCGCCAGCGCGGGCCGTCGTCCAGGTCCGGCACGGGGATGAGCGTGTAGTTGTCGTACCCGGCGAGGGCGAGGGTGAGCATCTCGGTGGTCTCTTCCAGCGTGAAGGGATTGCGGGCATTGTAACGGTTCGCGCTGCCGATTCCGATGAAGGCGTGCCCGGCCTGCTCGCAGAGCGCGTGGAGCACGGGCAGGTGTCCCAGGTGGACGGGCTTCCACCGGGCGACCATGCCGATGCGGTTGAAGGATTTTGTGTCCATTTTTGAGAGTATAATACAGGCGTATGGATTATCAAATCTTTGTCGCCAGCGCGCCGGGCATAGAAGACATCACGGCGCGCGAAGTGGCCGAGCTGGGTCTCGCGCAGGACGGGGCGGCGCGGATCGTACCCGGTGGCGTGGAATTCTCCGGCGATCTGGAGACCGTCTACCGTGCCAACTTGCTGCTGCGGACGGCGAGCCGGGTGCTGGTGCGGCTCAGCACGTTCTATGCGACCGACTTCTCCGAGCTGCGTACAAAGGCGAGCCGCCTGCCCTGGAATCGCTACCTGCAACCCGGACAGCCTGTGACCGTGCGGGCGACTTGTCATGAATCGAAGCTCTATCATTCAGATGCGGTGATCGAGCGCGTGCTTGGGGCCATTGGGGATCGCCTGGGCGTCCCCGTAACGTTGACCGCCTCCGCCCCCGAGGAAGCCGACCAACCTGCGCAGCTTGTCGTCGTGCGCCTGTTCAAGAATCGGTGTACCGTCAGCGTGGATAGCTCCGGCGCGCTCCTGCACCGGCGCGGTTACCGGCTGGCGACGGCCAAAGCGC
>DAOLUH010000129.1:0-3945 GCA_035420085.1 Anaerolineae bacterium
ACGTGTTCGCCGACGCCGCGCGCGCCCCACGGGCCGTCTTCCAGCGGCGTCTCGACGATGTCGCCGTGAATCTCGCGCGGGGCGTCGAGCGCAGTGGCGATCTTGTAGTCCACGAAGCTGCCGTTGAGCGGGCGGCCTTTGTCATCGAAGCGCAGGCCCTCGAAGGCGGAACTCATCCCGTGGACTGCGCCGCCCTCGATCTGCGTCATCACCAGATCGGGGTTGATGGCCTTGCCCACGTCATAGGCGCTGGCGACTCTGAGCACGTCCAATTGTCCGGTCTCCGTATCCACTTCCACCTCCACGGCCTGCGCGCCGACGGTGTAGTGGACGACCGCCCGCGCGCCCTGGCCCGTCTCCGGATCGAGGCCGGTGACGTAGGTGGGCATGAACTTGCCGCTGCCCACGATCGGTCCACCTTGCCAGCCTTCGAAGTTCTCGTTGGGCAGGCCATAGACGACCATCTTCTGCAACGGTTGCTCGCGCTCCGACTTGTACGAGACGACGACGCCGTTCTTTATGTCGAGGTCGGCGGGATCTTCGTCCCAATACTGCGCCACGATGTCGAGGATTTTGCCGCGCGCGTCCTCCGCCGCCGCCTTGACCGCGTTCCCCATCGACCAGGTGAGGCGGCTGGCGACGGTCTGCCATTCGTAGGGGCTGTACTTCGTGTCTACCGGATTCGCGGAGACGCGCACCCACTCGTAAGGCACGCCGAGCGCCTCCGCCGCCATCTGCGCCATCACGGTGAACGCGCCCTGCCCGATCTCCTGCCCGCCCACGTAGACGTTGACCGTCGCATCCTCGTTGAAGCGCACGATGGCGGAACTGCCGGGGTTCGGCGGCATCGCCGGGGCTTTCCACATAATCGCCAAACCCTTGCCGCGTACCTTGCCGGGGCGAGGCATTTCCTTATCTCGTTTTATGCTATCCTGAGGTGAGGCGCGAAATGCCTCGCCCCTACGGGACCATCCAATCGCCTGCGTCACCTTGTCGATGCACGTGATCAAATCCACCTGCGGCATGGTCATGCCGGTCAGAATCGTGTCGCCGGTGCGGACGCAGTTGCGACGTTTGAAATCCGCCACATCCATGCCAATTTTCTCCGCGAGCTTGTCCATCACCTGTTCCAGGCCCCAGTGGATTTCGGGCATGCCGAAGCCGCGCATGGCGCTGCCGATGGGGTGGTTGGTGTAGACGCAATAGGAATCGCCCTTGACGTGGGGCACGTCGTAGGGGCCAGTGCAGGAATAGCCCGCCGCCCGCGAAATGTTGACGCCGTAATCGTTGTAAGCGCCGCCGCCGAAGTAGTAGGCGACCTCCATCGCCAGCAGGTTGCCATCGGCGTCGCAGCCGATCTTGTACGTGCCGACGAGGCTCTGGCGGACGTTGGTAGCGATGAACTCCTCCTCGCGCGTCATCCGCACCTTGACCGGGTGGCCTTTCACCGCTTTCGCCATCAGGACAACGTTGGCCTCAATCGAAATGCCGGCCTTCCCGCCGAAGCCGCCGCCGACGTAGGGCGAAATCACGCGGATGTTGCCGTGCGGCACGCCGATACTGTTCGACAGCAGGTCGCGCTGGGCAAACGGCGACTGCGACGCCGCCCACAGGGTCATCTGCCCGTCCAAATCCCAGCGCGCCACGGCGACGTGTGTCTCGATGGGCGCGTGCTGGATTTGCGGCAGCGTGTATGTGTCTTCGACAATCGCCGCGCACTGCGCCCACACCGCATCGCTTACGCCCGCGTCAGAGACGTCGCCCTTGCGCAGTTTGAAATGCTCGGAGATGTTCGTCCCCGGTTCCGGGAAGATGAAGTTGACGACCTCGTACTTGCCCAGGTCGGGGTGGATGAGCGGCGCATCGGGCTGTGCGCCCTTGTAGGGATCGAAAACCGGCTCCAGCAGTTCGTATTCGACCTCCACCAGTTTGGCAGCGGCCTCCGCGATCTCCTCACTCACCGCGACGACGCCCGCCACCGATTCGCCCACGTAACGCACGCGGTCGTAGGCGAAGATGAAGCGGTCCTTGAGGTACAGTCCCAGGCGGGTAGGATTGTCCTGGCCCGTCACCACGGCTTTGACGCCGGGCAGCGCCAACGCCTTGCTCGTATCAATCTTTTTGATCAGCGCGTGCGCGACCGGGCTATGGACGATCTTCCCGTAGAGCAATCCCGGCCCGAAGGCCATATCGTCCACATACTTCGCCGCCCCGGTCACTTTCTCGAACGCATCCACGCGCGGGACGCTTTTTCCGACGGGATTTGAGGTTTGTTGGGTCATTTGCACTCTCCTTTCTGTCAGGTAGTCCTTAGTCCGATAGTCGAGTAGTCGATTGACTGCCTGACTACACGACTACACGACTACCTGACTATCCGACTATCTGACTATCTGAGCTAACATCTTGAATCGCTGCGACAATCCGCGTATAGCCGGTACAGCGGCAGAGATTGCCGACGAGGGCGTGGCGGATTTCGTCTTCGGTGGGATGTGGGTTGTGGTTGAGTAGAGCTTTGGCCGACATCAGCATCCCTGGCGTGCAGAAGCCGCATTGAACGGCGTTGTGTTCGATGAAGGCAGTTTGGAGCGGGTGCAGGTTGCCATCCTTGCTCAAGCCTTCGACGGTCTCAATCGTTGCACCGTCCGCTTCCGCCGCGAGCACCTGGCACGAGTTGACCGCCGCGCCATTTATAATGACCGTACACGCGCCACATTCGCCGTTCTCGCAGCCGACTTTGGGGCTGGTGATGCCGAGTTGTTCGCGGAGCACTTTGAGCAACGTGTGATGCGATTGGACGGCGACGGTGTAGGCATCGCCATTGATGATTAGCGTGATTTCGTGTAACATAAGGACTCCTTTCGCGTTGGAACGTTCAGATGTGTGAACGTTCCAACGTTTCAACGTTCGAACGTTGCAACGTTAAAACGCGCCGAATCGCCCGCCGTGTGATGTTCACCACCATCATCTGCCGATATTCGGCGCTGGCGCGGACGTCGTCAATGGGACAACAGCAGCCGTATGCCGCTGCGGCAGCTTCGTCAATGTGAGCGTCGTCGTGGCTCTCATTCAGAATGGCCTCGGCTTGCGGAGCGTGGATCGGGGTGGGGGCCACTGCGCCCAGGGCCATGTGCCAGCGATAGCCGCCGTTATGTGGCTGGGCCATCACCGCAACACTGACAATGGATAAATCGCCGGCTTTACGGCGGCTGAGTTTTTCGTAAACGCCGATGGCGCCAGCAGGCGGCTTGGGGATCAATATACCGACGATAATTTCACCTTTCTTAAGCGCATTGCGCTTGGGGCCGATGAAGAATCTTTCTACCGGGAGCGAGCGGTCGCCTGTTGGCCCTTTGATCAACAGCGACGCATCCAGCACGAACAACGCCGGCGCGGAATCGGCGGCGGGAGAAGCCGTGCCCAGATTGCCGCCGATGGTGGCGCGGTTGCGCACTTGCTCGTTACCCATCGCGGCGGCGGCCTGCGCCAGCACGTCCCAATGCGAGCGCACCAACGGCGAGCCTGCAATTTCGTTCATCCGCACCGCCGCGCCGACGTAGAGACATTCGCCGGGGGCGCAGCCGCAGCACGGTTCCAGCCCTTCCACGGTGAGGTCGCGCAGACCGGGCAATCCCTTGATGTCCACCACGCCATCGGGTTTCCACGCCCCATCGCGCGTATGAGGAATGAGATCGGTGGCTCCGGCTAAGGGATACATCAGCTTGTCGGGCAGAGTCAATAGCTTGAACGCCTCATCGAAATTTTTCGGTTTGTAATAATCGAATGGTTGCATAGTCATCTCCTTTTTCAGCCACAGAGTTCACAGAGAACACAGAGTTTTTTTTCTCTATCTCTCTGTGAACTCTGTGTTCTCTGTGGCAAAAAACTACGCGGAAATCCGTTTCACCCCGTCTACCAGACGCAGCACACTGAAGTTGATGAGCAGGC
>DAOLUH010000130.1:0-3838 GCA_035420085.1 Anaerolineae bacterium
GGGTTGGCACTCTTCGAAGAGGCGCTCGCCGCACTGGAGCCGCTATCCACCCCCGCAGCAGAATCCACCCGTGGCTGGCTGCTGGCGCGCGCTGCAAGCCTGGCCACGGCGAGCAACAAAATTGAGCAGGCAAAAGCCCTGGCAGAAGCCGCCCTGGGGCTCAACCGGAAGTTGGGAACAACCGCGGCCGTCGCCGCAACGCACGTGCAACTGGGCCGCGTCGCCTGGCTGCGCGGCGAGTATCCCCTGGCGCAAGAACACTATCGCCAGGCCCTCGAATTCCACACGACAGCGGGCAGCCTCAACGGGCAGGCGCGGGCACTCGACCAACTGGGGACCGTGGCCTGGGCGCTAGGGCATTACACCGAGGCGCAGGGCTATTTCGAGCGCAGCCTGGCCTTGTTTCGCCAGACCGGTAACCTGCACAGCATCGCCCAGGTATTCGATCATCTCGGCGTTGTGGCACGGGATACGGGGGACATCGGCACCGCACAGGCGTGTTTCCGCCAAAGCTATGAGATTTTCAAAACGCTGGGCGCGCAGATGAACCTGGCCTTCGCCGCCAATCACCTGGCCGGCGTGCTCGGTAATTTTGCCGAAGCCGAACCGTACTTCGCGCAGTGCATCGCCATCGGTAAAGAATACGGCGACCAGCGCATCGTAGGCTACACCCTCAACGACTGGGCCTCATTTCTCATGCAAGCCGGCGATACCGCGCGCGCCCAACCGATGTTCGAAGAAAGTCTGGTCATCTTCGAAACGCTGGGAGAACAGTTTGGCGTGACGTTGGGACACATCAACCTGGGCCAGCTCGCGCTCGACGTCGGCCATCTCGAAAGGGCGAGACAGCACCTCCACAGCGGGATGCAAACCGCCGTCGCTGTCGAGAATATGCGGCTGGTCGCCATGGCGCTCAGCGGGTGGGCAAGATACCTGTTTGCCACAGCACAGTACACAGCAGCGACGAAAGTGCTCGGATTCACGCAAACCCTGCCCTCCGACTCGTCCGAAGGCGCGAGCAATACGGCCACACTGCTGGTTGAAATCCGGCCCCACCTCCCCACCGTCGACTTCGAGGCCGCGTTGGCGTGGGGACAGCGCGCGGAACTGGCGGATGTGCTGCGGGAGTGTGTGGAGAACGTGGAAAATCGCTAGAAACTTGGCAGCGTTTGGAGTATGAGAGAAGCATACTGCACATAAACATCCCGAATTTGCTCTAGCGCCTGCATAGGCGTCGGCGCAGCGCACGGGACATGCTGAGACGGTTCCGCCGACGGATGATAATGCCATCCTTTCAAATTATCCAGCCCAAACAGCCGCATATCGCCACAAATCAAGGTGTAATCTATGCGCTGAGTTTCTTCGCGGAAAAATATATCCACGTGACATCCCTTTTCCAAATCCACACGCGTCTTCAGACGAGTATGGCGCACTATCGTCATATCAACACGCACGTCCGGAAACACTGCTCTGATAGCCTCAGTCAGCAACGTGGCAAATACACGTGTATCCACGACGACTATCCTTCAATGTATACACTTTGCGGCGCGGACTGCATTTGTCGCTGAAGAGCACGCAGTTGCGCCAACCAGTTCTTCCGTTCAGCTTCCAGTCCTTCCCATTCCATATAATCGCGTTCGGTGGAATGTGACCAGGGATCAGAAATCGCGCCGTTTTCCCAACGCTCGGCAAATTCCGCGAAAGTGACGCCATAACGCAACTCATACTCACGAATCTCCTGCTCACACGCCTGAAGCTGCTGGACAAAATAGCCATTGATCAGCGCCAGCATTTTGTGCGTAAAAGTTTCTCCTTCAACATACTCAAAATAGGGCAATGTTTCTGGCGCAACAACTATATTTTCCATACCATCCTCCTTGCTTCAACAGGTGCGACGCACCTGCGATTCGCTATCCTCATAGGCCCCTCCGAAAAACTCGAAGTCTTTGACTTTAAGTGTAACACGCAATGAGTGAAGGTCAATTTTGATTTCCTTGGCGTCCCTGGCGTCTTGGTAGCTAAACGCAGTTGACATTTCCCCGCACCATGCTATATTGATATTGTTCTATATAGACATCTATCAATATATAAACAAGATGACGATCAACCAAATTATCACCGAAGACGAAGTCGCCTTGATGCACCGCTACATCTGCGAGGGCATCGGCGATACCAAACGCCTGCGACTGCTCTACCTCGTCGCCGAGCACCCACGCAATGTCACCGAGCTGACCGAGCTGCTGGACGTGACGCAGCCCACCGTCTCCCACCACCTGCGCGTCCTGCGCGAGCGCGGCCTGGTCAACGCCGAGCGCGACGGCACCTCCATCTACTACTCCCTCGGCGATCCCCGCATCCTCGAAGCGATGAACATTTTACGCGGCTTCGTGGCGGACAAGACACAAGAGGCAGGAAGCAAGAGTTAAGAGTTAAGAGGCAAGATTGGCCGGTTATCATTTGCCATTTGCCATTCACCATTTACCATTCGCCATTTGCCATTTTGTAGGAGGAAATATGGGACATCTATCGTCAGAACAGACCACTTGGCTTGAAACGACCTTTGGCGACCGGGTGAACACCCGGCGCGTCGAGCGCAAGCTCTACAGTCACGACGTCGGCGAGATGCCGTTGCTGATCAAGCCGCTTATCGGCAAGCCACTGGCCGACGCCATCGTGCAGCCGGAATCGGAAGCGGAGGTCGTCGCGCTGGTGAAGTGGGCGGCGGCGAATCACATCCCGCTCACGCCGCGCGGCAAAGCGACCTCCGGCTACGGCGGGGTGCTGCCGGTGAAGGGCGGCGTGGTGGTCGACTTCTTCCGCCTGGCGAAGGTGTTGCACGTGGACGTCGCAGCGCAGACCGCCACGTTGCAACCCGGCATCGTTTGGGAGAACGCCGACCGCGAGTTGAAAAAGCACGGGATGACGCTGCGCACCTACCCCAGCAGCTATCCCTCGGCGACGGCGGGCGGTTGGCTGGCGCAGGGCGGCGCGGGCTACGGCTCCTTCGAGGCCGGCTGGTTCCGCGATAACGTCGTCAGCGCGCGCGTGGTGCTCGGCAATGGCGAGGTCGGCGTCTTCGAAGGCGAGGGCCTGGATATGATCTACGAGGCCGAGGGCATCACGGGCATCATCACCGAGATGACGATCAAGGTTCAGCCCGAAGTCCCGCTGGACATCCTCTCGATCGGCTGTCCCGACGCGCGCGAGCTGCAACACCTGCTGGAAGGCTTTATGGAGTGCAACCTGCCGATCTGGTCGATGCACTTCATCAACCCGCGCATGGCGACCATGAAAAATCAAGCACCGCCGATGATGCACCAGGGTCATCCCGTCGAAAAGCACGTCGAACTACCCGAAACCTACATCACCACGATTGCTGTTCGCCAAAAGGATAGCGCGTTTGTGCGGGCGCAACTGGCCGAGCGGATGAACGCCGGCAAATGCAAGGCCACCCTGCTCAGCGACGAAATCGCGCAGCACGAGTGGGCCAACCGCTTCCGCATCATGACGGTGAAGCGCCTGGGACCCAGCCTGGTCCCGGCGGAGGTCGTCGTGCCGCTTTCCGGCCTGGGCGCGATGCTGTCTGAGGTCGAAACCAAAATCGCGCAGCCCGTGGTGAAGGAAGGGATGCTCATCCGCCAGGGACGCAACCCCAAGGGCGAGCCGGAAGTCGTGATCCTCGGCTTCATCCCCGCCGACCAGCGCAAGCTGAGCTACAACTTCGTCTTCCCGCTCTCGTTGACCATTGCCGGGATCGCGGAGAAGTACGGCGGGCGGCCTTACGCCACCGGCCTGTACTATTCCAAGATGGCGCCCAAGATTTTGGGGGCGGAACGCG
>DAOLUH010000131.1:0-3623 GCA_035420085.1 Anaerolineae bacterium
TTTTGATGTAGGACGACAGGGTGGGGACGTAGAAATACATCGAGGCCCAATAAAACACAACCGCCGCCAGATACAACACGATCAGCCCCCGCCGCGAATTGGCCTGTGCCGTCGCTTTCGTCAAAGCCGGTGATGACAACTTGTGCTCCTTAGTCGAAAGTCGGATAGTCGGGTAGTCAGATAGTCAGGTGGTCGAACGCCCATTCGCCATTTGCCATTTACCATTTGCCATTCGCCATTTGCCATTCACCATTCACCATTCGCTGATTCTACCCTTCCGCAACCGCCAGGCCAAAACGCCGCCGTACACGCTGAGCGCCGCCATGATAATGAATACGATTCCAGGTTGAAGCATCTCGAACAGCGCGCCGACGATGAGCGGGTTGAGGACGGTGACGCCGCTGAGGATGCCGCTCGCCGCCAGGTAGATCGGGCGTTGTTCGTCGTCGGCGATGTCCAGCAGGTAGGCACTGAAACTCCACCACAGACTGGCGGTCACAAAGCCCAACAGGAAGAAGGCGGTGAAGTAGAGGACCGTCGGCGCATTGAGCACGCCTGCCAGGATGACTGCCAACAGCGCAGCGGTCTGCGTGATAGCCCCCAGACGAATGGCGGCCCAACTGCCCACCCGGTCGATCAGATGCCCGCAGATCAACGCCGCGGCCACCCCGCCGATACTCTGCGTCGTCAAAAGCGCACCGATAATGGCGTCGTTGCCCACAAAGGCCTCGCGGGCGCGCACGATGAAGAATGGGGATGCCGCTCCCGCCGTCCACAGCACAATTTGGGTGATGACGGCCCGACGCAGCGACGCATCCGTGCGCAGATAGTGAAGCATCATCCGCAGGCCGTGGCGGACGTCGGTTTTGCCGGGTGCTTTGTCCTCGGCTTTCTCGCGGATGAAGAACATGCTGACGAGCGAGAGCATCAGCGCCACGAAGCCGATGCCGAACAACAGCGCCCACCGTTCCGGCAGCGCCGCCCCGTCTTTGTCGAGGATGCGGCTGACGATGATCCCCGCGACCGCAGCGCCCAGGCTGGAAAAGAGCTGCCCGGCGCCAAAGAAACGCCCACGGAGCTTGTCGGGGATCACTTTGCCCACGAGTGCGGGCCAGGAGACACTGTTCAGGCCCTCGGAGGTGTAGAAGACGGCGACCGACAGCGTGAGCACCGTCATCGTCAACCAGACGTGGTCGCGCGTCCACAGCAGCGTGGCGAGCGCCAGGAAGAGAATGGGGAACCGTCCGCCAAACGTAGACCACACCAGCAGGGGCTTTTTGCGCGGCTGCGCGACCAGGAAACTGGCGGCCCAAATCTGCGGCACGGTGATCATCAAGATCCGCAGAGCAGAGAGCGCGCCGATGAGCAGCGAAGAATCGGTGAACTCTTTGACGAACGCGGGAACGATGACCACCGGATCGTAAAAAGCAAAGCCTATCGAAAAAAAGACGAAATCGCCCACGAGCGCGAGCACATTTCGCCGCACGTGCTGTTCTTGCATGGGATGATACCTCTCGAATAAAATGACCCCGTGTGGATGTTGGACATCCACACGGGGTGTATTGTAACACAATATGGTGAAATTCTGCCGGTGGTATTTGCTGCGTCGGTGCCAATTTACCCAGACATGGCGCGCTTGAATTGCGATAAACTGTCCGCAATCGTCAGCGCCGGCGCTTCGATAATGGTAACATCGGGCGGGAACTGACCTTCAAGCTCAAAATAACCGCCTCGCTGCGTAGCGATAACGAACATTGCAGCAGCCCTTTTGTCTCTTGAAGCCGCGTACAGGCGAGTGGCTGCCTCAAGGATTGTCTCATCAGGTCGTTGCACCCGCACCAGGATAGGATTGCCCTTCACATCATCCTTGAGCACGGCGTCAATGCCGCTGTTGCGCTGCACCGGCGCGTATTCCAGGCCGCGCAGCAGCGCCAATGCCTCTTCGTCGGCGTTCTTGTAGGTCTCTCGTCCTTGCTGGAGCAGCCTGGATTCCGTTTTCACCGGCTGTTCCAGGCGTTTGCGGGTGATCTCCAGGGCGTCGTCCGAAATGTCAATGCCAATCGCCTTTCGATTGAGCGAAACAGCAGCTACCAGCGTCGTCCCACTGCCGCAGAAGGGGTCCAAAACGGTATCGCCTTCATGACTGGCAATTTTGATGATCCGTTCCAGCAGCAAGAGCGGTTTTTGCGTAGGGTAGCCGGTGCGTTCCCTGGCTTTAGGATTGAGATAGGGAATGTCCCAAACATCGGATAATGGAACGCCTTTCTTGCCGCCGTTGGGAATGACCCGACCCGCCGCATCCGTTTCATAAACAGTCTTGCCTGTTTCGTCGCGCTTTCTTCTTTGCAGGATTTGGTCAACGTTGGTGGCGGCAGAATAGTCTTGGTAGAGGGTGTTGAAGGTGTATGTATCTGATTTTGTATAGTAGTAGATCGTTTGATGCGCGGGGAGTAGTCCTTGTTGCGCGTTCGACCAGCGCCGGTAATGCCAGATGATTTCGGCTCTGAACATATCCGGTCCAAACACATCATCGAGCAGCGTGCGGATGATGTGCGCAGCATTGCGATCACAGTGAAAGAAAAGGGACCCGGTAGCGGCCAACACACGCCACATCTGCTCCAGCCGCGCGTGGATGAATCCGGCATACTCCGCGTGCGACGACCACAGGTCCTCGAAAGAGAATTCGCGTGTGCGATCTCTTGTGCTGAGCGTGTGCGTCTTTTGGGTGAAGAAGGGCGGATCGAGGTAGATCAGGTCAACGCTCTCGTCGTCGTACCTGCGGAGAATCTCCAGACAATCCCCTTTGTGTACCTGTGTTTTCATAGGCTGTGCTTATTCTCCTCAGCCAGCTTTTCCAGAATGGCTTTCAAGTCAATGCCGGTTTGTTGCTTTACGTAATCCCATGCTTCATCGCCATAGTAGTATTGCCCACCGACGCCTGCATAGAGCGTTTCGAGCGTTTGCTGAATGCGTACCGCCTGCGCGCGGTTGGGATAGTAAAACATGACCCGGATGGGAGTGTAACCGGCTTCTGCAATCGCCTTGATGCGCGTGTGCTCTTTGGTGATGTGATCTCCGTCAGTGGTTGCATCTCGCCATTTGATCTCAATGGCGTTTTGGTCTATCAGGCAATCAATCTCAAACGTGTTAGGCCAGCGCCCCAAAGTATTGGGAATCTTGATAGCATCGGCAGCCGTATATTTGTCCTGGAAGCACAGTTTTGCGGCCTCTTCGAGAAAGGCACCGGCGTATCTGTAGAGAAACCGTCCCTTGTTTTGATAGACATCAATGAGACGGCCTTCTTTATCCGTTATGCCCAAGACGCGGTAGACGAGGAAATGGGATTTGTCGTCATTTTCCATTTCCTCGACTCTTTGAGCGATTTTCTCTTCGAGTTGCGCCGAATAAGTTGCGGCCAATCGGCGTATTTTCTCTTCTATTGTGATCGTAGCCATAACCTCACGCCTTCTTTTTTAGATTCTATTCTACTCGCGCCGCCGCAATCCCAAAAGCTGGCAACTCCACAACGATAGTGTGCTTCTCAATCCGCGCCGTATTGACCGCCGCTGCCCGCTCCATCGTATCCACTTCGACCGCAGTAGCGCCTTCCGGCAGCAGTTCAG
>DAOLUH010000132.1:0-2895 GCA_035420085.1 Anaerolineae bacterium
TGCCTGGTATTTTATGGGAAAACCGCTATCTTGCGAATTTGGCGAAACTACAGGTCAGTACAGAAAAACAAAGCGTCCCGCAGTGCCTGAACACCCGGGACCTCGGCCTTCGGCGATAACGCGTCGTCGTGGGCCATCGCATACGCGCGATCAGAATCGCGTTACCCGCCCCCGCGCGTCAATCGCCGGGGGCGTCTTGTATGTTATATCTGGGAGATCAGAGCTATGATACCCGACCCGGAACTAGGAACTGTCTGTAGAATCTATTGCAATTCCTGTAAAGACGAGTTGTCGCGGAATGGAATCCGCGTCTACTAGCGCCCATCCACCCACACCACCGCCATCCGCGCCATCCACCGCGACCTCACACCTCGCACAACAAAAAGCGCCCCCGCGTCAAGCGGGGGCGCTCGCATGCAACGCATATCCTGTTAAGGGACGGCGCGGGCGCCAGGGTCAGAAGTAGGCTACCGCACCGCAACACGCCAGGCAGATCGCCACACCGGCGGCGATGCCAGCGGGCATGCCATCCGCCAGGGCACACGCCTACGAGTATAAACATCCCCGCTAACGGCGCGTCAAGTACTTAGCGATCGCCATCCTCACCCTCCCCACGCCGGCGAGCTCTCCCGCATCCTCTTCATCCCGGCCAACGGCGCAACCGCGCGCATCTTCACCGACCTCGTTGTTGAGACCGGCAGCCAGGCCCATCGGTTCACCCCCTGACCCAAAAGGGATCCCGTCCGCTAAAGCTTCCGCCTGTTGCCAAACCCGATTTTAACGGTAAAATGACGGGCGTAAGGCATTTATGGTCGACTTACACTTGGCCTGTAGCCACTTTGCGGTATACTCAAGCGTGTAAGCGGCATGATGAGCATCACGATGATCGAGGTGAAAACGTATGAGCGAAGCTTTCAATCAACCTTCTCAATTTGTGAATTTAGCCCCTGAACATAAAGTCGTTTTAGACCAAATTCTCGCCGACAACAAGGAGAAGCCCGGCGCGGCGATGTTGGTCTTGACGTTGGTGCAGGAAAAACTCGGTTTCGTCTCGCTGGACATGCAGCAGTATCTCTCCCAGCAATTGGGCATTCCCCTCAGCCACCTGTACGGCGTACTGACCTTCTACTCGTCCTTCCGCATGCAGCCGATTGGCCGTCACAAAATCAGTATATGCCTGGGGACAGCGTGCTACGTGCGCGGCGGGACTACCGTGGTGGAGAAGTTCCAGCAGGTGTTGGGCGTCAAGCTCAACGAGACCACGCCCGACAACCGCTTCACGCTGGAAATCTGCCGCTGCGTAGGCGCGTGCTCGCAAGCGCCGGTCGTGATGATCGACGATGACATCGCCGGGCGGGTCAATCCCCAGGACGTTGCGAAGATTCTGCGGAAGTATGAATGATTTTGCTGCCGAGTTCGCTGAGTACGCAGAGATAGTTCATTGATGAAAGCTCTGCGCTCTCCGTGTGCTCCGCGGTGAATTCTCTTAAAAGAGTCACGTATGACCATTTTCCGAGACTTATCTCAGCATATTCTTGATATTGCTGAGAACGGCGTCAAAGCCGGCGCGACGTTACTGCACGTTACCATCGAAGAAGACACAGCCGCCGACACCCTGCGCATCGTCGTGCAGGACAACGGCTGGGGGATGAACGCCGAAACCCTGGCGAAGGTGGAGGACCCGTGGTACACCACCCGCACCACCCGTAATGTCGGGTTGGGCATCCCGTTTTTCAAGCAGGCGGCGGAGATGTGTAACGGAACGTTCGACATCACATCCGAGCCGGGCGTGGGCACGACCACCGCAGCCACCTTCCAGCACAGCCACATTGATCGTCCGCCCCTGGGCGACCTGGCGGGGACTTTGCTGTGCATGATCGTGGGCTTCGAGGGTGTGGATGTGCTCTACGAGCATCGCGTGGACGACCGTACCTTTACCCTGGATACCCGTGACATCCGCGCCGTCCTGGGCGACGACGTCCCTTTCTCCGACCCGGAGGTGCTGGCTTTCCTCAACGAGAGCCTGCACGAAGGATGGGCATCATTGCAAGGCGAAACAGGAATGGGTAATCAGTAATCGGGGATTGGTAATTGGGATTTCCCGATTCCTGATTCCAAATCCCCAATCCCTAGTTACCAGTTACCAATTACTCATATCATACGATTAACTCTATTTTTAGGAGGTCATTGTGAAAAGTTTAGAAGAACTACAAAAAATCAAAGAACGCGCGTTGCAGCGCCGCAAGTTGGCCGGCGAGGGCGCGCGCGCGCGCATCATCGTGGCGATGGGCACCACCGGCATCGCTGCTGGCGCCCGTGACACGATGGCGGCGATTTTGAAGGAATTGGAAAAGCGCGGCATCACCGATGTCGTCGTGACGCAGACCGGCAGTGCCGGCATGAGCACCTACGAACCGGTCGTCCAGGTGCAGGTGGGTGATGGTGAACTCATCACCTATGGCAACGTCGACGCCAGCCGTGTGGCAGTCTTGATCGAGAAACACATTTTGGGCGGCGAGGTTGTGGCCGAGTGGAAGGTCCAGTAAGGAGGAGCTATGGCTTATCGCGCCAATATTTTAATCAATAGCGACGCTCCCGGCGCCGAGGCCGTCTACGGCGCGTTCCTGGATGAACTCCAGGAGCTGGCGTTGCGCGATGAGGTGCAGGTGTTGATGACCTCCGGGCTGGGCGTAGCCGGGCGGGGCGTGGAGGCGATTGTTTATCCCGACAGCGTGCGCTATGTCAATCTGACGCCGGATGACGTCGCCCGCATCACGGAGGAACACCTGCTGAAAGGCCGTCCGGTGCTGGCCCTCACCCAGGCTTCGCCAGCGGTCACGCCGCTGCCGCCGCCCGCGCCTAAAGAGGTGCGCGTGGTGCTGCGCAACGTCGGCA